>JBBROS010000005.1:0-119095 GCA_038229135.1 Acetobacterales bacterium
ACGTTGCGGCCCTTGGGCCCGAGCGTGACCTTCACCGCGTCGGCGAGAATGTCTACGCCGCGCAGCATGCGTTGGCGGGCGTCGCCGCCGAACCGTACGTCCTTGGCTGCCATGTCTTATATCCTTCGTTCTGTCGTTTCGTCTTGAAGCCGCGCGTGTTTACGCGGCCTTCGCGAGAACCGTCTGGTCGATCACGCCCATGATGTCGCTCTCCTTCATGATGAGGAGCTCCTCGCCATCGAGCTTGACCTCGGTGCCGGACCACTTGCCGAACAGCACGCGGTCCCCAGCCTTCACGTCGAGGGCGACGATCGCACCCTGCTCGTTGCGGGCGCCCGGGCCGACGGCGACGACTTCGCCTTCCATCGGCTTTTCCTTGGCGGTGTCGGGGATGATGATCCCACCCGCGGTCTTTTCTTCCGCGGTGATGCGCTTGACCACGATCCGGTCATGCAGAGGGCGGAACTTCATTGAGTGCTCCATTGACTGGCCCCGGTTGGGGCGCTTTGTCGCCGATCTCGCGTCCCGAAGCCCACATTGGCACTCCAGGTCGGCGAGTGCCAGGGAGCTAGGCCTCCACCGCGTCGAAGTCAATCAATAAAGCAGCACTCGACCATATAGAGTGCCAACCCGCTGACAAGCAACGACTTTCGACTTGGAAAACCGTCATCGACCTGCAACCATCCGGCCCACCCGATCGTTCCAGGCCGGGTCCCTCGCTCGGGAGGTATGAAGGATGTCCATCGGTCTGCAGCTCAGGAACTACCGCCTCACCACCGCCGAGATCCTCTACCACCTGCCGGATCATCCCGGCCTGCTTCAATCCTACCTCTGGCAGGACCTGGACCTGGCTCCGCAATACCCGATGCTTCGCAAGTTCCTCGACTTCTGGTCCCGCGAGCTCGAGGGCAAGCTCCACTCCATACGCCTGGCCGCGGCACCCACCATTCAGCCGGCCAAGCTGCGCACGCCGCACGTTTTGACCTTGCACTAGGCCACTCGCCTCAGGCCGGCATGCCCCGCCGCCGAAGGAGTAGAACGCCAAGCCCGATCGAGGCGGCCATCAATGCCACCGCGAGTGCCAGCTGTTCTCCTTCGGACACCCGCACCCCGCCGCCCAGCAGGGAAAATACGACCGTCTGCGGTATGAACCCCAGCGCCGACGCGGCAAGGAACGGCACGGCCGCCACCGTCGAAACCCCCGCCAGCAGGTTGAACGCCAAGTTGCTTCCGAACGGCAGCAGCCGAACTGTCAGCGTCGCCGTGAATGCCTGTTGAACCAGGAACCGCTCGAGTCGCGCCACCCGCCCCCCGCGGGCCCCGTCCTTCGAGAGAAATCGCTCCGCCCAACGCCGGCCCACCCGGCGCGCACCATAGAAATCGATCGCACACGCCATCACCTCGGCCACCAGCGCGAGGATCGAGCCGGGCCAGAACCCGTAGGCGAGCCCCCCCGCGAACGCCACCACCTGCCGTGGCACCCCCACCGCACAGGCCAGCGCTGCCACGGCCACGAACGCGACCGGCCCGTGGTCCCCGGCATGCGCCACCACGTCATCGAGCCCCGCATGCCGGGCGAGCACCCCGAGCGCGACCAGCACCACCAGCATCACCGCCGGCGCTACCACCGCCTTCAGCCATTCCGGCATCAGCGCGCCTCCTCCGGCGCCGTGCCGATCACGGGTTCCACCACGGGCCGTCGCCAGCGCCGTTGCAGCCACATCACGCCCACCAGGTCGAACAGGCCCACCCACAGCCGATCGAGCGTGCCGTAGTTTGACTGCCCCCGCACCCGCGGCCTGTGGTTGACCGGGACGGACACGACACGGCCCCCGGCGCGAAGGAACAAGGCCGGCAGGAACCGGTGCATGTGGTCGAACTGCGGAAGGTCGAGGAAGGCCGCCCGCTCGAACAGCTTCAGCCCGCACCCGGTGTCGGGCGTCGCATCCCCCAGCATCGCTGCCCGCACACGGTTCGCCACGCGGGAGGACCGGCGCTTCACCCACGAATCCCGGCGCTGCGTACGGTGTCCCGCGATCAGCAATGGCCCGGCACCCGCCTCCGCCACCCGCTCGAGCAGCGCCGGAATGTCGGCCGGGTCGTTCTGCCCGTCCCCATCCAGGGTCGCGACCCAGGCGCCCCGCGACGCCCGCACCCCGGTCACGATGGCCGCACTCTGTCCGCAGCTCGTCCGGTGCCGCCGCACCACCACCCCGGCCTCGTGCAACCGCGCCGGGGTGTCGTCCGCGCTGCCATCGTCCACATACACGATCTCGTGCGGCACCTGCGCCAGCGCGGCCCGGATTTCCGCCACCAGCGGCAGGATGTTGTCGCCCTCGTTCCGAACCGGGACGACGACAGAGAGATAAGGAGGATCCGACATCGCGCTGGGCGGTAGCACCCGCCCGACGCCGCTCGCAAGCCGCCCCGGCCGGCGCCGTCGTCGAACACCCTGTCTTTAGTGCGCAAGACGCCATATCTCATTGCAGCCTGCACCCAAGGATCGCTCGAGGACCGCCCGATGCCGTTCGACGCCGCCACCGCCATAGCCGTCCGCACCCGGCCGGAGCTTCGCCCTGTCGCGATCTGGCTCTTCATCCTCGCCGGCATGGTTCTCGTCATGGTCACCCTGGGCGGCGCGACCCGCCTCAGCGGCTCGGGCCTGTCCATCATGGAATGGGCGCCGCTCATGGGAACCTTGCCCCCGCTGTCGGAGGCGGAGTGGGCAAGGCTTTACAAGCTTTATCAACAGATCCCGCAATATGAGCTCGTTAACCGGGGCTTCGGCCTCGAAGGCTTCAAGTCCATATTCTGGCTCGAATGGGGACACCGCCTCTGGGGCCGGCTGATGGGCCTCGCCCTTGCTCTGCCGTTGCTCTGGTTTGCGGTCCGCGGCCGGCTCGGGCGTGGCCTCGTGCTGCGCCTCGTCGCCATCCTCGCGCTCGGCGGCGCCCAGGGCGCCATCGGCTGGTTCATGGTCGCGAGCGGCTTCGAGGCCGACCGAACCACCGTGTCGCCCTATCGCCTGGTGCTGCACCTCGGCATGGCGGTCGCGCTCTATAGCCTCCTGCTCTGGACGGCACTCGGACTTTGGCGCCAGGCCGTTGGCCCCCGCCCGGCCGTCGCCACCCGGCTCGTGCGCCGCATGACTGCGCTATGTTGCGCGGCCATCGCCCTGACCATGCTCGCCGGCGGCTTCGTTGCCGGGCTGCGGGCTGGGTTAACCTACAATTCCTTTCCGTTCATGGATGGACAGCTCGTTCCGATATCGTATGGTGCGTTGCGACCCGTTCACCTCAACCTGTTCGAGAATGTCGCTGCCGTGCAGTTCAACCACCGCCTCCTCGCGACGTTGACGGCGCTCCTCTGCCTTGGCACGGCGGCCTTGGGGTGGCGTCGGTCGGCCGGCGCCGCCCGCAGCGCACTCGTCACCCTCGGCCTTGCCACCGCAGCGCAATACGCACTGGGCGTGCTCACCCTCATTTGGGCCGTCCCCCTCGGCCTGGGGACTGCGCACCAGGCGATGGCCATGGTCGTGCTCACGGCCGCCATGCTGGCCCTGCACGCCCAGCGCCGACATCCCATCGGCCCGACTCCCGCATGACGGACGTGCTCGCCGCCGGCTTGCCCTCCTCCGAGGCCCTGCTCGAGGCGCTCGCGCTCCCCGTCATGGTGGTCGATGCCCAGGGCATTGCAGTCCACGCCAACCTCGCCATGCACCAGGCCCTCGGCCTGGGCCCTGGGATGCTCGCCCACCCCGAGCCCGCACACGACCTGCTCCGCCGTCTCGCCCGCCGGGGCCTGCTCGGCCCCTTGCGCGACGGCGCCGACGCCGACGACCTGGCCCGCCGCGCGTTCGAACAACGGGCCGAGACCCCGCTCAAACGCGCCCGCATGGCCGACGGCTCCACCCTGCTCTGGGTTGCGGCTGCCGCTCCCCCGCCCGACCGCATCGACGACGCGACCCTCGCCAGCATCGTCGACCACATTCCCCACGGCATCGCCGTCTACGGTCCCGACCGCCGCCTCTGCCTCGTCAACAGCGCCTACAACGAAGTCATGCAGGGCGCCCCGATCCAGATCGGCGAGAGCGTCGACGAGATCATTGGACGCCGGGCCCGCTCGGGCGAATACGGCCCCGGTCCCATCGACGAGGTCACCGATCGCCAGCGCGCCTACGACAACCGTCGGTCACAGTTCCGCCGCCGCCGCCGTCCGGACGGCCGCACGATCGACGTTCGCACCGCCCCCCTGCCGAACGGCGGCCACCTCAGCGTCGTCACCGACGTCACCAAGCTCGTGACCGCAGAGGAGGAGCTCGCCCGCCGCGCGGAGTGGATGGACGTGATGCTCGCCAACATCCGCCACGGGATCGTCCTATGGGACCGCGAGCGCCGCGTGGTCGCGGCAAACGCCACCGCCGAGCGGCTGCTGCAGGCGCCCCCCGGCCTGTTCGTCGCCGGCCGCCCGCTCGAGGCCACCGTGGTCAGCGCCCGCGAGCGCGGCAACCTCGGCGAAGGCGAGGCTGCGGAAGCTCGGGCGCGCCACCTCCTCACACAGGACCGCACCCAGTCCCACCTCGACCAGCGCCTCACCCGGGACGGCCGCGTGCTCGAGGTCCGGTCCGACCCGACCCCCCAGGGCGGGTTCGTCACAACCTACACCGACGTGTCCGAGATCCGGGAGGCCGAGGAGGCGCTGCGCCTCTCGAAGCAGGCCGCCGAAGCCGCCAACACTGCCAAGTCCACGTTCCTGGCCGCGATGAGCACCGAGCTGCGGAACCCGCTCATCGACATCCTGAATGCCACGACTAGCCTCAAGCGCGAGGCCGCCGATCGCCTGGGCCGCCCCGGCGCACGCTTCTCCCCAGCCGCCTCGCTCGGCAGCGACATGGACAGTGCCACTGCCCTTGCCACTCAGCTCGACCTGCAGTGCTCCACCATCGCCGAGGGCGCCCGCACACTGCTCGGCCTCATCGACACGATCCTCGACGTCGCGCGCCTCGAGAGCGGCCGGTTCGACCTGGCCGACGAGCACGTCGACGTCGGCCAGCTCATGCGTGCCTGCCTCCGCCTGTCCGACGCCGCGGCGGCCGCCGCCGAAGTCGCCCTCGTGGTGGACCGCTCCGCGACCATGCCACCCATCCGCGCCGACGAACGCCGACTCCGCCAGGCCCTCGGCCACGTCGTGTCCCACGCCGTCCGGAGTGCCGGGCCAGGCGGCAGCGTGACGCTCTCGGCCCGGCACGACTGGTCCCGCGGCGAGCTCCGCCTGGCCGTGCAGTATACGGGCACGCCCTTGTCGGAAGCGGAGGGCGCCCGCCTGTTCGAGCCGTTCGTCGGATCCGCCGCCCGCCCGGTCGGCGACGGCCTCGGCCTGTATGTGAGCCGCATCCTGCTCCGCGCCCATGGCGGCGAGATCGTGCTCCGCAGCTCCGCCGCCGAGGGTACCACCATCACGTTGCACATCCCAGCCGACCACGTAGCCTTGGAGGCGGAGGCCTGACTTGTAACGGGGGCACTTCAACCGTCATATGAGGACCATGCCGTGGCAGCCGCTCCGGCGGTCCATCAGGAAGACACGATGCAAGCTCTGAACCCGCTGGCCGCGACCGACGAACTCTTCTTCGGCCGCCCCGGCGCCACGCTCGACCAGGCCGGCGCCACCCGGACCGTCCGCGAAGCCCTCGCCGGCATGGACGATGGCGAGTTGTTCCTCGAATACCGCGAATCCGAGCAAGTCTCCCTCGAGGATGGCCGCATCCGCAGCGCCGCCTTCGACACCACCATGGGCTTCGGCTTGCGCGCCGTGCTGGGCGAGGAAGCCGGATACGCCCATGCCGGCGAGCTCTCGGACGGTGCCCTCGCCCGTGCCGCGAGCGCCATCGGCGCCGTCCGCGCCGGACGCTCCGGCACGGAAGCCGATCCGCCGCGGGCCACCAACGCCCGGCTCTACAGCGACGCGAACCCGTTGACCGGCACCAGCTTCGCCGACCGCACCGCAGCCCTCGCCCGCATCGACGCCTACGCCCGCAGTCGGGATCCGCGCGTGGTCCAGGTCATGGCCAGCCTCGCCGGCGAGTGGCAGGCCGTACAGATCATCCGCCCCGATGGTTCGCGCGTGGCCGACCTCCGGCCGCTCGTCCGCATCGGCGTGCAGGTGGTGGTCGAGCAGGATGGGCGGCGCGAGAGCGGCAGCCATGGGGCCGGCGGACGCTTCGGCTACGACCGCATGATCGACGACGCCTTCATGCAGGCCGCCGTCGACGAGGCACTGCGCCAGGCGCTGCTCAACCTCGATAGCCGTGCCGCACCCGCAGGCGAAGTGCCCGTCGTGCTGGGCTCCGGCTGGCCCGGTATCCTGCTCCACGAGGCCATCGGCCACGGCCTCGAGGGCGATTTCAACCGGAAGAAGACCTCCGCCTTCGCTGGCCTCATGGGCCAGCGCATCGGCGCCCCGGGCGTGACGGTCGTGGACGACGGCACCATCCCCGACCGCCGCGGCAGCATCACCGTCGATGACGAGGGCACCCCCTCGGGCCGCACCGTCATGATCGAGGACGGCATCCTGACCGGCTTCATCCACGACCGGATGAACGCCCGCCTGATGAACTCGCCACCCACCGGCAACGGTCGCCGCCAATCCTACGCCCACGCGCCCATGCCGCGCATGACGAACACCATCATGCTAGGGGGCACCACGGAACCCGAGGAGATGATCCGCTCCGTCAAGCGCGGCCTCTATGCGGTGAACTTCGGCGGCGGCCAGGTGGACATCACCTCCGGCAAGTTCGTCTTCTCGGCCTCCGAGGCCTACCTCATCGAGGACGGCAAGGTCACGGCCCCCGTGAAGGGCGCGACACTCATCGGCAACGGACCGGACGCCCTGAAGCGGATCGAGATGGTCGGCAACGACCCAGCGCTCGACCCCGGCATCGGCACCTGCGGCAAGAACGGCCAAGGCGTTCCGGTCGGCGTCGGCCAGCCCACGCTGAAGATGTCCGGCCTAACCGTCGGCGGCACCGCCGCCTGATGCGCCGCTGGCTCGTCTGCGCCGGCGCGGCGCTGCTCGCGGCCTCGCCCGCCTTCGCGCAGGACACGTGTCCGGCGGCCAGGCTGCCGATCCTGAGCCTGCCAAAGGTTCGGCAGGCCCTGGCCACCAACCAGGAGATCACGATCGTCGCGTTCGGCTCGTCCTCCACGGCCGGCGCGCACTCGTCCGACATCGCCCACAGCTACCCCGCCGTGCTCCAGGCCGAACTCGCCGCCGCGCTGCCCAACGCCCACATTGCAGTGCTCAACCGCGGCATCGGCGGACAGGACGTGCAGGAGATGCTGCCCCGGATCGAGCGGGACGTATTGGCGATCCAGCCCACCCTCGTCATCTGGCAAGTCGGCGCGAACGGCGCCATGCGGAAGATGCCGCCCGAGCAGTTCCATGAACTCGTCTCCGGCGGCGTGCGGCGCCTACGCACGGCCGGCGTCGACCTGATCCTGATGGACAACCAGCGCGCCCCGGCCATCATGGCGTCGCCCGAGCACATGCGGATCGCGCGCGCGCTGGCCGACGTTGCCGCCCGGTTCGGCGCCGGGCTGTTCGGCCGCGGAGACCTGATGGACCAGTGGCGCACCGCGGGCCACCCCTACGAGCGGTTCATCAGCGCCGACGGCATCCACCATAACGACCTGGGCTACCGCTGCGTCGGCGTCGCTCTGGCCGCCGCCATAAAGGCCACCATCACGCAGCCGCTGATGGCCACCGTCCCAGACGTGATTGCCAACACCACCACCGCAAAGCGCTGACTGCCTCCTCTCCCCTTGGGGAGGCGGCGTGGCCGATGTCCCTCGGACAACCCCGGCCTTAGTTCTCCGGAATGCCCGCCAATCGCAGCCCTTGCGCGAAATGGTCCCGATCTTGCGCCCGCTCGAACGGCGTGGTTGCCAGGAAGCGCATCACCGTGAACTCCGGGTCGAGCGCAAGCAGGCGGCGCCGCACCACGGCCGCTTCCTGCACCTCGCCCAAATGCCCCAGCGCCGCTGCATAGGGCTTGCACGCGGCGGCGAACGCCGGGTTGAGTTCGTTGACCGTGCGCCCCACCGAAACCGCCGCCTCGTAGTCGCGCCGCATCAGCGCCACCAGGCAGAACCCCACATCGTAGTGGAATGCACCCGGATCCATCGGCGACAGCTGCTTGTATCGGTTCAGCCGCCGCTCGGCCTCGTCCCACTCGCCCAAGTAGATCTGGGTCAGCGCCGAGAGCGCCCATGCCATGGCCAGGTTCGGGTTCAGCGCCAGCGCCCGGTCGTGCAGCGCCGCCCCTTCCCGGAGCCGCCGGTGAACATACGACCGGATGTGCCCGGCGATCGCGAACCCCTTCGCGTCCTGCGGGTCGAGCGTGATGGCCCGCTCCGCGTGGCGTGCCGCATCGGCCTGCGCCTGCGCCATGTCGTCGGCCCAGTTATGCCCGATCAGGAAATGCAGCCAGAACGCATACCACGCATGAGCCGCCGGGTAGTCTGGCTCGAGCTCCATGGCCCGGCGCAGCAGGTCGCCCGCCTGCATGAACTGCGACCGCTCGAGCCGCGTCATGGACGGGATGGCCCGCAGCACCAGATCATAGGCCGTCGCATGCTGCGGCGGCCGATGCGCCGCCCGCCGGCTTTCGATGAGCAGGATCTCGGGGTCGATCTGCGCCACCACCTCGGCCGCAACCTCGTCCTGCAGGGTCAGCAGGTCGTCCACCTGGCGGTCGAACCTCCGCGCCCACACGATCTGGCTGCCGTCCTGCAGGTCCGCCAGTCGCATGGTGATCCGCAGCCGCTTGCCCACCCGCTGCACGGAGCCATCGAGCAGATAGTCCAGCCCGAGCGTCCGCCGCAGCGCCGCATCGTCCCGCTGCTCGTGCACGAATTGCGCGATGGATGAAGAACTCACGAGGAAGATCCAACGGAACCGAGCGAGCGCCGAAGTGATTTCTTCCGCGAGGCCGAGCGCAAGGTGCGCCTCCGTCTCGTCCGTGCCGACCAGCGAGAGCGGCAGCACGCCCAGCTTGGCGCCACCCCGGATGGTGCTGGGCCGCGGCTCGAACCGCGGCTCCGGCACGGCGGGCTGCGGCGCCGAGGAGCGCACGGCCTTGCCCGTCCGGATTTCCGCCAGCAATGCCTGCGTCTCGGGCGAAGGCACCGCATCCATCAGGTCGGCGAGCACGGCCCGGCAACGATCGTAGGACTGGATCGCCATGCCCCGCTCGCCACGCTCGGCATGCGCCCGCATCAGCGCGCGCCAGGCACCCTCATGCGCCCGATCGATCGTCAGCAGCTGCTGGGCCACCGGGATCAGCGTCTCGGGCGCCGTCGCTTCCGCGAGCAGCGCCTCCGCCACACCCCGCGCCCGGTCCCGTAGCCGCTCGCGCTCGGCGTGCAGCCAAACGTCGAACGCCGGGTCCACCCCGTCCAGCTCCTCCAGCAGCTCGCTATCGAGCAGCGCCAGCGAGCCGGGATGCGTCGTCGTGGCCCGCAGCACCTCTTCCACGTCCACCCACACCACGCCGGGGCGCAATGCGAGGCTGTCGCGGTTGATGGCCAAGATTTCCTGCCCGGCCGGCGACAGCACCTCGAGCAAGCGATGGATTTCCTGCCGCAGCGAGGCTCGTGCCTGCTCCTCCGGCCGCCGGCTCCACAGCAGCTCCGCCAGGCGTGAGCGCAGCACCGGCCGCGGCTGCGACAGGGCGGCGATCGCCAGCAGCGCTCTCGTCTTTCGCCCCGGCGGCAGCACGCTTTCACTATTGATCGTCCAAGCTTCCATTTGGCCGATCAGGCGAAGACGTACAGCCACGGTTTCCACCGGGGGGCCGAACAGGCGAGTCTGCGGCGCAGACGCAGAGCGAATCATCATGTCGACCATTACCGCAACCTTCACGACCCGAGGCAAGGACGATATGGGCCAAGTCACGAGTTTGGGAGCTAACCCCCAAGGTTGCAACGCTATTGTGGCTTTTATGTCGAGTTTCGTTAGACCTGGGCTTCCATCCAGATCCGCGACACGTCTCCAGCCCACGCTCCGTTATATCGCGCCAGCCACGAATCAGCCTGCGTCGGGCCGCCCGCAACCATCGGCAGCAGCGGCTCGAGCAGCCTCCGCTCATCCTGTCCCAAGCCGTCCAGGCGCCCCCGAGCCCGCAGCCCGTCCTGCGCGATCGCTACCACGTCCCGCGCCAGGTCCCGCGCCGTCCCGGCCCCGAACGGTGCGTCCAAAGCCTGCGCTGGCACGGCTTCCCGCAACGCCAGATACGCCGCCCAAGGCGCCTGTTGCACCAACGCCTCCGCCGCGGCCAGTGCTGCATCGTCGTATAGCAGCCCGACCCACAGCGCGCTCTGTGCCACCATCAGCTCCGGCCGCCCGGCGTCCGAGCCGCGCATCTCGAGGAAACGCTTCACCCGCACGTCGGTGAACGCCGTCGTCATGTGATCCTCGAAATCCCCCATTGTAGCCCGCCCGCCCGGCACCGTGTTGCTGCCATGCAACATGAACTGCCGAAACGACTGGCCGGCCATGTCGAGCATCCGCCCGCCGCGCACCACGAAATACATCGGCACGTCGAGCAGCCACTCCACATACCGCTCGAACCCGAACGCCTCGTCGAAGAACGCGGCCGGCATGCCGCTGCGCTGGTTGTCCACATCCGTCCAAACCCGCGCACGGCTCGACAAATCCCCGCTGGGCTTTCCTTCGACGAACGGCGAGTTCGCGAACAACGCTGTCGCCACCGGCTGCAGCGCCAGCGCCACCCGCAGCTTGCGCGCCATGTCCGCCTCGCTCGAATAGTCGAGGTTCACCTGCACCGTGCAGGTCCGCGTCATCATGTCGAGCCCGCGCGCGCCCACCCGCGGCATGTAGGCCCGCATGATCGCATAGCGGTTCTTGGGCATCCAAGGCATCGCATCCCGCGTCATCGTCGGATGGAAGCCAAGCGGCGCGAACCCGAGCCCGAGCGCATCCGCCACGGGCCGAAGCACCGCGAAATGCGTCTCGAGCTCCGCCTCGGTCTCGTGCAGCGTCTCCGCCAGCCCCCCCGACAGCTCGAGCTGGCCAGCAGGCTCGAGCGAGATCGACGCCGATCGGTTAGGCCCCTCCCCCTTCAAGCCGATCAGGTGCCCGTGGTCGAGGATCGGCGCCCACGAACCAGGCTGCGCCAGCCCGTGGAGCAGGGCCCCGATGCCGCCCGCGCTTGCATCGGGCGGCGCATAGAGCGGCGGCCGAAGGCTCGCCAGGTCGAACCCGAACTTCTCGTGCTCCGTGCCGATGCGATAGGCTTCGCGCGGCTTGCAGCCGGCCGCAATGTGCTCGGCCAACTGACGCACCGACTCGATCGGCGTGTCGTCGGCCTCTCCGGGGTTGGACATGGGGCGCCCGCTCTGATGGGCGGCCACAAAAGAGCCCTACGCCGTAGCCGTCAAGCGCACGCATGCTGCACCTGCAAAGCTGGCATTCCAGCCGCCCCCCGCCTATGCATCGCTCCATGTCGACCCCCTCTCCCACCCCTTCACCAGGCTGGACCGACATCCCCGGCACCGGCTGGATCAGCCGGCTGCCGCCCCGCACTCGCGCACTGGTCACCCTGGGGCGCTTTGACCGCCCGATCGGCGCCTGGCTCCTCTTCCTCCCCGGCCTCTGGGCCATCCTGCTAGCCCGGCCCCACGCCGCCTCCACGTTCGAGCTGGTGTACCTCGTCGCGCTGTTCTCCCTTGGTGCAATCGTCATGCGCGGCGCCGGCTGCGTGGTGAACGACATGTGGGACCGCGACATGGATCGGCGGGTCACCCGCACCGCCGGGCGCCCGCTGGCCAGCGGCGTGTTACGCATGCGAGAGGCTGCCTTCCTGCTCGCAGCGCTCCTCACCCTGGGCCTGCTGATCCTCCTGCAGCTCCACCGGACCGCGCAGTGGCTCGGCGTGCTGTCGCTCCTGCTCGTCGCCCTCTACCCCTTGGCCAAGCGCGTGACGTGGTGGCCCCAGGCCATGCTGGGCGTCACCTTCGGCTGGGGCGCGCTCATGGGCACCGCGGCCGTGCAGGGCAGCGTCGGCGCCCCCGGCCTCGCGCTCTATGCGGCCGCCTTCTTCTGGATCCTGGGCTACGACACGATCTACGCCCACCAGGATCGTGAGGATGACGCGCTCGTCGGCGTCCGCAGCACCGCCCGCCTGTTCGCGACCAGCACCAGGCCGTTCCTCGCCGCCTGCTACGCCGCAACGGTCTCGCTCATCGCCCTCGCCGGCGCCCAGGCAGGCCTCGCCTGGCCGTTCTACCCGGCCCTGCTCGCCCCCGCCGCCCTGCTCGCATGGCAGGCCATCACACTCGACGTTGCGGACCCGGCCGGCTGCCATCGCCGCTTCCACCTCAACCGCGAAACCGGTCTGCTCGTGGCCGTGGCGATCCTGCTCGGATGACGCCGGGCTTCGTTGCCGCGAACACCAACATCGCCCACGCGCCGCTCGTCCCCGAGATCGCGCTGCACCTGGCAACCGAGATCACGCCCATATGGCAGGCCACCGAAGCCTGGCTCGAGCGCGAAGGCCTCGCTCCCCCCTTCTGGGCCTTCGCCTGGCCGGGCTCCCAGGCCCTGGCCCGGCACGTGCTGGACAATCAGCACCTCGTGCGCGGCCGCCGCGTGCTCGACTTCGCGGCTGGCGGAGGCCTCGCGGCCCTGGCCTGCGCCCGCGCCGGCGCCGCCCAGGTGGAGGCCGTGGAAATCGATCCGTTGGCCGTCGAGGCCATGCGCCTCAACGCCGCGCTGAACGGCCTCGAGATCGACACGCTCTGCGTCGACCTGGTCGGCGCCCAGAACAGATGGGACCTGATACTCTGCGGCGACGTCTGCTACGAAGCACCCATGACCCGGCACATCCTGCCGTGGTTGCAAGCCCTCGCACAAACCGCCCAGGTGTGGATCGCAGACCCGGGCCGGGCCTACCTCCCCGAGGCGGGCCTTGTCCAATTCGCGGTCTACGACGTCCCGACAACCCTCGAACTCGAGGACCGGAGCATGCGCACGACACGCCTGCTCCGCCTCGAACCCTAGGCGGCCTCAGCCGCCACCGCGTCGGCCAGCTGCCAGATACGGTCCGCCTGCATCGGCACCGTCGGGTCGTTCAGCAGCCGCTCGAGTTCTTCATACGACCGACGTTCGAGCACGTCCGGTTCCATCAGTAACGGCCTGGCTGCCGGTTTCGCGACTCATCGTTGTACGCCCGCTGCCGCTCGGCCCGCTCCCGCTCCAAGTCGCGCTCGCGCCGATCCGTCTGATCATACCGCCCACGATCCCGACCATCATCGTCGCGCCGGCCGTACTCACGGCCCGGATCCCGCCGCTGATCCCGCTCGCGCAGCGCCTGCTCCTGGCGCTGCCGCTCCGCATCTCGGCGGCCCTGTTCATAAGCCTCCCGCTCCCGCTCCGGGGTCTGGTTCGGCCGCGTTCCCAGCACCTGGTCCTGCAACAGCCGCCCGACATCGTTCAAGTTCTGGGCCGCCGCTGGCAACACCTGCCCAAGGCTCACCATCATACCCGGCGCCGAAGCCAACACGATCCGCATGACGAGCCCTCACTGCGTTACAGTTACCTGAACGCAACTTGAGCCTATCGGTTCATCATCACCGGTAAAGTCGCATTCTCCAGCACATGCCGCGTCACACCGCCCAGGATGAGCTGTCGCAGCCGCGAATGCGAATAGGCGCCCATAGCCAGAAAATCCGCCTCGAACTTCCGCGCCCCATCCAGGAGGCCACGGCCTACTTCCTTGTCGATCGGGCGGAACTCCGCCGATTCCGCCTGAATGCCATGCAGCGCCAGGTAGCCGGCCAGCTCCATCGCCCCCGGCCCGCGCCGCTGATATTCCTGCGCCGTCAGGATCTGCACCCGCTCGGCCCGCTGCATCCAAGGGATGGCCGCCTGCACCGCGGCAGCACTCTCCGCCGTCCCGTTCCAGGCGATGCAGATGCGCTTGCCGATCGTCGGCCTCGGCACCTGCGGCGCCACCAGGACCGGGCGCCCGCTGTCGAACAGCACGGCATGCAGCGCGTCGCTGCTGCTCACGTCATCCTCCGACTCAGGATGCGGCACCACGGTCAGGTCCGTCAGGCGCGCCAGCTGCGCCACCAGATCCTCCTCGCGCCCTGTCACGCTGGCGAAATTCGCCGTCGCCCCGGCTCCCGCATGCGGCTCGGCCACCGTCACGCCGTGCTCCACCACGAACCGGTCGAACATCGCGCGCACGGCATTGCTGCGCTCGCTGCTCTCCTTCTCCGTCGCGGTCATCATCTCCTCGATCATGGCGCCCGACAGCCCCTCCCCGGCCAGCGGCGCCACATCCCGGCTGTCCACCCGCACATGCAGCGCCGTCAGGTGCGCATCCCACATGCGCGCCACCATCAGCGCCGTCGTCAGCGCGCTCTCCCCGGCCGACGTCCCGGTAAGCGGCAGCAGAATACGACGGATGGGCATGGCAGGTCTCCCGGACGCATTTCTCCCCGAGATCATAGCATCCTGCATCGCCCCTGCATCTAGGCTGGCGATGGCCCGTAGCTCAGGGGTAGAGCGCCCCTCGCAACCACCCATCCGCAGCCCGCGTGTAGAGCCGCCGGTCGTGCATGCGATACGGCATGTCCTGCCAGAACTCGATCGCTTCCGGCCGGACCCGGAAACCGGACCAGTGCGCCGGCCGCGGCACCGTGTCGCCCGGGTATCGCGCCTCGAGCGACGCCACACGCGCCTCGAACTCCGCGCGGGAGCCGAGTGGCCGCGACTGATCCGAAGCGGCGGCGGAGATACGCGACACGCGCGCCCGGGAGTGGAAATACGCGTCAGCCTCGGCGCTCGAGACGGCACTCACGGCGCCGTCCACCCGCACCTGCCGCCGTAAGCTCTTCCAGTGGAACAGCAATGCCGCCTGGGGATTGGCGAGCAACTCCTCGCCCTTGCGGCTTTCCAGGTTGGTGTAGAACACGAACCCGTCGGCGTCGTAACCTTTCAGGAGCACCGTCCGGACGGAGGGGCGTCCGCCGGGCGTGCTCGTCGCCACCGCCATCGCGTTCGGGTCGTTCGGCTCCGACCGTGTCGCCTCCGCCAGCCAGTCGGCGAACAGCAGCAAAGGGTCCTCGACCTCCGGGATGCCGGGCGAGGGGGGTGTCACGGGCGCTTGGGGGAAGGTGTCGGGCATGCATCCCATGTACGCCCACCCGGCCCAGGGTCAATACGGCGGTGAATGACGACATGGACGTCCGGCCGCCTACATAACAGCCAGCCGCCCTTGCCGCCGCCCCACCCCGTGTGCGACGAACGCTCCCCGCATCGCTACCCGTTTCGTGAGAAAGTCCGAGAATGACCGCACCGCTCCCCCTGCCCACGCGCGGCACGCTCATGCAGGGCCGGCGCGGCGTGGTCATGGGCGTCGCCAACGACCGCTCCCTCGGCTGGGCCATCGCCAGCGCCTGCGCCGCCCAGGGCGCGGAGCTCGCCTTCACCTACCAGGGCGACGCCCTCGGCAAGCGCGTCAAGCCGCTGGCTGAAAGCGTCGGCAGCCCCATCGTGGTCCCCTGCGAGGTAACGGACGATGCGAGCCTCGATGCCGCCTTTGCCGAGATCGGCCGTGTGTGGGACGGGATCGACTTTCTGATCCACGCCATCGGCTGGGCCGACAAGGCCTACCTTCGGGGCAAGTACATGGACACGCCGCGGGAGGCCTTCCGCCAGGCGCTCGACATCTCCTGCTACAGCTTCACCGCCGCCGCCCAGCGCGCGGTACCCATGATGAAGAAGGGGGGCAGCCTCCTCACCCTCACCTATCTCGGCGCCGAGCGTGTGATGCCTCACTACAACGTGATGGGCGTTGCAAAGGCGGCCCTCGAGAGCTCCGTCCGCTACCTTGCCGCCGACCTCGGTGCCCAGGGTATCCGCGTCAACGCTATCTCCGCTGGGCCGATGAAGACCCTGGCCGCGAACGGCATCGGGGATTTCCGATACATCCTTCGCTGGAACGAATACAACTCGCCGCTGGAGCGCAACACCTCGATGGACGACGTCGGCGGCGCCGGGCTGTATCTGTTGAGCCCGCTCTCGGCCGGCGTCACGGGCGAGGTGCATCACGTCGATAGCGGATACCATGTGGTCGGCATGAAGAACCCGAACGCCCCCGACATCAACGTCGCCACGGCGGAAGGCTGATCGAAGGTCCAGTGAGCCACAACACCTTCGGGCACCTTTTCCGCGTCACGACCTGGGGCGAAAGCCATGGCCCGGCCATTGGCTGCGTGGTGGACGGCTGCCCACCCCGCATCGCGCTCGCCGAAGCCGACATCCAGCCCTGGCTCGACCGCCGCCGCCCGGGCCAGAGCCGCTACACCACACAGCGGCAGGAGCCCGACGAGGTCCGCATCCTCTCCGGCGTGCACGAGGGCCTGACCACCGGCACCCCCATCGCGCTCGAGATCCAGAACGTCGACCAGCGCTCCCGCGACTACGGCTCCATCGCCGACCAGTTCCGCCCCGGCCATGCGGACGTGGCCTACGCCATGAAATACGGCATCCGCGACCACCGCGGCGGCGGCCGCTCCTCGGCCCGCGAGACCGCATCGCGCGTCGCCGCCGGCGCCATCGCGCGGCGCGTGCTGGAGGGCGTGCACATCCGCGGCGCCCTGGTGCAGATGGGCCCACACACGGTCGACCGTGCCCGGTGGGACTGGGACGAGACGCTCCGCAACCCGTTCTTTTGCCCCGACGCCGCCGCCGCCGCGGAGTGGGAGAAGACGCTCGCCGACATCCGTAAGGACGGCAGCAGCCTCGGCGCCGTCATCGAGATCGTGGCCACCGGCGTGCCCCCCGGCCTCGGCGCCCCCATCTACGCCAAGCTCGATGCCGACCTCGCCGCAGCCCTCATGGGCATCAATGCCGTGAAGGGTGTGGAGATCGGGGACGGCTTTGCGGCCGCTTCCCTGCGCGGCGAGGAGAACGCCGACGAGATGCGCATGGACGGCGACCAGGTCCGCTTCCTCGCCAACCACGCGGGCGGCGTGCTGGGCGGCATCAGCACCGGCCAGCCCATCGTCGTGCGCTTCGCGGTCAAGCCCACCAGCTCCATCCTGGTGCCCACCCGGGCGGTCGACCGGCATGGTGCCGAATTGGACATCAGCACCAAGGGCCGGCATGATCCGTGCGTCGGCATCCGCGCCGTCCCGGTTGGAGAGGCCATGGTCGCCTGCGTTCTCGCGGATCATCTGTTGCGGCACCGGGCACAGACGCCGGATTCCGCTGTACACGTGCGCTTTCCCCAGCCCGCGTCGAACCGCGCCTGACGTGCAGCCGGTGGCCAACATGATCGACCCCAAGGCGCTGCAGGCCTTCGTCACCGCCATCGGCCGCGCGACCTGGGGCGCCCGGCTGCGCGCATTGGTCAAGGCCGGCGCCGCCCCAACCTGGGCCGGCCGCCAGGTGCTGCAGCGCCACTGCATCGAGCTCACGATCGAGCGCCTCCGCGCCACCCCGCCCAAGCGGCCCCCCAGCGTCGCCGAACGCTGGATCGTCACCTACGCCGCCGCCACCGTGGATGCGTTGAAGACCCTCGCACCAGCCGGGCGCGACGCCCTGCTCGCCCGGCTTCGCGCCGCCCTCGTGGGGGAGGAATGCCTGGTCGGCGCATTCCACCTCATTCGCACCGCAGCACTCCAGCGCTCCCGCGGCTTCACGGTGCACTTCGCCGGGCTCGAGGACGGGGCACCCTTCGACCTGCTGATCACCCGCGATGGCGTGGAGGCCGAGATCGCCTGCGACATCCTCTCGGCCGAGGACGGCCGCGGTGTCCATCGCGGAGCGTGGTTCCGCCTCGTCGACCGCGTCGACCCCGAGCTTCAGACGTGGCTCCGCGCCCACCCCGGCCGCTATCTGCTCAAGATGACCCTCCCCAAGGGCCTCCGCCCGCCAGCGGAGGGGGAGCCCGACCGTCTGGCGGACCTGCACGGACGCATCACCACGATGCTGGCCAGCCAACGCCGGGCCGATGGCGACGAAGCGGCGGTGCTCCGGCTCGACCCGCTCATGCTCGCCGCCGCCCAGGCCGACGAGCTCGGCCTGATGCCCCGCCTTCGCCGCGAGTTCGGACCCGAGGCGCACCTCTCCGTCACCACGGCAGGCGGCGGCGTGTTCGTCATGGCAGCCCGTGGCGGCCAGGAGAACGAGGTGGCCGGAGCCCTCCGCCGCCGCCTCGATGCCGTCGCCCCCGCGCGGCTGACGGGCACCCGCCCCGGCATCCTCGCGATGTTCATCGAAGACACGGACCGCGCCGAGTGGCGCCTGCTGCGCGACCGCCTCGAGCTCGAGGGGGAGACCCGCCACTTCCTCACCCACCCCGAAGCCCGCAGCGTCGTCGCCGTCACCTGCACCTCGAGGCTCGAGCTCTTCGGCCTCCCCGAACCGGATTCCTGCCCGGAAGGCGAGCTCCGCTTCCGCAACCCCGCCCACCCCGCCGCCAAAGCCGAGGCGCTGGCGCCCGCGGTGCTGAGTTCGGGCTAGTAGCTGCCCGCTTCAGGCTGGATCGGATGGAACCACCCGCACCGCCGCCTCATTCCGTCGGAACGGCGGCAGCGTCCAGGGCGGGTCGTAGAACCAGGCCGCCACCTCACCCTCCGGACGCCATGCGCTCCCCTCCAGCGCCGCCAGCAATGCACGCGTCTCAATCGCCACCGCCGCGGGCGACGTCGACCCGGTGTATCGCCGCACCGCCCAGCGCTCCTCCGGCACCGCCCGCAGCACCACCCGCTCATCCTTCGGCGGCGGCAGCGTGTCCAGCGTCTCGCCCGGCGGCATCACGAACGCCACCCGCCAGCCGCCAGCCTCCCGCCCCTGCTCCACCGGCGCCGTCATCGCCAGCGTCCGGCCTCGCTCCTGGACGACCGGGGCCGTCATCGCGATCTTCCCCCCGGTCCCATTCCCCCCGAAGATGTAGCCCGCCAGTCGCCGGAACCCCTCGCTCCGCGCGCCGGTTTCGTCGCCCCTGACCACCGTCTCGGCCAGCACGCGCGGCTCATAGGCCCGCACCTCGAGCCCGCCCACACGCTCCACGACCGTGAACGCCGGCTCCGGCGCATCCCGCACGCCCACCACCGAGCACCCCGCCAACCAGACCGACGCCAACACGCCCATTGCCGCCCTCAAATCCATCCCCGCTTCTTGAACCACACGAGCGGCACCACCGCACTCAGCACGATCACAACCAGGCCATAGAAGTAGCCGTACTCCCACTGCAACTCGGGGATCCACTTGAAGTTCATCCCGTAGATGCTCGCCACCAGCGTCGGCGGCACGCCCACCACGCTCACCACGGTCAGCACCTTGATGCCGTTGTTCTGCTCGATGCTGATGAACCCCAGTGTCGCATCAAGCAGGAACTGCACCTTGTTGCTGAGCTGCACGTCGTAATCTGCCAGGCTCACGGTGTCCTGCCGCAAGGTCTTGAGCCGCGGCCGCTGCTCCTTCGGGATCCACTCCGACGCCGCCTCGCCCGAGAACAGCACGATCCGCTGGATCCCGAGCAGGCTGTCCCGCAACCCCGAGAGCCGCTCGCCCGCCCTCCCCACGGTACGCAAGGTCGCCCGCAGCTGCGCGTCCGTCTTCGCCGGGGTCGTCTCCTTGCCGCCGAAGATGCGGCGCGAGATCATGTCCAGGTCCACCCCGATCTGCTCGAGCACGTCGGCCAGACGGTCCACGATCGCCTCCAGCAGCCCGAGGAACGCCGCCACGCTGCACGGCGCAACGGAACCCTGCCCGAACCGTGCCGTGTAACCCTCGATCGCCTTGGCTTCGGTGAAGCGGACCGTCAGCAGGTGCTTGTCCGACAGGACGAAGCCCATCGCAGACGTTTGCGGCTCGCCACTCGCATCCAGCGTGTGCAGCGGCGCGCTGAGATACAGCACCCCGTTCTCGGTCGAGAGCCGGCTGCTGCTCTCGATCTCGCTCAGCTCCGCCTGCACCGGCACACGCAGCCCGGTCATCCGCTCCACCTCGGCCCGCTCGGTGTCCGTCGGCCGCACCAGGTCGTACCAAACCGCAGCGCCACCCTCCGGCGACGGCCCCTTCTGCCCGGTGTTGACGTTCAGCATCCCAGAACTCCCGCGACCCGCCCAACCCTACTCTGGACCGTTGCCGCCGCGAACCCGCTTCACCTTCACCTTCGGGAGAAGGACGGCGCCGGAACGAACGGCCCATGAGCGAACCCGCTTGGACCCGCGCCCAACCCGCTCTAGAACAGGCTTGCACCCAGGAGACGACCGTGAACGAGATCAGCCCCACCCGGCCCAACACGCTCCGCTCGGGCCCCGACGCCCAGGGCCGCTTCGGCGGCTTCGGCGGCCGCTTCGTGGCCGAGACGCTGATGCCCCTCGTGCTGGCCGTGGAAGCCGCCTACGACGAAGCGAAGTCCGACCCCGCCTTCCAGGCCGAGATCGACCGGCTCCTCACCCACTATGTCGGCCGCCCCAGCCCAATGTGGTTCGCCGAGCGCCTGACCGAGGAACTCGGCGGCGCCCGCATCTACATGAAGCGCGACGAGCTGAACCACACCGGCTCCCACAAGATCAACAACTGCATCGGCCAGATCTTGCTCGCGCGCCGCATGGGCAAGACGCGCATCATCGCCGAAACCGGCGCCGGCCAGCACGGTGTCGCCACCGCCACCGTCTGCGCCCTCTTCGGCCTGCCCTGCACCGTGTACATGGGCGCCACCGACGTTTCCCGGCAAAGCCCCAACGTGTTCCGCATGAAGCTGCTCGGCGCCGAGATCAACCCGGTCACGTCCGGCGCCGGCACGCTGAAGGATGCGATGAACGAGGCCATGCGGGACTGGGTGGCCAACGTGGACGACACCTACTACCTCATCGGCACCGTGGCCGGGCCGCACCCCTACCCCGCCATGGTGCGGGACTTCCAGAGCGTGATCGGCACCGAGGCCCGGGCCCAGATCCTCGAGATGGAGGGCCGCCTGCCGGACGCGGTGGTGGCGGCCATCGGCGGCGGCAGCAACGCCATGGGCCTGTTCCACCCTTTCCTGGACGACGAGCAGGTCCGCCTGGTTGGCGTGGAGGCCGCCGGCCACGGTCTGGACACGGAGGCCCACGCCGCCTCCCTCAGCCGCGGCCGCCCCGGCATCCTGCACGGCAACCGCACCTACCTCCTGCAGGACGCGGACGGCCAGATCTCCGAGGCGCACAGCATCAGCGCCGGGCTGGACTACCCGGGGATCGGGCCGGAGCACTCCTGGCTGCACGAGATCGGCCGCGTGGAATACGTGTCCGCCACGGACCAGGAGGCGCTCGACGCCTTCCAGCTCTGCACCCGCACCGAAGGCATCATCCCGGCCCTCGAGCCCGCGCACGCGCTGGCCCACGTCCGCCACCTGGCCCCCGCGCTCGGCAAGGACGGCCTGCTCGTGATGAACATGTGCGGCCGCGGCGACAAGGACATCTTCACCGTAGCCGAACACCTCGGCGTCAAGCTGTGAGCCGCATCCACGCCCGCTTCGAGCAGCTCCGCGCCGAGGGCCGCGCCGCCCTCGTGACCTACCTTCAGGCCTTCGACCCGGACCGTTCGACAAGCCTCGCCATCCTCCGCGGCCTACCCGGCGCGGGCGCCGACCTGCTCGAGGTCGGCATGCCCTTCACGGACCCGATGGCCGACGGCCCCGCCATCCAGGCCGCCGCCCTCCGCGGCCTCCGCGCCGGCGCCACCCTGGCCGGCGTGCTCGACCTCATTCGCGCCTTCCGCGAGGCCGACGCGCACACCCCCGTCATCCTCATGGGCTACCTGAACCCCATCGCCTCCTTCGGCCCCGAGCGCTTCTGCGCCGAAGCGGCCGAGGCGGGCGTCGACGGCCTCATCGTCGTCGACCTCCCCACGGAGGAGGCGTCCATGCTGCTGCCGCACGCCACCTCGCACGGCATCGACATCATCCGCCTCGTCGCCCCCACCACGGACAACGCCCGCCTGCCGCTCGTGCTCGAGGGCAGCTCCGGCTTCGTGTACTACGTCAGCATCACCGGCATCACCGGCACGCGCAGCGCCAGCGCCGACAGCCTCGCCCAGGCCCTGCCCCGCATCCGCGCCGTGACCAAGCTGCCCGTCGCCATCGGCTTTGGCATCCGCACCCCCGCCCAGGCCGCCGAGGCCGCCCGCGTGGCAGACGCCGCCGTGGTCGGCACCGCCCTGGTCGACACGCTGGCCGCCAGCCTCGACGCCGAGGGCCGCCCCGCGCCCGACACCGCCGAGCGCGTGCTGACCCAGGTCCGCGCCCTCGCCGAAGGCGTCCGCGCCGCCAGGAGGCAACAGGCCGCATGAGCTGGCTCGCCGAATACGTCCGGCCCAAGATCCGCACCCTCCTCGGCCGTCGGGAGGTGCCGGACAACCTCTGGCAGCAATGCCCGAGCTGCCAGCAGATGCTGTTCGCCAAGGACCTGGAGCGCACCATGAAGGTGTGCCCGAACTGCGGCCATCACATGCGCCCGACCGCCGCCGAGCGCCTGGCCTGGACGTTCGATGAAGGGTCGCCACCCAGCTTCACCCGCATCGAGCTACCCCGCGCCCCGCAGGACCCGCTGCGCTTCCGGGACCAGAAAAAGTACGCCGACCGCCTCCGCGACGCCCGCGAGAAGACCGGTCTGGAGGACGCCGTGCTCGTCGCCCACGGCCCCATCGGCGGCCACCGCGCCGTGGTGGTCGCCATGGCCTTCGAGTTCATGGGCGGCTCCATGGGCGCCGCCGTTGGCGAGGCTATCGTGTCCGCCGCCCGCCTCGCCGTGCTGCAGCAGGCCCCACTCATCGTCTTCACCGCCAGCGGCGGCGCCCGCATGCAGGAGGGCGCCATCAGCCTCATGCAGATGCCCCGCACCACCATCGCCACCCGCCTCGTGAAGGACGCCGGGCTGCCCGTGATCACGGTGCTGACGGACCCGACCACGGGCGGCGTCACGGCCAGCTTCGCCATGCTGGGCGACATCCAGATCGCCGAGCCCGGCGCCCTCATCGGCTTCGCCGGCGCCCGCGTCATCGAGCAGACGGTTCGTGAGACCCTGCCCGAAGGCTTCCAGCGCGCCGAATACCTGCTCGAGCACGGCATCCTCGACATGGTCGTGCCCCGCGGCGAGATGAACGCCACGCTCGCCCGCCTCATGGGCCTTCTCGCCCCGCAAGCCGCGCTGGCGGCATGAACCAGCTCGCCAACCTCGACACGGGCCGCATCGAGCCGGTCGTCGAGCGCCTCCACGCGCTCCATCCGCGCCTGATCGACCTCAGCCTCGACCGCCTGCGCCGCCTGCTGGCCGACCTCGGCCACCCCGAGCACCGCCTGCCTCCCGTCCTCCACGTCGCCGGCACCAACGGCAAGGGCAGCACCTGCGCCATGCTCCGCGCGATGGTTGAAGGCGGGGGGGCCGAAGGCGGGGGGGCCGAAGGCGGGGGGGCCGAGGCCGCCGGGCAGCGCGTCCATGTCTACACCTCACCCCACCTCATCCGCTTCAACGAGCGCTTCCGCGTCGCCGGCCGCATCGTGTCCGACACCGTGCTGGCCGACGCCTTCGAGCACGTCGAGCGCGTGAACGACGGCGCGCCCATCACCGTCTTCGAGGTCATCACCGCCGTCGCCTTCCACCTCTTCGCGGCAACGCCTGCCGACCTCTGCATCCTCGAGGTCGGCCTCGGCGGCCGCGGCGACGCCACCAACGTCATCGACCGGCCCGAAGCCTGCGCCATCACCAGCATCTCGCTCGACCACCGCGACCTCCTCGGCGACACGCTCGCCCTGATCGCGGCCGAGAAGGCGGGCATCATGAAGCCCGGTATCCCAGTCATCACCGGCGAGCAGCCCCCGGAGGCCCTGGCCGTGCTCGAGGCATGCGCCGCGAGCGTCGGCGCTCCCCTGCTCCGCCGTTTCCGCGACTGGACCATCGAGCCCCACGGCGACGGGCTGCGCTACACCGACGCGGCCGGCTCGCTCGACCTGCCCCGTCCCGGCCTCCCCGGCCAGCACCAGGTCGACAACGCCGGCATCGCCGTCGCCACACTCCGCGCCGCGAGACGGCCTGCCATTTGGCAAAGCCTCGCGGACGCGCGCTGGCCCGCCCGCCTGCAACGCCTGCACGGCCGGCTCGCGTCCCTGCTGCCGCCTGGCTGGGAGCTGTGGCTGGATGGCGCACACAACCCCGGCGCCGGCGTGGCGCTCGCGCAACAGCTCGACACGTGGGCCCCCCGCCCCACCCACCTCGTCATCGGCATGAAACAGGCCAAGGACGTGGCCGAATTCCTCCGACCCCTCCTGACCCGCGCCGCCAGCGTCTGGGCCGTGCAGGAAGCCAACCAGCACTCCGCCCTGCCGATCGAAGCCGTGGTGGCGGCTTCCGGCGGCCTCGCCCGCCCGGGCCCCACCGTGCACGACGCCATCACCCAGATTGCGGCTGCGGGCGGCCCCCCGGCCCGCGTGCTCGTGGCCGGCAGCCTCTATTTGGCGGGACCAGTATTGCAACTCGACGGCACGCCGGCGGAGGCTTGACCCTTGGCAACTCGACATTCGACCCATCTTACTAGATCTACCCAAAACCGGGTCTGAACGACGTATTGGAGCTGGCCTTGGACGTCGCTGACCTTCCTCCCATCCTGCCCGCCCTGGGCCGACTGCTCGTGACACCCGACGACGGCCGGCGCACGCCGATCCAGGTCGGCCACCTGTCTGCCAAGCTGCTCGCCCACGGCTCGCTCGAGCTCCGCTGGTATGCGCCGCAGCGCGTATCGCCCGAGGCCACGGACCCGCAGGTCCCGCATGACCGCGACGAGCTCTATGTCGTCGCGATCGGCACCGCGATGTTCGTCCGCGCGGAGGAGGGTGTCCCGTTCACCGACGAGGGCAGCATCCCGGTCCGCGGTGAGGAACGCGTCGCCGTGCAGCCCGGTGACGTTCTCTTCGTCCCCGCCGGCACGGAGCACCGCTTCGAGGCCGTGAGTCCGGATTTCGGCACCTGGATGATCTTCTGGGGTCCCGAAGGCGGTGAAGCCGCTCGTGATACGGGCGGCGAGGCCCCTTGATCGAAGTCGGCCCCCTCACCGAGGCCGACCACCCGCGCTGGACGGAGCTTTGGCGCGACTACCTGAAGTTCTATGACACCACGCTTCCCGACGCGCAGTTCGATCGCACCTGGCAGCGCATCCTGGCCGGCCAAGTCCTGCACGCCCTCGCCGCCCGCGAGCACGGCACCATCCTCGGCATCACCCACTACCTTTTCCATGAGAGCGGCTGGACCATGACGCCGGTCTGTTACCTCCAGGACCTGTTCACCGTGGCGGAAGCCCGCGGTCGCGGCGTCGGCCGGGCGCTGATCGAAGCCGTCGCCGCCGAGGCAGCCCTGCATGGCAGCACGCGCCTGTATTGGCTGACCCAGGACCACAACCACACCGCCCGAGCCCTCTACGAAAAGATTGCCCGCCACAGCGGCTTCATCCGCTACGAATACCCGGCCTTGTTCGATAACCCGGTCCCCGCCGCTCCCGCTCCATCCTGAAGAGGGGCCAGGGCGAAGCACACGGCTCCGACACCCGGTGCCACGCATCAAGCTCCGCGCCCTTCGATCCAAGCCAACGCCGCCGCACCAGCCGATCGCCCCGTGCTGAAGCAGGCCTGTAGCAGGTAGCCGCCCGTCGGCGCCTCCCAGTCCAGCATCTCGCCCGCAACGAACACGCCGGGCCGTGCCCGCAGCATCGGGCCGTCCAGCGCGCCGAACCGCACGCCCCCCGCCGACGAGATCGCCCGCTCGATCGGTGGCAGCCCCGTCACCCGCAATGGCAGCCGCTTGATCCGCGCAGCCAGCGGTCCCGCGCCGCCCACCTCGCGCACCAGCGCTGCCGCCCCCTCCCCCAATCCGGCCCGGCGCAACGCATTGCTCGTCGACACGCCCGGGCCCCCCAGCCGTGCCGTCAGCGCTCCTTCATCGAGGTCCGGCCGCAGGTCGAACTCCAGCACCGCCTCCCCCCGCGCCTGCACGGCCTCCCGCACCGCGCCACCCAGCGCGTAGAGCGCACCGCCCTCGATCCCCCACGAGGTGATCACCGCCTCCCCCCGCACCGTCCGCTCCCCGAACCGCACCGCCAGCCGCTTCAGTGGCGCCCCCGCGTAACGCGACCGCATCACGTCCGACCACGCCACCACGAACCCGCAATTGGCCGGCACCAGGGCCGCCACGTCCACCCCGGCCGCCTCCAGCGCAGGCACCCAGGCCCCGTCCGACCCCATCCGCGGCCACGAGGCGCCGCCCAGGGCCAGCACCACCGCCTCCGCCTCCTCCAGCACCGGGCTGGAAGCCGCCTCGAACCGCAGGGCCTCGCCGTCCCACCCCACCCAGCGATGGCCCGTCCGCACCTGAACCCCCTGCGCTGCCAGCCGCCGCAACCAGGCCCGCAGCAGCGGGGACGCCTTCCAGCTCGCCGGAAACACCCGCCCGCTGCTGCCTACCACCGTCGGCTCGCCCAGCCCGGCACACCACGCCCGAAGCGCGTCCGGCCCGAACGCCCCCACCGGCGATACCAACGCCGCCTGCGCCGCCCCATAACGCGCCAGGAACCCCGGCAGCGCCTCCGTATGAGTGAGGTTTAGCCCGCCCCGCCCCGCGAGCAGGAACTTGCGGCCCAGGCTCGGCATCCGGTCATACACCGTCACCGCCGCCCCGCCTGCCGCCAGCACCTCCGCAGCCATCAGCCCGGCCGGTCCCCCGCCCACAACGGCCACCCTCGGGGCCGCGCGCATGGCGGCCTAGACCTCGTCCGGCACCGACCGCGTCAGCTCGTTCGCCAGTTCCCGCACCGCCGTCTCCGTCCCCAGCTCCCGCGTCTCGGCATCGATTGCCTCCCTGATGTCCAGATGCGCGCTGATCGCCTCCAGCATCTGGATCACCTTCGTGACCTCCTTCTCCGTCAGCAGGTTGATCTGCAGGTCCAGGTGGTTCCGCCGGTCGCTCCGCTTGCCCATCCGATTCTGCTTGATCAGCACGAAGGTGGACAGCAGCACCCCCTCCAGCGACACCAACATGCACAGCAGCTGAAACGGATACGGGTCGAACGCGCCCACCCCAGGGATCAGCTTGAGGTTGGCCGCCGCCCACGCCCCGAAGAACGCCAGGTGCAGCAGCACGAACGTGACCGTGCCCGCAAAACTTCCGATCCCGTCCGCGATCTTGTCCGTGAGGCTTCGCTGCTGGTCCTGCTCCTCCTCCATCGCGACGACGGCATGGATGTTCTCGACCACGGATGCCGGCGTGTGTTGCCCGCTCACGCGAACAGCCCGGCCGGCGACGGCGCACTTCGCGAGTAGCCGTTCGTGCAATAGGCACCGCCCTGGTAGCGCTCCTGCACCGCGTTGCCGCTGACCGAGGACGAGAGCTGCCCGATCCACGGGTCGGCGCTGTCCTCCGGCGTCCAGCCCAGCCGCTCCCGCTGGTCGTGCCGCCACCACGTCATGCGGCTGTTGGCGGACGCGCCCCATATCACGCTGTGCCCCACCACCGGCGCCCGCACGCAGCACGCCATCAGCCGCGCCAGGTCCGCGAAGCTCAGCCAGCTCGCCAGCATCCGCGCGTCGTTGGGCGCCGGGAAGCAGCTGCCGATCCGCACGTTGACGTTCTCCACACCATGCTTGTCCCAGTACAGCCGCCCCATCAGCTCGCCATAGGCCTTCGACAGCCCATAGAAGCTGTCCGGCCGGAACTGGCAGTCGGCATCCAGCGGCGTCGTGCGCTCATGGAAGCCGATGCTGTGGTTCGAGCTCGCGAACATCACCCGCGCGCCCTCCCGCCGGGCGGCCTCGTAGACATGGTAGAGGCCGCGCAGGTTCGGACCTATCACCTCCTCGAACGGCCGGTCGGTCGAGACGCCGCCGAAATGCAGGATGGTGCCGCACCCCTCGGCCAGGCCCATCAGCGCCACGCCGTCGTTCAGGTCCACCTTCGTGAACGTCGCGGCGGGCGGCAGCGTGTCCGGGAACGGCTGCACATCCGTCAGCCGCAGCCGCCAGCCATGCGCGGCGAGCGCCGGGGCCAGGCTGCGCCCGAGGTTGCCGGAGGCTCCGGTAAGCAGGATGGGGCGGTCGGCGAGGCTCATGGCAAGGGGTCCTTCGAGAGGCGGGCACTGTCGGGCGGGGCTTGCCCTCGGGTCAACCTGGCGTCACCCTCCGCGCCATGACCGGACAGCAAACGATCCAGCAAGCCTCCGCGGCGCTCGAAGGCGGCATCACGACCGCGCGAAACCTGGTGGAGGCGGCGCTGGACCGCATCGCCGACCCCGCCGGCGAGGGCGCCCGCGTCTTCGTGCGCACCTACGCCGATCAGGCACGCGCGAGTGCGGACGCGATGGACGCGCTGCGCCGCGTGGGCCGCGCCCCGGGCCCACTTGCCGGATTGCCGATCAGCCTGAAGGACCTGTTCGACGTCGCCGGTGAGGTCACCGCCGCCGGATCCAAGGTCCTGGCCAAGGCCAAGCCCGCCACCGCCCATGCCGTGGTCGTGCAGCGCCTGCTCGCCGCCGGGCTGGTCCCGGTGGGGCGCACGAACATGACGGAGTTCGCCTTCTCCGGCCTCGGCATCAACCCGCATTTCGGAACGCCCCGCAGCCCGTACGAGCGCGAGGTCGGCCACATCCCGGGCGGCAGCTCCTCGGGTGCGGCCGTCTCGGTGGCCGACGGCATGGCGTTCATGGGGCTCGGCACGGACACGGGCGGCTCCTGCCGCGTGCCGGCCGCGTTCTGCGGCATCGTCGGCTACAAACCAACCCAGCGCCGCGTTCCGCTCGAGGGCTGCCTGCCGCTCAGCCCCACGCTCGACAGCATCGGCCCGTTGGCCCGCACCGTGCAGTGCTGCGCCGCCATCGACGCCATCCTGGCCGGCCAAACGCTCCGCCCCATGCCCGAGATGGCGCTCCGCGGCCTGCGCCTCGCCGTGCCCGCCACCCTCGTCATGGACGGCGTCGACACGCCCACCGCCGCCGCCTTCAGCCGCGCGCTGAACCGGCTGGACGCCCTCGGCGTCCGCATCACCCACCTGCCCATGCCGCTCTTCCTCGAGATCGGCCGGGCCAACGCCAGCGGCGGCTTCGCGGCGGCCGAGGCGCATGCCTGGCACCGCGAATACCTGGCCGACCAGGCGGAGGTGTACGACCCCCGCGTCCGCGTGCGCATCGAGCGTGGCCAGTCCATAACGGCCGGCCAGTTCATCACCCTCCAGGCCGAGCGCCGCCGCATCATCGCAGCTTTCGACCAGGCCACCGAGGCCTACGACGCCGTGGCGATGCCCACATCGCCCATCGCACCCTCCACCATCGACAGCCTGAAGGGCGACGAAGACTACACCCGCGTCAACGCGCTCGTGCTCCGCAACCCGTCGCTCGCCAACTTCCTGGACCGCTGCAGCATCAGCCTCCCCTGCCACCGCGCCGGCGAGCCCCCGGCCGGCCTCATGCTGACCGGCCCCACCATGGGCGACGCGCGCCTGTTCGCCCTCGCCCACGCCATCGAAGCCGCTCTCGCGACCCATAAGGAGTGATCCCCATGCGCGCCCTGCTCCTAGCCTTGGCCCTGCTGGCCTCCGTCCCGGCCCACGCGCAGGTCGTGCTCGACGGCATCCTCGCCCGCGGCACGCTCCGCGTCGGCCTCACCGGCGACTACCGGCCGTTCAGCATCAAGGAGGCCGACACCTTCCAGGGCCTGGACGTAGAGCGCGCCGAAAGCCTCGCCCGCGCTCTGGGCGTGAAGCTCGAGGTCGTCCCGACGGCCTGGCCCACACTCATGGCAGACCTCCAGGCCGGCAAATACGACATCGGCATGGGCGGCATCTCCGTCACCCTCGAGCGCAGCAAGACGGCCCTGTTCTCCGCCCCCGTCATGCGCACCGGCAAGGCCCCCATCGCCCGCTGCGCCGACAAGGACCGCTACACCACCCTGTCCGCGATCGACCAGCCCGGCGTACGCGTCATCTTCAACCCCGGCGGCACCAACGACCGCTTCGCCCGCGCCAACGTGAAGTCGGCCGAGATGGTGGTGTTCCCGAACAACGCCGTCATCTTCGACGAGATCTTGGCCAACCGCGCCGACGTCATGATGACCGACGCCGTCGAGGCCCGGCTTCAACAGAAGCTCCGCCCCGGCCTCTGCGCCATCAACCCCGACCAGCCCTTCGACTTCAGCGAGCTCGCTTACCTGCTCCCGCGTGACCTCGTGTGGAAGCACTACGTCGACCAGTGGCTCCACCTCACCACGGAAACCGGCGAGGCCGCCCGCGCCACGGCCAAATACCTGAACTGACCCCCGTGGCAGGCAGGGATGGACAGGCGGCGCTGCCGGCCGAGACGCTGCACCTGCCGTTCGAAGCCGGGCCATACCGCATGGCGATGGGCCTCGTCCCACGCCACCCGGAGGACCTGGTCGAGCTCGACGACCGCTACCCCGACGAGATGGCGGAGCGCCGCGAGCTCCTCGACCGGCACCGGGAGGACGTGTTCGCAGCGACCCCCGGGTCGGACCAGGCCCGGCAGGACACCCTCGACCGCGTCGTAGCCGTCCTCACCACCCGCCACCCCGCACATTTCGGGCGCGACGGCCGCGTGCTGCACAACCGGCTGACCGGGGAGCGATGGGACCTCGAGGCACCCGCCCATGACCCGCTGGAGCTGGCCGGGCGGCTCGTGCAGGAGGACCTCTGCCTGATCTCGGCCGATGGCGGCGCACCGGTGCTGCGCGCTGCCATCCTCTGCGCGCCCAGTCGCTGGCGGCTCCACGAAAAGATCGGCCGGCCGCTGGCAGACATCCATGGCCCGGTCCCGCTCTACGCGGATCGCCTGGCCGCGCCCGTCGACCGCTTCATGCGCCATCTGCAGCCCGGCAAGCTGGCGGAGCGGTTGAACTGGTCCATCGTCGACGACCCGGCCCTGTTCCAGCTCGAGGGCAAGCATCGCACGAGCCTCGACCCGACCATCACCCCCGGCAATGTCGGCACCCGGCTCTGGCTGCGGGTCGAGCGCCAGACGCTGAGCCGCCTGCCTGCGGCCGGGTTCGTGCTGTTTACCATCCGTGTCCACAGCTATGGGCTGCACCGCATCGCCGCCCAGCCCGGCGCCGCCGCGCGCCTGGCCGAAGCCGTGCGCGCGATGCCGCCCGCCATGGCCGCCTACAAGAGCCTGCCAGCGTTCCGCGAGGCGCTGCTCGCCTTCCTCGACCTCAGCGCCACGGCAGAGACGAGCGGATGATCCTCGGTTATACTCCGTGGAAAGCGCACGGAACCGGACTGGGGCCACACCCCGGCCGCACCGAGAAGGCAAGAGGAACCTCCCAATGACCGCATGCATCGTAGGCTGGGCCCACACCGTGTTCGGCAAGCACGACGAACTCGACGTGGAAGGCCTCATCGCCCAGGTCGCAGGCGCCGCGATCGCCGACGCCGGCATCGAGGCGGACGAGATCGACGGCACCTTCGTCGGCCTGTTCAACAATGGCTTCTCCCGCCAGGACTTCCCGAGCTCGCTCGCCCTCCAGAGCGTGGACGCCCTGCGGTTCAAGCCTGCCACCCGCTACGAGAACGCCTGCGCCTCCGGCTCCGCCGCCATCCATGGCGCGCGGGACTTCCTGGCCGCCGGCCGCGGCCGCTTCGCGCTCGTCATCGGCGCCGAGAAGATGACCGGCCTGCCCAACGCCCAGGTCGGCGACAATCTGCTGGGCGCCTGCTACCGCAAGGAGGAAGGCGACGTGCCGGCCGGGTTCGCGGGCGTGTTCGGCCGCATCGCCGAGCGCTATTTCCAGGCCCATGGAGACCAGTCCGACGCACTGGCCGCCATCGCCGCGAAAAATCACAAGAACGGCGTCGACAACCCCTATGCGCAGATGCGCCGCGACCTCGGCTTCGAGTTCTGCCGCACCGTGTCCGACAAGAACCCCTACGTCGCCCCGCCCCTCAAGCGCACGGATTGCTCGCTGGTCAGCGACGGCGCTGCCGCCCTGATCCTGACGGACGAGGAGACGGCCCGCGCCATGAACAAGGCCATCCGCTTCCGCGCCGCCGTGCACGTGAACGACTACCTGCCCCTCTCCCGCCGCGACCCGACCAAGTTCGAGGGCGCCGCGCGCGCTTGGGCGCAGGCGTACGAGGAGGCCGGCGTGGGCCTGCAGGACCTCTCCTTTGCCGAGGTGCACGACTGCTTCACCATCGCGGAACTCCTCGCCTACGAGGCGATGGGCCTGGCGCCGAACGGCCAGGGCGCCCGCGCGGTGCTGGACGGCACGACGGCGGCCAATGGAACGCTCCCGGTCAACCGCAGCGGAGGCCTGAAGGCCAAGGGGCACCCCGTCGGCGCCACGGGCGTGTCCATGCACGTCATCGCAGCCATGCAGCTCGCGGGTGAGGCCGGGGCCATGCAGCTGCCCAAGGCCGACCTGGCCGGCATCTTCAACATGGGCGGTGCCGCGGTGGCCAACTACGTGAGCATCCTCGAACGCGTGCGATGAGCCGCGCGCCGGCTTCGAAGGGCAGAGCCCCCGCGATCACATGATCCCCGCCGCCAACCTCGCCACACTCCTGCTGAACAGCGCCACACGGCACCCGGACCGCCCCGGACTCGTCCGCGGCGACCGCACCTGGACCTGGTCCGAGCTTGCCGCCAACGTCCGGAGCGCCGCCGCCGGACTGCGCGCCGCCGGGGTGCGGCATGGCGACCGCGTCCTCGTTCACGGCCGCAACGGCCCGGCCCTGGTAGAGAGCATGTTCGCCACATGGATGCTCGGCGCCACATGGGTGCCCACGAACGTGCGCCTCACCCCGCCCGAGATCGCCTGGCTCGCCCAATCCTCCGGCGCCACCACCCACCTGTTCGAGCCCGGCTACGAAGCCCACGCCGAAGCCGCCCGCGACGCCAACCCGGCCTGCCGTCTGGAGCTCGACCTCGGCCCCGGCTGGGAGGCGCTCCACGGCCACGCACCGCTGGACCACCCTGCGGACGTGCTGCCCGACCACCCCGCCTGGTTCTTCTACACCAGCGGCACTACCGGCCGCCCGAAGGCGGGCATCCTCACCCACGGCCAGATGGGCTTCGTGGTCGTCAACCACCTCAACGACCTCATGCCCGGCACCACGGAGCAGGACGCCTCCCTCGTCGTCGCCCCCCTCTCCCACGGCGCCGGCGTGCACGCCCTCACACAGGTCGCCGCCGGGGCCGCAAGCATCCTGACCGAGTCCGACCGGCTCGACCCCGCCGAGGCCTGGCGCCTGATCGAGCGCCACCGCGTGACGAACCTCTTCACTGTGCCGACCATCCTGAACACCCTCGCCCGGCACGAAGCCGCCGCGCCGCATGGCCTGCGCTACGTCATCTACGCCGGCGCCCCGATGTATCGCGCCGACCAGGTCCATGCGCTCCAGACCCTCGGCCCCGTGCTCGTGCAGTATTTCGGCCTCGGCGAGGTCACTGGGGCCATCACCGTCCTGCCGCCCCGCCTGCACGGCGTGGACGACGACCCGGCCCTTCCCATCGGCAGCTGCGGCCACGCGCGCACGGGCATGGACGTGGCCGTCCTCGCCCCGGACGGCGTCCGCCGCGCGTCCGGCGAGACAGGCGAAATCGTCGTCCGCGGACCCGCCGTGTTCGCCGGCTACCACGACAATCCCGAGGCCACCGCCCGCGCCCTCCGCCACGGCTGGTTCCACACCGGCGACCTTGGGCACATGGACCCGCGCGGCTTCCTCTGGATCACCGGTCGCGAGAGCGACATGTTCATCAGCGGCGGCAGCAACGTGTATCCACGCGAGGTCGAGGAGGCGCTACTGCTCCACCCCGCCATCGCCGAGGCCTGCGTGCTGGGTCTGCCGCACGCGAAATGGGGCGAGGCGGGCGTGGCCGTGCTGGTGCTGGCACCGGGGCACGATCTGCCGGATTTGCGCGCGCATCTCGCCCCGTTCCTGGCCCGCTACAAGCACCCGCATCACGCCGTGGTCTGGCCCGAGCTGCCCAAATCCGGTTACGGCAAAGTCGTCAAGCGGGACATCCGCGCCCGCCTCGAGGCCGATGGCCTGGTGCTGACATGATCGCGGTGCCCGGCACGGCCCGTCGCGCCCGCATCGAGCTCGCTCCCGGCCGCACGCTTCTGGCAGCAGTGGCCGAAGCGCTCGGCGCCATCGCCTGGCCCTCCGCCACCCTGCTCCTGCTCGGCGGCGCCCTCTCCGAGGCTGTCGTCTACACCTCTCAACGCCAGGTGGCCGGACCCCGCTGGATCAGCTACGGCCCGCCGCACCGCTTCGGCCCCATCTGGTTCGCAACCGGCAGCGGCACCTTCGGCCCCGGCCTCGAGACGACGGGTGAAGACAGCCCCTCGCTCCACGTCCACGGCACCCTCGCCGCGCCGGACGGCACGCCCTTCGGCGGCCACCTCGACCCGGCACTCAGCATCCTCGCGGGCCCCATCGCCGCCTATGCCTGGGGCGCTCCCGATGCCCTCTTCCGCCTCGCCCCCGACCCCACCGGCTTCACCCTGTTGGGCCCGGCAAAACCTTGATCCTCCTCGCCCGCCTCCAGCCCGGCGACGATCTGGTCCTCGGCATCGAAGCCCTAGCCGCCGCGCACGCCATGCCGAACGCCCTCATCCGCTGCGGCCCCGGCAGCACCATGCACTGCACCCTGCAGGCGGGCGGCGAGCCCTTCACCGTCCAAGGCCCCGGCGTGGAGCTCCTCGTCGTCCTCGGCGAGCTCCGCCTCGGCATCGCCACGCTCCACGGCACCGTAGGTGACCCAACCGGCCGCATCTCCGCCGGCCGCTTCGTCCGCGGCCGTAACCCGGTGTGCATCACGGTGGAACTGGCCCTGGAGCAGAACTGATACCAAGTCGTCGCGTGTAGTCGTCCGCTTATGTGCAAAGTCAGGTTAAACAATCCAAATATCTCGACACACACTGGTCGTTGGCTCACAACCAAAGACTGCAAAGCGCCGTGCAGCAACGCCTTGGGTCAAGTTTCGCCTTATATCGTCCAATCACGATTGCATACATCCAAGACTGGTCCACTATGACTAGTCTACTGATTGAGAGACGAGGGCAATGTCGTACAAAAAATCGCGGACGTTCAGCCCTAATCACATCGCACACGGCGCTCTAGGCGGCTACCGATCCGACTTGAACGATTATATACAATCCAAACAGCCTCATCCACCGCTGATCGACTTCCGCAATAGCGCGCTCGGTTTTTCTGGCATCGCGCTGCACCGTCCTTCGCTGGCCCAGGACATCATCGCACAAACGCTGCCAGCGCCCATCGTTCCCGCAACGACGGCCCGGAACCAGGCCGAGGCACGGACGGACGCAAGGAAGCCGGAGCACTCGGTCGGCGAGGAGGCCTATTATAAATCATTCGCCGCTTGGCTTACCGACGGCATCGGCGAGGCGAACGTGGCCGAGCCCATCGGCGGTAGCACTCTCCGGGGCAAGTGGGGCACCCCCGACGTCCTCGGCGTCCGCAAGCCGCTCAGCTCCGACCCGATCAAGTTCGAGACCGAGATCGTTGCCGCAGAGATCAAGCTGGACCCGAACCAGCCGATCGTCGCCTTCGGCCAAGCCACCGCCTACTGCCTCTTCGCCCACAAATCCTACGTCGCCATGCCCGAGACCATCACCGCGGACGATCTCGGCCGCCTGGAGGCCCTGTCGATGCTGCACGGCATCGGCCTCGTCACCTTCTCGCTCGACCCCTCGGCGCCGAACTTCACCCTCAAGGTCCGTGCCCGGTCCGGACGCCCCAACCTGGCTTACATGAACCAGATGGCACGGCGCATGAGGGAGGTCCTGCCGCATGTCTACGACCGCATGTTCTGAGCCAGGTCAGACAGTCCCCACCGTCCGGATCCGCGCGCGTGGATGCACCTCCGCCTGGCTCATCACCGGGGTGGACGGCCGCAGCCGCTCCACGATGGCCCGCACGTGCGGGCGTACCCCGCCCGAGCACAGCAGCACCGCTCCGTCGGCCGCCGGCTGGTCGAACACCGCCCGGAACGCCTGCATGAACTCGCCCAGCCGGGTCGGCGCCATCGCCAACTGCCGGTCCTCCGGCGGCCCGACCACCGCTTCCGCGAACGCCACTTCCCAGGCCGGCGACAGCGTCACCAGCGGCATGAAGCCACCGGGCCCCGTGTTCGCGTCACACAGCTGCCGCGCCAGCCGCACCCGCACATGCCCCGCCAGCGCCGGGATGGCGCGCAGGCCGAGCGCGCAGCCCTCGTGGATGCCCTCGAGGATGGTCGGCAAATCTCGTAGGCTCACCCGCTCCGCCAGCAGCGCCTGCAGCACCCGCTGCACGCCCCCGGTGGTGATCTGCGCGGGAATCAGCTCGGCCACGAGCTTCTGGTGCTCCCGCGGCAGCTCCTCGAGCAGCTTCGCCGTCTCGGCATGGCTCAGCAGCTCGGCCATCCCGTCCCGCACCAGCTCCGTCAGGTGCGTCGCCAGCACGCTCGCCGGGTCCACCACGGTGCAGCCGCGCACCGTCGCCTCCTCCCGCAGCGCGGGCTCGATCCACAGCGCAGGCAGCCCGAAGGCCGGTTCCGTCGTCCTCTCCCCCACCAGGTCCGGCAGCCCGCCGCCCGGGTCCATCGCCAGCAGCTGCATCGGCCGCAGCACGCCCCGCCCCACCTCGATCTCCTTCAGCCGGATCGTGTAGGAATCCGCCTCGAGCTCGAGGTTGTCCTGGATCCGAACCTGCGGCAGCACGAACCCCATCTCGCCCGCGATGCTCCGCCGCAGCCCCTTGATCTGCTCCGTCAGCCGAGGCGCCTCGCCCCCCGCCATGCCCAACAGCCCGAACCCGAGCTCGAGCCGGATGCTGTCGATCCGTAGCGCCTCCCCCATCGGCGCCTCCACCGCCGCGGAGGGTGGCGCCACCTCCGCCACGGCCACCGGGTTCTTATGCCGAAACCAGGCGCCACCGCCTGCCAGCCCCGCCAGCGCCAGGAATGGCAGCGCCGGAAGCCCCGGCATCAGCGCCAGCACCGCCGCCGCCCCGCTCGCCATCATCAGCGGCTTCGCACTTCCGCCCAGCTGCCGCACCAGCGCCGCATCCGCCGGCCCCTCCACGCCCCCCTTCGTCACCACGATGCCCGCCGCCGTGCTCACCAGCAGCGCCGGGATCTGGCTCACCAACCCATCCCCCACCGTCAGCGTCGTGAACGTGCTCGCCGCATCCGAGAACGCCATCCCGTGCCGCACGAGCCCGATCGCGAGCCCGCCGAAGATGTTGATGACCGTGATCAGAAGCCCCGCGATCGCATCCCCGCGCACGAACTTCGCCGCACCGTCCATGGCGCCGTAGAACCCGCTCTCCTCCTCCAGCTCCCGCCGCCGCACGCGCGCCGTCGCCTCGTTGATCAGCCCCGAGCCGAGGTCCGCATCGATCGCCATCTGCTTGCCCGGCATCGCATCGAGGCTGAAACGCGCCGCCACCTCCGCAATCCGCCCCGAGCCCTTCGTGATGACCATGAAGTTCACCACGAGCAGGATCGCGAACAGGATCACCCCGATCACGACGTCGCCCCCCATCAGGAACCCGCCGAATGCCTGCACCACGTGCCCCGCCGCCGCCGGGCCCTCGTGCCCATGGCTCAGGATCAGCCGCGTGGTGGCCACGTTCAGCGACAGCCGCAGCAAGGTCGTCAGCAGCAGCAGCGTGGGGAAGCTCGTGAAGTCGAGCGGCCGCGCGAGGAAGATCGAGACCATCAACACGAGCACCGACGCCGTGACCGACAGCGCGAGCCCGAGGTCCAGCAGCACCGTCGGCAGCGGCACCACCAGCACGGCAAGTAGCGCAATGACGCCGAGCGCCAGCCCCACGTCGCTGCCCGGCAGCCACGGCAACGCCCGGGTGCGCCACACGCCCAGCATCAGGCGGCCACCCCGCCAGACGAGAACCCGCCAGACGAGAACCCACCAGACAACAACCCACCGGCCGACAAGCCACCGGTCGACAAGCCGGAGGCGGGCGGCGTCACGGCCATCCCAGCCTGTGCATAGTCCCGCAGCTTGTTCCGCAGCGCCCGGATGCTGATACCCAGAATGACGGCTGCATGCGTGCGGTTGCCCAGCGTATGCCCGAGCGTCCCCAGGATCAGCTCCCGCTCCACCTCGTCCACCGTCCGCCCGACGAAGCCGGCCATGCCGCCCGCCGCCGGGGCCGGCGCGCCGGGCCCCGGCGCCAGCTCCACCGCCTCGGACCCGATCTCGGGGCCCTGCGCTAGCAGCACCGCGCGATGCACCGTGTTTTCGAGCTCCCGCACGTTGCCGCGCCACCCATGCCCCTGCAGTCGCAGCAACGTGGTGGCGCCCACGGGCCGGTAGGGCACGCCGTTCGCCTCGGCGAAGCGCCGTGCGTAATGGTCCGCCAGCGCCGGGATGTCGCCCGGCCGCTCCCGCAGCGGCGGGATGCGCAGGCCCACCACGTTGAGCCGGAAGTAAAGATCCTCCCGGAACCGCCCCGCCGCAGCTTCGGCCGCCAGGTCGCGGTTGCTCGTGGCCAGGATCCGCACGTCGATCCGCACCGGCGCCGTCCCGCCCACCCGGTCGATCTCCCGCTCCTGCACCGCCCGGAGCAGCTTGGCCTGCAGCCGCACGTCCATCTCGCTGATCTCGTCCAGCAGCAGCGTGCCGCCCTGCGCGGCCTCGAACTTGCCCAGGCGCCGCGCGATCGCCCCGCTGAACGCCCCCTTCTCGTGCCCGAACAGCTCGCTCTCCAGCAGCGCCTCCGGGATCGCGGCACAGTTCAGCGCCACGAATGGCCCCCCGGCCCGGCGCGACCGCCGGTGGATGTGCCGCGCCAGCACCTCCTTGCCCGTCCCGCTCTCCCCGGTGATCAGGATGCTCGCCTCGGACGCCGCCACCTGCTCCGCCCGCCGGACCGTAGCCAGCATCACCGGGTCCCGCGCCACCAGCGCATGCCCGTCGCCCGACGCCGCCTCCAATATCGCCGCGATCAGGTCCGGGTCGGGCGGCAGCGGCAGGAACTCGCGCGCCCCGGCCCGGATGGCCGCCGCCGCCGCCTCGGGGGAGGGGTCCACCCCGCACGCCACCACGGACACGCCCAGCCGCTCGGCGGCCAGCGCCCGCACGAGCGCACCCAAATCGTGCGGCAGCTCCACCAGCACCAGATCCGTCCGCGCATCGGCGCGCAGATGGGCCAGCGCCGCCCGAGAATCGTCTGCCTGCAGCAGCACCGCCCCCCGCGCCCGCGCGATCCCGGCCGCCTGCCCCAGCGGGCCCGATAGCGAGCCCAGGATCAGCACCCGCATCAGGCCCGGTCCCCCTTGATGATCTCGGTCATCGTCACGCCGAGCCGCGTCTCGTCCACCATCACCACCTCGCCGCGCGCCACCAGCCGGTTGTTGACGTAGATGTCGATCGCCTCGCCCAGCTTGCGGTCCAGCTCCACCACCGCACCGCGGCCGAGCTTCAGCAATTGGCTCACCTGCATCGTGGCATTGCCCAGCACGGCGCTGACCGTGACGGGGATGTCGTAGACCGCGTCCAGGCTTCGAGACCGCCCCTCCCCCGCATCGTCGGCCGCCGCCTCGGGCGAGGGTTGCGCGCCGGGCAACTCGGCAAGGTCGAGGCTAGAGGGCATGGTCGAGCACTCCCGTGGTCTGCTGTTGATCCGTCTCGAGCGGCCCCAGCCCGAGCTGGGCGAGGTGCTCGGCCAGCGTGGCCCGCACGGCAGCCGTGTCGTGCCGCAGCCCACCATCCTGCCAGCTCACCCGCACGTCGCCCGCTGGCAGGTTCGCCGGGCGCACCTCGATGGTGAGCGTGTCCGACACCGCCTCGGCCTCCGTCGCCAGCGCCGACTGGAGCGCGTCCACCAGGCCCGCATGCACCCGCACCACCACCCGCGCCTCCCGCGCCAGGAGACGGACGAGGTGCCGCGTCATCGCCTGCACCTCCCGGTCCCCATGCGTCTGGCACAGCGCGGGCAGCATCGCCTGCAGCTGCGCCAGCACCGTCCGCGCCAGCGTCTCCGCCATCTCGGCCGCGCCCGCCTCCGCCTCGGCCCGCATCGCCTGCAGTCCAGCGCCGATCGAGGACAGCGCCGCGCCAGCCTCCGCGGCCGCCTCCCGCTCCCATGCCAGCTGCGCTGCCGCCACGGCCTGGATGCATGCCGCGTCCACGTCCGCCTGCATCAGCGTCCGCACCGGCGGTGGCGGAGGCGGCGCGCGCGGCGGCACCTCGAGCGACACGCCGAAATCCTCCGCATACAGGATGCCGAACGCGTCCGGACGCGCCACGAACTCCTGCTCGTAGGTGAACGCCTCCATCGCCTACTCCACCATCTCGTCGCCGCCCGACTCGCCCAGCTCGATCTCGCCGCGGCCCGCCAGCTGCTTGGCTAGCACCACGATCCCCGCCTGTGCCTCGTCCACGTCCTTCAGCTTCACGGGCCCGAGCCCGGCCATGTCGTCCTGCAGCATCCGCCCGGCCCGCTCGCTGAGGTTCGCGAAGAACAGCGCCCGAACCGGCTCGCTCGCCCCCTTCAGCGCCAGCGGCAGCTTGTCCTTCTCCACCTGGCGCAGCAGCACGCCGATGTCGGCCGCCGTCAGCCGCTTCAAGTCCTCGAAGGTGAACATCAGCGCCTTGATCCGCTCCGCCGCCTCCCGGTTCCGCTCCTCGAGCGCACTCACGAACCGGCTCTCCGTCTGCCGGTCCAGGCTGTTGAAGATCTCGGCCATCAGCTCGTGGCTGTCCCGCCGGCTTGCGCGGGCCACGTTGCTCATGAACTCCGTCCGCAGCGTCCGCTCCACCCCGTCGAGCACCTCGCGCTGCACGCTCTCCATCCGGAGCATCCGCATCACCGCCTCGATCGCGAACCCCTCGGGCAGCAGCGCCAAAACGCGCCCGGCATGGTCCGGCTTGATCTTGCTCAGCACCACCGCGACGGTCTGCGGATATTCGTTCTTCAGGTAGCTCGCGAGCACCGCCTCGTTCACGTTGCCCAGCTTGTCCCACATCGTCCGCCCGGCCGGCCCGCGGATCTCTTCCATGATCTGCGTCGCCCGATCCTTCGGCAGGGCCGCCAGCAGCATGCGCTCGGTGGTTTCGTAGCTGCCGACCAGCGCACCCGAATTGCCGAGGCCGCGGCTGAACTCCGCGCACACTCCCTCCACCAAGGACGCGTGTACGCTGCCTAGCCGTGCGATGGCGAGCGACACGTCCCGTAGCTCGTCCTCGTGCATCCGTCCCAGCAGCCGCGCCGAGGCCTCCTGCCCGATCGCCAGCATCAGGATCGCCGCCTTGTCCCGTCCGCTCAGCTGGCCGTATTCCTGCTTCATCGGCATCGCCGTCCACCCCGGCTCATGGCTCCCCCTCGTCCGCGCCCAGCCAGCCGCGGATCAGCGTGAGGCTCTCTTCAGGATGCGCGTCCACCAGCGCCGCCACCTCCCGCAACGACGCCATCCGCAGCTCGCCCTCCACGTTCGCCAGCCGCACCATCTCGCTCTGCGCACTCGCCGGGCCTGCCAGCAGCCCCGCAGCCCCAGCGGCCAACGGCCCGGCCGCCCCACCCTCGCCCGGCGCGCCACCCGCTCCGGCCAGCGCCGCCGCCTCGCTCCCGCCGACAAGGCCAGGCCCCGGTGCCCCGGCGCCCGCCAGCAACGGACGCGCGACGGCAAGCCGCAGCACCATCGGCCGCAGCACGAAGGCAAGGCACACCACGACCACCAGCGCCAGGAGCAAACCCTCCACCAGCCGCACCAGGTCCGCCTTGTCGAACTGCGCCCACACCGGCAGCGGTAACGCCTCCACGGGCTCCTCGCCCCCGGTGAACCGCATGCTCACCACCTCCACCCGGTCCCCCCGCTTCTCGTCGAACCCCACCGCGCTCCGCACCAGCGCCCCGATCCGCGCCAGCTCCTCCGCCCCCCGCGGCGCCCACGCGGCCTTGCCGTCCGGCCCCGGCGACACCACTCCATCGACCATCACCGCCAGGCTCAGCCGCTTCAGCTGCGGCTGCTCCCGCACCACGGTCCGCACGGTCTTGCCGATCTCGTAGTTGGTCGTCTCCTCGTTCTTCTGCTCCTGGCTGCCCGCGCCCTCCTTCGTGGGCTCCGCGTTCGGCAGGTTGTTCTGCACCGACACGTTCGGCGCCGCTTCGCTGTTGCGGCTGCTCCCGCTCACCGTCTGCTGGCTTCGCACCACCTGGCCGTCCGGGTCGAACCGCTCCTGCGTTTCGCGCACCTGGTCGTAGTCGAACTCCACCGCCGCCTCGGCCCGCACCCGGCCTGCGCCCAGGCTGCGCTCCAGCATCTCCTCCACGGCGCGGCTCAGCCGCAGCTCGGCCGCCCGCCGCATCTCGTCCGCACTCTGCGCCGCCGCCATCCCCCCCGCCCCGGCTCCCGTGGGCTGCCCGGCACGCGCCAGCAGGTTGCCCCGGCTATCCACCACCGCGATGTTCTGCGGCTTCAAGCCGGGCACCGCCGCCGCGATCAGGTTCAGCACCGCCTGCAGGCCATCCCGGTCCAGCCGCGCCGCACCCTGCATGCCCAGCACCACGCTCGCTTGCGCCTCAACCCGGTCCCGCGCGAACGGCTCCCGCTTCGGCAGCACCAGGTGCACCCGCACCGTCCGCACCCCCTGCAGCGTGCGGATGGTCCGCGACAGCTCCCCCTCCAGCGCCCGCGTCTGGCTGATGCCCTGCTGGAACGGGCTCGCCGTCAGCCCGTCCGACCGGTCGAAGATCTCGTATCCGATGGACCCGCCCGACGGCAGCCCCTCCTTGGCCAGCAACATCCGCGCCCGCGCCACCTGCTCGAGCGGCACCAGGACGCGCGTGCCGCCCCCCTCCAGCGCATGCGGGATCCGCGCCCGGTCCAGCTGATCGACCACCTGGCCCGCCTCGCGCAGGTCCAGGTCGGCATAGAGCAGCGCCATCGGCGCCGCACCCCCGCGCAGCGCCAGCATGCCGACCAACCCGAGAGACAGCATCGCCACCACAGCCAAAGCAGCCAGCTTCGCAGCCCCCAGGCTGCGCAACCCCGCCACGACCGGGTTGCCCATCAATGCGTCCGCCCCGTTTTGGATGCTCGCCATGCTCCCCTTCTGGGGCAGCCCGGCTTACAAAGGAGTTAACGAGGCGGCAGGAACTGCCGACCGCCCAGTGAGGCTAGCCAGTTTCGCCAGCCAGTTTGGCAAGCAAGTTTGGCCAGCCGGTTCGGCCAGACCGCGCCCTAGCGCGCCACCGACTGCACCTCCGACAGCTTCACGCTCGCCAGGCCCAACATCACCGTCAGCGCGCCGCCCGACCGTTGCACGCCCGTCACCCGGCCATGCGGCTCCACCGCCAGCGGCGCCCCATCCGCGCCGTGCACCGCGACATGGTAGGCCCCGTCCGGCTTGCCCCGCCCGGTCTGGTCCATCCCGTCCCACGTGAACTCGTTCGCCCCTGCCTGTGCCGCCACCTCCACCCGCCGCACCGTCGTCCCCGCCTCGTTCTGCACGTCGATGTTCACCAGCCCGGCCTTCGCCGCCGTGAACCGCACCCGCGCCGAACCGCCCTGCAACGGCACCATGTCGCCCGAGAGCGCCACATCCTGCCCCACCATCGACGAGCCCTGCAGCAGCGCCCCGTCTTGCGTCGCTCCCAGCAGCTTCGTCAGGTTCGAGTTCATGTTGATCTGCTGCTCCACGCTCGAATACTGCACGAGCTGGGACGTGAACTGGTTCGTGTCCATCGGGCTCGAGGGATCCTGGTTCTGCAGCTGCACCATCAGCAGCTTCAAAAAATCGTTGAAGTTTCCTGCGAGCGAACCCAGCGCCTTGCCAGAGCTTCCCGCCCCCGTTGCTGCGGTCGCCGTGGGGCTCGTAGGCGCAATGGTCGTGGTCATCGTCTGCTCTCCGTCATGCCATGATGTCGATGCCGGCCCGCCGCCACCGTGGCGCCTCGCCGGTGCCCGGGCCGTCCTCGGCCCACGATGCCGCCCGCCACGGTCCCCGCCGCGCGTCCGCGCCGTGCCCTGAACCGCCGCTGCCCTGTCCACCCCCCGGGGTGGCGCCAGACCCGCTGCCAGGCCCGGCCTCCGGCGCCCCGGTAGCCGACCCGCCCGGGCCCGCATCCGGCAGCGCCCTGCTTGGACCTTGGCCTAGGCCTGGGCCTGGGCCTGGGCCTGGGTCTGGGCCTGGGCCTGGGCCGATCGGGGCTGCTGCCGGGGCGGGTGAAGGCGCGTCCGGCAGCCCCAGCGAGAACGCGACCACCCGCCCCTCCCGCGCCACCCCCGCAGCATCCAGCGCCCGCTCCAGCTGCGGCTGGTCGCGCGACAGCGTCATCAGCGTGTCCGCCCGCTCCACCGCCACCACCACACGCGGCGCCCCGTCAGCCCGGTCGATCCGCACCTGCACCCGCCCGAGCCCCCCCGGGTCGAGCCGGATCGTCAGCGTGTCCCCACCCTGCCCCCGCACGAGCTGGACCACCGCCGCCTCGACCTGCCGCATGGGCGGTGCGCGCGCCGGGCTCGAAGGCTCCGCCTCGGACGCCACCGGCAACGCCGGCGCATGCACGGCCGGGATCGGCTGGCCCGCCAAACCGTCCCGCCGTTCGCCCCCCGGAGCCAACCCAGGCTCGGCGCCCGCCGAGCCAGAAACATCCAACGCCGGCGCACCCGCTGCGAACGCCCGCTCGTCCCCCCTCACCTTGGGGCCGGGGCCGGGGGAGGGGCCCACCGGAGCAGGCTCCACCAAAGCAGGCGCATCAGCCCCCGACACGTCCCCCAACTCGGCTGGCTTCACCCCCGGAGGCCGACCCGCATGGGGATCGGGTGGCGCCCCCCCGATTGCGTCAGCGGCACTCTCCGGCTTCTCGCCATGGACCATGGTCGCAGCAACGACCGGCTCCGCCGTCCCCCGCCCGGCATCCGGTGGCATTGCCGCCGGAGCACCCGCACGTTCACCCGGCCGCACCCGGCGCACGCCGGGCCACCCCTCGCGCTGGCCGGCATCCTCCTCTCCAAGCCCCTCGGACGAAGGCCGAACGCCATTCGGCCAGGCCGCCACTCCGCCCACGACCACGGCCTCCGGCGCGGCTGTCGGCACGGGGAGCGGTTGCGGCAGCACCAGCGCGCCCCGATCGTCGGTGCCCGATCCATCCTCCACCGCTTCGACCGGGCGCGGCATGGCCGGGCCTGCCTCCTCCGCATCCCCCTGCTCCACCCTCCCCCGCGCCACGCCCCGGACCGGCCGCACCGCGACCTCCGCGCCGGGCGCCCGGCCCATGTCGCTCGGACCACCGCTCGGGGCCGGCACGCCAGGCTGAGTGACATCCGACGGACGCCCATCCGGCCTGCCGCCGGCCGGCTGCCCGACCCCCATGGCCTCGTCCATCGCCAAGGCGAACCCGTCCCCGGCGCCGGGCGGCGGCACAGCCTGGCCGATTGCGGTCGACAACAAGGGCAAGAGATCGATCGTGGCCATGCCCCACCAATGGCAAGCGCCGGGCCACGCCGAAATCCCCGTCGCACCAGGGTTCCCGCCGCCCACCCGGCACACCCTGCCGGGCGCACCCGGCCCACCCGGCAACACCCGCCCCTCGTCCTTCGACGGCGAAACCGCGCCAGACATGGCCCCGGACGCTGGCACGCTTCCTGCCTTTGCAATCCACAGCAACCAGCAGGAGACACGCCATGTCGCTCTTCGGCGCCATGAACACCGCCATCAGCGGCCTCACCGCCCAGTCCGCCGCCTTCGGCAACATCGGGGACAACGTCGCCAACAGCCAGACCGTCGGCTTCAAGCGCATCGACACCAGCTTCGAGGACTACCTGACCACCAGCAACGCCACCACCAACCAGCCCGGCGCCGTCGTCGCGCGCCCGGACTACGTCAACACCGTCCAGGGCACCGTGACCCAGACGGACAACCCCCTCAGCCTCGCCATCGCCGGCCCCGGCTTCTTCGCCGTCAGCCGCCCGATCGGGGACACGCGGGGCACACCCCTCTTCCGCCCGCTCCCCGCCTACACCCGCGCCGGCGATTTCGCCCTGAACAAGGACGGCTACCTCGTCAACAGCAGCGGCGACTACCTCAATGGCTGGAACGCCGACGCCGCCGGCACGCTGGACCAAACCCGCACCGCCCCCATCAAGGTGGCCCAGGCGGGCTACAGCCCGGTGCCCACCACCTCGGCCACGCTCGCCGCCAACCTCCCGGCCTCGCCCGACGGCACGCCCATCGCCACACAGATCCCGATCATCGACGCGCTCGGCCGCAGCCAGACCCTCAACCTCACCTGGACGCCAGCCGCGGCGAACACCTGGTCCGTCGACATCACGAAGGGCAGCGGCGGCCCCTCGCTCGGCACCGCCACCATCAAATTCGGCGCTGCCGGCGACCCGGCCGCCCCAGAAGGCACCGTCGGCAGCGTCGTGGGCGCCGGCGGCGTCGCCGGCAGCACGTTCACGGCCGGGGGCAACGCGACGCTCTCGCTCACGGCGGATTTCGGCGCCGGGCCACAGGCGCTGAGCCTCGGGCTCGGCCATTTCGGACAGTCCGACGGCCTCACGCAATATGCCGGAACCACCTTCAGCCTCCGCGCCCTCACGCAGGACGGCGTCGCCCCCGGCAGCTACTCGGGCGTGGCCATGAAGCCCAACGGCGACGTGGTCGTGAACTACGACAACGGCCAGTCCCGCGTGCTCGCCCGCGTGCCGCTCGTCACCTTCGCCAACGCCGACGCCCTGCAGCGCGAGAACGGCCAGGCCTTCACCGCCACCAACGACAGCGGCGCCGCCCAGACCGTGCAGTCCGGCATCAACGGCGCCGGCACCCTCGTCGCCGGCGCCGTCGAGGGCAGCAACGTGGACATCGCAAAGGAATTCACCAAGCTGATCGTCGCCCAGCGCGCCTACTCGGCCAACACCAAGCTCGTCACCACCGCGGACGAGCTGCTGCAGGCCACCATCGACATGAAGCGCTGACCCGTGCACCGGCCTTCACCTGAGGCGAGGCGCTGATGCGCCTCGACGCCACCCTCGCCCAAGCCTCGAGCGGCCTCGACAGCATCGGACGCCGCCTCTCCGTCATCGCCCAGAACGTGGCGAACGCGGACACGGCCGGCTACGTGCGGGAAACGGTGCCGGTGGAGGCCGCCGTCGCCGGGGACCAGGGCATGGGCGTCCGCACCGGTCCGGCCCAGCGCCGTATCGATCAGGCGCTGCAGGCCGACCTGCTCGGCGCCGCAGGCCGGGCCGCGGGTGGGGCGCTACGCCAGGCATCGCTCGCGAGCATCGACGAGGCATCCGGCGCGCCCGGCGCCGGGCAGGACCTGGCAAGCCTTCTCGGACGCCTCCGCGACAGCCTCTCCGCCCTCGGCTCCGACCCGGCCAACGCCACCCGCCAGCGTGCCGGCGTGGCCCGCGCGGCGGACCTCGCTGCAGGGGTGAACGCGCTGGGCGCCACCATCACCTCGGCCCGCCAGGCTGCGCAGGATGGCCTGGCCACAGACCTCGCCAGCGCCAACGCGGCGCTCGCCACCGTCGGCCGCCTCGGCGCACAGATCGCACTCGCCCGCAACCGCAACGAAAGCACCGCCGACCTCGAGGACAAGCGCGACGCCCAGCTCCGCACGCTGGCCGAGCTCGCCGGCGCCCGCGCCATGCCACAGCCCAACGGACAGACGCTCGTCATGAGCGGCGGCACCGTGCTGCCCACGGACGGCTCCGATCCCCTCTCGGTCGCCGCCTCGAGCCTCGGGCCCGGCGCCGTCGCCCCACCCCTGCTCGTGGCCGGCCGGCCCGCCCCTCCGCTCGGCGGCCGCATCGGCGCGGCGGTCGAGCTGCGCGACACAACACTGCCGGCGCTGCAGGCCAGCCTCGACGGCTTCGCGACCAATCTCGCCGCGGGTTTCGCCGCCGCCGGCCTCACCCTGTTCACAAACCCGGCCGGCTTCCCCCTCCCGGCCACCGGTGCCGCCCAGACCATCACGGTCGACCCCGCCGTTCAGGCCGCGCCCCGAATGCTTCGCGATGGCCCGGGCCCCGCCGGCCCGGCAGGCGCCACCGCCCTCATCGATGCCCTGCTCACGGGTCCACTCGCGACCGGCGCCGGCACCCTCGCCGGCCAGGCCGCCGACCTCGTCAGCCGCCACGCCGCGGCAGCCTCGGGCGCCGCCACCCAGGCCCAGACCGAGACCGGCATCCGCGACAGCCTGCAGACCAAGCTCTCCGCCACCACCGCCGTGACCGTCGACAGCGAGATGGCCGAAATGATCCGGCTCCAGAACAGCTACGGCGCCAACGCCCGCGTCATCAGTAGCGTGCAGCAGATGTGGACCCAGCTCCTGGACAGCATCCGATGATCGAAGCCGCCACCCTGCCCGGATCGCTGGTCGACGCCAGCAGCCAACTGCGCACGAAGCTCGACATGGCCCTCCGCCAGCAATCCACCGGCCGCGTGGCAGAGAGCTTCGCCGGCCTCGGCCCCGCCGCCCGCACGAGCCTCGACGCGCGCCCCGCCATGGCCCGCACCCAAACCTGGCAGGACAACATCGACCGCGCCGCGAGCCGCCTGGACGTGACGCAGACGGCCCTGAAGCAGATCGCCGCCGTGGCGCAGGAGTTCTACGCTCGCACCAACGCCATCAACCAAGTCGGCGTATCCGAGGCCGGCAGCATCGCCAGCTCCGCCAGGCTCGCGCTGCAGCAGGTGGCGCAGCTGCTCAACACGAAGGTCGGCGACACCTACGTCTTCGCCGGCCAGGACACGGCGAACCCGCCCGTCCCCGACACCGACCCGGCCGTCGTCGGCGCCGCCCTGCTCGCGAGCGACACCGCCCCGGCGCCCTTCTCCACCACCCTCGGCACCGTCCCGCCCACCATCGAGGTCGGTGAAGGTCAGCGCGTCCAGATCGGCCTCATCGCCAACCGAAACACCCTAGCCACGTCCGACGCCCCCACCACCGGCTCCTACATGCGCGACGTCATGCGGGCCCTGGCCGCGCTCGCCACCCTCACCCCCGGCCCCGCCGCCGAAGCCACCGCCGCCGACAGCCGCACCCGCCTGCACGGTGCGATCGGCGCCATGGCGACCGAGACAGGCACGCTCGGCGACATCCAGGCCACCCTCGCCACCCGCAAGACCACCCTGGCCGCCACCCAGACCGCCCTGAACCAGCAGGTCTCGAACGCGGAGGACGTGGACCTCGCCGAAGTGCTCACCCGCATCTCCACGCTGCAGACGCACCTGCAGGCAAGCTACCAGCTCATCGCCGGGCTGAAGGACCTGTCGCTGGCGAAGTATCTGTAGGGTTCGTCATCGCGAGCCGAAGGCGTGGCGATCCAGGGGCAGAGGGCGTCACTACCCCGCCAGCAGCTGCGTCCGCACCAGCCGCGCATACAGCCCGTCCGCCTCCATCAGCGCCGCATGCCGCCCCTGCTCTACTGCCTCGCCGTCGGCCACCACCACCACGCGGTCCGCGTCGCGCACCGTGCTCAGCCGGTGCGCCACCACGATGGTGGTCCGCCCGGCGCGAAGCCGGGCCAGCGCCGCCTGGACCGCGCCCTCGCTCTCGGCATCCAGCGCGCTCGTCGCTTCGTCCAGCAGCAAGATCCGAGGGTTCCGCAGCAGCGCCCGCGCGAGCGTCAGCCGCTGCCGCTGCCCGCCCGAAAGCCGCCCGCCGCCCGGCCCCACCACCGTGTCGAAACCCTCCGGCAGCTCCCACACGAAGTCCGCTGCGGCCGCATGCGCCGCCGCTTCCACCTCGACATCGGTCGCCCCCGGCCGCCCCATGCGGATGTTCGCCGCCACGCTGTCGTCGAACAGCAGCGCATCCTGCCCCACATAGGCGATCGCGTCCCGCAGGCTCCCCACCGTCACGCTCCGGATGTCCGCCCCATCGATCAGGATGCTCCCGCCCGAAACATCCTGCAGCCGCGGGATCAGCGCCAACGCCGTGCTCTTGCCCGCGCCCGACGGCCCCACCAGCGCCACCGTCTCCCCGGGCGCCGCCTCGAAGCTCAGCCCGCGCAGCCCCATGCGCCCGTCGGGATAGACGAACGCCACGTCCTCGAACCGCACCCGCCCCCGCCCCGGCGGCAGTGCCCCGGCGCCTTGCCGCTCGACGATGCCGGGTTGCTCGTCGACGACGTGGAACACGCGCGACAGCCCGGCCAAACCCTCCTGCAAGGCAGCGTTCAACGAGCCCAGCGCCCGCAACGGCTGGGCGGCCAGCAGCAGCGCGCTCACGAACCCGGCAAAATTGCCGATCCCGCCATCGCCCAGCGCCGCCCGCCAGCCCGCGAACCCGATCACCGCCGCCACCGCCGTGCCGCCCAGCACTTCCAGCAGCGGGTCCAACCGCGCCCGGCTCCGCGTCATCCGCATCAACGCCCGATACAGCTCCCGGAACGCCGACGCCGCCCGAGCCGTCTCGGCCTCCTCGAGCCGATAGGCCCGCACCGTCCGCGCCTGCGCGAAGCTCTGGTGCAGCAGCGCCGCAGTCTCGCCCAGCGTTTCCTGCATGCCGCCCGAGGCCCGCCGGATGCGCTTGCCCAGCCGCTGGATGGGCAGCGCCGCCAGGGGATACAGCACCGCCGTCATCAGGCTCAGCACCCAGTCCAGATAGACCATCGCACCCACCAGCCCGATGATGGTCACCGCATCCCGCAGCCCGTTCACCGTCCGCGTCAGCGCCTCGCGGATGATCGTCGCATCCGTGGTGAACCGCGCGGCCAGCTGCGCCGGCGCCTCCCGCTCCACCTGCGCCAAGTCGGCGCGCATCAGGTGTCCGAACATCCGCCCTTGCAGCTCACGGATCAGCAACAGCACCAGGGACTGGATCGCCATCGTCTGCGCATATTGCGCCGCCCCTTTGGCCGCCGTGATCGCCACGACCAGCACCGGGATCTGATACAGGATCCGCTGGTCCCGCGCCTCGAACATGCTCAGCGCCCGGTTGATCACAACCGGATACGCCGCCGTGATCCCGGCCACGAGCAGGCTCAGCCCCAGCACCAGCGCCACCCGGCCGCGATGGTGCCGCCCATGCTCGTGCCAGAGCCGCCGGAGCAGCGGCCAGGTTCCTTGCTCGGGCTGGCCTCGGGCGATCAGGGCAGGGTTCGTGTCCATGCGGAGCCGTCTAGCACGCCGCTCGGGTAGGCGCAGCGCGTGCCATCGGGCATCCTGTCGCCGCACGAACAGGAGCCTCGCCCATGACCGACTTCACCGGCCGCCGCGTCGTCATCATGGGCGGCAGCCGCGGCATCGGCCGCGCCACCGCGCTGGCCTTCGCCCGGGAGGGCGCGGCCGTCGCCATCTGCGCCCGCACGGAGGAAGCGCTGCTCGCCACGAAGCACGACATCGAACAGGCCGGCGCCGTCTGCTACGCCGCCCAAGCGGACCTGGCCGACCCCGACGCCATCGCCCGCTTCATCCCGGACGCAGCCCGCGCGCTCGGCGGCCTCAACGTCCTCGTCAACAACGCCTCCGGCTTCGGCCGGGCGGACGACGAGGAGAGCTGGGCCGCCTCCGTGAACGTGGACCTCATGGCCATCGTCCGCGCCACCGCCGCGGCACTCCCCTTCCTCGAGCACGCCGCGGAGCCCGCCATCGTGAACGTCAGCTCCATCTCCGCCCACCGCGCCAGCAAGCGCAACCCGGCCTACGGCGCCATCAAGGCCGCCAGCATCCACTACACCGCGAGCCAGGCGCGCATGCTCGCCGCCCGGGGCATCCGCGTGAACGCCGTCGCTCCCGGCTCCATCGAGTTTCCCGGCGGCAGCTGGGAGCGCCGCCGCACCGACGACCCCAAGCTCTACGAAGCGACGCTCGCGCAGATACCCTTCGGCCGCTACGGCACGCCCGAGGAGGTGGCCGACGTGGTTCTCTTCCTCGCTTCCGCCCGCGCCCGCTGGGTGACGGGCCAGGCGATCGTCGTCGACGGTGGGCAGCTCCTCGGGCCATAGTGCACTGCGACATGCAACCGTGGCGGCGCTGCCGGACTTGTAGGCGGACCGAAACGGAGCTGCTTGTAAGATGAACCGCCGCACCCTGCTCGGAAGTGCCGCCGCACTTCTCGCAACCTCGCGAGGGGTAGGGACCGCCGCCGCCGCCGGACTCGAGCCGACGCCCTTCGATGCGCAAACCGTCCGCAACCTCGCCCGCGCCATGGCGGCCGGCCCCTACAAGGCACCGGACACGCAGCTGCCCACACCGCTCGCCAAGCTCGACTATCCCACCTGGCGGTCCATCCGCTTCGACCCCAACCAGGCCCTCTGGCGCGGCCAGCCCACCCCGTTCCAGGCCCAGTTCTTCCACCGCGGCTTCCTCTACGGCCCGAGCGTCGACGTGTTCGAGGTCGCGGACGGCCGCGCCACCCCGGTGGCCTATCGCCCGGACATGTTCGACACCGGCGCCCTACCACGGCTACCGGACCTCGGCTTCGCGGGACTCCGCCTCCACACGCCGATCAACCGGCCGGACGCGTTCGACGAGTGCGCCGTGTTCCTGGGCGCCAGCTACTTCCGCGCCGTGGCCCGCGCACAAGGCTATGGCCTGTCCGCCCGTGGCCTCGCGCTCAACACCGGGGAGCCGGGCGGCGAGGAGTTCCCCGCCTTCCGCGCCTTCTGGCTCGAGCGCCCCTCCCCCTCCACCCGCTCCATGGTCCTCTCCACCCTCATCGACAGCCCGAGTGCGGCCGCCGCGCTCCGCATCACCCTGCGCCCCGGCGATGCCACCGTCATGGACTGCGAGCTCACCCTCTTTCCGCGGGTGGACATCGAGCGCCCCGGCATCGCCACCGCAACCTCGATGTTTTTCTTCGACCCCTCCAACCGCGCCGCGCACGACGACTGGCGGCTGGCCGCGCACGACAGCGACGGCTTGCAGATCCTCACCGGCGCCGGCGAGGCCCTCTGGCGCCCGCTGGCCAACCCCCGCACCTTGCAGGTCAGCGCCTTCGCCGACGTGAGCCCCCGCGGCTTCGGCCTCATGCAGCGTGCCCGTCGCCTCGAGGACTATCAGGATCTCGAGGCCCGTTACGACCGTCGCCCGAGCCTCTGGGTGGAGCCGATCGGCGACTGGGGCGAGGGTGCGGTGCAGCTCGTCGAGATCCCGACCAAGTCCGAGGTCAACGACAACATCGTCGCCTTCTGGCGGCCCCGGCAGAAGCTGTTGGCAAAGACGGAGCACAGCTTCACCTACCGCCTGCACTGGTGCAACGAGGCCCCCGTCCGCTCCGATCTCGCCCGTATCGTCGTCACGCGCACCGGCGCCACCCCATCCGGCCGGGTGTTCGTGGCGGAGATGGCAAGTGACCGCCTCCGCGCGCTGCCGCCCGACACGAAGCTCGACATCCGGGCCTCCGCGAGCCAGGGCACCGTCCAGAACACCATCGTGACGCCCTACCCCGAGATCGGCGGCTGGCGCATGAGTTTCGAGCTGGTGCCAGGCGACGCCAAGCTCTCCGACCTCCGCGCCACCCTCGTCCAGGGCGACATCCCGCTCTCCGAGACCTGGACGTTCCGTTGGACAGCCTGACGCGTTTGCCCGACCTCGCTCCGATCGAGGCGCTCCCGCCCGAGGCTCCCCTGGCAATGCCGGAGCAGGATCTCCGCGCCGCGCCGCCCGGCAGGAAGCGCCCCGCCAGCCCTCCGGGCATGGCGCTGCGCCGGGCAGCGGTGTTCATCCCCGCCATCCTTCTCACGGCGTTCACCGCCCGCGAGATGCACCTGGTACTCGGCGTGAACGGCGTCACCACGCTCGAGGCCGCCATCCTCGTCGTGTTCGTCACCCTCTTCGCCTGGATCGCGCTCGCGCTCTTCAGCAGCCTCGCCGGCTTCGTGGTGCTGCTCAGCCGCCCGAAGGCGCCGCCGCTGCCAGACCCGGCATCCCTGCCCCGCACCGCCCTGCTGATGCCCGCCTACAACGAGGACCCGGCCCGCACCATGGCGGCCCTCGCCACCATCCGCGCCGAGCTCGTCCGCCTCGGCGCCTCGCACACGTTCGACGTGTTCATCCTCAGCGACACAACGGACCCCGACGCCTGGATCGCCGAGGAAGCTGCGTGGCTCGCGCTGCGCCGCCACACCGGCATGGAGCGCGTGTTCTACCGCCGCCGCCCCCACAACACGCACCGGAAGGCCGGCAACATCGCCGACTGGGTCCGCCGCTGGGGTGGCGCCTACCCGCAGTTCATGATCCTGGACGCCGACAGCCTGATGACGGGCGAATGCATCCTGCACCTGGCCGGGGCCATGGCGCGCGAGCCGACCCTGGGCCTCGTGCAGTCCCTCCCCGTGATCGTCGGCGGGCAGACCCTGTTCGCCCGCATGCAGCAATTCGCCGGGCGCGTGTATGGCCCCATGATCGCGCACGGCCTCGCCTGGTGGGCCGGCGCGGACGGCAATTACTGGGGCCATAATGCCATGATCCGCACCCAGGCCTTCGCCGAGGCGGCTGGCCTGCCCACCCTGTCCGGCCGCAAGCCGTTCGGCGGCACGATCCTGAGCCACGATTTCGTCGAGGCCGCCCTGCTCCGCCGCGCCGGCTGGGGCGTGGTCATGCGGCCCGAGCTCGCCGGCAGCTTCGAGGAGAGCCCGCCCAGCCTCATCGAGCTCGCCATCCGGGACCGCCGGTGGTGCCAGGGCAACCTCCAGCACATCGCCGTGCTGCCCACGCGCGGCCTCCACCCGGTCAGCCGACTGCACCTGCTCATGGGCATCGGCAGCTACGTGACCGCCCCGCTCTGGCTTCTGTTCCTGGTCATGGGCATCCTCATCTCGCTGCAGGCCCGGTTCATCCTGCCCGAATACTTCCCGCAGGGCCGATCGCTGTTCCCTGCCTGGCCCTCGATCGATCCCGTGCGGTCCATGTATGTGTTCATCGGCACCATGGCCGTTCTGCTCGGCCCGAAGCTGCTTGCATGGTTCGCGATGCTCCTCCGCGCCGACGAGCGCCGGGGCTGCGGAGGTGCCATCCGCTCGCTGGCCTCCGTGCTGGTCGAGACGGTCGTTGCCGGGCTGCTGGCACCGGTCGCGATGCTGTCCCAGTCGTCCGCCGTGGTCGGTATCCTTGCCGGGCGAGACGGCGGCTGGCAGCCCCAGGTGCGCGACGACGGCCGGGTGCCGTTCGCCCAGGTGGCGCGCCGCTATTGGCCCCACACGGCCATGGGCGCGCTGCTCGCGCTGGCGTCCTGGCTGGTGTCCGTGCCGCTGCTGCTCTGGATGTCCCCGGTCGTGCTCGGTCTCGGCCTCGCCATCCCCCTCGCCACCCTCACCGGCCGCCGCGGCGCCGGGCGCGCGCTCCGCCGCCTCGGCCTGCTCCAAACCCCGGAGGAGGCCGCACCCCCCACCGTTCTGACCGACGCCCGTGCCCTCGCCCCAAGCTTCGCCACGCCCCACGCCCGAGCCATCCCGCGCCTGCTGTCCGACCCGGCGCTCTTCGCCGCCCACCGCGCCATGCTGCCGCCCCCCCGGCGCCCGGGCGACCCCTTCGACCCGAACCTGCTGCTGGCCGTCGCCAAGGTGTCGGAGATGCTGAGCGCCGCGGAGACGAACAGCCTCACCCGGGGCGAGTTGGCCGCGTTGCTGGGTAGCGAGGAGGGGTTGGACCGGCTACAAGCTCTTGCCGGTTGACGTCTTCAGACCGTGGTGGGTTTCACCCACCCTAACTTGCCCCGTAGGGTGGCTGAAACCCACCAGCCCAATGTAACGAACCGCCATTAAACTGCCCCCACCACCACGCCCCGGCACGACCCGAACCCAATCGGCGCCGCCCCGTCTCGCCGTGCTACGGCCCGCAGCGTGATCTCGTCCCCATCCTCGAGGAACCGCCGCTCCTCCCCCGACGGCAGCGTGATCGGCGCCCGCCCGCCCTGCGTCAGCTCCAGCAGGCTCCCCGCCTCGTCCGCCCCCGGCCCCGAGATCGTGCCGGACCCCAGCAGGTCGCCCGGGTTCAGGTTGCACCCGTTGCTCGCATGGTGCGCCACCAGCTGCGCCGGGGTCCAATACAGCGCCAGCGTCGACGACGCCGAGAGCCGGTGCGGCGCCAGCTTCTGCGCCCGCATCCCAGGCGTGAGGATCAGCACCTCGAGCGAGACGTCGAGCGCCCCCTGCGCCTGGTCCGCCCCATCCAGCAGGTAGTCGAGCGGCGCAGGATCCCCCTCCGGCCGCGCCGGCTGCGACGTGCGGAACGGCGCCAGCGCCTCGGGCGTCACCACCCAGGGGCTGATCGTGGTGCAGAAGCTCTTGGCCAGAAACGGCCCCAGCGGCTGGTATTCCCAACCCTGGATGTCCCGCGCCGACCAGTCGTTCAGCAGGCAATACCCTGCGATGTGCCCCCCCGCTTCCCCGATCGGGATCGGCGCTCCCGGCGCGTTCCCGGGCCCCACCCAGATCCCGAGCTCCAGTTCGTAATCGAGGTTTCGGCATGGCCCGAATGTGGGCACCGTCTCGCTCGCGGGCTTCCGCTGCCCGTTGGGACGCCGCACCTCGCCCGGCACGCGCACGGAGCTGGCCCTGCCGTGATACCCGATCGGCACCCATTTGTAGTTCGGCAGCAACGGGTTGTCCGGCCGCATCAGCTTGCCCACCGTCGTCGCATGGTGGATGCCGGCGTAGAAATCCGTGTAGTCCCCGATATGCGCCGGCAAGTACATTATGCAGTCCGCCGCCAGACGCAGCAGGTGCGTACGCTCGTCGGACCCCTCCTGCAGCAGCGCGCTCACCGCATCCCGCAGCGCCCGCCGTGGCCCGGCGCCAAGGCCCAGGAACCCGTTCAGCGTCGGCCCGATGCACAAATGCACCGCCGCCTGCGCCTCCTCGTCCAGCAGGTCTTCGGCATGCAGCTCGCGCAGGTCGAGGATGTAGTCCCCGATCGCGATGCCGCCCCGCGGTGCCCCGGCCAGCGGGCTGAACACGCCGAAGGGCAGGTTCTGGATCGGAAATTCCGCGTGCCCGTTGGCCCCCGGCACCCAGCTCTGCAAGCTCGGGTCGTGCGTGTGGTCGATGGCGTGCAACCCCGTCATCGGGACCCGCTCGCGTCGAAGTGGCGCGCGACCGGCCCCCAGCAATCCTGGTAGCCGTCCTGACGCTGCGGCGCCTCGGCCGCGAACCGCGTCAGCCGCTGCAGGTGTCGACTCTCGAACATGAACGCCATCGTCCCCTCCAGCTTGTGCGGCGCGAGCGTTGCGGCACTCGCCCGCTCGAATGCCTCCGCATCCGGCCCGTGCGGCAGCATCCCGTTGTGCAGGCTGAACCCGCCCGGCACGAAGCCCGTAGGCTTCGCATCGTACTTCCCGTAGATCAGCCCCATGAACTCGCTCATGACGTTCATGTGGTACCAGGGCGGCCGAAACGTGTCCTCGGCCACCGTCCAGCGATCCGGAAAGCAGACGAAGTCGACGTTCGCCGTCCCGGGTGTCTCGGACGGTGCAGTCAGTACGGTAAAGATGCTCGGGTCGGCATGGTCGAACAACACCGGTCCCACCGGCGAATACCGCCGAAGATCGTACTTGTATGGCGCGTAATTGCCATGCCACGCGACCACGTCCAGCGGCGACTGCCCGATCTCGGCAGCCCAGAGCGCGCCACCCCACTTGACGGTCATCTGCGCCGGCCCGTCCCGGTCCTCGTAAGCCGCCACGGGCGTCATGAAATCCCGCGGGTTCGCCAGGCAATTCGCGCCGATCGGCCCCCGCTCCGGCAAGGTGAACGCCCCACCATAATTCTCGCACACATACCCACGCGCCGGCCCACCGGGCAGCTCGGCCCGGAACTTTACGCCACGCGGCACCACGGCGATCTCGCCCGGCTCGAGCTCGATGGTCCCGAACTCCGTGCACAGCCTCAGCCGCCCCTGCTGCGGCACGATCAGCAGCTCCCCATCCGCATTGTAGAAATACTCGTCCGCCATCGACCGCGTGGCCAGGTAGACATGCGCCGCCATCCCGGCCTGCGAGCCCACGTCGCCCCCCACCGTGATGGTCGTCATGCCTTCGATGAAGCTCGTCGGCGTCTCCGGAAACGGCAGCGGATCCCACCGCTCGGGCGCGGGCGGCACCTCCACCTCCACCAAGGGCGCGCTGCGCCAGAGCCGGTCGTCGGCGCGGCGGAACCGGCCCCAGTGCTTCACCGTGGGCCGAATGCGGTAGAGCCAGCTGCGCTCGTTGGTGGTGCGCGGGGCCGTGAACGGGCTGCCGGAAAGCTGCTCCGCATAGAGCCCATAGGGGCAGCGCTGGGGCGAGTTGCGCCCGATCGGCAGGGCCCCTGGAAGCGCCTCCGTCTCGAACCCGTTCCCGAACCCGGTCATGTAGCCCGCCCGCAGCCCGGCTTCGGCAGGCACCCTCATGCTTATGGTCATCGCGCACTCTCCCGTGCCAGCCGGATGGCGTCGTGCACCACCCCATCGTCCCCGATATGGTTCGCAAGCAGCAGCACGAGCGCGGCGTCGAGCCGTCGTGATGCCGCCTCCTCGAGCCCGTCATGCGCCGCCACCAGCGCTGCATACAGCGCATCCGCATCCTGAAGCCGGGGCGAGGTCAGCAGCATCAGGCCGTCACCCGCCTCTGCCCCAGGGCGTGGCTGAGCGCATGGGCCACGGCACGCTCGACCCGGGCCGCGTCGAACCGCCGGAAGCGGGCCGCCACGTGCTGGTCCGGCCGCAGCAACACGCATTCCTCCCCGTGCGCGCCATACCGCGCCGCTGCCAGACCGCGCACATCGTCCAGCGCTCCCGGCCCGACCTGCACCATCCGAACCGGTGCGACATCCCCCTCTCCCAGGGGGAGATGGAGCGGTCGCGCGGCTCTCCCGAACACCAGCAGCGTCCACTCACCGCCCACATGCCGCAGCAGCCAGTCCTCTCGCCCTTCGTGCAGCACCGGCGCGTCCACGGCCGGGCTCCCCAGCGCCGGCGCCCCCGGCCAGTCGTCGCTGTCCGGCGCCTCGACCGGCACCGTACAGGGGCGCGACAGCCGCCCCGAGTTCACCAGCGGCCGCGCGAACGCATGCCGCCCGGCCAACTGCAACGCCGCATCCCGATAAGCCCGCGCCGCCGGCGTCTTTGGCGTGATGAAATCCGTTGCCCGCGTGCTGTGCAGGATGTTCTCGTCGGACGCCGCGATCCGCTCCGTGTCGTAGCTCTGGATCAACGAGACCGGTGCCCGCCCTTCCAGCACCGCCGCCAGTTTCCAGCCGAGGTTGTCGGCATCCTGCACGCCCCCGTTCCCGCCTCGCGCCCCGAACGGGCTCACCTGGTGCGCACTGTCGCCCACGAACACCACGCGGTCGTGCACGAAACGCTCCAGACGCCGGCAGCGGAAAGTGTAGATGCTCACCCACTCGAGCGTGAACCGTGCCTCAGGTCCGAGCATGGCCTGAACGCGCGGGATGACGCGCTCGGGCTTTACTTCCTCCTCCGGGTCCGCGTCCCAGCCGAGCTGCAGGTCGATGCGCCACACATCGTCCGGCTGCTTGTGCAGTAGCGCGCTCTGGTCGGGGTGGAACGGCGGGTCGAACCAGAACCAGCGCTCGGTCGGGAACGGCGCCTGCATCACCACGTCCGCGATCAGGAAGCGGTCCCGGAACACGCGCCCTACGAAGGGCAGCCCCATGGCACGCCTGATCTGGCTCCGGGCGCCATCCGCGGCCAGCAGCCAGTCCGCAGTCAGCGTGTAGGCCCCGCCGGGCGCCTCCACCGTCAGCACAGCCCCATCGGCCCGGCTCTCCACATGCCGCACCGCGTGCCGCCAGCGCAGCTCCACCAGGCCCGTCGCCTCGCACGCCTCCACCAACCAGGCTTCGACATAATATTGCTGGAGGTTGATGAAGGCCGGGTATTCGTGCCCGTCCTCCGGCAGCAGGTCGAACCCGAACAGCTCCCGCTCCCGCAGGAACACGCGGCCCGTGTTCCAGGTCACGCCCTTCTCGAGCATCCGTGGCCCGAGCCCGAGCCGCCCAAAGATCTCGAGCGACCGCTTGGCCATGCAGATGGCCCGGCTGCCGGTGCTCACCGTGTCGTCGTCGTCCAGCACGACCACACGCTGCCCCTTACGCGCCAGGTCGAGCGCCAGCGTCAGTCCGACGAGCCCGGCGCCGACCACCACGGCCCCGTGGTGCCCCGGGCCGGGCGGCGGGGCTGCGTAGCGGGGCGGCTGGAACCTCATCAGGCCTCGGCGGTCGGGATGGGGGCGCCCTGCTGCAACCCCTTCCACATCTCGATGTCCCGCTCGGCCGTCCAGATGCGCGGGTGGTCCAGCCCCCGCGCCTCATCCAGCGCACGGCTCACGTTGAACGGCATGCAGTGCTCGAAGATCACCCAACTCCCGTATTTGGGCCGCATCGCCGCCATGGCCTCGGCATAGACCGCGCCGATTTCGGCGCCACCCACGGCGGCCTTCTTCACGATGGCAAATAGGTCCGTCACGAAATCCCGCGTGCCGTCGAAGGCCTCGGCCACCTGGGCCCGCCCCACCAGCGCGCGCCCACGGCCGGGCACCAGCGCTTCCGCCCCCAGCGCCTCCGCCACGGCAAGCGTCGCCGGCCAATCGGTGAAGTGCGCGTCCCCGCAATAGGGCGTGGCCCCGAACTCCACCACGTCGCCGCTATACAGCACGCGCTCCTTCGGCAGCCACACCACCACGTCGCCTGCAGTATGGCTGCGGCCCACATGGATCAGCTGCACCTCGAGGCTGCCCATCCACAGCGTCATGCGCTCGCGGAACGTCAACGTGGGCCAGGTGAGGCCGGGGATGCTGTCCTTGCCGCGGAACAGGCGCGGAAAGCGGCCGATTTCGCTGTCCATGTCCTGCTGCCCGCGCTCCACGATCATGGCGCGGCACGCCTCGCTCCCGATGATCTCGGCCCCCTTGTAGCCGGAGGCGCCCAGCACTCGCACCGCATGGTAATGCGTCAGCACCACGTGCCGCACGGGCCTGTCGGTCACGGTTCGGATACGCGCGACCACGTCCGCGGCCATGGCGGGGGTGGCCTGCGCGTCCACCACCAGCACGCCCTCCGGCCCCACCACCACGCCGCTGTTCGGGTCCCCCTCGGCCGTGTAGCCGTAGGCGCCGGGGGCCAGCTCGTCGAAGCTGATCACCTTGTCGGCCAGGTCCGTGGTGCTCGCGAATGACATTCTCGGCCTTTCAGGCTTGGGCGCCCAGGCTATTCCAGCCTAGTCTCGCCTTCAACAACCCGGACCCACCGGAGCCCACGAGGACACGCCCATGCTCGGACTCATGCAGACCCAGCCGTTGCTGGTTTCGTCGCTCATCACCCACGCGGCGCGGCACCATGCCACGGCCGAGGTGGTCAGCCGCGATCACGACGGCGCCATCACGCGCGCCAACTACCGCCAGGTGGAGCGCCGCGCTCGGCAGCTCGCCGCCGCCCTGCAGGGCCTGGGCGTGGGTTCGTCGGACCGCGTCGCAACCCTGGCCTGGAACAGCCAGCGCCACCTCGAGCTTTATTACGGCGTGAGCGGCATGGGCAGCGTGGTCCACACCGTGAACCCCCGCCTCGCGCCGGACGACATCGTTCACATCCTGAACGACGCCGGGTCCGTGGTGCTCTGCACCGACCCGGCCTTCGCCCCCATGGTGCAGGGCATCGCGGCCCGGCTCCCGCAGGTGCGCGCCGTGCTGGTGCTCGCGGAGGCGCATGCCATGCCGGCGCTTGCCGTGGCGCCGCACCAGGCGCTGCACTGCTACGAGACGCTGCTGGAGGCCAACGAGCCGATCGCCGAGTGGCCGCGCTTCGACGAGAACCTGGCCAGCGCGCTCTGCTACACCAGCGGGACCACGGGCAAGCCGAAGGGCGTGCTCTACAGCCACCGGTCCACGCTCATCCACGCCTACGCCATCAACCTGGCCGACGTGTTCGGCTGCCGCGCCAGCGACCGCATCATGCCCGTCGTGCCCATGTTCCACGTGAACGCATGGGGCATCCCCTACGCCGCCCCCATGGTCGGCGCCTCGCTCGTCATGCCCGGCCGCCACCTCGATGGCGCCAGCGTGCAGTCGCTGATGAACTCCGAGCGCGTGACCATGTCCGCCGGCGTGCCGACGGTGTGGATGGGCCTCATCCAACACCTCCGCACCACCGGCGGTAAGCTCGACACCCTCAAGCGCCTGATCTGCGGCGGCTCCGCCTGTCCGGCCATCATCATCGACACGTTCCGCGACACCTACGGCGTCCAGGTCGACCACGCCTGGGGCATGTCCGAAACGAGCCCTCTCGGCACTATCTGGGCGCCGTCGCCGGCCACCGACGCCCTTCCCCCCGCCGAGCGCGCCCGCCTGCCCTACAAGCAGGGCCGCGCCGTCAGCGGCCTCGACATGCGCATCGTGGACGACCAGGGCCACGAGCTCCCCTGGGACGGCACGACCTTCGGCAACCTCGAGGTGCGCGGCCCCTGGGTCGTGCGCCGCTACATGAACGCGGACGCCGATGCCTGCTCCCCGGAAGGCTGGTTCCCCACCGGGGACGTCGCCACCATCGACCCGCACGGCGTGATGGAGATCACCGACCGCACGAAGGACATCGTGAAATCCGGGGGCGAATGGATCAGCTCCATCCAGCTCGAGAACATCGCCGTGGCCCACCCCGATGTCGCGGAAGCCGCCATTGTCGCCGCCCGGCACCCGAAATGGGACGAGCGGCCGCTCCTGCTCCTCACCGCCAAGCCCGGCCACACCATCGACCCCGCCGCCGTGCTCGCGAGCTACACGGGCCAGGTGGCCAAGTGGTGGATCCCGGACGAGGCGGTGGTGGTGGAGGAACTGCCCCACACCGCCACGGGCAAGCTGAACAAGCTGGCGCTCCGCCAAAGCTACCGCGACTACCAGCTCGCCTCGGCCGCGGAGTAGCGATGCGCTGCTCACCCTCAACTCACGGGAAAGTCGGGGACGGGTGGGGTAAGGCGGACCTCACGGCGGCTCACGCCCTACCCCGACGATTTGACGTGCATTCGCGCCACGGTCGTCGCTAGCGTTGCGCCTGCGTGCGTGCAACGAAGGCGGCCGCGAGAGCCGCCCACCTGGAGGCTCGACCCATGGCCGACGTACTCGCCACCCCCGTAGCCCTCGACACCGTGCCAGAGGTCCGCACCATCGGTGCCCACGACCTCGTCGGTTGCCTGCGCGACGGCCTCGAGGATTTCCGCGCGATCCCGACCCAGCTCGTCTTCCTCGGTCTGCTCTACCCGCTCATCGGCCTGGTCGCCGCCCGGGCCACCACGGGCGACCTGCTGCCGCTTCTTTTCCCCCTCGCCGCAGGGCTCACCCTCATGGGACCGCTTCTGGCGGTCGGCACATATGAGATCAGCCGCCGCCGCGAGCAGGGGGAAGCCGTTTCCTGGCTCGACGCATTCGCCGTGCTCCGCAGCCCGGCGCTGCCCGGCATCATCGCCCTCGGCGTCGTGCTTCTAGCCATCTTCACCGCGTGGCTCGTCGCCGCCCGCCTCATCTACACCGGCACGATCGGCGGCCAAGTGCCTACAGGCGTCGGCGCACTGCTCGACATGGTCACGCACACGCCGGGCGGCACGAAGCTGATCATCATCGGCAACCTCGTCGGGCTTGCCTTCGCCGTCCTCGTGCTCGCCATCTCCGCCGTGTCGTTCCCAATGCTGCTGGACCGGCGCTGCAGCCCGGCGCTCGCCGTGCAGACCTCGCTGCGGGCCGTCACGCGCAATCCGTCGACGATGGCTCTCTGGGGTCTCGTCGTCGCAGCAGGGCTCATGCTGGGGAGCCTGCCGTTCTTCGTCGGCCTCGCGGTGGTCATGCCCATCCTGGGCCACGCCACCTGGCACCTCTATCGCCGCCTGGTGGCCTGAGGCGGCGGCGCCACTGCCGGCGCGAACGCCCCGAACATGTAGCTGGCCGGCGGAATGGCGGCATACGCCGTGCCCGCCGGCGGCCACACTGCATAGGGCCCGCGTTGCGTCGGCACCCCGTTGCCGCCCGGCGGGCCCATCGGAGTGACGATCTTGCCGAACACCCTGCGTTGATAGTCCTCGCCACGCTCCTGCGTCGCCGAATGATACATCGCCGTCGCCAGCCCCCAGTCCCGGGTCATGGCATGCAGCCCCAGCAGGAAGCGCACCGCGTATGCCGCGTTGACCGCCGGGTCGAAGGCCGTCTCCAGCGAGGGGAAGGCGTTCGGGTGGTGCAACAGGTTCACCTGCATGCACCCGACGTCGATGGAGCGGATGCCGCGCGCCTGGAACCCCTGCACGGCGGCGATCACCGCCTCCTTGCTGTCGTGGAAGTAGCCCACCCCCTCCACGTTGATCGTCCACGGCCAGGGGCGCACGCGCCCAGCCGCCGGGTCGAGCCGCCCGCTCTCGACGCGTGCGATCGCCCCGAGCAGCGTCGGCGGGATGGCCTTGGGCCGCGCCGCATCGATGGCCTGGTCGCACTGGTCATACGGCGTAGGAGGCGGTGGCGGCCCATAAACCTCGGGTTTCGGCGCCGGTCGCGCAGCCGCGAGCAGGAGCAGCAGCGGCAGCCAGGCCCGCATTGCCAGAGCCCGCACTCTAGGCCGCGATCAACCCGCCCAGCCGGGCCAAGGCCGCCAAGTGGGACTGCGTGTCGCCAAAGCCGCGCTCGATCATGGTCATGCGCTTGAACGCATGCCCCACGGCGTACTCCATCGTGACCCCGATGCCGCCATGCAGCTGGATCGCCTCCTGCCCGATGTGCCGCCCGCTGCGCCCGATCTGCACCTTCGCCGCATGGATCGCGCGCTTGCGCTCCAACGCGTCGTCCGACCCGGCCATCATCGTCGCATACAGCGCCATGCTCCGCGCCTGTTCGAGCGACACATACATGTCCACCGCCCGGTGCTGCAGCGCCTGGTTGTCCCCGATCGGGCGGCCAAACTGCGTCCGGGTCTTCAGGTAATCGACCGTCATGTCGTGCATGGACTGCATGAGCCCCACAGCCTCCGAGCACAGCGCCGCGATGGCCTCGTCCTCGGCACGCTCGATGGCCGGCAGCGCCTCACCCGGCTCCCCCAACGACGTCGCAGGGGCACCCTCGAGCGTGATCTCGGCGGCCCGCGACCCGTCCTGCGTCGGATAGCCCCGGCGCAACACGCCCGGGCCGGCCGCATCCACGACAAATAGCCCGATGCCGTGCCGCTCCCGCTCATCGCCGTGCACCCTGGCGCTCACCAGCAGCGTGTCCGCGCTGTCGCCGTGCAGCACGAGGCTCTTGGCCCCATCCAGGCGCCACGCCCCGCCCTCCTGCCGCGCCGTGGTCTTCACGTCGTTCAACGAATACCGCGACTGCCGCTCGGCCTGAGCGAAGGCCAGCAGCCGCTCCCCGGCCGCGACCCCTTCCACGAGCGGCCCCCGCTCAGCCGCCGTTGCCCCGTGCCGCAGCAGCGCGCCACACAGCACGACGGATGCGAAGAACGGCTCAGCCACGAGGTGCCGGCCAAACGCTTCCATAACCAACGCCGTCTCGACTGCACCGCCGCCAAACCCGCCCTCGTCCTCGGCGAACGGCAGTCCCAGAAGCCCCTGCTCGGCCAGGGCCGACCAGTTCGCACGCGACCAGCCGTCCGGCTCCCGCCGCGCCGCTTGACGCTGCTCGAAGCCATACCGATCCGATAGCATCCGCTCGACGCTGTCTTTCAACAGCCTCTGATCGTCGCCGAGGTCGAAGTCCATGAAGCGCTCTCCGCCGCTACGCCGGCGCAGGTTACGCCGTATGCCTACAAAGACGAAGGGCGCCGCCCGGACCTGGCAACCTACAGCCCGCGTCTGACCTCGTCGGCCGAGCGCGTGACGGCGCGGCCCGCCGCACTCACGTCCTGCCCTGCACCAGCCGTCGTGTTGCACGCCGCCAGCAGCGGCGAGAGCGACGCCAGCGCGAGAGCGACGAGCACGAAACGAATGATCGACATGGGACACTCCTCCAAACTGCTCAGCCTGGGAGAGAACGTGCTCACCCGGCGCCGGTTTCAGAAATCGAGGTCTGCGTAATGCGCGGGGGGATCGACCCCGGGCACCCGATCCGCGAGCAGGCCCCGGAAGCTCGGCCGGGACTTCACCCGCGCATACCACTCCCGCGTCGCGGCCGAGATGGTCCAGTCCACGTCCCCAGCAAAATCCAACGACGACAGATGCGACGCTGCCGCGAAATCCGCCAAGGAGAGTGCCCCCCCCGCCAGCCATCGCCGCGTCTCGGCCAGATACCCGATATAGGCCATGTGATGCCGCAGGTTCGTGTAACCGGCCCGCAACGCCCCGGCATCCGGGTTGCCCATCCCCATCGCCCGCTTCATGAACTTCTCGAAGAGCAAGTTCGCCGTCACCTCGGCGGCGAACTTGCCATCGAACCACGCCACAAGCCGCCGAACCTCCACCCGCTCCGCCAACGTGTGCCCCAGCAGCGGCGTGTCCGGATAGGCCTCCTCCAGATACTCGCAGATCACCTGGCTGTCCGGGATGACGAGCCCGTTCTCCTCGATCAACGTCGGCACTTTGCAGGCCGGGTTCAGCTCCAGATACTCCGGCCTACGATCCCAGACCTTCTCGATCCGAAGCTCGAACGGCAACCGCTTTTCGGTGAGCACGAGCCGCACCTTGCGGGAGAAGGGCGATAGGGGGAGGTGGTGGAGGAGCCGCATGGGGGATGTTATGCCGCCGACCGAACCACGGGGCAACGACGAGCCTGGACCGGACTCGAAGTCACCGAGCACTGTGAGGAATGTCGACTATCCATCTCGTACCTGACGATCTGCGCGCGCTCTACCACGTGAACGAGTGGCGGAACGCAACGGGGGTGCTCGAAACCGCCTGCCCAGACGAGTGGGCCGACATACAGGCGGTGCTGCGAACCTTTCGCCTACTCCGCTCAGAGGTAATCGTAGGTGGGGGAAACCGCTCCTTGATCTCGCGCCGGATCGACGGCGCCTTCTACGATCGAGGCTGGGTCGAGAAGAATTTTGCAACGTCGTTCGTGGTGGACGACACAACGATCGAGAGCCCAACTCACGCGGTCGACTGCTTCCGTAATGGAGTGGCACTGGAAGTCGAGTGGAACAACAAGGACCCGTTCTTCGACCGCGACCTCAACAACTTCCGCCTTCTCTTCGACCTGCGCGCCATACAGGTCGGCGTAGTGATCACCCGCGCAACAGAGCTTCAGACCATATTCAAGGCAGAAGGGCGCGGCACCTCCTATGGGGCTGCTACAACGCACCATGAGAAGCTTTGGCCCAAGATCGAGGGCGGCGGTGGCGGTGGCTGCCCGGTGCTTACGTTTGCAATCACGCCCAGGCTCTACATCGACGATGGCATGGTCGCACTCCAACGGCTGAAGGCTGACCAGTCCACGGAAACAGAACCCGATTAGCGGTCCAAAAGCGGCAGGCTTCTGCTGTGGTTGGCGTAAGTCTGCCAAGTCGGCTCATAAAATTCAGCTTGGTCGCCCCAACTCGTCCAGCCCTCGCGCAAGCCCCTGGCGAACAACTCGAGCCGCGGTCCGGGCGAGCAGGCTTCCAGGATCGGAAAAATCTCGTCGGGTTTGCGGGAGTGCTCCCGCTTCCTCGTCCCGAGATAATTCACCTGCGTCCGTCCGGGGGACAGCGTGCGAGCGTGCTTTCCCCTCACGCCGAACAACAGGATCTCAGTCACGTTACGGAAATAGAACCCCACACCGCGCCCGTCGGAGCCGCCGTCTTTTCTTAGTTTATGCCAAACGATGTTGCTTTTGTACTGAAAACCCCACGCCTTCATAACTGAAAGGCCGTCCGGCAATAATGCGTTGGGCACCCAGAGATACAGATGCGAAGTCTCTGCTGCACACCGCGCCACCGGCAACGCAGCAATCGCGTCGAGCGACATCGTCGCATACCGATTGAGTCGCCGGTGCCCGGGCGCAACCTTCCCTGTACTGTTCTGAAAGTGCCAAGGCGGGTCCGCAAGGATACAGCCGAAACGACGCCCAGCCACAACCGCCAACAGCTCCGCAATCGGATCCGGCACTACTGGCAAACGAGAGACATCACCATCAGGCATTGCGCATCAAACCACATCGATAGCCGATTCGGAACGGCACCCTCGCATCGAGATACTAACGCTCTGTTAAGCCCGCAGCGCCTCCGCCTCCTCCAACGGCACCGGCAGGTATTGCGCATACCCCTTCGGCACCACCTGCCACATCGCCGGCAGCACCCGCGCCCAGTCGTGCAGCAGCATGGCCGCATACTTGCTCTGCGTCTCCACCGCGTGCCGCTCGACCAAGGACCGCAGCACACCCTCCCAATGCGGGTGCGCCACGCGCTGCCAGGTCAGCGTGTCCGGGTTCACCCGGCGCGCGAACACCTCGTCCGGGTCGTAGATGAAGGCCTGCCCACCCGTGAACCCGGCGCCGAAATTATCGCCCACCGCGCCCAGCAGCACGACCGTGCCGCCGGTCATATACTCGCACCCGTTGCTGCCGCAGCCCTCGACCACCGCGGTCGCCCCGCTGTTGCGCACCGCGAACCGCTCGCCGGCCTGGCCCGCCGCGAACAGCTCGCCCGCCGTCGCCCCATACAGGCACGTGTTGCCGATGATCGTGTTCTCCTGCGTCTTCAACGGCGAGCTCGGCGCCGTCCGCACCACGATCGTGGCCCCGCTCAGCCCCTTGCCCACGTAGTCGTTGGCATCGCCCAGCACCTCCAGCTTCAGGCCCTGCACCGCGAACGCCCCCAGGCTCTGCCCGGCCGAGCCGCGCAGCCGCACGTTCAGGTGTCCGGCAGCCAGCCCTGTCATGCCGTAGGCCCGCGTGATCTTGCTGCTGATCTTGGTCCCGATCGCCCGGTGCGTGTTCCGAACCGTGTATTGCAGCTGCATCTTCTCGCCACGCTCGAACAGCGGCGCCGCATCCGCGATCATCTGCGCGTCCAGCGTCTCCGGCACCTCGTTGCGGCCCTCGAGCGTGCAGTAGCGCGCATGCCCGCCCGGGTCCGCCTGCGCCAGCAGCGGGTTCAGGTCCAGATCGTCCAGCAGGTCGCTGCCACGGCTCACCTGCTGCAGCAGCTCCGTCCGCCCGATCACGTCCACCAGGCGCCGCACGCCGAGGCTGGCCAGGATGCCCCGGACATCCTCGGCGATGAAGCTGAACAGGTTGATCACCTTCTCCGGCGTGCCCTCGAACTTCGCCCGCAGCGCCTCGTCCTGGCTGCACACGCCGACCGGGCAGGTGTTGCTGTGGCACTGGCGCACCATGATGCACCCCATGGCCACCAGGCTCGCCGTGCCGATGCCGAACTCCTCGGCGCCCAGCATGGCAGCGATCACGACGTCCCGCCCGGTCTTGATGCCGCCATCCGTGCGCAGCTTCACCCGATGCCGCAGCCGGTTCAGCATCAGCACCTGGTGCGCCTCGCTCAGCCCCATCTCCCACGGCAGCCCGGCGTACTTCACGCTCGTCTGCGGGCTCGCCCCGGTGCCGCCGCTATGGCCGCTGATCAGGATCGCGTCTGCCTTCGCCTTCGCCACTCCGGCCGCGATCGTCCCGATCCCGCTGCGGCTCACCAGCTTCACGCACACAGTCGCCTCGGGGTTGATCTGCTTCAGGTCGTAGATGAGCTGAGCCAGGTCCTCGATCGAGTAGATGTCGTGATGCGGCGGCGGGCTGATGAGCGTCACGCCCGGCGTCGAGTGCCGCAGCCGCGCAATCAGCCCCGTCACCTTGAAGCCGGGGAGCTGCCCGCCCTCGCCGGGCTTCGCACCCTGGGCGATCTTGATCTCGATCTCCCGGCAGGCGTTCAGGTATTCGGCCGTGACGCCGAACCGCCCCGAGGCGATCTGCTTGATGGCGCTGTTCGCGTTGTCTCCGTTGGGCCGCGGCACGGCCCGCGCCGGATCCTCGCCGCCCTCGCCGGAGTCGCTGCGTGCCCCGATCCGGTTCATTGCGATGCTGAGCGTCTCGTGCGCCTCCGGGCTCAGCGCGCCCAGGCTGATCCCCGGGGCCACCAGGCGCTTGCGGATCTCGGTGATGCTCTCCACCTCGTCCACCGCGATGGGCTTGGCAAGGTCGATCCGGAAATCCAGCAGGTCCCGCAGCGCGACCGGCCGCTGCCGCCGCACGCCATCGGCGTAGCGGCGATACGTCTCGTAGCTGTCGGTCGCCACCGCGACCTGCAGCGTGTGGATCAGCGAGCCCTCGAAGGCGTGCACCTCGCCCTTGCGGCGCACCTTGTAGATGCCGCCGACCGAAAGCGCCCCGGCTTCCGCGTCCCATGCCGCCGCGTGCAGCCCCAGCACCTTGCGCGCGATGCCGCTGAGCCCGATGCCGCTGATGCGGCTCTGCATGCCCGGGAAGAACTCCGCCACCAGCGCCCGGCTCAACCCGATCGCCTCGAAGTTGTAGCCGCCGCGGTAGGAGCTGATCACGCTGATGCCGATCTTGGACATCACCTTCAGCAGCCCCTTGTCGACCGCCTTCTTGTAGCGCTGCACCGCCTCCTTCAGCCCCACGCTGCCGAACAGCCCGCGCGCCTGCCGGTCGGCGATGCTCTCCTGCGCCAGGTAGGCGTTGATGGTGGTGGCCCCCACCCCGATCAGCACCGCGAAGTAATGCGTGTCCAGACACTCGGCGCAGCGCACGTTGAGGCTCGTGAACGTCCTCAGGCTTTGCCGCACCAGGTGCGTGTGCACGGCCCCTGTGGCCAGGATCATCGGGATCGGCGCCCGCTCGGGTCCCTGGTTCTCGTCCGTCAGGATCACGTGCGCGCACCCGGCCCGCACGGCCTCCTCGGCCTCGCGCCGGATCCGCTCGATGCCCTGGCGCAGCCCGGCCTCGCCATCGGCCACGGCGAATGTGCAATCCACCCGGCACGCCGCGCTGCCCATGGTCGCCGCCATCGCCGCGAACTCGGCGTTGCTCAGCACCGGACTCTCGAGCTGCAGCAGGTCGCACTGGCTGCTGTCCTCGTCGAGCACGTTGCCGAGGTTGCCCAGCCGCGTCTTGAGCGTCATCACCCGCGTCTCGCGCAGGCTGTCGATCGGCGGGTTCGTCACCTGCGCGAAGGCCTGGCGGAAGTAGTGATGCAGGCCGCGATACACCTCGGACAAAACTGCCACGGGCGTATCGTCGCCCATGCTGCCGATCGCCTCCGCGCTGTCCTCCACCATGGGGTGCAGGATCATCTCGAGGTCCTCGAGCGTCGTGCCCACGGCCAGCTGCCGCCGGCGCAGATCGTCGCCCTCGTAGATCACGGGCTCCGGCGCGTCGGTCTTGACTACCTGGTCGATCTTCGTGATCCGCTTGGCCCACTCGCCGAACGGCTGCCGCGCGGCCAACACGTCCTTCAGCGCGTCGTCGCCGTAGAACTTCGCCTCGTCCAGGTCCACGCCGATCGTCTGCCCGGGCCCAACGCGCCCCTTGGCGATGATCTCGGTCTCGGCGAACTTCACCATGCCCGTCTCGGAGCCGACCACCAGCAGGTCGTTGGCCGTCACGGTGTAGCGCAGCGGGCGCAGCCCGTTGCGGTCTAGCCCTGCGATCACCCAGCGCCCGTCCGTCGCTGCAATGGCCGCCGGGCCGTCCCACGGCTCCATCACGGCGTTGCAATATAGGAACATGTCCCGGTGCGCGTCCTTCATGGTCGCGTCCTGCCCGGTGCTCGCCGGGATCATGAGCGCCTTCGTCATCGGCGCATCCCGCCCGGCCCGTACCAGCAGCTCGAACACGCCGTCCAGCGTCGCCGTGTCGCTGCCGCCCACCTGCACCACGGGCTTCACGTCCTCGATCAACGGCCCGAGCTCGCCCGCCGCCAGCCGCGTCTCGTGGCTCTTCATCCAGTTGATGTTGCCGTGGATCGTGTTGATCTCACCGTTATGCGCGAGCATCCGGAACGGCTGCGCCAGCCGCCAGGTCGGGAACGTGTTGGTGGAATAGCGCTGGTGATAGATCGCGAACCGGCTGACGAAGCGCACATCGAGCAAGTCCGGATAGAAATCCGTCAGGCTCTCCGCCAGGAACATCCCCTTGTAGATGATGCTCCGGCAGCTCAGCGAGCAGATATACAGCTCGTTGACCTGTGCGGCGATCGCCTGCTTCTCGATCCGGCGCCGGATGACATACAGGTCCCGCTCGAACGTCTCGGCGTCGGCCCCCCGGCCGCGGATCATGATCTGCTCGATCTCGGGCCGCGTCGCGTTCGCCTTCTCCCCGATGCAGCCCGCATCGATCGGCACCTGGCGCCAGCCATAGATGCCGTAGCCGAACGCCAGGATCTCCGTCTCGACGATCGTGCGGCACCGCTCCTGCGCGCCCAGGTCCGTCTTGGGCAGGAACACCATGCCCACCGCGATCGGGTCCGCACCCGGCACGTGCCCGCTGCGGCTGATTGCGTCGCGGAAGAAGTCTTGCGGGATTTCGATATGGATGCCCGCGCCGTCCCCCGTCTTGCCGTCCGCATCCACGGCGCCCCGGTGCCACACGGCCCGCAGCGCATCGATGCCGGCCTGCACGACGTCCCGCCGCGCCTTCCCGTCCAGCGCCGCCACCAGGCCCACGCCGCAATTGTCGTGCTCCTGGCTCGGGTCGTACGTGCCCTCGAGCCGGGCGACGTTCGCGTGCCACTCGGTCACGAAGTCCATGCCCCGGTCTTGAATGAGATCGTCCATCTCGGTCACTCCGCCGCCAGGAGCTGCGCGCTCTGTTGAATGTACGTGTGCATGGACGCCGCCGCGTCCCGCCCGTCCCGGATGGCCCACACCACGAGGCTCGCGCCGCGCACGATGTCCCCGGCCGCGAACACGCCCGGCATCGTCGTCATGGCCGTACGGTGGTCCGTCTTCAGCGTGCCCCAGCGGCTGACCTCGAGACCGGGCTGGCCCCACAGGCGCGGCAGCTCTTCGGGGTCGAACCCCAGAGCCTTCACCACCAGGTCCGCTCCCACCGTGAAGCGCTGGTCCCCAGGCTCGACCGCCTGGCGCCCGGTCGCATCCGGCATGCCGAGCCGCATCCGCTGCACCCGCACGCCGCTCACGCTCGTGTCGCCCAGGAACGCCTCGGGCTGGCTCAGCCAAACGAACTCGATGCCCTCCTCCTGCGCGTTCTTCACCTCGCGCATCGAGCCCGGCATGTTCGCCTGGTCGCGCCGATACAGGCACACCACCCGCGCCGCCCCCTGCCGCGCTGCCGTCCGCACGCAGTCCATCGCCGTGTCGCCGCCGCCGATCACCACCACGCGCTTACCGGCCGCATCCAGCGCGCCGCTATCGAACTCGGGCACGTCGTCGCCCAGCCCCTTGCGGTTGCTCGCCGTCAGATACTCCATCGCCGGCACGATGCCGGACAGCCCGCTGCCAGGCCCCCCGATGTCCCGCGCCTTATACACCCCGGTCGCGATCAGCACCGCATCGTGCCGCGCCCGCAGCTCGGCGAAGCTCAACCCCTCGCCAATGCCGACCCCAAGGTGGAACTTGATCCCACCCTCCTCCAGCAGCTTCCAACGCCGGAGCACCACGTCCTTCTCGAGCTTGAAGCCGGGAATGCCGTAGATCATGAGCCCACCGACCCGGTCATACCGGTCGTACACGTGAACCTGGTAGCCCAGGGTCCGCAGCCGCTCGGCCGCCGCAAGCCCGCCCGGCCCGGCGCCCACGATGCCCACGCTCTGCGCCCGCTCTCTCCGCGGCGCCGGCGGCTTCACCCAGCCCTGCTCCCACGCATGGTCCGTGATGAACCGCTCGACGGCGCCGATGGTTACGCTCTCGAAGCCCTTCTCGATGACGCAGTTACCCTCGCACAACCGGTCCTGCGGGCAGATGCGGCCGCAAATCTCAGGAAAGGTGTTCGTGGCGGAGCTGACCTCATACGCCTCCTGCAGCCGGTTCTCCGCCGTCAGCTTCAGCCAATCCGGGATGTTGTTTCCCAGCGGGCAATGGATCTGGCAGAACGGGATGCCGCACTGGCTACACCGGCTGGATTGCTCGCCCGCGCGCGCCGGGTCGAAATCCTTGTAGATTTCCGCGAAGTCCTCGCGCCGCGCCGACACAGCCCGCTTCTCGGGCGACATCTGGGGCAGGTTGACGAATTGCAGCATGCGGTCGGCCATGGGCGGTGCCTCGAACGAACGCCGGACAGCCCGGCTCTGCTCTCTTACGGTTGCACACGCCCGCCCAAAAGCAATATACGACCGTTACGACAGGAACGCTGACGTTATAGCTGGTATGCACGACGCCGAGGGCGGATGAGGCGGGCGCCACCTTGATTAATAGGTCCGGTGCGGACCTTTCAAACCGGAGCCGCCTCCCGCTTGCCCCCGCCCTGCCGATATCGGTCGAGATAGGTCGGCACAACGAGCTCTACCGGGGTGGGCGTGATCCCGAGTTCCACCAGTCCCGGCATGTCGGGCGCCGCCACGTTGTCCCGCGCCAGCAGCAGCAACTGGTCCCGCGTGAGAGGCTTGCCAGGCACGAGCTCCCCGATCCGCGCCTGGATGCGCGCGAGCCCGTCCGGCACCTCCCATAAGAACCGGTGCCGCTTCGTCTCGTGCAGGATATACTGCAACAGCTCGCGAAAGGTGTAGATGCGGGGCCCGCCCAGCTCGTACGTCTGTCCTGGCGACTCCTCACGCACCAGCGCCGCCGCCACGGCGTCCGCCACGTCGCCCACGAACACAGGCTGGAACCGGGTGTCGCCATGGATCACCGGCATCACCGGCAGGCTCATCGCCATGGCGCCGAACCGGTTGAAGAACTGGTCCTCGGCGCCGAACACCAGGCTCGGCCGCAACACGGTGGCGCCGGGCATCGCCGCCCGAACCGCGATCTCGCCCGCCGCCTTGGTCTGCGCATACAGGCTTGGGCTCGCCGCATCCGCCCCGATGGCGCTTACCTGGACCATTCGTTGCACCCCGGCCGCCGCGGCAAGCCGCGCGATCCGCCCGGCCCCCTCCGCCTGCAGCCGTTGGAAGTCGCCGGCACGCTTCTCCGCCAGGATGCCTACGAGGTTCACCACCACGTCCGCCCCCTCGACCGCCCGCGCCACCGCCGCCTCGTCCCCGATCGACACGTAGAGCGGCACCACCTGGCCCACCCGCCCAGCCACCATCAGGTCCTTGGCCCGTTCCGTGTCCCGCCCCGCCACCCGCACCACGTGCCCGAGAGCAGCCAGCCGCTTGACCACATACCGCCCGATGAACCCGCTCCCGCCAAAGACGGTCGCAACGCTGCGTGTGGGCATGAAGGGGGATCTCCGCTGAAGGCTCCCCCTACTACGTGCGCTTTCCCCCACTCTCAAGCACGACCGACATCGCGACGAAGGCCGGGCAGTTCGACATCCTGACGGTCGGTAAGTACGAGGTGCCGATCTGGGCGAAGCAGAACTGGTTGCTGCCGATGGACAACCTGCCGGCGGAGTATGCGGTGGACGACCTGCTGAAGCCGGTGCGGGACGGGCTGACGTTCGAGGGGAAGTTGTACGGCCTGCCGTTCTATGCCGAAAGCGCCATGACCTACTACCGCAAGGACCTGTTCCAGAAGGCCGGCATCGCGATGCCGGACGCCCCGACCTATGAGCAAATCCGCGGCTTTGCCGACAAGACACCGACAAGCCGAACCAGGTGTACGGCATGTGCCTGCGCGGCAAGCCGGGCTGGGGCGAGAACATGGCCTACGTCACCACGCTGGTGACGGCTATGGGCGGCCAATGGTTCGACGCAGCCTGAAAGCCCGTGATAGACACCCCGGCCTGGAAGCAGACGATCAGCTACTATAGCGACATCCTCAAGGCCAACGGCCCGCCCGGCGCAGGTCGAACGGCTTCAATGAGAACCTGGCCCTGTTCGCCAGCGGCAAGTGCGGCATGTGGATCGACGCGACGGTCGCCGGCGGGATGCTGTTCGACACCAAGCAGTCGCAGGTCGCCGACAAGGTGGGCTTTGCGCCGATGCCCACCGGCAGCTTCAAGGGCGGCCCGACCTGGCTGTGGAGTTGGAACCTGGCCATCCCCGCCTCCACCAAGCATGCCGATGCGGGTTCAGGGAGCGGCTTGGACCGGAACTTGCGCTACTTCAGCTGGAACGCCACGTGACGCTGGCGCACGTCGTCGAGGTCGGACGTGTTGGGCACGCTTCGCTCGGCGTCCGCGAGCACGAGGCCGGCGTGCCGGCGCAGGCTCGCGCGCCGCTCCGGATCCGGCTCGCAGCCCGCCACCGCCGTCAGAACCTCCAGGATGCGGACCAGGACGGCGACGCTGCCATCTGCACTCTGCCGGATCATGTGGAACATCGAATCGGTCAGCCCGGCATAGTCGAAACCCGGCGCCTGCACGGCGACCTGACCGCCGCGAACTATCGTCCCGGTCGGCAGATGCAGCGGCACGAGATCGCACAGGGCCGCACCCAGGCGGTCGAGCACGCTTATGGCAGTGTGCGGGTCGTTGATACCCGGCGACAGCGCTCGCACCGCAACCTCCACCAACTGGCGGATGGCGTATTCCAGGTCGTCCGAGCTGACGCGCTGCGGGCCGAGCGCCGTGGCGTCCGCAACCGCGCTGCTGGCGCCCTCGGTGGCCGGCACTACCTCGGCGATCATCGCTCCGGGAAACACGTAGTCGCCAGGCTTCACGAGCAGCCGGACCGACGCGCCCTGCCCGGCGGCCCAGTCCGCCAGGCCATCGGCGTCGAGGTGCTGCAGGTAGCCGCGCCTTGGGTCGGTCACGGGGGCTGCACCGTCCCAGAACGCCTCCGGTTGCGGCTGCGGCTGGGTGGCATTGGTTGTCAGCCGGCCGACTGCGGACTGGACCTCCTCGCTGACCAGCTCGATCACGGTGTCCACGTTGATGCGTCCGGCCATGTGTCCGACGAAGTACACCAGCGTGCCCACGCAAACGAAGGCGAGCAGGATAGCCACGGTCAGCGACAGGTGCGGGACGAACTCCCCCTCGCCTTGGGTCCGCACGCTGCGAAGCACCATGAGCGCGTAGGAGAACGTGCCGAGGAAGGCCCCCAGTGTGAACTGGTTGCCGCGGTCGCTGGTGAAGTTCCGCAGCAGCCGCGGCCCCATCTGCCCCGCCGCCAGGGACAAGGCGGCGATGGTGATCGAGAACACGGTGCCCGCCACCCCGATGGTCGAGGACGCGACCGCCCCGAGCAGGGTGCGCGCTCCGGTGCCGCCGCCGTTGTAGAGCCACGGGCCGTCGAGCAGGAATTGCGGGACGTCGCCGCTGCCGTCGAGGTTGACAAGGCCTACCGCCCCCAGCACCCCGGCCATGACCATGAGGCCGGGGAGCAGCCAGAACGTGTCGGCCAGGTCGCTCAGGAACTGCCGGATACGGACGGTCAAGGGACAGCCCGTCGGTTTAGGGCTTCGGCCGCCCCGAGCCGGCGCGCGGCATCCGCTGCCACGAAGTCGTTTGCCAGCACGTGATGGACTCCCTACGGGCAGACCAACTGTGACGCCGAATAGCCGATCATGGAAGCAAGCATGAACGAGACGACGAGCGCGCGACCAACAGCCAGCACTCTCCACCCCAGTCGGCCGCCTGGGGCAGCAGCACAACCGCCACGCGACCATGGCTCCGTCGAGCTCGAACACCCCCCGGCGCTGCCAGCGTAGGGAAAGAACACGGACTTGCCTGCGATGCTGGCGGCCAGCAGAGGGGATGCGCATGGGTTGTATGGTTTGGCCTTTCGGCACTACCGAACACCACAAGGCTTCCACACAACTCTGCCTCTCCCGCCATGACCTACATCGGCAACGCGCCCAACATCATGGTCCGCTCCATCGCCAGCGAGCGCGGAATTCGAATGCCCTCTTTCCTCGGCTACATGGCCTGGTCCTGCGCCGTGCTGTTGTCCACCTTCGCGCTCGTGACCATGGTGTTCTTCCGCGGCTGAGCGACGCGCAGGCCGAGTTTCAGCACACGCGCTCGAGCTGGACCACGCCCGGGCCGAGGCGGTGCATCGCCTACGAGGCGGATCCGTATGCCTTGGGGACGCGGCTGACTTGGTGGTGCAGGCCGGGGTGCATCGCATTGCCGTCTGCCCCCGGCGAGGTTTTGGGGTGCCTGATCGCCGCCGGCGAACCTGCGAACACAGCGGGGCCGCTGACGCCGCGCGGAAACCGACGCCAGCTTGACCGTTATAGGGGTAGGCCGGGCCGGCGCGGGCACGCTCGACTTCGACCGCAAAGGCGACGCATCATGAACAACCCTGTTACGGCGCTTACCGACAAGCTGAGCGCGATCTTCCAGGGCTTCTTCTACATCCTGCCCAACATCGGCATCGGCGTCGCGGTGCTCGGGCTCTTCGTCGTGGCAGGTTGGGCAGCGCGGCGAAGCATCGCGAGCGTGTTCCGCACCCGCGACCGCACGGACCTGGGCGTGCTGCTGGGCGGCTTTGCCAAGTGGGCGCTGCTGCTGTTCGGCGTGCTGGTGGCTTCGACGATCATCTTCCCGTCGGTGAAGCCGGCCGACCTGTTCTCCGCGCTGGGCATTGGCTCCGTCGCCATCGGCTTCGCGTTCAAGGACATTCTGCAGAACTGGCTGTCGGGGCTGCTGATCCTGTATCGCCAGCCGTTCCGCCGCGGCGACCAGATCCGGTCTGGTGAGTTCGAGGGCACGGTCGAGGCCATTGAGGCGCGGGCGACCCTGCTGCGGACCTACGACGGCCAGCGCGTCGTAATCCCAAACAGCGACATCTACACCCGGGCGGTGACGGTGCGGACGGCGTTCCCGAATTCCCGCTCGGAATACGACGTAGGCATTGGCTACGGGGACGACGTGGAACGGGCGTGCCAGGTGATCCGGGAGTCCCTGGGCCGGGTGTCGGGGGTGGAGGGCGACCCGGCGCCGGAGGCGATCCCCTGGGAGCTGGCCGGCTCCTCCGTCAACATCCGGGTCCGCTGGTGGTGCAAGTCGGCGCGCGCCGACGTTGTCCGCACGCGCGGGGCGGTCATCGCCGCCATCAAAAGCGACCTGGGCGGGGCAGGCATAGATCTGCCGTTCCCGACAAGGGTGGTGCTGCTGCACGACCAGACCGAGGCCACGGACGGCATCCGCACCCGCCAGCGCGAGGGCTGGCCCGCTGGCGTCCAGCCGCCGGAGCCGCGGCACCTGAACCTGGTGACGGTTCGCCATGCGGTCTGCCCGGAGTGCGGCGGCGCGCGGCCGTCGGGCGAATGACGCCCGACCTTTGGCTGCTGCTGTTGTGCGGCTTCGGCCTGCTCGTGGCTTTGGGCGCCACGTCCGGCGTGGTCAACGAGTTGCTGTGGGTGTCGGAGCCGCTGGCCTGCGCGGCGGCCGGAGTGGCGCTGGGTCCGCTCGGCGCCGGCCTGCTGCACCTGGACCCGTCCGCGAGCACGCTCGATGCAGGCATCCTGAGGGAGGCCGCGCGCTTCACGCTGGCCGTCGCCGTGACAGGGGCGGCGATGCGCCTACCGGCTTACTGGTTGCGGCGGAACTGGCGTGGGCTGGCGGTCTCACTCGGGCCGGGGATGCTGCTGATGTGGGGGGCGGGCGCGCTGGTCACCTCGCTGTCGCTCGGCCTGCCAGTGCTGCTGTGCCTGGTGGTGGGCGCCGCCATAGCCCCGACCGACCCGGTGCTGTCCGCCCCCATCCTGACCGGCAGGCTCGCCGAGCGCGCGGTGCCCGGCCCGCTCCGCCACGCCATGACGGCCGAGAGCGGCATCAACGACGGGCTTGGGCTGCCGCTGGTGATGCTCCCGGTCCTGCTGCTCACTCATCCGGTGGCGGAGGCCGGCCGGGACTGGCTGCTCCGCGTTCTGCTATGGGAGATCGGCGGCGCCGTGCTGGTTGGCGCCGCCGCGGGGTGGCTGACGGCGCGGGCGCTGACCTGGGCGCGCAAGCGCGAGGACGCGGACCCTGCGTCGCTGCTGACGGTCACGATCTCCCTCGCGCTCGCGACAACGGCTGGCGTGCGCCTGCTGGGCGGTGACGAGGTGCTGGCCGCCTTTGTGGCCGGCACCGTGCTGAACAACAGCCACCGCGCGTTCAAGGTCGAGAAGCACCACGAGCGGTTCAGCGAGGCACTGGGGCGGTTCTTCGACTTGCCGATCATGATCCTATTCGGCGCGGCGATCCCCTGGGCCGGCTGGCGCGGCATGGGATGGGCGGGCGCCGCCTTTGCCATCGGCATCCTGCTGCTGCGCCGGCTGCCGGCCTGGCTGCTGCTAAGGCGCCTGATGCCCTGGACGCGCACGGCCGGCAGCGCCGCCTTCGCCGGATGGTTCGGGCCGATTGGGGCGGCGGCGTTGTTCTACGCCATGATGATCCAGGACGAGACCGGGTCGTCGGAACTATGGCCGGCGATCAGCCTGGCCGTCGGCGCGTCGGTGGTAGCGCACGGCATCACCAGCACGCCGCTGACCCGGCGGTTCGGACGCGGCAGGCCGGCCAACGCGGACCAGAAGCCGCCTCTACCGGCGGCACAGCACGGATGAGCCGATAACCTGGGAGCGCACATGGCCGCACGGACCGAGGACTACGCCCTGACCGGTAATTGGGAGACCGCGGCGCTGCTTGGAGTATCCAATGACGTGACGCTGCTGGCCGAGGAGTACGACCCTCATGCCGGCCGCATGTTGGGCAACTTCCCGCAGGCGATATCGCATGTCGGCTTGGTGAACACCGCCCTGAACCACACCCGACAGGCTGGCCCAGCGGAGAACCGCAGCGCCGCCGAGCTCCCTGCAGCGGCGGACGCGACATGACCGGCGCCGACGGGTACGGTCGGGTAAGGGGTGGGTTGGCCGCGCTGAAGCTGCCCCTCGCCCTTCTGGCCGTCGTGCCGGTCGCGCCCGTCCTGGCCTACCTTACGGACCTGGGGCCGGTCTGGGTGTTCGTCTCGGGCGCGCTGGGGGTTGCCGTGCTGGCCGACTGGGTGCGCCGGTCCACGGAGCAGTTGGCCGAGCATGTCGGCCCGGCCATCGGCGGCCTGCTGACCATCAGCTTTGGCAGCCTCGCGGAGGTCATTCTGGCGCTGTTCGTGCTGGCGGAGGGAAAGACTGATGTGGTACGGGCGCAGATCACCGGCTCGATCATCGGCACGAGCCTGCTAGGGTTGGGCTTGGCGATCGTGGTGGGCGGGATCGGGCGGGACCGGCAGACCTTCAAGCGCGAGCGCGCCGGTCAGTTGTCGAGCATGCTGATCCTGGTCGTGATTGCCCTGTTGCTTCCCGCGGTGTTCGACATCACGGAGCGCAGGGTGGCCGGGCCGCAGCAGCTCGCCATCACCGATGAGCAGCTCAGCGTCGGGGTCTCGGTCGTGCTGCTGGCGCTTTACGGGGCCAACCTGGTCTACACGCTCATCACCCACCGCGGCGTGTTCGCGTCCAAGGAGGTCGACGCAGAGGGTGGCAGTGGAGGCGCTTGGTCGCTGTGGGCCGCCGGCGGGGTGCTGGTGGCAGCGACCGCCGCTATCGCGCTGGAGGCGGAGCTGGTGTCGGGCGCGCTGGAGGGGACGGCAGGGTCCTTCGGCCTCACACCCGTCTTCATGGGAGTGGTCGTGCTGGCCCTGGTCGGCACTGCGGCCGATCTGTTCGCCGCGGCCTGGTTCGCCCGGCAGGACAAAATGGGTCTGGCGATCAGCATCTGCATCGGCTCGGCGATCCAGGTCGCCCTGGTTGTCGCGCCTTTGCTCGTCCTGGCGTCCTGGGCATTGGGAAAGCCGATGACGCTCGTGTTCGACAGCCCGCTGGACCTGTTCGCCATCGCCGGCACGGTGTTCATCGTCAACGCCATCGCGAGTGACGGCGAGACGACGTGGTTCGAAGGCGTGCTGCTGCTCGGCGTCTATGTCCTGCTCGGCCTCGCCTTCTTCTTCGTGGGGTGACGCGGATGGCACGGCAAACAACATGCGGGGCAGAACGGTTCTGCTCCTGTCGGTCGCCCGGTGGAGGCGGGGTGAGGTTGCCCAAGCTCTCGCTGCTGCAGCTCAAGCCGCAGGTCGCGGGTCGCCTGATCTGAAGAGGCACCGGCTACGAACGATGCTGATCGAGCAAAAACCCGTGCCGTCGTGATCACGGTGGCCCATTCTGAGTAGTTTCCGACCCTGCTCCATCCCGCCCCTAAAACCATAAGACTGATCACGCGAAATCAACGGGAGCAGGCGATGTCTCTTCACCAAAGCGTCGACGCGAAGCCCGCGATCAATGCAGACATCTACGGCACCAACGCGGCGGACAAGCCGGTGCCGAAGTATAAGATGGGCGAAGGCGAGCTGCGGCCGGACGTGGCCCATGCTCTAGTACGCGACGAGCTGTTCCTGGACGGCAACGCGCGCCAGAACCTGGCGACGTTCTGCCAAACGTGGCTCGACGAGCCGGTGCACGACCTCATGAACCTGTCGATCGACAAGAACATGATCGACAAGGATGAATACCCGGCGACGGCCGAGATCGAGAACCGCTGCGTGCACATCCTGGCCGACCTGTGGCACTCGCCCGAGGCGGCCGACACCATCGGGTGCTCGACCACAGGCAGCAGCGAAGCCTGCATGCTGGGCGGCCTGGCGCTGAAGTGGAAATGGCGGGAGCGGATGCGGGCCGCGGGCAAGCCGGCCGACAAGCCGAACATCGTGACGGGTCCGGTGCAGGTCTGCTGGCATAAGTTCGCCCGCTACTTCGACGTCGAGCTGCGCGAGATCCCGCTGGAGCGCGGCCGTATCGGCATGACACCCGAGACCATGCTGCGGCACGTCGACGAGAACACCATCGCGGTCATGCCGACATTCGGCGTCACTTTCACCTGCCACTATGAGCCGGTGGCGGAGCTCGCCGCTGCGCTGGACAAGTTGCAATTGGAGACCGGACTCGACATCCCGATGCATGTCGATGCAGCATCAGGCGGCTTCGTCGCACCGTTCATCGAGCCGGACCTTGTGTGGGACTTCCGCATCCCCCGGGTCAAGTCGATCAATGCCTCGGGCCACAAATATGGCTTGGCCCCGCTCGGCGTTGGTTGGGTCATCTGGCGGGACCGCAGCGACCTGCCGGAGGACCTGGTCTTTTACGTCAACTACCTGGGCGGCAACATGCCCACCTTCGCGCTGAACTTCTCGAGGCCTGCGGGCCAGATCATAGCGCAGTACTACCTGTTTCTGCGGCTCGGCCGCGCGGGCTACGCCCGTATCCAGCGCAACGGCTACGACACCGCGCAGCATATCGGGCGGGAGATCGTGAAGCTCGGCCCGTTTGAGCTGTTCTTCGACGGCACGAGTACGAAGGGCATCCCTGCGATTTCCTGGGTCGTGAAGGCCGGCGCCGATCCGGGCTACTCCCTGTTCGAGCTGTCGGACCGCCTGCGCGTCCGCGGTTGGCAGGTTGCCGCCTACACCATGCCTGCCAACCTGCAGGATGTGGTGCTGATGCGCGTGCTGGTCCGGCACGGGTTCAGCCGAGACATGGCGGACATGCTGCTGGAAGACATCGCGCGGGCGATCGACCATCTGCACAAGCATCCGCTGCGATCCCCGCCCACGCCTGGCGAGGCGACCACCTTCACCCACCACGCCGTGCCGAAAGAGCTCCTACCGGCGTGAACCCCGTTTCGCGGCGCCGGGCCACCACAGCAGCATCGAGGGCGCGGCAATGACCTGGTTCCTGAACTTCTTGCACGGCCAGCCTTTGATGCTGCTGTTCCTCTCTCTCGGCCTGGGGACGCTGCTGGGCCGGGTGAGGGTGGGCATTCTCACGCTCGGGTCCACGGCGAGCACGCTGCTGGTCGGGCTATTGATTTCGGCTGCGGTCTATTTCGGCACCGGGCAGCGCTTCACTGTGCCGCGCGAGATCGACACGATCTTCCTGCAGCTGTTCATCTTCGCCATCGGGCTCAAGCTCGGGCCACAGTTCTTCTCCGGGCTGAAGCAGGAGGGCTACCACCTCGTCGCTATCGGAGTGATCACCGCCACCTTGAACTTCGCGATCGTCGTGGCCTGCGCGCGGCTGCTGCACTTCGCACCGGGGTTCGCCTCGGGTACGATCTCGGGCAGCTACACGATCACAGCCGTCATCGGCATCGCGTCGGGCGCGGTGGATTCCGGCGCCTACGCCTTGCCGGCCGGGATGACGGCAGCAATGGTCAAGGCCAACATCGCCGCCGGCTATGCCGCGACCTACATCACCTCCACCTTGTTCTGCATCCTGATGATCCGTTATTTGCCGACGATCTTCGGCATCGACCCGGTTGCTGCCGCCATCAAAACCAAGGCGAGCTTCGGCGGCGGCAGCGATGCAGCACTGCCCGGCACCAACGACGAGTTTCTGATCGGCTATCAACCCACCGATATCCGGGCCTATAGCGTCCAGAACGCCAAGGTCATCGGCAAGCAGGTGCTGACCCTTTCAGCGACGCACGATCGGTCGGTGCTGCGGCTGCGGCGCAATGGCGCCGAGCTCGCACTGGCCGATAATCCGGTGCTTGCGGCAAACGACGTGGTCTCGATGTTCGAGACCGTCGGCCAGCAGATTCTCGAAGAGGGCGCCATCGGCCGCGAAGTGAACGACGAAGCAGCGCGCGACGTGCGCATGACGGTCGCGGAGATCGTCATCCTGAACACCACGACCCCGACCCTGACGCTCCAGGCGCTGCACGAGAAAGGGACGGATTACGGCCTGTTCGTGAAGGCGCTGTTCCGCCGGGCGCAGCAGATGCCGATGCTGCCGAAGACGGAGCTGCTGAAAGGTGACGTGCTTCGTGTCTATGGGTCGGTCCAGTCGGTGGAGACAGCCGGGATGAAGCTCGGCGCCGTGCTGCGACCCTCGACCACCACCGACATCGCGACGCTCGCCTTCGGCATCGTCTTCGGGTTCCTGATCGGTGTCCTGTCGGTGCGCGTTTTCGGCATCCCGTTCGGCCTGGGCACGTCGGGTGGCGTGATCCTGTCGGGCATCATCATCGGTACGATCCGGACCTACTGGCCTCGCTTCGGCGGGCCGGTGCCCGAGGGCGCCCGCTCGCTGATGCAATCCATCGGTCTCGATATGTTCATAGCCGTGCTGGCGCTCAACGTTGCGCCTGATTTGATGGATGCGCTGAGCAATTGGCAGCAGCTTGCCGGCGTGTTCGCGGTCGGCCTGGTTGCAGCGCTGCTGCCGGCTTTCGTCTCCTGGTTGGTCGGGCTCTACGTGTTCCGGATGGACCCGATCATCCTGATCGGCGCCGTCGCCGGCTCGCGGAACTCCACTCCGTCGCTGAATGCGATCCAGCAGCAGGCCAAGAGCACCATGCCGTCGATCGGCTACCCCGTTCCCTACGCGCTGACCGCGACGATCGTGCTGATCTACGGCTACATTGCGATGGTGATCAGCTGAGGCCGTGGTGATGCAACGCCGCGTGCCACGCAACAGATGCGCCCGCGACGGGCTTACTGGAACATGTGTCCCGAGATAAGGCTGGGCGTCGGGCGCGCCCAGCAGCGCTGCCAGGTATCACTGGATTCACCAGCATTTCATTGACCTGGCCGTTCTAGCACGCTTTCGACATAGGCCATGCGGACCACCACCAGGCTTGCAGCCATGACGGGCGTAGCCAAGACGAGACCCAAAGGTCCAAACAGCGCGCCCAGCACGGTTTGCGAGAACAAGGTCAGCGCCGGCGGGAGCGATACTGTCCGCCGCTGGATGAGAGGCGCGATCACGTTGCCCTCGAGCGTCTGCACGGCGACGAACAGCCCTGCCACCCATAGCGCCTGATGTGGGGACTCGCCGAACGCCACCAGCACCGCAGGCACCGCCCCGGCCAGCGCGCCGATGAACGGCACGAAATTCAGCAGCCCAGCGAACAGCGCCAGTGTCAGCGCCAGTGGCACGTCCAGCACGTATAGTCCGGCGCCGATCAGCACGGCCACGGCGAGCATGTCCACGAGTTGTCCCAGAAACCAGAGCTGCAGCGCCCGACCGGTCGCATCCAGCACCTCCCGTCCCCGAGCGCGCGCCCGAAGCGGGAGCAGCCGCAATGCGCCGTCCACGTAAGAACTGGGCGTAGCAGCAATGAACAGGGCCGCCACCGCCACCAGCAGCGCGGTTCCGCCGATACCGACAGCCGAGCGTGCGAACCCGGTCAGATAGCCGCCGACGCTGGTCAACGAGGACTCGACCGCATCCCGCGCCTGCGTGGTCAGCCGGTTGCCCCACTCCGTCTGGCCCAGGCGGCGCCACACCTCCTGCCCCCGCGCGCCGAACTGGTCGCCAAGGTCCACAGCCTGGGCAGCGATCACCCCGCCCCGCCACCAGCCGAAGAGCGCGAGCGCCAGCAGCCCCGCGGCCACCACCAGGGCGAGGCACCAGCCGGACCCTACCGCGATTGCCGCACTCAGCCGGTCGGCCGCGAAACGCAGCACACAGGCGATCAGTATGGCCGCGAACGCGAGCAACAGCACATCCCGCAATGCCCAAGCTGCCAACAGTATTGCCGCGCCCACTGCGACGGCCCTGAAAGTCCCGTCCATGCCGCGCAGCGGGTCGCGCCTGCCAGCGTCCCGCGGTGGAGGCTGCGTGCTAATGGGAGAGCGCCCTCTCAATGTCCTGTATCGGGCTGTTCGTGAAATCCTTGGCGATGGTGCGAACGATGCTCGCCTCTGTCGTCTTGCTCATGCACTTCCGCACTTGGCCAAGCGTTTGCGGGTCCAGAACCAAAATCAGGTGCTTGCACTCGCGGTCGTCAAGCATGGCGGACAACGCCTGGCCAAGCTGCTTGGCAAAGGTGGCTTCATCGGTCTGCCGCGGCGTCTGCTCCTCCGGGCGCGATCCGGACGGGCCTTCCTTGGCCAGGTCATGGGGAGAGAGGCGCCTCACCTCCTGCAGTGCGAGTGTGCCGCCCGACCCGGCATTACGGAACAGTCGGCCGCTCCGCCCGTCCGCGACGACGATGTATGTATCAGCAGGGATCAGGTTGGACATCGGTGTTCTCCTTCGACGGCTTTCCGCCGGCTTTGTGCTACGAAATGGCGCTGAGCCGGCCTGCGGTAGGACCCGACCGGCCCAGCGTCGACAGAGCGGCACATCGCTCCTCTGCTCAGGCCGTAGCGCAGGCCGATTTCGCTCAACGGGGCACTGCCGCAATGCCGGGCCCGGATGGTGCTGCCGTTGCGGCGGCACCCAGCTTCATGGTGTCGAGCACCGACCCAATCCGCCATGCGGCGTCACGGGTGTCCGGGAAGGAGGCTGGTAACCGTATTGGCCCCCGGTTGCCGGGTTGCACGGCTGCGAGGGCTGTTGCTGGGCGAGGGCTGGAGCCACGGTCGAAACGGCGATCACAATGATGGCCCGCGGGACGCTCGGACGAATGCTTCGTGACATGGCAGTCTCCGAATGATGAGGGAAGGCCAGCGTTGCCTCCATGTATTCTTGCTTTCCCAACGGTCGTCTCGCCGGCAAGGTTGCGCTCACCCCGACAGCAAGCGGCACTTTGTCGGCCACCAGCCGGACTTCGACCAGCAGTGGCTTGGACTGTGGCCGCGGGGCGGCTACCAAGCTTTTGTGGCGCGTGCCATTTCGCCGTGCCCCAAGAGCGGCTGAGCGGGACGGTGCGATCGACGTCCATCACCCGCTGGCGGCCGAATTGGCAGCCCGGGCCAAGCAGGGCGGCGAAGATCCAGGACCGCTGCTGGCCATGACGGCTCTGTTCGGCGCGCTTGGGCAGCAGCAGACGCTGGTGCGGCCGGTGGCGGGCTGGCTGTCGGCGCTGTATCGGGAAGGCGGCCCGGGCGCTGGAGTTCTGATGGCACCGCGCCCGCCCGCCCCAATGCGCCGCAGGTCGGGACCGGCCCACACCCCGGTGTTCGAGCACGTCGTCACCGAGGCCAGCGATTCGTTCCTGTGGCGGCAGGACGAACACCCATGCGAGCGGAACGGGTGGAACGTGCACCCCGAAATCGAGATCCACCTGATCACCAACGCGGCCGGGACCACGCTGGTGGGCGATCACATCGGGCGGTTCGAGCCCGGGCACCCGACGGTGATCGGCAGCAATCTCCCGCACGATTAAGTGACGGAGCTGCCGCCCGGCGAGGTGATCCGGGGGCGGGACGTGGTGCTGCAGTTCGACGCGGCGCGCGTGGCGGCCGCGACGGCGGCGTTCCCCGAGCTTGCGGAGGTGACGAGCCTGCTGGCGTTGGCGCGGCGTGGCGTTCCATGGCGAGACGCGGCGGCGCGGGGTGGAGGTCCTGCTAGCGATGGGCGGGGCGCGCGGGATGGAGCGGCTGTCGCTGTTCATGCGGCTGCTCGAACTGCTGTCGCGGTCCGACGAATGGGTGGCGCTGTCGTCCGAGATTTTCGCACCCGAACCCGGCACGTCGGGGATCGATGCGGACTCGCTGGACCTCGTGCAGCGCGTGCTGGCGTATGTGTTCGAGAACGCGGCCGGGACGCTGCGACTGGCCGACGTCGCGGCGCTGGGTGGCATGAGCGAGTACCGGTTCTCGCGCTTCTTCAAGCGGGCCACGGGGAACAGCTTCACGGACCACGAGACCAAGCTGCGCATCAGCCAAGCCTGCGACCTCCTGGCGAATTCCGGCCTGCCAGTGACAGACGTTTGCTACGAGGTCGGCTACTCCAACGTCTCCAACTTCAACCGGAACTTCCGCCGCCAGCGCGGCAGCACGCCCACGGAATACCGACGCCTGGCCAAACGACGGGCGGGGTGATGCAATGATGCGGCCCAGGTGCGATCAACCCGCGACGGGCGGACGGACGCTGCAAGAGAGTATCGGTTGGCTGCAAGGGCAGCCCTAGAAAACCCGCGGCTGCCCCCCGCAGCATCGGGGCAAGGGCAAAGCCCGCCGCATGTAATGGGAGACCGTCCGATGACGCACGCCTACGGCCGCGCAACCAGCCTGATCGCCGCCACGATGCTCTCGTTGGGGGTGGCCGGCACAGCCCAGGCCCAATCCCCGGTGACCCTGACGATCGCGACCGTGAACAATGACGACATGATCGCCATGCAGAAGCTGTCGCCGCAGTTCGAGCGGCAGCATCCCGACATCAAGCTGCGCTGGGTGGTGCTGGAGGAGAACGTACTCCGGCAGCGGGTGACCCCCCTCCCCTTGCAGGAGGGGCCGAGGGAGGCGTGGCAGCAGGTGCAGACCCCGGGCAGTCGACCTACCCCGGCGGCAGCACCTTCCCCGGGTTCATGATGCCCGCAGGGTCGAGCGCCGCCTTGATACGCCGCATGGCCAGCAGCTCCGCCCCGCCGCGCCACGCCTCCATCATGCCGGGCTTCAGCTGCCCCACCCCGTGCTCTGCGCTGAAGCTGCCGCCCAGACGCTGCACAACGCCGTTCACCGCCTCCATGATGTCGTGCGACCGGGCGAGGAACGCATCCCCGTCCATCCCCTCGGGCTGCTCGAAGTTCATGTGGATGTTGCCGTCGCCCAAATGCCCGAACGGCACGGGCCGCACACCCGGGATGAGCGCCGCCACAGCCCCGATCGACCCCTCCACCATCTCCGCCACGCGTGAGACGGGCACGGACACGTCGTTCTTCACCGAGGCCCCGGCCCGCTTCTGCGCCTCAGCATGCTCCTCCCGCAGCCGCCAGATCGCCTGCCGCTGGGCCTCGCTCGCCGCCACCACGGCGTCCGTCACCAGCCCCTCCTCGAGTGCGCGCTCCAGCACGGCCTCGAGCAGCGCCGCCAACCCACCGCCCTCCCGAGGCGTCGCCAGCTCCACCAGCGCGTAATGCGGTGCCGCAGCCCCCAGGGGCAGCGCCGTGCCCTCGATGTGCCGCAGCACGAACGCCATACCCTGGCCGGACATGTACTCGAACGCCTGCACGGACGCCGGGTCCGTGTCCTGGAAGCGTCGGAACAGCGCACAAGCCGCGGCCACGCTCGGGCACGCGCACAGCCCCACCTGGACGTCCCGCGGCCGGGGCGCCAGCTTCAGCACCGCAGCGGTTATGATGCCCAGAGTGCCCTCGGCGCCGACCAGCAGCTGACGCAGGCAATAGCCGGTGTTGTCCTTCCTCAGCCGCCGTAGCCCGTGCCAAACCTCGCCTGTGGGCAGCACCGCCTCGAGCCCCAGCACCAGGTCCCGCGCATTGCCGTAGCGCACCGTGTTGTTGCCCCCCGCATTCGCCGAGAGGATGCCCCCCACCTGCGCCGACCCCTCGCTGCTGATGCTGAGCGGGAGCAGGCACCCGGCCGCCGCCGCCGCATCCTGCGCCGCACGCCACGGCACCCCAGCCTCCGCCACCATCGTCATGTCGACCGCGTCCACGTCGCGCACCCGGTTCATCCGCTGCAGGCTCAGCACGACGTCCCGCCCGTTTGGCCGCGGCGTGGCCCCGCCCACCATGCTCGTGTTGCCCCCCTGCGGCACCACCGCCACCCCCGCCTCGAGGCAGGCCCGCACCACGCATGCCACCTCCTCCACGTTCGCCGGCCGCACCACGGCCTGCGCGCTCCCTTGATAAAGCCGCCGCCAATCCTCGGTGTACCCCGCCATATCCTCGCCGAGCAGCACTCCGGAAGGCCCGAGGATGGCCTCGAGCTGTGCCGCGATTATCATGCCCCACGGTCCATCGTGACGGCCACCCCCCGCGGCGCCGTCCAGCGGTTGACTAGCGCCCGGCCCCAGTTGCGCCCCGGCCGCTCCACCCAGGCGTGCAGCGCAGCCGACGCCAAGAGCACGAAGCCGATGTAAAGCCCGAGCAACACCAAGTCTGGCACGCGCCCCAACAGGCCCATGCGCACCCAGTCCCGGATTACGTAGTGGCAAAGGTAGGTCGCGAACGACACTTCTCCCAACCAGATCAGCACTCGCCACTCCAGCGCGCGTCCGACGCCGCCCGGCAGCGCCAATGCCCAGGTGAGCAACGCGAACGAGGCTGGCAAGGTCGCATGCGCCGGGGCGCCGAGCGCGCAGGCCCCAGCCAGCGTGGCCGCCATGGCCGAAAGGCCGACAGAGCCACGCGCCGTCACCGCCCATCGGCTCGCCGAAAGCCACACCCAGCAGCCGAGCATGCATTCCGAGAGGCAGCGCACCAGCCCCCAGCGCGGCGTGTTGGCCGTAAGCCCGCCCGTCGCCTCACCCATCAGGTAGATTGCGCCGACAAGCGCCACCCCTACGATCGCGAGCTGAGCGCTGCCCCGGCCAAGCCGCATCAGCGCACCGACGAGGACGGGAAACGCGAGATAGAACCCAAGTTCCGTGCTGATTGACCAGGAAGGGACGTTCCAAACGAACCGGGGCTGGAAGCCCCAATTCTGCAACAGGAAGAAGCTCTGAACGAAGCCTTCGAATGAGAACCTGAATTGATCGACAGGCCGCCCCGTCGCCGCGAAGGCGATCGGCACCGTGATCGTGAGGGCTAGCGTCAGCAGGTGCAGAGGATAGACCCGCGCGAATCTTATGCCGATGAACCGGGCATACTCGCGAGCTCTCACCCCGCTGCCGAACGTTTGGCCATACGCTAGTCCTATCACGAAGCCGCTCAGCACGAAGAACAGGTCGACGGCATAGCTGCCGTGGAGCAGTAACTCGCGGCCGGGCACCGTCAACGGCACGAGCTCGTTCACGTGGTATAGGACAACCCACCAGGCTGCGGCTCCCCTCAACGCCGTGAGGGCGACGATGTCGCGACGAGCTATGGGCGGCGGCACTGCGTGTCTACCGCCCTCGGTCATCCCTGCCTCAAGGGTGGCCGAATGGGCGGATCAGCGGTGTGGCAGCCTCTCCGCGGAGCGCGGACCGTGCCACGGTCTGCCCACCGAGCCCTGCTGCCCCCACACCAGGCGTCCGGTCCGGCAACCAGGCACGGTCGCCGTGCCCGGGCTTCGGAGCCCGGCCCATGATCATCGCAGCGTCCTTCGCGGCTACGCGGCGGGCATACTCCCGCAGGCACACCGAGAGCGAGAACAGATACCACACGATCGGGCTCCACCCGATCTCGACGAACATACCGCAAGCGAAGATCACCGCGAGGCAGGTTTGTATCGACCGCGCCAACGCGGCCGCCCAACGGTGCTCGGGGGAGTCACGCGTCAGCAGCACGGTGCGACGCAGTGCCAGGAAGCACAGCCCGATCATCGCCACATACATGAACAGGCCCGGCCACCCATGCTCTCCCAGCAGCGCAAAGAACACGTTGTGAAAGGCTCGGCCGAATAACGTGACGGTGCCGCCATCAATAGTCGGCACCTCGACCTTGTTGACCTGGAACGACCAGAAACCCCCGCCGAACGGATGCGTCTGCGCAAACTCGAGCGTCCATTGCCACACCCGCACGCGGATCATGGCTGAGGCATCGGCCTGGTAGTCGTTTACGGTGCTGATCCGCGCCGCCCAGCGGTCGGAAGTCAGCGCCGCCATGGCCCCAGACACGATGCCCGCGGCGAACAGGAAGCGAATTTTATGCTTGGAATACCAGAACAGGGTTGCCGCCCCGACCCCGAGCGCAACGAGCCCGGTGCGCGCGAACGTCCCGATCGTCGCAACGAGGCATACGCCCATGAGCCCGAACAGGCCGACTTTCACTAGCCTTATCTTCGGCAGGATTTCCGAGTGCCCCGCGATCCAAAGCAGCAGCGCCACCATCATCACGCCGAGGCCGGAAACCGTGCTGCTCTCCGCCAGAAGGCTCACGTTGACGGGTAGGAGGCCTAGCGCAAGCTCGTATCCGCCGCCCGAGACAAGGGTCTTCAACCCCCATGGCAAAATGTGCCCCAACATCGAGAACACGTAAACGAGCAGAAGCGCCTCGATCTGCACCCGGCTGCGGATGGCATACGGAACGAAGGTGGCGAACACCGCTACCTTGATCGCGCTGTCCCACTTCACGTAGGCGATCCCCGGCACCACCGCCCATTGCAGCGTGCAGGTGATCCAGATGGCGAGCGCCACCTGCAGCGCCGTAATGGCCGTGAACCTCGGCGGCGACTTCCGGTCCAGCAGCAGGTAGCTCGCCACCGCCGCTGCGCCCATGATGAACGCGACCGGCTGGCCCAAGAGCAGCCCGTAGCTCAGATAGTGGGGCGCGAAAACGTCCACCCACACGTAGCCGAGCGTGAGCACGAAGGGCGACAGGAACCCTACCGTCACGAACATCAGGCACACGACGAGGAGCAGCAGGTCCTGCATGTCAGCGGCGGGCCGGGGCGGGGCGGGGCGGCAGGACGGGCGCTGGAGGCGCACCGAACCAGGGGCGCTGCCGATCCAGCAGGAACGCCCGCATCACGATGTAGACCACCGAAATCAGGCTGAACAGGATACAAAGACGGTCGACCATCGGCACTAAAGCTCGGCGTTGAGAAGCCAAGATACCAAAATCTGCCCGCCTAGGCCACCGCCTGCCGCGACCCTCCTGCGTCATGAATGGTATGGATCCCGCAGAACGCCTCGACGGTGCCCGCCACGTCCCGCAAATGCGCCTCGCCGCTCAGCGCCGCCTCGTAGCGCGCCCGCGCCCCGGCCCCCAGCGCTGCCGCCAGCGCCCTGTCCCCGAGCAGCCGCCCGATCGCGGCCCGCAACCCAGGCGCGTCGCCCATCGGCACCAACAGCGCGCTCATCCCGTCCTCGACGTAGTCCGTCACGGTCGGCGTCCATGTCACCACGAGCGGCCGGCCGAGCGCCATCGCCTGGATCAGCACCATCTGCCCGGCCGAGATGTCCGCCACCGCCAACGGCACCACCACCACGTCCGCCCGCAGCAGCCGCAGCATGTAGTCCGCCCCCTGGCAGTCCCGCTCGACCCGCAGTCGTGGCCCGTCCGTCACGCCGCCCAGCCCCGCCTCTTCGTTGCAGACGATCTCGACCCGGCACTCCAGCCCGTCGGCCGCCTGCGCGAGCGTCCGGTAGTCCCGGCCGGACTTCCCCGCCGCCACCACCAACGGCAGGTCTTCCTGCCCCGGCGGTGACACGATCGGGCGCGCCGCGGCCACGATCTGCTCCGTCGGCGTCACGTGCGTGCCCCAGCGCACGAACGCGAACCGGCAGCCCGTGCCGGCGAACATCGCCTCGTAGCGCTCCACCTCGAGCGCGGAGTGGCAGATGGCGAGCCCCGTCCGGCCCAGCACGAGCCTGTAATAGGCGACGCGCAGCGCCTGCCACACGCCCACGCCACGGGCCGTGAGAATGAATGGCATCAACACGATGGCCGGCTGGGCCGCGCCGGGCCACAGCCGCACCAGCGCGAACGCCCACACCTCCACGTCGCTGCTCACCACCACCGCGTGCGGTGCCGGGCCCTCGCCGCCCAGCAGCGAGCGCCGGGCCGCGCCGAACGCCCCGCGGAACAGCGCGGGGTAGCCCAGCAGCAACAGGGCCCAGCGCCGACGGTAGTTTTGCGCGATGGGCACCGAGACGATCCGGTGCTCGACCCCGCACTCCCGCAGCGCCGTCCCGAACGGCGTGGCCGCCGCGTCGCGCGAGAAGCGGGGGAAGAAATGGATCATCGGCGGCCCCTAGCACATCGCATCTCGCCCGCAACTCCGCGAACCGGCCGGCGTTCGTGCCCCGTAACCACCGCCTCAGCAGGAGACAGGGACCATGGCGAATACGTATAACGAACTCAGCGGCGATGCGAAGGAACAGATCGCGCAGCTCCGCTCGCAAGTGCAGTCCCTCATGGACGAGCGCGTGACGCCCGCGCTGGCCAGCGCCGCCGATACCGCGGAGGGCTATGCCCGCCAGGCTCGCGACATGTACGACGACCAGACCGAGATGCTGTCGGAGCGGGTGCGCGAGTCGCCGATCGTCGCGGTGCTGATCGCGACCGGCATCGGTTACCTGCTCGGCCGCATCGCGCGCTAGGCCGATGCGCACGGTCGAACTCGCCCGTGTTGCCGCCTCGGCGGAGGCCCTGCGCCTCCGCCGCCTGGTGGCGCGCCAGGGCATGCGGGCCGCCTATGGGGCAGGAGCCGTCATCTTCGGTCTGGCCGTGCTCGTCGTCGTGCACGTGCTGATCCACAATCTGCTGGTCGGCCCTCTCACGCCCGTCCAGGCCACCCTGGTGCTGCTCGCCATCGACCTGGTCGCGGCCGGGCTCCTGGCGTGGCTGGCGTTGCGCGACACGCCCAGTGCAGTCGAGATCGAGGCTCATGCCATCCGCACGCAGGCGCTTTTCGAGATGAAGCGGTCCGTTACGGTCATGAGCATGGCGGCAGAGGTCGCAGGCACGGTGTTCCGCAACCGTGCCCGGGGCGGCGCCCGGCGCGGCGCCGCCTACGCGATGGCCGAGATGGCATCCCGCTTGATCGGTCGCTAGCCGGCCCGGACCGACGCGGCTATAGGCCGGGCTTCCGAAGGGGAGCCCGGCTTTTGTCCGATACCGAACCCACCGTCGTCACCGCCCGCCAGGGCCGCATCGGCCGCATCACGCTCAACCGCCCCCGCGCCCTGAACGCGCTAGACCCGGACATGATCGCGTCCGTGGCCGCGGCGTTGGACACATGGCGGGAGGACCCCTCGGTCCACGCCGTCGTCATCGAGGGTGCCGGCGGTCGTGCCTTTTGCGCCGGAGGCGACGTGCGCGCCATCCGCAACGCCGCCCTGGCCGGTGATGCGCCCGCCATCCAGCGCTTCTTCACCGAGGAATACGCCCTGAACCTCGCCATCGCCCGATACCCGAAACCCTATGTCGCTCTGATCGATGGGATCTGCATGGGCGGCGGCATCGGCCTCTCCGTGCATGGCGCCGTCCGCGTCGCCACCGAGGCGGCAATGTTCGCCATGCCGGAAACCGCGATCGCCCTCTTCCCCGACGTCGGTGCCACCCACGCCCTGCCCCGGCTCCGCGGTGCATACGGCATGTACCTGGCCCTCACGGGCGCCCGCGCAGCGGGGGCGGACGCGGTGTGGCTCGGCCTGGCAACACACTACGTCCCGCAATCCGCCTTCACGGGCCTTGCCGACCGCATCGCCGAACACGGCATCGCCGCCATCGCTGAAGCCGCCGTGCCCGCACCCGCCGCCCCCATGGCCGCCCACGACGTCCGCGCCTTTGCGGGCGGGAGCGTCGCCGCCATCATGGCCACCCTCGAGGCCGACCCCTCGCCCTGGGCCGCCGAGACGATCGCGACCCTCCACCGCGTCTCGCCCAGCTCGCTCCTGTGGACGTTCGAAATCGTCCGCCGCGGCGCCCAGCGCACGCTCGAGCAATGCCTCGCCGCCGAACTCGCCCTCACCCGCCATGCCACGAGCCATCCGGACTTCGCCGAGGGCGTCCGCGCCATGGTCGTCGACAAGGATCGGTCGCCGAATTGGCAACCTGCCGACCCGGCCGCCATCGCCGCGCTGTTCGGTTCGTGAGCTAGACGCGACGCCCTTGATCGTCCAGCGTCCCCCGATGCCCGACAATGCTGCGATCGAAGCTGCCATCCTGGACCTGACCGCCACCCGCGGGTGCGAGAAATCCATCTGCCCGAGCGAGGCGGCCCGGCTGGTCCACCCCGAGGCGGAAGGCTGGCAGTCCCTCCTCGGCCCCGTCCGCCAGGCCGCCATCCGGCTGAGCCGCGCCGGGCGGATCGACATCTTGCGCAAAGGCAAGCCGGTTCCGCCCGAGCAGGTCCACGGCGTCATCCGCCTCCGCGCCAGGCCGCCCACGCCCGAGGAGCCCGCATGATGCAGCGCAGCCTACGCACGATCCTGCGCGACGCCTGGCGCCTTACCGCGCCCTACTTCAACTCCGAGGAGCGCTGGGCCGCCCGCCTGCTCCTCCTCGTGGTGATCGCACTCAACCTCAGCCTCGTCGGCTTCAACGTCGTGCTCAATTTCTGGAGCGGCGCGATGTTCGACTCGCTGCAGCAGAAGGATGCGGCGCTCTTCACCAACCTCATCCTGTTCTGGCGCAGCGGCACCCTGTCCTTCTCCCTGTCGGACAAGGACACCTTCATCCCGGGCTTCGTCGCCCTCGCCACCGTCTACATCGCCATCGCCATCTACGCGATCTACCTCCGCCAGCTGCTCGAGATCCGCTGGCGCACCTGGCTCACCCACCGCCTGCTCGGGGAATGGCTGACGGACCGCGCCTACTACACCATGGGCCTGCAGACGGCCCAGGCTCAACCCGGCGCCAAACCCGGCGCCCAGCCCTATGCGGACAACCCGGACCAGCGCATCGCCGAAGACGTGCGGGACTTCACCCGCAACGTCCTCGTCTACGGCATCAGCCTGATGCGCAACGTGGTCAGCGTCATCAGCTTCGGTTCCATCCTCTGGACGCTCTCGGGCATCGTCACCGTCTGGGGCGTGTCCATCCCCGGATACATGCTGTTCATCGCCATCGGCTACGCCATCGTCGGCACCTGGCTCACCCACCTGGTCGGCCGCCCACTCGTGGGCATCGAATTCGACAAGCAGCGGCTCGAGGCGGATTTCCGCTACTCGCTCATCCGCGTGCGGGAGAACGCCGAAGGCGTGGCGCTCTACAATGGAGAGCGTATCGAGCGCCTGGCCCTGCTCGACCGCTTCGCCGCGGTCGTGGGCAACTGGCGCAGCTACATGTCGCGCGAGAAGTGGCTGAACATGCTCGTGAACGGCTACGGCCAGGTCGCGAGCATCTTTCCGCTCGTGGTCGCCTCGCCCCGCTACTTCGCCGGTGAGATCCAGCTGGGCGGCCTCACCCGCATCTCCGGCGCGTTCGGCCAGGTCCAGGCCTCGCTCAGCTGGTTCGTGGACCGCTACGACGCGCTGGCGGCACTCCGCGCCATCGTCGAGCGCCTTGCCGGGTTCCAGGCCGCCACGGCCGACGCTCGCTCGCTCGCGCAGGGCGGGGTGCGCGTGCAGGCCGGGACGGAGCCGGACGTCAGCCTCGAGCACGTGCAGATCGCACTCCCAGGCGGCCGCGTGCTGATGGAGGACGGTAACTTCACCTTCCCGCAGGGCCAGGCGACCGTCATCTCCGGACGCTCCGGCAGCGGCAAGTCGACCCTGTTCCGCGCCCTGGCCGGCCTATGGCCGTTCGGCAGCGGCACGGTGCGCCGCCCCTCCGGTCGCACCCTGTTCCTGCCGCAGAAGCCCTACATCCCGCTGGGCACGCTCCGCAACGCCATTGCCTACCCCGACCCGGTGTCCGCCTACCCGGACGCGGCCGTCCGCGACGCGCTCGCAGCGTCCGGTCTGGGTGCGCTGGCACCTGAACTCGACGCCGACCAACCCTGGACGCAACGCCTCTCCGGCGGCGAACAGCAACGCCTCGCCGTCGCCCGCGCCCTCCTGCTCCGCCCCGACTGGCTCTATCTGGACGAAGCCACCTCCAGCCTCGACCCGGAAGCGCAATCTGAACTCTACGCCACCCTCCGCGAACATCTGCCCGGCACCACCCTCGTCTCCATCGCTCACCGCGCCGACGTCGCCACCTTCCACGACACCAAGCTCGTCTTCAAAGACGGAACGCTTCTCCCTCTCTCCCTGGTAGAGGGAACCACACGACCGAGCCCATGACGAAAAAAAAGGGCGCGTCCCTCGCAGGACGCGCCCTGATCTGAGCCGGACGGGTTTACCGCCGGCGATAGACGACCTGCGGCGCCGGCTTCGTCGCCATCGCCAGCAGGAACCCGATGCCCGCCGCGATCAGCACCGCGGTGATCGGCCGCTCGTCCACCTTCTCGGCGATCATGTCGCCATACTCTTCCACCTGGTCCAGCAGCTGGGAGCCCTGGCCCGAGGAGATGTTGTCCACCGCGTCCCGCACGGTATCCTTGGCCTGGCCATAGGCCCGCTGCACCTTGCCGCCAGCCTTGTCCATCGCGCCGTCGGCCTTCAACTTCGTGTCGCCGGTCATGTCGCCAGCCAGGCTCTCCACCTTGCCGCCGATGTTCCGGGCCGTGCCTTCGAGGCGGTTCTCGTCCATATGCGCCACTCCTGTTGTTACGCGATGGCGAGACAACCCAACGGCGCCCCCTCGGGTTCCATCTCGGCAGACATTACAGAAATTCTTGCATGCCCCACAAAATGTCACATATACTGTCGGTAGGCGTCTGCCTTCTTCCTCTCCACCCTGGAGAGGGCCGGGGTGAGGGACTCCGCTAATCCAGGAGCCGCGTCGCATGTACACGCAAGCCCTCAACGAACGCCCTGCCGCTAAGCCGACCGCCGTGGAAGATCCGGCCCGCATGGCAGCCTTCCAGGCCCGCATCGACGCGGAGGACCGCATCGAGGCGAACGACTGGATGCCCGAAGCCTACCGCCGTACCCTCACGCGCCAGATCAGCCAGCATGCGCACAGCGAGATCGTGGGCCAGCTGCCCGAAGGCGCATGGCTCACCCGCGCCCCCAGCCTCCGCCGCAAGGCCGCCCTGCTTGCCAAGGTGCAGGATGAGTGCGGCCACGGCCTCTACCTGTATGCCGCCGCCGAGACCCTCGGCACCAGCCGCGAGGAGCTCACCGACCAGCTCCTCTCTGGCCGAGCCAAGTACAGCAGCATCTTCAATTACCCAACCCTCTCCTGGGCCGACATCGGCGCCATCGGCTGGCTCGTCGACGGTGCGGCCATCATGAACCAGATCCCCCTCTGCCGCTGCTCCTACGGCCCCTACGCCCGCGCCATGGTGCGCGTGTGCAAGGAGGAGAGCTTCCACCAGCGCCAGGGCTTCGAGATCATGATGACGCTCAGCCGCGGGACCGAGGCGCAGCACGCCATGGCGCAGGATGCACTGAACCGCTGGTGGTGGCCCGCCATGATGATGTTCGGCCCGCCGGATGCCGAGAGCCAGCACTCCGACCAGTCCATGGCCTGGAAGATCAAGCGCTTCAGCAACGATGAGCTGCGCCAGCGCTTCATCGAGGCCATGGTCCCGCAGGCCGCCGCCCTGGGCCTCACCATCCCCGACCCGGCGCTCCACCAGGCCGCCGACGGCACCTGGCAGCACGGCCCCATCGACTGGGAGGAGTTCCGCCGCGTGCTCGGGGGGAATGGCCCCTGCAACCGGGAGCGCCTCGAGGCCCGCCGCACCGCGCATGCCGAGGGCGAATGGGTCCGTGAGGCCGCCCTGGCCCACGCCGCCAAGCGCCGCACCCGCGCCACCCCGCTCGCTGCATGACCGAAGCACCCACACCCCTCTGGGAAGTCTTCATCCGCAGCCGCAACGGCCTGGCGCACAAGCATGCCGGCTCCGTCCACGCAGCCGACGCCACCATGGCGCTGCAGGCGGCGCGCGACGTCTACACCCGTCGTGGCGAAGGCCTCTCCCTCTGGGTGGTGCCCAGCAACGCCATCACCGCCAGCGACCCGGCCGACAAGGCCATGCTGTTCGAGCCCACCGCCAGCAAGATCTACCGCCACCCCACCTTCTACGAAGTGCCGGACGACGTGGGGCACATGTGAGCGCCGCCACCTCGATCCGCGTCCAGGAAACCCCGCGGGTGCTGTTCATCCTGCGCCGGGCAGATGATGCGCTGGTGCTCGGCCATCGCCTCAGCGAGTGGTGCGGCCGCGCCCCCTCGCCAGAGGAGGACATCGCGCTGGCCAACATGGGCCTCGACTGCCTCGGCCAGGCCCGCTCGCTCTACCAGCACGCCGCCAGCCTCGAGGGCGGCGGCCACGACGAGGACGCGCTGGCCTACCTGAGGGACGCTGGGCAATACCGCAACCTGCTGATGCTCGAGCTTCCGCGCGGGGATTTCGCGCACACCATCGTCCGCCAGTTCCTCTACGCGGCCTTCATGGACCCGTGGTGGCACGCCATGACGGCAAGCACCGACCCCACCCTCGCCGCCATCGCCGCAAAGGCCGAGAAGGAGGTCGCCTACCACCTGCGCCACGCTGCCGAATGGGTGATCCGCCTCGGCGACGGCACGGACGAGAGCCACCGTCGCGCGCAGGATGCGCTGGACCGCTTGATGCCCTACGCCGGCGAGATGTTCGCCACCCCGGACGAGGCCTCCATGGTCGCGGAGGGCCTCTGCCCGGACCCCGAGACCCTGCGCCCGGCCTGGGATGCTGCATTGGACGACGTGCTGGCGCAGGCCACCCTCGTGCGCCCGGCCACCCCATGGTCCCAGTCCGGCGGCCGCACCGGGCGCCACACGGAGCACCTCGGACCCATGTTGGCCGAGATGCAATCCCTCCCCCGCACCCACCCCGGCGCCACATGGTGAGCGCGCTCGCACAAGCGGCCTGGGACGCGGCGGCCACCGTGACGGACCCGGAGCTTCCCGTGCTCACCATCGCCGACCTCGGCGTGCTGCGGGACGTGCACGAGGACGCAGGCGCCGTCACGGTCGACATCACCCCCACCTACTCCGGCTGCCCGGCCATGAGCACCATCGCCCTCGAGGTCGAACTCGCCCTCGCCCGCGCCAACATCCCCGGCCGCGTCCGCCTCGTCCTGAGCCCGGCCTGGACCACGGACTGGATGACCGAGCACGGCCGCAACAAGCTCCGCGACTACGGGATCGCCCCACCAGGGCCCACCACCAGCCGCCGCGCCCTGTTTGGCGAGGAAACCGTCGCTTGCCCCCGTTGCGCCTCGACCCAGACCGAGCGCCTCGCGGAATTCGGCAGCACCGCCTGCAAGGCCCTCTGGCGCTGCCTGGCCTGCCGCGAACCCTTCGACCACTTCCGATGCCACTAACCGCAACCAGCCTCCCTCCCCTCGCGGGAGGGGATGGGGAAGGGGTGGCAACGAGCACTCGCTTCCATCCGCTCACGATCAAGCACGTCCAAAGGGAGACCGCAGACGCCCTCACCCTCACCCTGGACGTGCCGCCGCACCTCCGCGACGCCTTTGCCTTCACCCCAGGCCAATACCTCACCCTCCGCACCACCCTCGAGGGCGAGGACACGCGCCGCTCCTACTCCGTCTGCTCCGGCCTCGATGACGGCGCCCTCCAGGTTGCCATAAAGCGCGTCGACGGCGGCCGGTTCTCCCCGTGGGCGCACGACACCCTCGCCCCCGGCCACACCCTCGCCGTCATGCCGCCGGCCGGCCGCTTCATTGTCCGCCCGGACGCGACCGCCGCCCGCACCTATCTCGGCATCGCCGCAGGGTCCGGCATCACCCCCATCCTCTCCATCCTGAAATCCGTCCTCACCCGTGAGCCCGCCAGCCGCTTCGTGCTGCTCTACGGCAGCCGCAGCACCGCCGAAATCCTGTTCCGCGACGAGCTCGAGCAACTGAAGGATCGTTTCCTCAGCCGCATCTCCATCGTCCACGTCCTCTCCCGCGAGCAGCAGGATGTCCCCGTCCTCAACGGCCGCCTCGACGCTGCGAAGCTCCACGCCCTGCTCCCCGGCCTGCTGCCGGCCGGCCTCCCGGACGTCGCCCTCCTCTGCGGCCCTGGCGAGATGATCGAGGCGATGTTCGCCGCCCTCGCCGCCGCCGGCCTCCCGCCCGACCGCATCCTCAGCGAGCGTTTTTCCCCTGCCGGCACCACCCAACGCCCGCGCCCGGCCGCCCGCATTCTCGAGAGCGCCCTCACGGCCACCATCGTCAGCGACGGCCTGGCGACCCGCGTGCCCGTCGGCCCCGACGAGACGGTGCTCGAGGCCGCCCTCCGCGCCGGGCTGGACCTCCCCTGGTCCTGCCGCGGCGGCATGTGCAGCACCTGCCGCGCCCGCGTCACGGACGGCGCCGTGACGATGGACGTGAACTACGGCCTCGAGCCTTGGGAAACCGAAGCCGGCTACGTCCTCACCTGCCAGGCCCGCCCCACCACGCCCCACGTGACGGTCGATTACGACCACGTCTGAACCTGGTGGGTCGGCCACGGGTGATTGCGGCAGGTCACCAGCGGCCTGCATGAGAACGGTCCTGCCGTCCCCACTTCCCTTGCGGGAGGGGCCGGTGGAAGGGGGAGCAACACGCTCGGGCCTGCCGTGTCGAGCGCGTCAGCCCCCGCCTATCGCGGCAGCACCGGCTTCACCATGTCCACGAACACCCACCCGGGCCGCCGCACGTTCGGCCGGCGCGCCACCTCGAGGGACCCGGCCTCGGCGTAGACCCGGATGTTCCGTGCCATGAGCGCATTCGTGTAGAGCCGCACCTCCGGCACCCCGGCCCCGAGCGCCAACTCCCCCACGTACCGAAGCAAGTCTCGCCCTATCCCGCGCCCTTGCGCCTCCGGACGCACCGCCAGGCTGAACAGCAGCAGGTGGTCCGCCGAGACCTCGACCACGGCCAGGCCCAGGGCCGGCTCCCCCGCGAGCCACACGCCCCCAGCCTCGATCCAGGGGGCGTAGTCCTCGTCCATCGGCAATGGCCGCTCCCCCAGGATCGGGATCCACGGCGTATACGCTGCATCGGTGATGTCGCGGACGAGCCCCAGCTCGGCCATCGTCGCACGCCGCATCAATCGGCCGCGAGCTTCGCCCCCGCCCCCGCCCGCCCCTGCATGGCCGCCCCAAAGGCTGCGAAGATCGCGCGCGACACCGCATCCGTGGCGAAGTCGTATTCGGGATGCCACTGCACGCCGACCGTAAGCGCTGCCACGCCAGGCACCCGCACTGCCTCGATCGTCCCGTCTGGCGCCGTGCCCTCCACCACCAGGCCGGGCGCGAGCCGATCGATGCCCTGGTTGTGCAGCGTGTTCACCGCAATCCGCGGCGCGCCCGCCACCCGGTGCAGCCACGAGCCCGGCACGAGCGCGACATCGTGCGCCTTGCCCGTCCGCACGCGACCATCCGGATGCAGCGGCGTCGAGTGGTCCATTCGCCCCGGCAAGTCCTGCAGACGCTGGTGGAGCGTGCCGCCAAGCGCCACGTTCAATTCCTGCAACCCCCGGCAGATCGCCAGGACCGGCACCCCTTGCGCGATCGCCGCCCGGATCAGCGGGAGCGTCGTCGCATCCCGGCTCGGGTCTTCGGGCGTCCCATCCGCATGCGGCGGGCCCTCGTAGAGGCTCGGCTGCACGTTGGACCGGCTTCCCGTCAGGATCAGCCCATCGAGTCGGGCCAGCAGCGCATCGATGTCGGCCGCCGGGCCATTCGCCGGCAGCAGCACCGGAACACCTCCAACGACCTGGTCCACCGCCCGAACGTAGGTGTCCGACGCAGCATGGTTCAGCATCCCGTAGATGCCAAACGCCTTAACGCAGCACGAAATGCCCACCAGCGGCTTCATCGCCCGATACTGTCCCCGAACCATTCAAGAGAGCAAGCCTGACCTACCCCGCGCCGCCGCCCTGGTTGTTTTGGAAGAACTTTGGATCCACGAACTCGAACAGGTTGCCAGGGAACGCGCCACCCAGCTCCACGTTCGTCAGCGTCACCCGGGTTTCGTTGCGCTGCGGGTCCAGCACGGTCCATTGCCGCAGCGCGAGCGGGCCATCCGCAAAAATCAGCGTCAGCACCCCGTCGCCCGGTGACTTCGTCCGCACCAGCCCAACCTGCAGCTGCCCGGGCGCCCGCACGAACGACACGATCGTGACCTCCCCCTGCAGCCGAAGGTTGTCCTGCAGCAGCAGGCCGAGCGGTGTGGAGCTCAGCGGGACGTTGCTCGTCTGCTTCAATTGGCTGTCGTAGAACGTCAGCAGCCCGGCGTTGCCCACCAGCAGGAACGGCGCCGGCGGATCGTATTGGAACCGCATCCGCCCCGGCCGCGACAACCAGGCCTGCCCGCCACTCGTGCCGCCGTTCGGCGCCACCTGGAAGAATCGGGCCTTCAAGGTGCGTATCGCGTTCAGGTAGGCCTCGATCCGCCCAACATCCGCCCTGTCCTGCGGCGTGAGCACCGCCGGCCGAACCTGCGCCATGGCGGCGGCGGGCAACAGGGCGAGCGGCACGAGCAGAAGCGAGCGACGGTTCATGTGATGGATGTGGCACCGATCGATGTCCAGTTGAAGCCCGCTTCAACCCGGCCCCATCCATGATATATCCCGCTGCATGACCCGCATGCGCCTCCTCGTCCCCGCCCTCCTGCTCCTGCTCTCGGGCTGCGAGACCCTCAACTCCATTGCCCCATGGACGGGCAGGTCGGAAGATCTCTACACGAAGACCGATCCAGCCACTCAAACGGTGGAGCAATTGTATAACAATGGCGTGGACGCGCTGAACCAGAAGAAATACCGCACCGCGGTCGATCAGTTCGATGCGGTAGAACAGAACTACCCCTACTCCTCCTGGGCCGTGAACGCCCAGCTCATGCACGGTTATGGCGAATACCTCCAAAACCACTACTCCGAGGCCATCGCCGCCCTCGACCGCTTCATCCAGCTGCATCCGACGAGCCAGAACGTCTCCTACGCCTACTACCTCCGCGCGCTCAGCTACTATGAGCAGATCGCCGACATCCAGCGCGACCAGCGCGGGACGGAGCAGGCCATGGTCGCGCTGCAAGATGTCGTGAACCGCTTCCCCGAGAGCGCATACGCGCGCGACTCCCGCCTCAAGATCGACCTCTGCCGGGACCACCTGGCCGGCAAGGAGATGGAGGTCGGCCGTTGGTACCTGGGCCAGAAACTCTATGCCGCCGCGATCGGCCGGTTCCAGAAGGTGGTCGACGACTACCAGACCACCAACCACACGCCCGAGGCGCTGCACCGGCTGACCGAGATCTACCTCAGCCTCGGCCTGACCGACCAGGCAGCCCGGACCGCCGCCGTGCTGGGCCATAACTACCCGGGCAGCGACTGGTATCAGGACAGCTATGGCAACCTCGCCGACAACGGCATGGCGCCTCCCACCCCCGCCGCCCAGCGCCCAGGCTTCTTCGCCCGCAACCTCGGCGGCATCTTCTAGCCAGCACGTGCTGACCGCCCTCTCGATCCGCGACGTCGTGCTGATCGAGCGGCTCGACCTCCGCTTTGGCCCCGGCCTCACGGTGCTGACGGGCGAGACCGGCGCGGGCAAGTCCATCCTGCTCGACAGCCTCGGCCTCGCGCTCGGCGCGCGGGCGGAGGCCGGGCTGGTGCGGACGGGCGCGGACCAGGCCAGCGTCGCCGCTAGTTTCGCACCCCCCCTCGGCCACCCGGTGCACGCCCTGCTCGAGGAGCACGGCATCGACGACGAGGAGGAGGTTATCGTCCGCCGCGTGGTCAACCGCGACGGCCGCTCCCGCGCCTCCATCAACGACCAGCCTGTGGGCGTGGCCCTCCTCCGCCGTGCCGGCGCCCTTCTGGTCGAGGTACAGGGCCAGGGCGACCAGGCCGGGCTCGCGGACCCGGCCAACCATCTGCCGCTGCTCGACCAGTTCGGCATCCCCCACGCCGCCATCGAGGCCGTCCGCACCCGTTGGGCCGCCCTCGCCGCCGCCCGCACCCGCCTGGCCGAGGCCCGCGCCGCCATCGAAGCGGCCGCCCGCGAGGAGGACTGGCTACGCCACGCCACCGACGAGCTCCGCACCCTGGCCCCGCAGGAGGGCGAGGAGGACCACCTGGCCGCCGAACGCCAGCGCCTGCAGCAGGGCGAACGCCGTGCCGAGGCCATCGCGGGCGCCTTGTCCGAGATCGCACCGCGCGACCGCCGCAACGCCGGCCCGGCCGCAAGCCTCCGCGCCGCAAGCCGCGCCCTGCAGCGGCTCACGCCCCAGGGTGCCACGACGATCGACGACCCCTCCGCCCCGGCCCTCGCCGCCCTCGAACGGGCCGAGGAAGCGCTCGCCGAAGCCGAGACCCTGCTCAGCCGCCTCGCCGCCGATGCGGACGCCGACCCGCGTGCCCTCGAGCAGGCGGAGGAGCGCCTGTTCGCCCTGCGCGCCGCCGGGCGGAAGCACGCAGCCCAGGTCCAGGCCCTCCCCGCCCTCCTGGCCAGCCTCGAGGCCCGGCTCCACGCACTCGACAGCGGCACGGCCGAGATCGAAGCGCTCGAACGCGCCGCCGAAGCGGCCCGCGCCACCTACGAGGACGCCGCCGGCACCCTGACGGCCACCCGCACCGAAGCCGCCGCCCGGCTGGAGGCCGCCGTCATGCGCGAGCTGCCGCCGCTCCGCCTCGACCGCGCCCGCTTCGTGGTGGATCTGCAGCGGCTCGACCCCGCCCGCTGGGGCGCATCCGGCGCCGACCAGGTCCGCTTCCTCATCGCCACCAACCCCGGCCAGGCCCCGGGCGCGCTCGACCGTATCGCCTCGGGCGGCGAGCTCTCCCGCCTCATGCTCGCCCTCAAGGTCGCCCTCGCCGGGGGGGGCACCGTGCCGACGCTGGTGTTCGACGAGGTGGATAGCGGCGTCGGCGGCGCAACGGCTGCGGCCGTGGGCGAGCGCCTGGCCCGCGTCGCGGACGGGGTGCAGGTGCTGGTCGTCACCCACTCCCCCCAGGTCGCCGCCCGCGGCACCGCCCATCTCCAGGTGCTGAAGCACGCCACCGCCGGCCGCGCCGAAACGCAGGTGCTCCCCCTGGACGGTCCGGCGCGAAGGGAAGAGATCGCCCGCATGCTGGCCGGCGAAACGATCACCGAGGCCGCCCGCGCCGCCGCAGACAGCCTGCTCGCATGACCCCTGAAGCAGAGATCGAAGACCTCGCGCGCCGCATCGCGGAGGCGGACCGCGCCTATCACGCCGAAGACGCCCCCGAGATCACGGACGCCGAGTACGACGCGCTCCGCCGGCGCCTCGCCGAGCTCGAGGCCGCGCACCCCGAGCTCGCCCACGCCGCCGCCCCGGCCCACGCGGTCGGCGCGCCCCCCGCGGCCGGCTTCGCCAAATCCCGCCACCGCCAGCCCATGCTTTCCCTCGAGAACGCGTTCGACCAGGCCGAATGGGACGAGTTCCCGGCCCGGATCCGCCGCTTCCTCGGCCTCAAGCCCGAAGCCCCGCTGCCCCTCGTCGGTGAGCCCAAGATCGACGGCCTCTCCATCAACCTCCTCTATGAGGACGGCGAGCTCACGCACGGCGCCACCCGCGGCGACGGCGCGGAGGGCGAGGACGTCACGGCCAATCTCCGCACCATCGCCACCGTGCCCCAACGTCTGCACGGCCCCACCCCGGCCCGCATCGAAATCCGCGGCGAGGTGTTCATGGCGAAGGCCGACTTCCTCGCCCTCAACGAGGCCCAGGCGGCAGCCGGGCTCCGCCCCTACGCCAACCCCCGCAACGCAGCCGCCGGCAGCCTCCGTCAGCTCGACCCGGCCATCACCGCCACCCGGCCGCTCGCCCTGTTGGCCTACGCCATGGGCGACACCAGCGAAGCCCCGGCCGCCACCCACTCCGACTATCTCGAGCGCCTCCGCGCCTGGGGGTTCGAGGTGAACCCCCTCTCCCGCCTCCTCCCCGGCCCCGAGGCCGCCCCCGCTTTTCAGGCCGGGATCGCCGCCGCCCGGGCCGGGCTGCCCTACGACATCGACGGGGTCGTGTACAAGCTCGACGACCTCGCCCTCCAGCGCCGCCTCGGCTTCGTCGGCCGCACGCCCCGCTGGGCCATCGCCTGGAAGTTCCCCGCCGAGCAGGCGACCACCGTCCTCGAGGACATCCGCATCCAGGTCGGCCGCACCGGCGCCCTCACCCCCGTCGCCTGGCTCGCCCCCGTCAACGTCGGCGGCGTGCTCGTCACCCGCGCCACCCTCCACAACGAGGACGAGATCGCCCGCAAGGACGTCCGCGTGGGCGACACCGTGATGCTCCAACGCGCCGGCGACGTCATCCCGCAAATCCTGGGCCCCGTGCCCGACAAGCCCCGCGGCCCGGCGCCCTTCGCCTTCCCGGACCACTGCCCGGCCTGCGGCAGCGCCGCCCCCCGCCTGCCGGGCGAGGTGGTGCGCCGCTGCACCGGCGGCCTCGTCTGCCCGGCCCAAGCCACCGAGCGCCTCGTCCATTTCGTCAGCCGCGCCGCCTTCGACATCGAAGGCCTGGGCGAGCGCACCATCCAGGAGTTCTTCGATCTCGGTTGGCTCCGCGAACCCGCCGACATTTTCTGCCTCGGCGCCCACAAGGACGAGCTCCTGCAGCGCGAGGGCTGGAAGGCGCGCTCCGTCGAGAACCTTCTCCGCGCCATCGACACCCGGCGGACCATCGGGCTCGACCGCCTCGTCTTCGCCCTCGGCATCCGGCGCGTCGGCGCCACCAACGCCCGCCTCCTCGCCCGCCATTACGGCACGCTCGAGGCCTGGCGCGCCCAGATGCTCGAGGCGACCACGGTGGGCTCCGACGCCCGCCTGGCCCTCGGCAGCATCATCGGCGTCGGCCCCGCGCTGGCCGACGAACTCGCCGCCTTCTTTGCCGAGCCGCGCAACACGGACGCGCTCGACCGCCTGCTCGCCCAACTCGAGGTCCAGCCCATTGCCTCCGCCGGCGAAGGCCCTCTCTCAGGCAAGACGCTGGTGTTCACCGGCTCGCTCGAAACCATGACCCGCCCGGAGGCCAAGGCCCGCGCAGAAGCGCTGGGCGCCAAGGTCACGGACACCGTCAGCAAGCGCACGGACCTCGTCGTCCTCGGGGCAGACGCCGGGTCCAAAGCCAAGCGGGCCGCCGAGCTCGGCATCCGCACCCTGACCGAAGCCGAATGGGCCGAGCTGGCGCGTTAACAAACCGCCACAATCCGAACAAACCCCGGTCCCATGTTGCACCTGCTCACCGGAAGGGGCAGCGATCATGACGGGCTTCTTCGACGGCTTCACCCTCTCGCACGCTACCGTCGGCGGCGGCAGCCTGCGCCTGCGCTCCGGGGGCGAAGGGCCACCGCTCCTCCTGCTCCACGGCAACCCGCAGACCCATGCCATGTGGCACAAGGTCGCTCCAATCCTGTCCCGGACCCACACCGTGGTTTGCCCCGACCTCCGCGGCTATGGCGGTAGCTTCAAGCCCGCCCCCTCCGCCGACCACGCGCCCTACTCCAAGCGCGCCATGGCCGCAGACATGACCGAGCTCATGACCAGCCTCGGCCACGACCGGTTCGCCGTGCTCGCGCATGATCGCGGCGCCCGCGTCGCCCACCGCCTCGCCCTCGACAACCCGGACCGCGTCACCCGCCTGGCCGTGCTCGACATCGTGCCCACCATCGAGCACTTCGAACGCACCGACATGGCCTTCGCGCTCGGCTACTACCACTGGTTCTGGTTCGCCCAGCCCCATCCGTTCCCAGAAGAGCTCATCAATGCGGCGCCGGCAACCTGGTTCCACGCCCATGTCAGCCGCGAACCAAAGCCACCAGGCTTCTTCCACCCCGCCGCCCTCGCCGACTACCTCGAGGCCGCCCACGACCCGCAGATGATCGCCGGCATGTGCGAGGATTACCGCGCCGCCGCCACCATCGACCTCGACCACGACCGCATCGACCGCGCCATGGGCCGCAGGGTCCAGTGCCCGCTCACCGTCCTCTGGGGCGCCAAGGGCCGCATCGGCGGCTGGTACGACCCGGTCACGCTCTGGCAGCAATACGCCGCCACCCCGGTCACCGGCGGCCCGATCGACAGCGGCCACTACCTGGCCGAGGAAGCCCCCGAAGAGGTTCTCGGCCACGTGCTGCCGTTCCTCCATGGTGAAGCAAAGCAGACGGTCAATACGTCATTGCGAGCGTAGCGAAGTAATCCACGGCAGGTTCAACGTAGGCCGTGGGCGACGAGAAGCATCCGTTCGGCTACTTCATGGCCAGCGCACGCCGGGCCACCTCACCGGCGTATCCGGCGGCTGTACCGCCCAGTATGGCTGCAAACGCCCCGCCACCTGTGGCCTGAAGGCCAGAGCCGAACCTGCCATGAATTGCTTCGGCTACGGCTCGCAATCCCAGAAGCGGGAGGGGGTCGCGCGGCCGCCCTACCCCGCCGCAACCGGGTTTCGGAGCGTCCCCACCAACTCGATCTCCACCTCGCACACGTCCCCGGGACGCAGGAACACCGGAGGCTTGCGCGCATAACCCACGCCCGACGGCGTGCCCGTCGCGATCACGTCCCCCGGCTCCAGCGTCATCACCTCGGACATCAACGCCACGATCCGCGCCACCGGAAAAATCATGTCCCCCGTCGTCGAATCCTGCATCACCGCGCCGTTGACCCGCGTCATGATCCGCAAGCCGGCAGCCCCGGGCGGCAACTCATCCGCCGACACCAGGTCCGGCCCGAACCCCCCCGTCGCGTCGAAGTTCTTGCCCACCGTCCACTGCGAGCTGCGCCGCTGGTAGTCCCGCACGGACCCCTCGTTGAAGCACGAATACCCGGCGACGAACCCCAACGCCGTCTCTTCCGACACCCGGTGCGCCCGCCGCCCGATCACCACCGCCAGCTCCGCCTCCCAATCGAGGTTCGCCGAAGCCGCCGGCACCAGCATCGGCTCGCCATGCCCGCAGAGCGACGTCGTGCAGCGCAGGAACACCGCCGGGTAGTCCGGGATGGGGTTGCCGCCCTCCTTGGCGTGCAGCGCATAGTTCAAGCCGATGCAGATCACCTTGCCCGGCCGCGGCACCACGGGCGCGAACAGGAGCCCGGCCGCGGGCACGCGAGGTGCGCTACCCAGGGCCGCCGCAACCGCATCCATCCCCAGCGAGAGCACCGCCGCCATGTCGGTCGGCAGCGGCCGCTCGGCGCGGGACAGGTCCGCAACCTCGTCGCCCACCCGGACACCCGCCACGGCCACGCCGTCGCGCAGGAATGAAACCAGCCGCATCGCTCTCTCCCTAATCCTCGGCGTAGGGGTTCACCGTCCCACGCAACAGCAGCCGCACCGGCACGCCCGGCAAGGCAAACTCCTCCCGCAGCGAGTTCACCAGATATCGCTGGTAGTCCTCCGGCATCTGCTCCGCCCGGGTCCCGAACGCGATGAAGGTCGGCGGGCGGGCTTTCGCCTGCGTCATGTAGCGCAGCTTCAGCCGCCGCCCGTCCACCAGCGGCGGCGCATGCCGCTCCAGCGCGTCCTCGAACCAGCGGTTCAGCGCACCCGTCGCCACCCGCTTGTTCCACACCGCATGCGCCTCCCGCACCGTCGGCAGCAGCCGCTCGATCCCGGCACCCGTCAGCGCGCTGATCGTGATCACCGGGATGCCCTTCATCTGCGCCATGGCCTGCTCGAGCCGGTCCGCCACCGCCCGCTTGGTCGCCCCACGGTCCGCCACCGCGTCCCACTTGTTCAGCGCCAGAATGCACGCCCGGCCCTCGCGCTCGATCAGCCGGCCGATCTGCAGATCCTGGTCGTGCAGCCCCTCGACCGCGTCCACGCACAGCACCACCACCTCGGCCATCTTCAATGCCTCGATGCTGGCGCTCACGCTCATCTTCTCGAGCGCCGCCTCCACCCGGCTCTTTCGCCGCAAGCCGGCCGTGTCCACCAGCTCGATCGGCCCCACATCGTCGGCCAGCATGGAAGCCACCGCATCGCGCGTCAGCCCCGGCTCCGGCCCGGTTATCATCCGCTCCTCGCCCAGCAGCCGGTTCAGCAGCGTGCTCTTGCCCGCATTCGGCCGCCCCACGATGGCGAGCTTCAGCGGCCGCTCACCCTCATCCTCCGCATCCTGCTCGGGGAGCCGATCCGCGATCTCGCTCATCAGGTCGGACAAACCCTCGCCATGCTCGGCCGACATCGCGAGCGGGCTGCCAAGCCCCAGGCTGTAGGCCTCGAGCGCCGCCGTGGCCCCGGCCCGCCCCTCCGCCTTGTTGGCCACCAGCAGCACCGGCCGCCCCTGCCGCCGCAACCAGGCCCCGAAATGCTCGTCGGCCGGCGTGATCCCGGCACGCGCATCCACCACGAACACGATGAGGTCGGCCATCGCCACCGCCGCCTCGCTGCTCGCCCGCATGCGCCCCGGCAGCGTGTCTGGCGCCGCCTCCTCGAGCCCGGCCGTGTCGATCAGCCGCACCCGCTTGCCGCGCAGCAGCGCCTCCGCCTCCTTGCGGTCCCGCGTTACCCCCGAGATGTCCGACACCAGCGCGTGCCGACGCCCGGCCAGCTTGTTGAACAGCGTGCTCTTGCCCACGTTGGGCCGACCGGCGATGACCACCACGGGAAGCGCCATCGCTATCGATACGCCTGCAACGTGCCGTCCTGTGTCAGGATGAACAACGTGTTCGCCGCCGCCATGGGCGCCACCGTCGCCACGTCGCGGATCTCGATCTCCCCGATGATCCGGCCCGTGACGGGGTCCACCGACACCGCCGTCTCGTTGCTCCATGCCAGGATCAGCTTGCCGCCCGCGAGCACCGGGCCGGTCCAATACAGCACGCCCCGCCGCTTCTCCGGGTTGTCGTAGCGCGGCAGGTCCCGCACCCAGCGCACGCGGCCATCGTCCCGCCCGATCGCGGCCAAAGTCTGGTCGCTCGTCTGCACGAACAGCCAGTCGCCCGCCACCCAAGGCGTCTGCAGCCCGCCGATCTCGCGCTCCCACAGCCGCCGCCCGCTCCGCAGGTCGAGCGACACGAGCAGCCCCCCGGCGCCGATGGCGAACACGCGACCTTGGCTGACCACAGGCAGCGCCCGGATGCCGGCCAGGTCCAGGCTGCTCGCCCGGCCCCGGCTCGAGGCCAGCGTGTCGCTCCAAGCCAATGCCCCGCTATCGCCCCGCAGCGCCGCAATCTCGCCCGAGCCGAACGCGCCCACCACGAACCCGTCCGCATAGGCCGGGGCCGCCTGGCCGAACAACGTGGTCGCCGAACTCGCGGCCTGATACGCCCACAGCCGCTCACCCGCCTGCGACCAGGCCAGGATCCGGTCGTCCAGCGTCAGCACGAACAGCTTGCCGTCGGCCACCGTCGGCGCCGACCGCGCAGGGGTCTCGAGCGACTTGCGCCACACGATCTTGCCCGTGGCGGCATCCAGCGCCATCACCTCGCCCCGGCCCGTGGCTGCAAACACCCGGTTGCCCTCGGCCGACACGCCGCCGCCCACGTTGGTGCTGCGGTCCTCTTCGCCTTGCGTGTCCGTCCGCCACTGCCGGCTGCCATCCTCGAGCGCAAAGCTCGCGACCTCGCCGTCACTGTCCATCGTGATCACGCGGCCGCCCGAAACCACCGGGTCCGCGGTCACGCGCCGCCGGTAGCCGCCGCCCGTGCCGATGGAGCTGCGCCAGGCCGGGTTGAACCCGCCTACGGCCACGTGCCCCACCGCATGTGTGGCATTGCCCCCCGGCTGCGGCCAGCTCGCCAGCGCGGTCGGCGGCGGCACCACGACCTGGCGCGCCTCCGCATCCACCTGCAGGCCGCGCCGGGCCACGTTCACACCCTCGCGCCGGCCCCGCAGCGGCGTCTTGCTGTCGCCGAAGAAGTCCTCGATCGTGCTGCACCCGGCGGCCGCGAGCGGCAGCAGCAATGCGCCGCGCCGTGTCAACTTGTGGCTCATTTCGCCGTCTCCACCACACCACCGAGCCGCGCGAGCAGCCCCTCCGCCCGGCGCCGCACGCCCTCGGGCGCCGCCGGATCGCTCACCAACGTCTGCAACAGCCCGCGCGCCTTCGCGTCCTGCCCCTGCCGAATGGCCAGCAGCGCCTGCGCCTCCTGCGCCAGCGGCCGCCACGGCCCTGCCCCCAGCAGCGGCAGCAGCCGCCCCTCCAGCGCTGCGACGTCGCCATCGTCGAGTTGCGCCTGGATGGCGAGCAGCCCCGCCAGGTCCCGCATCGTCCGTTCGGCCGAGGTATCGGCTGCCACCCGGTCCCACAGCTCCAGCGCGGCAGGGCGGTCGCCCGCCTGCAGCCTCAGCGCCGCCTCGCGCAGCCGGGCGAGCGTGCGGTAGCCCTCGGGGGCCGTGTTCGCCAGCTCCGCGAACTGCCCGGCAGCCAGCGTACGCCCCGCCTCCGGCGCATCGGAGCTCCCCGCGCGCATCGCGCCCAGGTAGGCCGTCGCCACTGCTTCGGTCTGCTGCTTGTCCCGCGCCCGCAGCGCCTGCCAGCCCGCCACCGCCACAATCACCAGCACGGCCGCGATCACCAACAGGAAGCCATACCGCTTCAGCAGCCGCTGCATCCGCTCGGCCCGCAGGTCCTCGTTCACCTCGTCGAAAATATCCGCCACGCGTCGCCCCAGTTCCTGCGCACCCGTTCGTGCGGGCCGATACATAGCGACGCCGCCCCCCCGCCGCAAACGCAGGCGTCCCTCCCCCGCCCCTTGCGGGAGAGGGACGGCGAGAGGGGCGGGAGAGGGACGGGGAGAGGGGCGGGAGAGGGACGGGGAGAGGGGCGGGAGGGGGACGGGGTCAGGGGGACCGCACGCACCATCGAACGCCGTCGGACATGCGCTTTTCCGAAGCCTTAACCCGCCCATGCTCCCTTCGTGGCGATGCGCCTGCTTCCCCTCCTGCTCCTCCTCGCCGCCTGCCACGGCGGCCCCGGCCCCGGCGGCGCCTTGCTTGCCGCAGAAGGCGCCAGCGTCGCCGTGCTAGGGCGTGGCATCGGGGACGTGCTGGTCTCGGCCGTCACGGGAAAGGATTGCTCCATCGTCCGCCTCGAGCAGGGCCGCAGCTGGTGCGCGCCGAACGACCGCCTCCCCGCTCCGCCCTACTGCACCCGCAGCCTCGGCGTCGTGGATTGCTGGGCCAGCCCCGCCCTCCTCGCCGCCCCGGGCCGCGGCGTGGCGGATCAGCCGCGCCCCAACCCGGCCCAGGAGCGCTGGCTGGCTGCACGCTGGCCCAAATCCATCAACGCCGAACTCGCCCGGCCCGCCCCGAACGGTCCAACCACCGCAACGGATCCAACTCTGGCACGTTAGAAGCGCACTCGATCGCTGGAGCCTGTCATGTCCGCCCGACGCACCCTCGCCGCAACGGCCCTCAGCCTCGCGCTGGCCGTCCCCGCCCTGGCGGTCTCGGCCCCGGCAGCCCCGGCCATGGCGCAAGCGGCCACCAAGCGCGACCCGGGTGTCACCGGGCCCGTCGTCGGCACCGTCCGCCTCGCCGCCCAGGGCGCCGCCATCGGCATCGGCTACACCTGGGGCGACGGCACGCTCCGCTACGGCGGGCGCACCTACAAGTTCAGCGTCAACGGCGTCACCGTCGCCGACGTCGGCTACTCCAAGGTCTCCGGCAGCGGGCGCGTCTACAACCTGAAGCGCCTGCAGGATTTCAGCGGCACCTACGCCGCGGCGACGGGTGAGGCCACCGTCGGCTCCGGCATCGGCGGCCAGGTGCTACGCAACGGCAACGGCGTAGAAATCCGGATCGACCAGGTCACGAAGGGCGCCCGCCTCCAGGGCTCGGCCGATGGCATCCGCCTCGCCCTGAAATAGCCCGCCTCGACATCCGGGTGTGGTGCGTCTAGGCGGGGCGCGCAGTTTCGGGATGATCAGGACACAATGCGGACCAAGCGCGGCCGCCCGCTCAACGGGTGGCTCATCATCGACAAACCGCCGGGCATGACGAGCACGGACGTGGTCAACCGCGTGAAGCGCGGCTTCGACGCCCAGAAGGCCGGCCACGGTGGCACGCTCGACCCGCTGGCCACCGGCGTACTCCCCATCGCCTTCGGTCACGCGACGAAGACCGTGCCTTACGTGATGGACGGCACAAAGCTCTACCGCTTCACCCTGCGCCTCGGTGACGCGCGGGACACGGACGACGCGGACGGCGCCACCATCGCCACCAGCCCCGTGCGCCCCACGGACGACCAGCTCCGCGCCGCCCTCCCTGCGCTCACGGGCGACATCATGCAGGTGCCGCCCATCTACTCGGCCATCAAGGTGGCCGGCGAGCGCGCCTACGACATGGCCCGGGAAGGCCGCGCCCCGGACCTGCCGCCGCGCCCGGCCCGGGTCGACCGCTTCGAGCTGATCGAGCGCGTGGACGAGGACACGGCCATCTTCGAGGTCCAGTCCGGCAAGGGCGTCTACATGCGAAGCCTCGCGCGGGACCTCGCCATCGCCTGCGGCACCGTGGGCCACATCGCAGCCCTCCGCCGGCTGCGCGTGGGCCCGTTCCTCGAGGCGCAAGCGATTTCGCTGGACAAATGCACCGCCAGCGTCGATACGCCCCGAGCTTCCCCGGACCTCCTGCTTCCGGTCGCGACCGCGCTGGCCGACATCCCGGCGCTGGCCCTGACCGAAACGGAGGCGCGCAGTCTGTCACAAGGCCAGGCCATAAGCCTCGTCGACCTGATGGGCCGCATTCCGACGGCCGCCGACCCCGATGGGGGCCTGGCCCGCGCCATGGCGGGGACGCGCGTGATCGGTCTGTGCCGCCTCGAGGAAGGCTGGCTCAAACCGGAGCGCCTCCTCTAACCCCTTCCAGGAGCATCACGATGTCGATCACCGCGGAGCGTCGCACGACGCTCGTGTCCGAATACGCCCAGGCCGAAGCCGATACCGGCAGCCCCGAGGTTCAGGTGGCCCTGCTCTCCGAGCGGATCGTCAACCTCACCGAGCACCTCAAGACCCACGCCAAGGACTTCCACAGCCGCCGCGGCCTGCTGATGCTGGTCGGCCGCCGGCGCCGTCTGCTCGACTACCTCTCAAAGAAGGACAAGCAGCGCTACACGCTGCTCATCCAGCGCCTCGGCCTCCGCCGCTAGCGCCGCTCGACTCCCCCGGCTCCAGCGGGAGCCGGGTCAACCGCGGGCTCGACCCGCAACCGCCGCGCGCGCGAGGCCAGGCCCCCAAGGCGCCTCCGGCCACCCGGACCAGAGCGGAGGCGCCCCAAAACCAGGGGTCGCAGCCGCCCCCCGGGTCGCCCGAGACGCCCCCATGGCCCAGCCTCCCGAGCCTGGCACCCGAAGGGACCGGCAAAGATGTTCAATCACTTCCGTAAGGAAATCGAGTGGGGTGGACGCACCCTCGTCCTCGAGACCGGCAAGATCGCCCGCCAGGCCGACGGCGCCGTGCTTGCCCGCTACGGCGACACGATCGTGCTCTGCACCGCCGTCGGCGTGCGCACCACCAAGCCCGGGCAAGATTTCTTCCCGCTGACGGTCAACTACCAGGAGAAGGCATTTGCCGCGGGCAAGATCCCCGGCGGCTTCTTCAAGCGCGAGGGCCGTCCGTCCGAGAAGGAGGTCCTCACCTCCCGCCTCATCGACCGCCCGCTCCGCCCGCTCTTCCCGCAGGGCTTCCGCAACGAGGTCCAGGTGGTCGCGACCGTGCTCAGCCACGATATGGAGAACGACCCGGACGTGGTTGCCATGATCGGCTGTTCGGCCGCGCTGACCCTGTCGGGCATCCCGTTCTTCGGCCCCGTTGCCGCCGCCCGCGTGGGCTATGAGGCCGGTGCCTACGTGCTGAACCCCACCTCGGCCCAGCTTGCCGCCAGCCAGCTCGACCTGGTGCTCGCCGGCACCACGGAAGGCGTCCTGATGGTGGAGTCCGAGGCCCAGGAGCTGAGCGAAGACATCATGCTCGGCGCCGTGACCTTCGGGCATGACGCGATGCGCCCGGTGATCCAGGCCATCATCGAACTGGCCGAGCAGGCCGCCAAGGAGCCCTGGGCCCTGGCCGAGCCCGCGCCGGAGCACGCCGCCCTCAAGGCCCGCGTGGACGCCCTCGCCCGCGCCCCCATTGCCGAGGCCTACCAGGAGCGCCAGAAGCAGGTTCGCCAGGAGCGTGTCGGCGCCGCCAAGAAGGCCGCCGCCGCCGCCCTCGCCGCCGAGGGCATGGACGCCGACCTGGCCAAGCCGCTCTTCAAGGAGCTCGAGGCCAACGTCGTCCGCAACGCCATCCTGGACACCGGGCTGCGCATCGACGGCCGCGACACCCGCACCGTCCGCCAGATCGTGAGCGAGGTCGGCGTGCTGCCCCGCGCCCATGGCAGCGCCCTCTTCACCCGCGGCGAGACGCAGGCGCTCTGCGTCGCGACCCTCGGCACCGGGCAGGACGAGCAGATCATCGACGCGCTCGAAGGGGAGCGCCGCGAGCACTTCATGCTCCACTACAACTTCCCTCCCTACTCGGTCGGCGAGGCCGGCCGCATGGGCTCGCCGGGCCGCCGCGAGATCGGCCATGGCAAGCTCGCATACCGCGCCATGCGCCCCGTGCTCCCGGCCAAGGACGTGTTCCCTTACACGCTCCGCATCGTGAGCGAGATCACCGAGAGCAACGGCAGCTCCTCGATGGCAACCGTCTGCGGCAGCTCGCTCGCACTGATGGACGCCGGCGTGCCCCTGAAGCGCCCCGTGGCCGGCATCGCCATGGGCCTCATCAAGGAGGACCGCGGCTTCGCCGTGCTATCCGACATCCTGGGTGACGAGGACCACCTCGGCGACATGGACTTCAAGGTTGCCGGCACCGAGCAGGGCGTGACCTCGCTCCAGATGGACATCAAGATCACGTCCATCACCGCCGACATCATGAAGATCGCGCTCGACCAGGCGCGCGACGGCCGCCTCCACATCCTGAGCGAGATGGCCAAGGCCATCACCAGCGCCCGCAGCGACGTGGCGGCCACTGCG
>JBBROS010000006.1:0-108836 GCA_038229135.1 Acetobacterales bacterium
CCACATCGTAGTTTCTTATATCGAAAGGCTCTATTATTACCTACGTTTGTCAACATCGTTTTCCAATCCGTACAACGCTGTGGTGGATTTGGCGGAAACTTATCGTGTCGTATCCAGCCATTGAGCATGTAAGGTGCAAGCTCTATCCTCCACGGAAACGCTGGCTGGATAGCAGCGACGCGAGCCAAATCGGTCCAAATGCGCATGTATATTAGCGAACTAACGACAGCAACATCTATGTCAGATGAGCCTGCTTGATACAATCGGTATGCTGGCTTGTGGGACCGGCCATCTCGTGCCTGCTGCTCAAGCATGCCAAACCCCAGTTTGGCGGAACCAACTACCGTTGTTGAAAGAGCCTCGTCCTCCCTAAGTCTGAACATGACGCGCGCATTTTGCTCCAGTATCCTTAATTCCTCTCTCGTAGTGAACGGCCCAGGGTCATCCGACATGATATATGTGTCGACTATTTCGGCAGCCGGCTTCTCGCGCAGTAGGTGTTTGAAATCGTCTGAGGTCATTTCGTCCATCACGTCGTAAGCCGCCCGAAGATGCGACGGGAGGCGGATCGAACACAAGCCGCTTTCCACTAGACAGTAATGTTGCGAACAAGTCGTTCGATGTTCGGCTCCCCACCACTGCACTCGAAGGCTTAGAGACCAACGCCCAGCGCACGGCTTTTCGTATTGCGACTCGCGGGCGCTTTCAGGAACTTGCTAGCGTCCCTCCTGGCGCAAACCTCGGGCCATCAGAAACCACGCCCGGAACAATACCGTCTCCGCCCGCGTCTGCCGCAGCACCCCGACCACAGCGTCCGCAGGCGCCGCCCCCCAGACCCGTGGACACCGCCTCCAGCAGCGCGCGCGACTCCGCCGAGAGCACCCCGGTTGGGCCAGCAGCCCGGCCATTTTGGCCCGCAGCAAGCGCATGAATAGGCGTGGCCCCCGGCGCAGTGCCACCGCGCGGCGGTGGTTGGACCGGGGCGCCCCCACCACGTTCGTCGCGTGTTGCCGATACAATACCGTGAGTTGGTCGTCGGCCACCACCCGTCCCCCGGGCGGCGGCTATCACGAGGTAGGCCCCCCAACTCGCCAAGCCGGGCGCCGCTTGCCTACGCCTCCTCGGTCGGCGACTCCGCAGCAATCGTTTCCTCAGCCGTGTCGGTCGCATCCGCTGGAACCAATGCCGCCTCGGGCGGGGGTTCCTTAGCGCGGTCTCGGGCGGCGCTCAGATAGCCGAACACCATCGGATCGTGGCCCTCAAAAATCAGGTGGTATTCCGCGCCCACGGCGGCGTGGGACGCCTGGTCCACCTTGCCGAGCTTCTGGATGACCCAGCCTTCGCCCCGGTCGACGGACACGGGCGGCAGGCTGACGATGTTGCTCGGCGGGCGCTTCTCATCACGGCCGCGGGCCGGACCGCCGCGGCCTCCCTTGCCGCCGCCTTTCCGTTCCCGGCTGTTCATGTCGAATTGGGCCGGTGCATCCGCTTTCGCCTTGGGCGGACCAGGTGTCTTAGCCATGGAGATCTCCTTCGCCGCCGACCCTTAACGGACCCTGGCATCGCCGGATAGAGACGATGCAGTTCAAATGACGGCGGCGTGGTCGAAGGAGAGCGCCGGGCCGAGACTCAGGCGCAGCCGGGTGACGGTTCCAGGTGCGCCACCGCCGCGGTGCAACAATCCTCACCCCATCAGGAACCAGGCCCGAAACAATAGCGTTTCCGCCCGCGTCTGCCGCAGCAGCCCCAGCCGCAACGCCCCCAGCCGCGGCCCCACGCCGCCCGCCAGCCCGCGCGACACCGCCTCCAGCAGCACGCGCGACTCCGCCGAGAGCAGCCAAGGCTGCGCCAGCAGCCCGGCCACGTTGGCCCGCAGCACGCGCATGAACAGCCGCGGCCCCCGGCGCAGGGCGGCCACGGCGCGGCGGTGGTTGGACCGCGGCGCCCCCACCACGTTCGAACTGTGCTGGCGATACAGTACCGTGGGCTCGTCGTCCGCCACCACCCGGCCCCCGGCCGCGGCCACCACGAGGTAGGCCCACCAATCGTGCAGCGTCGTCTCGGGCGCCGTGCTGCCGGCCACCAGGGCCGCCGCCGGCCGGTTCAGCATCACCGTGCAGCCGGTGGCGATGTTCTGCGTCAGCGCCGGGCCGAGGCCGGGGGGGACGGGGATGGGGGCGCTGAGCGCGATGTGGCGCAGATCGTCATCCACCAGCACCTGGCGGCTGCAGTAGAGCGCCGGGCCCGCCGCGTCATGCAAGGCCTCCACGGCCCGGTGCAGCTTCTGCGGCAGCCAAACATCGTCCTGGTCCGCGAACGCCACGCGCTCGGCCCCCGTCTCAGCACGTTGGCCCACCGCCTCCCGCAGCAGCGCCATATAGCTGTCGCTCACCCCCAAGGCGCCCGCCGCCGCCGCCCGCGTGCACTGGCCCGGCGGCCGCGTGGCCGCGAACGCCTCCATCACGGCCACCGATCCGTCGCTCGAACCGTCATCCCGCCACAGCAGGCGCCAGGCCACGTCCTCCTGCGCCACAAGGCTCTCGAGCTGCTCCGGCAACCAGGCGGCGCCGTTATAGGTGGACAGCAGCACCACCACCGCCGGAGCGCTTGGGAGCGCCGGGGGCGGCATGCTCTCTATGAAGCGGGGTCCGGCTGCAGCAGTGCGTGCACCGTGCGGCCCACGCCGTCGCGCCAGGGGGGGAGCTGCAGGCCGAACACCTGGTGCAGCTTGGTGCAGTCGAGCCGGCTATCGGCCGGGCGGCGCGCGGGCGTCGGCCAGTCCTCGGTGCGGATGGACGTCACCACGGGCGGCGTGCGGCCATAGGCGGCGGCCTCCTCGAACACGGTCTCGGCCAGGCCGTGCCACGAGGTCTCGCCGTGGCCGGCCGCATGGAACACGCCGCCGAACGCCGGCTCCCACCCTGCCTCGAGCCGCGCCGCCACGGCCAGCACGGCGTCCGCCAGGTCCCGCGCGAAGGTCGGGTTGCCCCGCTGGTCCCCCACCACCCGCAGCGTGTCCGTCTTGAGTGCGGCGTTCAGCATGGTCTTCACGAAGTTCTTGCCGATGTCGGAATACACCCAGGACGTCCGCAGGATCACGGTGTGCGGGTTCGCGGCCAGCACCGCCTGCTCCCCCTCAAGCTTCGTGCGGCCATACACCCCGGTGGGGCTCGTCGGGTCCGTCTCGAGGTAGGGCGCACCCTTCGCGCCGTCATAAACGTAGTCCGTCGACACGTGGATCAGCGGGATCCCGGCTTCGGCGCACAGCCGGGCCAGGGCCGACGGGCCGTCCACGTTCGCGCGGCGGGCCGCCTCGGCCTCGGCTTCGGCCGCGTCCACCGCCGTCCAGGCCGCCGCGTTCACCACCAGCGTCGGGCGCACGGCGGCGAACGCCTCCGCGATGCTCGCTGGCCGGTCGAAGTCGAACGCCGGGCGGCCCACGCGATGGACCCGCGCCCCGCCCGCCTCCGCCAGCGCCGTCGCCAGCTGCCCGGCCCCGCCCGTCACCATCCAGCGCGCGGCGGGCCCGCTCAAAACAGCCCCCGCGCATCCTTCAGGCGCGGCAGCACCTGGTCCTTGTCCGACAGCACCGGCCCGGAGCCCGGCACCGGCCAGGGCAACGCCAGGTCCGGATCGTTCCAGACCACCCCGCGCTCGCACTCCTTGGCATACCGGTCAGTCACTTTGTAAAGCACCTCGGTATCGGCCTCCAACGTGCAGAACCCATGCAGGAACCCGGGCGGCACCCAGAGCTGCGCCCAGTTCTCCGAACTCAGCTCGGCGGCCGCCCACTGCCCGTAGGTGGCCGACCCCTCCCGCGCATCCACCGCCACATCCCATATGGCGCCCCGCACGCAGCGCACCAGCTTGCCCTGCGGGTGCGGCCCCACCTGGCAGTGCAGGCCGCGGATGACGCCCACCTCGCGCGACAGGCTCTGGTTATCCTGCATGAACGGCAGGTCGATCCCCGCGGCGGCGAACCGCTCGGCGTTGAACACCTCCGAGAAGAACCCCCGCACGTCGCCGAAGCGCGGCGGCGTGACGAGGATCACGTCCGGGATGGACAGGCGCTCGACCTTCATGCGTGCAGCCCGTCGGCCAGCGCCAGCAGCAGCCGCCCCAGCTCCGTCTTGCCGAGCGCCTTCGCACTCGCCCGCAGCCCGTCATTGTCGATGTAGCCCATGCGGAACGCCACCTCCTCGGGGCAGCCCACCAGCATGCCCTGCCGGTCCTGGATGGTCTGCACGAACGTCGCCGCCTGCAGCAGGCTGTCCGGCATGCCCGCATCCAGCCACGCGCAGCCGCGCCCCAGCCGCTCCACGTGCAGATCCCCCTGCTCCAGGTAGATCTGGTTCAGCTCGGTGATCTCCAGTTCCCCCCGCGCGGACGGCTTCACCCGGCGCGCCAGCTCGCTCACCCGCTTGTCGTAGAAATAGAGCCCCGTCACGGCCCAGTTGCTCTTGGGCGCAGCTGGCTTCTCCACGATGTCGAGCGCGCGGCCATCCGGCCCGAAGCTCACCACGCCGTAGCGCTCCGGGTCCCGTACCTGGTAGGCGAACACGGTCGCTCCCTCGCCCCGCCGGGCAGCCGCCCGCAGCAGTACGCCGAGGTGGTCGCCGAAGATCAGGTTGTCCCCCAGCGCCAGCGCGCAGGGCTGGCCCGCGATCCACTCCTCCCCGATGTGGAAGGCCTGCGCCAACCCCTCCGGCTTCGGCTGCTCGGCATAGGTGAAGTGCACGCCGAACTTGGAGCCGTCGCCCAGCAGCCGGCGGAACTGCGGCAGGTCGTCGGGCGTGCTGATCACCATGATGTCGCGGATGCCCGCGAGCATCAGCACGCTCAGCGGGTAGTAGATCATCGGCTTGTCGTACACGGGCAGCAGCTGCTTGCTGGTGCCGAGCGTGACCGGGTGGAGGCGCGTGCCGCTGCCGCCCGCGAGCAGGATGCCTTTCACGCCGCCGCTCCCAACCGCTGGCCCTGGTAGGTGCCGGCGCGGATCGCCTCCCACCAGGGGCGGTTGTCGAGGTAGAACTGCACCGTCTTGCGCAGGCCCGCCTCGAACCCGTGCGGCGCCGTCCAGCCCAGCGCCTCGGTGGTGCGCGCCGGGTCGATCTCGTAGCGGAAATCGTGCCCCGGCCGGTCCCGCACGTAGGTGATCAGCCGCTCCCGCGGGCCGGCCGCATCCGGCACGAGCTCGTCGAGGGCGCCGCAGATGGCCTTGACCACCTCGAGGTTCGTCCGCGGCTGCCGCGCGCCGATCGCGAGCGTCGCGCCCGGCTCGGCATGCTCCAGCGCCCGCACCAGCGCCTCCGCATGGTCGTCCACATACAGCCAGTCCCGCATGTTCGAGCCGTCGCCATAGACCGGCAGCGCCTTTCCCTCGAGCGCGTTGAGCGTGACGAGCGGGATCAGCTTCTCCGGGAACTGCCACGGGCCGTAATTGTTCGTCGTGTTCGTCACGAACGCCGGCAGCCCATAGGTGTGGAACCAGGCCCGCACGAGGTGGTCGCTGGCGGCCTTGCTCGCCGAATAGGGGCTGCGCGGGTCGTAGGGCGTGGTCTCGGTGAACGGCGGGTCGGTCGGCCCCAGCGCCCCGAACACCTCGTCCGTGCTGACATGGTGGAAGCGGAACGCGGCCTGCGCTGCCTTGTCCAGCGCGGCCCAATAGGCCCGCGCCGCATCCAGCAGCACGAAGGTGCCCACCACGTTCGTCTGGATGAACTCGGCCGGCCCGTCGATGGACCGGTCCACATGGCTCTCGGCCGCCAGGTGCATCACCGCATCCGGCCGGTGCGTCGCGAACACTTGCCGCATCGCGTCCGCATCACGGATGTCGGCCTGGACATGCGTGTGCCGCGGATCATGCCGCGCCGCCCCCAGCGCGTCGAACGAGGCCGCGTAGGTCATCTTGTCGACGTTGACCACACTGTGGTCCGTTGCAGCCACGACGTGCCGGATCACGGCCGAGCCGATGAAGCCGCAGCCGCCGGTGATCAGAATACGCATGCTACCCCTCGGCCCGTCATCACGGGCGGTTTATCTCGCATGCCGACCCATTGGCAACCAAGCCCGACCCCTCACAACGCCTGGGCCCGTGCGGAATAGGCCTGCCACTCGCCCAGGTAGTGGGCATAGGCGGTGGGCGCGCGGCCATGCAGCTCGCGCAGCACGTTGGGGATCTCCTGCTCCGGATGATCGACGATCTGCACCACCTGGGGCGGCTTCGGGCCGTGGAAATGCACGACCGCCGCGTCGTCGTTCAGGCCCCAATAGGGCTTCCAGTTGAAGCGTTCGGGCAGCTCGTCCCAGCGGCCGGCAAAGAACGCCCTCAGCGCGCCCTGGTCGAACGCCGGGAACTGGTCCAGCCCGGCCCGCACGAACTCGTCGAACGCCCGCGCCTCGCGGCGGAGTCCGGGCAGGTGCATCAACATCACGCCCGAGTTCATCTGCGAGAAATCCCCGATGGTGAACTCCGGCGCCACCGCAAACAGCGCCGGCCGCAGCGTGCCGAACTCGAGCGGGCCCGCGAACATCACGTCGCAATCCGTGTAAAGAACATACTCGCTCTCGAAGTCGATCAGCGGGAGGTCGAGCCGCATGTAGGCGCCACGCGCGATCTGCTTCATCCCGGCGCTCATCGAGGAAGCGGCGATGGCATCTCCCAGGCTGCTCCGATGCGGCACCACCACGCCGCCCATCCGCTGCACCCAGCGGGTGAGGTCGCACGCCGGCCCGTCGAACAACATGTGCGGCTGCAGGTCCGTGTGCTGCAGAGCACTCAGCACCGCAACCTCGACACAGCGCGCATACAATCTGTCATGTGCGATGCTGTCGGCGTTGAGCGCGAAATACCACTTCATCCGTTGCTCCACTCCCCCGCTGAGTCCCTGCGAAAGCTGACGCTGACATGCGCGCCTGCGGCGAAGTCGCGCACCTCCGCATGGACGATGTGCGCTGCAAGGCCAAAGTGCGCAAAGCACCTCACCAGTCCGTCCAGGTCCAGCCAGGCCGCGCCGCCTGGCGCTTCGGCATAGGTCCGGGCGTGCAGCCCGTTCATCTCGACCTCCTGCGCATACGGCCGCGGCGGCGCCGGGCCATCCGGGTCGTGCACATTGGTCCAGACGAAGCACCGCGACGCGTGGAGGCAGATCTGCTTGATGAGCTCGATCGGATCCGCCGCCTGCCCAAGCGAGGCGTCGCTGAACACGAGGTCGTATGTCGCCTGCGAGGAGCGGAGGAACAGCGCCGCCTCGCAACGATGCAGGCGGCAGCCCAGGCCGAGCGCCTCCTTCACCGCCAAAGCCTTCAGCAATGACATACGCTCCGGCTCCACCACGTCGATCCATGCCGCACCGAGCGCCTCCGCCCGCATCGCGTGTGCGCCCTCCAGGCCGCCGAGCACGAGCACCCGCGCGCCATCGAGCCGGCCCCCGGCGAAGGACTGCGCAGCCCATTCCATGCGTGCGTCCTCGAACAATGCCGGCGCCGTGCCCGCCACGAACTCCGGCACGTTCGTCACCCAGGCCGCCCCGCACGCCTCCAGCAGGCCCGCGCGCATGGCGGCGCGGGTCAGCCGCGTTGCCGACGCGCCGGCCATCGTGGCTAGACGTGCCCCTTATGGATCGGGTCCACCCAGTGCACGTGCTCGGGCTTCTCCACCGGCTCGATGTCCAGGTTCACCACAACGGCCTCGTTGTCGCTCCGCACCAGCACGCACTCCAGCGTTTCGTCCGTGCTCGCGTTGATCTCCTGATGCGGCACGTAGGGCGGCACGAAGATGAAATCGCCGGGCCCCGCCTCGGCCACGAACTCCAGCGCATTCCCCCACCGCATCCGCGCCCGGCCGCGGATCACGTAGATCACGCTCTCCAGCGCCCCATGGTGGTGCGCGCCGGTCTTCGCGTCCGGGTGGATGTGCACGGTCCCGGCCCAGATCCGCTGCGCGCCCACCCGCGCGAAGTTGATGGCGGCCGCCCGGTTCATCCCCGGCGTCTGCGCCGTGTTGGTATCGAGCTGGTCGCCCGGGATCACCCGCACGCCCTCGGTCTTCCAATCAGTGTCGCCCATTGCCGCCTCGCGATGCAGCCGCACCGTGACTTAGCCGGGCCGAGAGGGCAACCTCCCGCCCGATCGCTGCGAAGGTGCGCATGACCCAGCCGACCCTTGTTGTCCCACACGCCGCCCAGGGCACCCCGCGGAACCCGTCCCAGCGCCTGGCACGGACCATCCTCGCCCTACTGCTCATCGGCCTCGGCCTGTTCGTGCTCTCCGGTTTCCTGCGCGCCCTCGTCTGGGCCGGCATCCTCGCCATCGCCACCTGGCCGCTCTACACCCGGGTGCGGCTCCGCATGCCGCACGCCCACCCGGTGCTGCTGCCGCTGCTGTTCACCCTCGGCTCCACCCTCATCGTGCTCGTCCCGCTCATCCTCATGGGCTTCCAGGTCGCCCACGAGGCGCGGGTGGTGGCCGGCCTGGTCCGCGACGCCCGCGCGGACGGCCTGCCCCTGCCGGAAACGCTCGCCCACCTCCCCGCCTTCCAGGACCAGGTCGCCACCTGGTGGCAGGCGAACCTCACCGACCCCGCCGGCGCCCGCGCGCTGCTGGGCCGGATCGACACCGAACTCCTCGCGATCAGCCGCAGCCTCGGCGCGCGCGTCCTGCACAGCGTCGTGCTGTTCGTCTTCACGCTGGTGACGCTCTTCTTCCTCTACCGCAGCGGCGACGCGCTCGGCCACCAAGCGCTGCATGCCAGCAACCGCCTGTTCGGCCGGCATGGCGAGGCGCTGGCCCGCCAGGTGATCGCCTCCATCCACGGCACGGTCGATGGCCTCGTGCTCGTGGGCCTCGGCGTCGGCGCCATCCTCGGCGTGGGCTACGTGCTCGCCGGGGTTCCGCACCCAGCCCTGCTCGGCGCTGCCACCGCGGTGGGCGCGCTCATCCCCATGGGCGCGCCCGTCATCCTCGCCGTGGCATCGCTGCTGGTGCTGGGCGCGGGCAAGGCGCTCATGGCCGGGCTGCTGTTCGCCGGCGGGATGGTGGTCATCTTCATCGCCGACCACGCCATCCGCCCCGGCCTCATCGGCGGCGCCACGCGGCTGCCGTTCCTCTGGGTGCTGCTCGGCATCCTGGGCGGCGTCGAAGCATTCGGCCTGCTTGGCCTCTTCGTCGGCCCGGCCACCATGGCCGTGCTCATTCTGCTCTGGCGGGACTGGGTAGGGGATGCCACAAACGCCGCGCAACGACCCTGAAACGGACGCCGCCCGCATGGACACGCCCGCCATCCCAACCCTCGCCTCATCCGGCCAGCACGCCATCCGGACGGCCGAGCTCCGCGCCCGCATCGTCGCCAAGCTTAACTACCAGGTCGGCAAGTCCCCCTCCGCCGCCAGCACGCGAGACTGGTTCCTCGCGACCGCGCTCGCCGTCCGCGACGAGATCGTCGACCGCTGGTTCGACAGCACGCGCCGCGGCTACGAGAGCGGGGCCAAGCGCGTCTATTACCTCAGCCTCGAGTTCCTCATCGGCCGCCTGCTCGCCGACAGCCTCGGCAACCTCGGCCTCACCGAAGCCGTGCGCGACGCACTCGCGCAGGAAGGGATGGACCTCGAGGAGCTGCGCGAGCAGGAGCCCGACGCCGCCCTGGGCAACGGCGGCCTCGGGCGCCTGGCCGCCTGCTTCATGGAGAGCATGGCCACCCTCGGCATCGCCGCCTACGGCTACGGCATCCGCTACGAGCAGGGCCTGTTCCGCCAGGAGCTGCATGACGGCGTCCAGCAGGAGCTGCCCGAGGACTGGCTGCAGTTCGGCAACCCGTGGGAGTTCGAGCGCCCCGAGGTGAGCTACCCGGTCGGCTTCGGTGGCCACGTGGCAGCAACAGGGTCGGGATACGCGTGGAACCCGTCGGAGATCATCTCCGCCACCGCCTTCGACACGCCCGTGATCGGAGGCGCCACCAGCCCATCGACGTTGGAAGAAGGCGGCCACCACCACGCCAACACGCTGCGCCTCTGGTCCGCCCGCGCCGCGTCGCCCATGCACCTCGACCAGTTCAACCGCGGCGACCACGTGGGCGCCCTGCAGGACAAGGTCCGGACCGAGGCCATCAGCCGCGTCCTCTACCCCGGCGACGAGAGCGAGGCCGGGCAGGAATTGCGCCTTCGCCAGGAATACTTCTTCGCCAGCGCCTCGCTGCAGGACCTGCTGCGCCGGCACCTCGACCAGTTCGGCACGCTGTCCACCCTGCCGGACAAGGCCGCCATCCAGCTCAACGACACCCATCCGGCCATCGCCGTCATCGAGCTGATGCGCCTCCTGATGGACCTGCACGGCGTCGCTTGGGACGAGGCCTGGCGCATCACCGTCGGCACCATCGCCTACACCAACCACACCCTCCTGCCCGAAGCGCTCGAGACCTGGCCCGTCAGCCTCATGGAGCGCCTGCTGCCGCGCCACATGCAGCTCATCTACCTGCTGAATGGCCGCCACCTCGAGCACGTGCGCAAATCCACCATGGCAGCAGACGACGCGCTGCTGGCCGCCACCTCGCTCATCGACGAGCGGCACGGGCGCCGCGTGCGCATGGGCCACCTGGCCTTCCTCGGCAGCCACGCCATCAACGGCGTCAGCGCGTTGCACAGCCAGCTGATCAAGCAGACCATCTTCAACGACATGGACGGGATCTACCCCGGCCGCATCCAGAACAAGACCAACGGCATCACCGTCCGCCGCTGGCTGCACCGCGCGAACCCGGCGCTCACCCGCCTCCTGGTGAACACGGTGGGCGAATCGGTGCTCTACGACACCGAGCGCCTGAGCGACCTCCGCGAGCATGCCGACGACGCCGGGCTGCAGACGGCCTTCGCCGCCCAGCGCCGCGCCGCCAAGGTGACGCTCGCCCGCATCATCGCCGAGCGCACCGGAACCATGGTCGATCCTTCCGCCCTGTTCGACGTGCACATCAAGCGCATGCACGAATACAAGCGGCAATTGCTCAACGTGCTCCAGGCCGTGGCGCTCTACGACGCCATCCGCGCCCAGCCCACGCGGGATTGGGTGCCGCGGGTCAAGATCTTCGCCGGCAAGGCCGCACCGGGCTACATGATGGCGAAACTCATCATCCGCCTCGCGCACGACGTGGCGCAGGTGGTCAACTCCGACCCCTCCGTGGCCGGGCGCCTCAAGATCGTGTTCCTGCCCAACTACAACGTGAGCCTTGCCGAGCGCATCATCCCGGCGGCCGACCTCTCGGAGCAGATCAGCACCGCCGGCATGGAGGCCTCGGGCACCGGCAATATGAAGCTGGCGCTGAACGGCGCCATCACGATCGGAACGCTCGATGGTGCGAACGTCGAGATCCGCGACCACGTGGGTGCCGCCAACATCATGATCTTCGGCATGACGGCCGAGGAGGTCCGCGCCCGCGCCGCCCGCGGCCTGGGTGCCCATGCCGAGGTGGATGCGAGCCCCAGCCTCAGGCAGGCCCTGCTCAGCATCCGGGGCGGCATCTTCTCCCCGGGCGAGCCCGGGCGCTACGCCGGCCTGGTCGATGCCGTGATCGACCGCGACACCTTCATGGTGTGCAGCGACTTCGATGCCTACGAGGCCGCGCAGGGGTCCATCGACCGGCTCTGGCAGAACAAGCAGGCCTGGTGGCGCGCCTCCATCGTCAACACGGCGAGCATGGCCTGGTTCTCGTCGGACCGGACGATCCGCGAATACGCCGACGAGATCTGGCACGCCCCGCAAGGCCTGTAGCGCGGCCCCATAAGGAACAAGCATGTCCGACGCCCGTCCGATCCACCAGAGCCCTGGCCGCCAGACCCCCCTCGTCCGCACCGCGATGGCCTACGTGCTGGCGGGCGGCCGCGGCTCGCGCCTCATGGAGCTCACCAACAACCGCGCCAAGCCCGCCGTGTATTTCGCCGGCAAGTCCCGCATCATCGACTTCGCGCTCTCGAACGCGCTCAACTCCGGCATCCGCCGCATCGGCGTCGCCACGCAATACAAGGCCCACTCCCTCATCCGCCACCTGCAGCGGGGCTGGAACTTCTTCCGCCCCGAGCGCAACGAGAGCTTCGACATCCTGCCCGCGAGCCAGCGCGTGGACGAGGCCGGGTGGTACGCCGGCACCGCAGACGCCGTGTACCAGAACATTGACATCATCGAGGGCTACGACCCGCGCTACATCGTGCTGCTCGCCGGCGACCACATCTACAAGATGGATTACGGCCCCATGCTGGAGCAGCATGTGGCCCAGGGCGCGGACGTCACGGTCGCCTGCGTCGAGGTGCCGCGTATGGAGGCCACCGGCTTCGGCGTGATGGCCGTCGACTCCGAGGACCGCATCACCTCGTTCCTGGAAAAGCCCGCCGACCCGCCCGGCATCCCGGGCGACCCGGACCACGCGCTGGCCAGCATGGGCATCTACGTCTTCGAGACCCGCTTCCTCATCGAGCGCCTGCGCGAGGATGCGGCCGACCCCCATTCCACGCATGATTTCGGCCGCGACATCATCCCCCGCATCGTCCAGGGCGGACGCGCCATCGCCCACCGCTTCGCCCGCTCCTGCGTGCGCAGCGCCGCCGAAAACCAGTCCTACTGGCGGGACGTCGGCACCGTGGACGCCTACTGGGAGGCCAACGTCGACCTCACCGATTTCGTCCCCGGCCTCGACCTCTACGACCGCGACTGGCCCATCTGGACCTATGCCGAAATCGTGCCGCCGGCGAAGTTCATCCACGACGAGGCGCAGCGGCGCGGCCAGGCCATGAGCAGCCTCGTCAGCGGCGGCTGCATCGTCTCGGGCTCCACCATCCGGCGCTCGCTGCTGTTCACCGGCGTGCACACGCACTCCTATGCCCGGATCGAGGGCGCAGTCGTGCTGCCCTACGCCTCCATCGGCCGCGGCGTGCACCTCACCAACGTCGTCATCGACCGCGGCGTGCGGATCCCGGATGGCCTCATCGTCGGCGAGGACGCCGTTGCCGATGCCGCCCGCTTCCGCCGGACCAGCCGGGGCGTATGCCTCATCACACAACCGATGATCGACGCGCTGGGCTAATGCCGCCGGCTTCGCACGAGACGCTGCGCCTGCGCGTGCTGCACGACGGCGCGCAGCCCGGCCCGGCGATCGCGGGCGCCGGCCCTGTCGTCACGCTCGATGCGAAGGGCCGCACCCACTCCGGCACGCCGTCGCCCGACGGCCGCTTCGTCTTCGACTTCACGGTCCAGGCCCGCCTCGAGCACGACCGCGCCACGTTCACCGGCCCGTTCTGCCAGGGCAGCCCGGCCGATCGCTTCCTCTACCTCGCCTGGCCCAACCCACGAGGCGCCACCACCCCCTGGGCCTGGCGCATCAAGCTGCCCCTCGCCCAGATCGGCCCGGCCCTGATCGAAGCCGCGGTGGCCCGGTCCCGCCCCATCGAGGCGGACGCGACGGGACGCAAGCCGCACAGCAGCGAGGCCGTCGCGTGGAGGCTGGGATGACGTTCCCGCCGTTCGCGCCTGTCGCCGCCCCTCCCCCGGCCCCTCCCGCATCGCGCGAACCCGAACCCTCCATGCAATGATCCCACTCCAGGTTCTCGCCGTCGCCTCCGAAGCCTTTCCCGTCATCAAGACGGGCGGCCTCGCGGACGTCGTCGGCGCCCTGCCTGCCGCCCTCGCGCCGCACGGCATCGCAGTCCGCACGCTCATCCCCGGATACCGCCCCGTTCTCGCCGCCCTGCCCCGCGCCCGCACGCTCCAGACGCTCGAGCTCATGGGCGCGCCCGCCCGCATCCGCGCCGGCAAGGTCGGCGACCTCGACCTCCTGGTGCTCGACGCCCCCCACCTCTTCGACCGCGACGGCGGTCCCTACTCGGCCCACGGCGTCGACTTCCCGGACAATCCGCTCCGCTTCGGCGCCCTCTGCCAAGCGGCCGCCGCAATCGCCCGGGGGGCGCTGGCGGGCGAAGGCGGGCCGGGCTGGCGGCCAGACCTCGTCCACGCCCATGATTGGCAGGCCGGGCTCACCCCGGCCTACCTCGCCTATGACGGCGGGCCGCCCATGCCCACCGTATTCACCGTCCACAACCTCGCCTTCCAGGGCTGGTGCCCTGCCAGCCTGCTCGGCCCCCTCGGGCTCCCGCCCGAGGCCTTCGGCATCGAGGGCGTCGAGTATTTCGGGGGCATCGGCACGCTCAAGGCCGGGCTGCGGCTGGCGGATCGCATCACCACCGTAAGCCCCACCTACGCCGCCGAGATCACCACCCCCGCGGACGGGCAGGCCCTCGATGGCCTGCTCCGAACCCGCCGCGCCGCGCTCTCCGGCATCGTGAACGGCATCGACACCGCCGTGTGGGACCCTGCCGCCGATCCTGCGCTCCCCGCCCGCTACTCCGGCCCTGCCGCCCGCGCCCGGGGCCGCAACAAGGCCGCGCTCCAGGCCGCCATGGGCCTCGCGCCCAAGCTCGGCACGCTGCTCTTCGGCATGGTCAGCCGCCTCACCGAGCAGAAGGGCATCGACCTCGTGCTCGAGGCCCTGCCCGCGATCCTCGGCCACGGCGCCCAGCTTGCCATCGTCGGCACGGGAGACCCCGCCTTCGAGCAAAGCCTGCGCACCGCCGCTGCCACGCACCCCGGCCGGGTGGCCGTGCGAATCGGCTACGACGAGGGTCTCGCGCACCTGATGCAGGCCGGGATCGACGCCCTGCTCGTCCCATCGCGGTTCGAGCCATGCGGCCTCACGCAGTTGTGTGCACTGCGGTATGGCGCCATCCCGGTAGTCGCCCGCGTGGGCGGCCTGGCTGACACGGTCATCGACGCGAACGCCGCATCGTTGGCCGCAGGGGTCGCGACAGGTATCCAGTTCCTGCCCGTCTCTACGCAAGGCCTTGTAAACGCGATCGATCGCACGGCGGCCCTGCACGCGGGCGCCGAGGCGTGGCGTCGGACACAACGCAACGCCATGCGGGCCCAGGTCGGGTGGGCCCGCCCCGCCGCCGCCTACGCTGCATTGTTCCGTATGGTCGTGCACGGCTGACGTGCGCGATATGGGGCTGGAACCAACGCCCCCGCCATGCGTCTGTGTGAGCGTGTCTCCGGGCGTCGTCCCCCCCGACCTTGCCCGGATCGATGCGCATGGCGCGGCTTGAGCCTATCCCCCCCGACTGGCTCGGCCGCGCCGACCGCGCCCCTTTCCACCCACGTTGCTTCCGGCCAAATTGCAGCCCCCTAAACGGAGCGGCTGAATGAGGATCGGGATCGTTGGCGCCGGCGGACGCATGGGCCGGTTGCTCGCCGAGGAGGCCGTCGCAGCCGGGCATTTCCTTTCTGGCGGGCTTCTCCGCCCTGGCTCGGCCGCTCGGTTGCCGCCGGGGCTGGATGCCGCTCCATCCCTCGAAGCCCTCGCTGGATCGAGCGACGCGGTGATCGACTTCACCATCGCCAGCGCCGCCCAGGGCCACGCGACCACGCTGGCCACTGGCCGCGCTGCCTGGATCGTCGGCACGTCCGGCCTCTCGGCCGCCGACGAGGCCGCCGTCGCCGCTGCCGCCCGCCGCATCCCGGTCGTCTACTCCGCCAATTTCTCGCCGGGCATCACCCTCCTGCTCGAGCTCGCAGCCCGCATGGCGCAAGCCCTGCCCGGCGAGGCCTACGATGCCGAGATCGTCGAGATGCACCATCGCCAAAAGGTCGACGCGCCCTCGGGCACCGCCGTCGCCCTCGGTCGCGCCGTCGCCGCCGCACGCGGGCAGGAGCTCGCCGACGCCATGGAGAGCGGCCGCGATGGCCACACCGGCCCCCGCCGCCCCGGCGCCATCGGCTTCGCGGCACTCCGGGGAGGCCAAGTGGTCGGCGAGCACACCCTGCTCTTCGCGGGCGCCAGCGAGCACGTGGCCCTCACCCACCGCGCCTTCGACCGCCGGGTGTTCGCCTCCGGCGCCGTCCGTGCGGCGGCCTGGGCCGCGGGCCGCCCGCCCGGCCTCTACACCATGCGGGATGTGATGGCCTGAGAGCCTTCGCCGAGCGCCACCCCACCTTGTGGCACGTGGCCGACCGCGCCGCCCTCCCCGGCATCCGCTCCCACGGGCTGCTGTCCGCCCGCGCCTTGTGCGCGCTGCATGGCGTGGCCAGCGACGACCTCCTGCGCGAGAACCGCCTGTGCTGGAGGCAGGCCGGCCCGGCCATGCTCCGCAGGCAAGGCATGCGCGACGTGGTGCTTCGCCCCAGGCTCGACCCTGCCATCGCCTGCCCCGACTGGCGCTGGTTCATCAACGGGCACGTCTTCCTCTTTCCGACCGAGGCCGCGGCCCTGCGCCTCCGCGCCAGCGAGCCGGGCCGCGACCAGATCCTGCTGCGCTTTACCGCTGCATACGTCATGGGGGCCGGGCTGCTCACCTGCCGCTACAACAACGGCTTCGCCGATCGCCGACCGATCGCCACGGCACGGCGCCGCACCTGGTCCGACTATCAGCCGGTCGAAGCCTGGGCCGGCACACAAGTGGCCGAGCTGGCCGTGCCCGACCGCATCCCGGCGCACATCCCGTTCGCGGTCGAACCCCCGGGTTGACCACCGTTCCCCTTTCCGTCAAACCCTGCCCGCCCCGGCGCAAATCCGGTGCGACGGGCCGATCGCGCGGAACAGCGCGACGCCGAACCCCATCCATGTTCGGCCTGCGCAACCAGCCGACGCAGCGCGACAAGAGGAGCAATCCATGCGCGACAAGGGCGAGTACCTCTTCACTTCCGAATCCGTGTCGGAAGGCCACCCCGATAAGGTCGCCGACCGCATCAGCGACACCGTGCTCGACGCCTTCCTTGCCGCCGACCCGCAAAGCCGCGTCGGTTGCGAGACGCTCGTCACCACCAATCGCGTGGTTCTCGCCGGCGAAGTCCGCGGCCCCTCGAGCGTCACGTCCGACCTGCTGTGCGACCTGGCCCGCGAGGCCATCAAGGACATCGGCTACGACCAGACCGGCTTCTCCTGGCGCAACGCGCAGATCGAGTGCCTGCTGCACGCGCAGAGCGCCGACATCGCCGTGGGCGTGGACGCCGCCGGCAACAAGGACGAGGGCGCCGGCGACCAGGGCATCATGTTCGGTTACGCCTGCACCGAGACGCCGGCCCTCATGCCCGCCCCGCTGCACTACGCCCACGAGATCCTGCGCCGCATGAGCGAGGGCCGCCGCACCGGGAACCCCGCCATGGCCGGCCTGCAGCCGGACGCCAAGAGCCAGGTCACCCTTCGCTACGTCGACGGCAAGCCCGTGGGCGCCACCAGCGTGGTCGTCAGCACGCAGCACGATGAAGGGGTCGACCAGCGTGACCTCAAGGAACGCGTCCGCGCCGTGATCGAGGGCGTACTGCCGCACGGCTGGATGCCGCCCGAGGACGAGCTGTATGTGAACCCGACGGGCATCTTCGTCATCGGCGGGCCGGACGGGGACGCCGGGCTCACCGGCCGCAAGATCATCGTCGACACCTACGGCGGCGCCTCGCCCCATGGCGGTGGCGCCTTCAGCGGCAAGGACCCCACAAAGGTGGACCGCAGCGCCGCCTATGCCTGCCGATACCTCGCCAAGAACGTGGTTGCCGCCGGGCTCGCCGACCAGTGCACCATCCAGATCAGCTACGCTATCGGCGTGTCCCACCCGCTCAGCGTCTATGTGGACCTGGGCGGCACGGGCCACGACGTGGACGAGGCCCGCCTGGAAAAGGCCCTGCGCGAGCTGATGGACCTCAGCCCCCGCGGCATCCGCGAGCACCTGCGCATGAACCGGCCCATTTACGTCCCCACCAGCGCCTACGGGCATTTCGGCCGTGAGCCGGACGCCGCGCTGGACACGTTCACCTGGGAAAGGACGGACCTGGTGCCGCAGCTCAAGGCGGCCTTTGGGCGGTAGCACTCCACCCGCCCCCGCCGGCCTCGAGGCTGGCGGGGGCTCTACGAGCATGAAGCCGCCGCCCGACCGGCTTTATGGTCGCATCAAGGGCCATACCTTGCGCCCCAAGCAGGTGCGCCTGCTCGAGATCACCCTTCCTCGCCTCCGCATCGACCTCGAGACCGCCTGCTCGCCCGCGGCATGGTTCGCCACACCGCCCGCGCGCCTCGGCCTCGAGATCGGCTTCGGCGGCGGCGAGCACGCCTTGGCCCAGGCCGTAGCCGACCCTGGCCTAGGCCTCGTCGCCTGCGAGGTGTTCACGACCGGGCTCTGCTCCCTCTTGTCCCGACTGGTCGGTGAGCACGAGGACGAGGCGACCACCCCGCTTCCGCCCAACCTCCGCCTCTGGGACGACGACGCCCGCCCCGTGCTGCGCGCCCTGCCGCCTGGGTGCCTCGACATCGTGTTCCTCATGTTTCCGGATCCTTGGCCCAAGGCGCGCCATGCCAAGCGCCGCTTCGTCCACCCGCACCAGGTGCCGCTCGTCGCCCGCACGCTCCGCCCCGGCGGGCGCTGGCGCGTCGCGAGCGACGACCCGACCTATCAGGCCTGGGTCCAGGAGGTCATGGCTGCACAGGGCCTGTTCACTCCGGCCGATCCAGCCGAGGAGCGGCCACCCGGCTGGCCTCCCACCCGCTACGAAGCGAAAGCGCTTCGTGCCGGGCGAACCCCGCGCTATTGGGAGTTCATTCGCACCGAACAGCCTTCGGGACCTGATGCCGGCCGCTAAGCTCGTGACCCTGCCTCGAGTCGACTCACCGATCAGCGCCGCTCCGGCCGAGAGCCGGGCGCTGACCGGTCTGCGTGGCGTTGCCTCGCTGTGGGTCGTGGCCCACCACATGCTCCTCGGCCCCCTGCAGGGAGTCGGCCTCGGCGCGTTCGACGCCCTCGTGCGCCACGGCTACTTCGCGGTCGACCTGTTCTTTGTCCTGAGCGGCTTCGTGCTTGCGATGGTGCATGGGCCCTGGTTCGAGCACCGCATCCCGCCCCGGCTTGCAGCGCTGTTCCTGGTCCGCCGCGTGGCCCGGCTCTGGCCGCTCCACCTGGTGGCCCTGGCCCTCGTCGTCGCCACCGGCGCTCATGGGCTCCAGCACGTGTCGTGGCGCAGCTTCGCGGCGAACGCGGCCATGATCCAGGCCTGGGGACCCAGCGTCTCCATCAACGCGCCGTCATGGTCCGCAAGCACGGAGTTCCTGGCCGCGCTGCTGTTCCCGGCCCTCGCCCTGCTCGTGCTCGGCTCCCGCCTGGGCGCCATCGCGGCGCTCGCTCTGGCCGCAGGGCTGCTCACGGTCGCGGTCGAGCTCGCCCCGGTCGGCCTCATGCGGCGCGGCCCGCTCGACATCTACTTCAACTACAGCCCGCTCGCAGCATTCCGCTGCCTCGCAGGCACGCTCGTGGGGCTCGTCGCGTGGCGCTGCCACCGCTTCGTGCTCCCGCGCTGGTCCGCCCCTGCGGCCATCCTCGCCACCCTGGCCGTGCTCTGGGCGGGCCTGCCAGACCTCCTGGCCTACCCGCTGCTGCCCGTCATCGTGCTCGCGCTCCACCAAGGGCGCGGCGACGTCATGCGTTGGCTCACCTCGGGCCCGGTGCATCGGCTCGGCGTGCTCTCCTACGCCATCTATCTCATGCATGAGCCCATGCTGGTGCTGTTCCCGTTCGGCCGCATGCCGTTTTGGGCCGGGCTGCCGCTCTATCTGGCCCTCGTCCTCGCAGTCGCGTCCTTCGCCCACGTCGTCGTCGAGCGGCCGGCCCGGGCGGCCCTGCGCAGCGCCGGGGAGCGCGTGATCGCCGCGATACGGCCGTAGCCGAGCCTCACGGCATCCACTGGTAGCCCGGCAGCAGCTTCAGCCACCGGGACCGTGCCCCGAACCGCGCCGGCCGCGGCACCGGTACGGTTCCGCCCCGCGTGTCGTCCATTGCGCGGAACGCCCCGAGATACGCCGCGTGCGACAGCCGCCCTGCCTCGGCCCGCGCCGGATAGGGCACCGCGCCCATCCGGCGCATCATCGGGTTCGTGTTGATCTCGTATACCTCGGCACGCCCGCCCACGACAGCGAAGTCGGCGCGGCCATACGCCACACCCGCCACCTCGAACGCCCGCCGCAGCACCGCCGCGTGCGGCATCGTGCGCACCATCTCGAGGTCGGACGCGTAGCCCTCGTCCCCCGCGACCCCGCCTTCCCCCGCCTTCGCCGTCCAGTTCCGCTCGTGCACGCTCGGGGTCGGGGTCAGCACCCCGCCCACGCAGTACATCGAGGATTTGCGATATACGTCCCCGTGCAGCGGTTCCGCCCGGAACTCGATGATGGCCAGGTCCATGATCGGATAGCCCTCGGCCAGCAGCCTCGCCAACGCCGCCTGGAGCGCCGGCCGGTCGGCCAGCGGCGGCGACAGCGTGCCCCGGTGCGCCGCCACGGTGCGGAGGAAGACCGGCCAGCGATCCACCGCGCCCTCGTCCCAGGCCGGCCATGCCCGGAAGCTGTTGACCCCCTCCGCCTCGAGCCGCCGCAGCAGGGCGAGGCGGTTCAGCACGCGCGCCGGGTCGTTCAGCACGCGGCAGCCCTCGCGGTCCAGCGCGCGGTAGGTCAGCGCCGCCACCTCGAGCTGCCAGGGCCCCAGCCTGTCGAAATCGCTGAACACATAGGTCGCCCGCGGCAGCCGGCGCCGCGCGAACAGCTCGGGGTAGGACATGATGCGCAGACCGGGCACGTCGGCCTGGACGGCGCGGTGCGTGTAGCGGTGCGTCCAGGTGCAACAGAACACGATCACCCGGCAGCCACCTGCAGCCCGAGCCCGGCCTTCAGCGCCTGCACGCCGCCCGCCCTGTCCCCCCGTGCGAACCGCCGCAGCACGCCCGCCATCAGCCGCGCGAGCCCGGGCGACAGCGCCAGCAGCAGCACGCCATACGCCACCACGCCCAGCCCGGCCCCCAGCGCCAGCCGCCCCAGCGGCCCGCCGGGCATGATGGCCAGCGCAGCCCATACCGCCACGGCCATGCCCAGTGCCGCACACAGGCTCGGCCACCCCGCCGCAAGCTGTGCGGACGCACGCAGGCCCGTGGCCCGCCCGATCAGCCACACCCCGAGCGGCCAGGTCGCCAGCACCCGCACCAGCATCGCCGCCGCCACGCCCTCCACGCCCCATGCGGCCCCCAGCGGCACGAGCACAGCATGCAGCGCGAGCCCGAGCGCCAGCAGCACGAGCGGCCACCCCGTCCAGCCCAGCCCGCGCAGCACGGGCAGGTTGAACAGCCCGGTCGCCGTGCGCAGGCCCACCAGCAGCAGCAGCTGCGTGGCCACCACGGCCGCCGCCCACTCCGGCCCGGCCAGCCGCGCGAGGTCCGGCGTGAGCACCATGGCGCCGAGGAAGGCCGGGTAGCCCAGCAGCGCCGCCGCGCGATAGAGCCGCCGAACCAGGTCCTGCAACGCCGCCCGGTCATCCTGCAGCCGGGCCACCGACGCCATCGCCACGCTCGCGACCGGGTTCAGCACCAGCTGGCCGAGCATGTCGAGCACCCGCTGCGCCACCGTCAGGTAGCCCAGCGCCGCCGGACCCAGCAGCACGCCCGCGATCAACCGTGGTGCCGCACGGTCCGCATGGCCCAGCCAGTAGGTCGCGACGGTGGCCAGGTTGAACCGCACCAGGTCCAGCGCCGCCCCCAGCCGCCCGGGCCATGCCACCCGATACCGCGCCGCCCGCCACACCCTGGCGGACCGCAGCGCTCGTGCCACCAAATCCGGCGCAAGCAGCGCCCACACCCCTGCGCCGGCGAGCAGCAGGGGCACGGTCAGCAGCCCCGACACCACGGCCGACACCATGCTCGCCTGCGCCAGCGTGTCGAATCGCAAGGACCGGGCCAGCACCGCGGACGGCACCGTGCCCAGGGCCGCAGCCGGAAGCACCATCGCCGCCCAAGGCACCAGCGCCCCGGCCATGGGTGCCGCAAAGGAGCTGGCGATCCACGATCCGCTGCCCGCCAGCGCCACCGCGCCCAGCGCGGCCACCGCGAGCCCGGCCCAGAACGTCGCATGCAGGTGGTCCGGCTCGATCGTCCGCCGCTGCGCCAGGCTCTCCGACAGCGGGGCGCACAGCGTCGCCTCGGCCAGGCCCAGCAGCAGCGTGACGGCCCCGTAGGCCCCGATCTCGGCCGCCGTCAGATACTGTGTGACGAGCGCGAACACGGCGAGGCCGATCGCCAGCTGCAACCAGCCCCGCGCCGCCGACCAAAGCATTCCGTGCAGCGCACGTGCCGCGACGGTCACGGTGTCAGCGCACTGCGTCGACGTAGGCCCGGGCACCCTCCAGCAGCGCAGCCCCCGTCGCGGTCAGCCGCCCATGCGCCCGCACCACGCTGTCGCCGGCGTCGAAATTCCGCAGGTCCGACGCCGCCGCAGCCCGCGCCGCCTCGATCTCGTCCGTGTTCAGTGCGCCGGATGCCGCCAGCGCCGACATGGCCCAGTGCATGCGCGCCGACACGAACGTTGCGTGGTAGATGCCATCCATGGGCCGCAAATCCTCCCGCAGGGGTGAAGGATAGCGCTCCTCGTCTGCATTCTCCACCAGCGACTCGTGCGTGCAGAAGCCGAACAGCAGGCTGTGCGCCGATTCGTGCGCGAGCACCTCGGCCACCGCCACCGGGTCCGGATGGAACGCGCCGTTGAGGAACAGCGCACCCCAAAGCTGGTAGTGCGAGCCGCCGTCGAACTGCAGCCGGCTCGCGGGGTCCCCCCCGGCGATCACCACTTGCCGCACGATGGCCCGCACCTCGCCCGCGAGCGCCGGCAGCGCCCGGTCCAATAGAGCCAGCCCGGCTTCGAGGCGCGGATGGAACGCAGCCGCCACCGCCGGGTCGGGCGGCAGGAACACGATGCCGGCGCCCTCCTCCGACATCCGGGTGGCATAGAGCGCGCTCGCCGGTCCCAGCGCAGGCGCGCCGAGCGAGACGACCTGCATCGGGCCGGGCGCATCTGGTGCCTCGATCAGCCGCGCGGCATGGGCACGAGCCTGCGGCTCATCCTCCTCCAGCAATGCCGAAACCAGGTCATAGTAGGTGCCGAACACCCATGGCATGACGCTGAGCCCGGCCTGCAGCCGCGCTGCCAGGCAGCGGAGGGCCCGCGTGTCGAGAAAGGTCGCTGCCTCGGCCACATGCGAGAGGCTGCGGCCCAGCTCTGCATGCATCAGCCGGTCGAGCGCACGAGCCCGGGCGGGATCGGGCAGGAACGCGTGGTCTGTCATCATCGATGGCGGGCCCGGGGTGCCGGACACCCCGGGCCACAACCGTCAGACGAACTTCACGCCGACTTCGGCGCCGGCTTGTTGCCGAGCTTGCTGCCGGGCTTGCTGCCAAGAATGGCACTGGTAGCCGCCGCGATGCGGAAGCCAAGGAGCTTAGACGTGTCGAGCTTTGTCATGAGGCGTCCCCTTCGATGGCCGATGGGCCGAGGTCAAAAGACGACACTGCCCGCCGACAAGCAATTAGGGTTTTGTCAGCCAGGTCGTGACAATCTTCAACGGATCGTCCGCCCCCCGATGTATCCGGGCGGATAACCAGCCGGTGCCGGGCAGGCGCAGTTGCGGCCCACAGGCTTGGCCCGCACGATGGGGCAGATCAGGCGCTGCGGCCCATATGCGGTCCGGATCCGCACGGCGCATCGGGTGCCGAGGGGCCGCGCTGGCGCGTAGTAGCCGGGCGGCGGCGGCGCTGCGTAATACTGCGCCGAGGCCGACCCAGCCGAGACGCACAGCGTCAAGGCAGCAAGAACAGAACGAACGATCATGGTTCCTCGACAAAACACGCGGCGACGAGTTGCATCATGGCCCTCGCACGGTGATTTGTCGCGTGCTTCTCCTCGGGCCCCATCTCGCCATAGGTCCGCGTGTCCCCGGCGGGCACGAACATCGGGTCGTAGCCGAAACCGGCGCCTCCCCGTGGTGGCCAAACCCATACCCCCTCGGACCGGCCCACATACGTCGCGGTCCTGCCGTCCGGCCAGGCGAGGCACAGGGCGCACACGAACCACGCCCGCCGGTCGGCGGCCGCGCCGGCCTCCCGCTGCACCCGGCCCATGGCCACGGCAAAATCCTTGCCCGGCCCGGCCCAGCGCGCGCTGACCACCCCTGGCGCACCCCCGAGTGCAGCCACGCAGAACCCGCTATCGTCGGCCAAGGCCGGCAGCCCGGCGGCCGCGGCAGCCGCCACCGCCTTCAACCGCGCGTTGCCCGCGAAATCGGGGGCCGTCTCCTCCGGCTCGTCCAGCCCCAGCGCGCCCGCGGACTGCACCTGCACGCCGAACGGCCGAAGCAGGTCCGCCAGCTCCACCACCTTGCCCTCATTGTGCGTGGCGAGCACCAGCCGGTCTCCGGACCCGAGCCGCTTCACCCCCGAAGCGCCTCGCGCTGGGCCACGTACAGCCGGTTCGTCCCCAGCCGCGCCAGCCGCATCAGCTCCATGAACTGCGCCTCGCTGAACGGCTTCTGCTCCGCGGTGCCCTGGATCTCGACGATCCCGCCGCCTTCCGTCAGCACGAAGTTCGCATCCGCCTCCGCTCCGCTATCCTCGGCATAGTCCAGGTCCAGCACCGCCCGCCCACCGACCAGCCCGCAGCTCACCGCCGCCACCTGGCCCGTGATGGGCGAGCGCGCCAGCACCCGCTTGTCGATCAGCTGCCGCACGGCGAGGTTCAGCGCCACCCACGCCCCGGTGATGCTGGCACACCGAGTCCCGCCTTCCGCGTTCAGCTCGTCGCAGACGAGCGTGATGGTCATCTCCCCCAGCGCCGCCCGGTCCACCACGGCGCGCAGGCTGCGCCCCACCAGCCGCTGGATCTCCTGCGTGCGGCCCGACTGCTTGCCCCGCGCCGCCTCCCGGTCCCCCCGCGTATGCGTCGCCCGCGGCAGCATCCCATACTCGGCCGTTACCCAGCCCTCGCCTTTGCCGCGCAAGAAGGGCGGCACCCGCCCCTCCACGCTCGCCGTGCACAGCACCTCCGTGCCGCCCATCCGGATCAGGCACGAACCCTCTGCATGGTGCGCGAACCCGGTCGTGAACGACACCTCCCGCAGCGCATCGGGCGCGCGGCCGGAAGGCCGGGGCGGCTGGAGCCCGGTTGCCGCGAAGGCGGCCGCGAGGGCAGTTTGGGGTGTTTCGGTCATGCTATAGGGTGTCCTGATACCGGCGCGTCCCTATAACCTATAACGTCCCGCCAGGAACCCGCCCCCGCCGCATGCCAGAGCGCCCCACCATCCGCCTGCCCACGCCGATCGCCATGCCCCCGGGGCTCGACCCGCGTTCGGCCGCCGTGCTGCGCGAGATCGTGGAGCAGTATGTCGAAACAGGCGAGCCCGTCGGCTCCCGCACGCTCTCCCGCCGTTTGCCCGTCATGCTCTCGCCCGCGACCATCCGCAACGTCATGGCGGACCTGACGGAGGCCGGGCTGCTCTTCTCCCCGCACACCAGCGCCGGGCGCCTCCCCACGGAGCGGGGCCTGCGCCTGTTCGTCGACGGCCTGCTGCAGGTCGGCTCCGTGCCCGAGGAGGAGCGGGAAGCGATCGCCCGCACGCTGGAGGGCAAGGGCCGCAGCCTCGAGGACACGCTGGCCGAGGCCAGCACCATGCTCGGCGGCCTCGCCGGTGCCGCCGGCCTCGTGCTGGCGCCCAAGTCCGACGGTGCCGTCCGCCATGTGGAGTTCGTGCCCCTCGGCCCGGGCCGCGCCCTCGTCATCCTCGTCGGCGCGGACGGCCAGGTGGAGAACCGCGTCATCGAAACGCCGCCGGGGTTGCCCCCGTCGGCGCTGGTCGAGGCCGGCAATTTCCTGAACGCGCGCCTCGTCGGCCGCACCCTCCCCGAGCTGCGCCGCACCGTCGCCACCGAGATGGCCGAGGACCGAACGGCGCTCGACAGTCTCACTAGCCAGGTGGTCAACGCCGGGCTCGCCACATGGTCCGACGAAGGCCGCGGCGGCGCCCTCATCGTCCGCGGCCAGGCGCGCCTGCTGTCGGACGTGACCCAGATCGAAAACCTGCGCGCCATCCAGGCCCTGTTCGAACGCCTCGAGCACCAGGAGACGCTGCTCCGCCTGCTCGAGCTCGCCGAGGCCAGCGACGGCGTGCGCATCTTCATCGGCGCCGAATCCGGCCTGTTCGGCGCCTCGGGCGTCAGCATGGTGGTGGCGCCGGCCCGCAACGAGGCCGACCGCATCGTCGGCGCCATCGGCGTCATCGGCCCAACCCGCATCAACTACGGCCGCATCATCCCCGTGGTGGACTACACCGCCCGCGTGCTGGGTCGGCTCCTGGGCTGACCCCGTTCCCGCTCGCCCCGGGAGAAGGCTGGGGTGAGGGTGTCGCCACGAGCGCCCACCATCATTCGACCAACACCCCGTCCCGCACCACCGCCACCCCATCCACCTCGATGGTCGTGCCCATCACCGGCAAGTCGAAATGCCCGGCAGTGTGTCGCCCCGCGAACTCGTTGGCCCCGGTGCTGAACAGGAAGTTTCCGGCCACGGCCCGCAGCTCCGTCCCGTTCGTGTCCCGCCGCCCATACATCGCCAGGGACTCCCGCCGCGCCGCCCGGTTCAGGCCCCAGCCCACGTGGCTCACGGCATACGCCTCCCGATCCCCCCAGGCAGCCAGATAGTCGCGGAACAGCGCGGCGTCCGTGCCCGTGCCCTCCACCGCCACCACGTAATCGGCCTCGATCACAAGCCTGACCGCGCTCTCGACATAGCGCTTGAACGTCAGGTTCATGTCCCCGGGCGCCAGCACCAGGCACCCCTGCACGGTGCCGGCCTTGGGAAAGGCCACCACCAACCCCCCCGGCCAGTGGGCGAGCGTACCGGGCTTGGCGGTCCAGCCCCAAACACCCACGGTGCTGGCCCCGCGCAGGTCCACCACCAGGTCGGTGCCGGCCGTCGACGTCACGCGCATGGCGCCCGCCCCGCGCAGCGATTTCGCCGCCGCCCGGACCTCGCCTTCGAGCGCCGGGTCGGGCCGCATGCGCTCCAGCGCCTCCGGATGCTCGTTGCTGATGTGCAGCACCCGCGCGCCGGCGCCCAGGATGGCCGGCGTCTCCCGCGCATGCATCAGCCCTTCCAGCGTGCAATCCACCACCAGCCCCGGTGCGGCCAGCGCCCGAACCACCGGCCCGAGCCCCCCGATCGCCTCGCTCGCCCCCGTGGAGCGCACCGGCACCGGATGCGGGTTCCGCGGAGTCGGGACCACGAGGTGCCACGCCCGCGCGCCGAGGGCATGCAGCGCGAGTTCGGCCAGGTGGACGTTCAACGCCCGGCTTTGCGTCTCGCTCAGGATGGCGACCGGGTCGCCAGGCTGCACGCCGCACAGGGACAACACCTCGCGGAAGGCGTCGATCCACTTGCCTTCGATCCGGTCCTGCATCACCGCCCCACCTCGCTCCGCACGCCTGGCCCCATGGCACCAGATCGATCGTTACCGCTTGCTATGAGGCACCGCGGAAGCGCAATCATTTCGACACTGGCATGGAGGCTCCAATGAAGAACAAGCTGGACGTCGGAACGTCCTCGATCCGCCTCGGCTTCGCCGTGATGGCCACATTGGCGCTCGCCAGCGCTCCTGCCTCGGCGCTGGTGCCGGCGCTCGGCGTGGTGACGGTGAACACGACGGTAACCCCCTCTGGCGGCACGACGCTGTTCACCTATCAGTTCATCAACGACTTCAACCTGATCTTCAATCCCAAGTCGATCTCGGCGATCGAGCTGCCAGAGCTGAACGCCGGCGACTTCAGCCTGGCCAGCTTCACGACCAGCAAGCCCGGCTGGACGGCCACGGAGACCTTGTCCAGCCCCTACTCGAGCACGTTCAAGACCGGGACGGCCACCCCGGGCGCCTACATCCGCTTCACTGCGCCGCCCGGCGGTGAACTGACCGTGCTCGGCAACAGGGACGTCACGGTGAGCCTGACCACGACGCTCCCGGGCACGATCGACGCCAAATTCAGCGTCATTTCGGACGGGGTGGTGTCCTTCGTCGTCGATCCGCCCGTGCCGGGGCCGCTTGCCGCCGTACCGGAGCCGGCGAGCCTGCTTCTCCTCGGCGGCGCCGCCGCGGCCACCCTCATGCGCCGGCGACGCGTGGCCTGAGCTCAGCCGGGGCGCGATCACCGGGCAAGCCGCCCATACTCCACCTTGCCCATCGCGTTTCGCGGCAGCGCCTCCACGAACACCACCCGGCGCGGCGCCTTGAACCGCGCGAGTTGGGCCTGCACGTGCGCCACCACCTCGGCCTCCGTGCATGCAGCCCCCGGCCGCAGCACCACGTGCGCCTCCGGCACCTCCTGCCAGCGCGGGTCGGGGCGGCCCACCACGGCGCATTCCGCCACCTGCGGCAGGGTGGCCAGCACGCGCTCGATCTCGGCCGGGTAGATGTTTTCCCCACCTGAGACGATCATGTGCTTGGCCCGGTCGTGCACGGTCCAGCTGCCATCCTGCGCCCGCGTTCCGATGTCCCCGGTCCGATACCAGCCCTCCACCAGCGCCTCCGCCGTGGCCGCTTCGTTGCGCCAATAGCCCTGGAACAGCTGTGGGCCCTTCAGCCAAATCTCGCCCGGCACCCCGTCCGCCGCCGCAGACCCATCGGCCTGACGCGCCTGCGCCGAGACACCCGGCCCCGGCCGTCCGGTGCTGTGCATGCCCCCCGCCTCGCCCGCCCGCACATAGATGGCGATCGGCGCCGTCTCCGTGCTGCCATACACCTGCAGCACCGGCACGCCCCGGGCCGTGAACGGTGCCACGACGTCCGGCTGCACCACCGTCGACCCGGTGGCGACCGCGCGCAGACTGGTCAAATCCGTCGCAGCCCAGTCCGGATGCGCGGCCACGGCCTGCATCGTCGACGGCACGAGCACGCTCAGCGTCGGCCGCAGCGCCGCAATGGCAGCCAAGGTCGCTCCGGCCTCGAACCGCGGCAGCAGCGTGACGCATCCGCCCGCCAGCAGCGTCGGCAGGGTCTGGATGTTGAGCCCGCCCACGTGGAACAGCGGCAGCACCGTCAGCACGTGATCGCGGTCCATCGGCCCGTGCATGTCATAGGCCAGCGCCGCGTTCGCCCGCAGTGCGGCGACCGTCAGCACCGCCCCTTTGGGCCGCCCCGTGGTGCCGCTGGTATAGACGAGCAGGACCGGGCCATCGCCTCCCAGCCCGAGCGTGCCGCATGGCGTGCCCTCGTCCCACTGCTCCAGCGGCAGCACCGCCATGCCGTCCCGGACAGGCCTCGGCGCCGTGCCGTCGTGCGCCCGTAGAAGCGCCCGATCGTCCACGAACAGCACGCGGGGCTCCGCGTCGTCCACGATCCATTGCAGCTCCGGCCCGGCCAGCCGCCAGTTCAGCGGCGCCAGTGTCGCCCCCAGCCGGGCACAGGCCAGCAGCAGCACGAGCGTGCGCGGGTGGTTGAGCGCGAGCACCGCCACCCGATCGCCGGGGCCGACGCCGCGGGCGATGAGCGAGTGCATCTCGGCCTCGACCCAGCCCGCCACCGCCGCGTGGGACCAGGTGCGGCCTTCGTAACGAAGGGCGATCATGTCTCGGCTCGCTTCCTTCGCGTCCACGACGGCGTCATCGCGAGCCGTCGGGCGGCCCCTGGATCGCCACGCTTCGCCCGCGGTGACGATGCAACACGGGCATCGCCGACCTCACTCGTCCCGCTCCCCCTCCTCATACAGCGCCGCCCGCCCGAGCCGGTCCAAACACAGCTCCGCCGTCCAGGGCAGCATCAGGCTGCCGCACCGGCTGTCCCGGTAGATCCGCTCCAGCGGCAGCGACCGCAGCATGGCCTGCCCGCCACACGTCCGGATGGCCAGCCGGGCCAGGTCGTTGGCCGTCTCCATCGTCGAATACTGCGCCGCCCAGGCCCGCATCACCCCGTCCTTGCCGGGGTTCGCCCCCGCCTCCGTCACGGCCTGGAACCACAGCGCCTTCGCCGCCTCGAGCTTGATCCGCATCTCGGCGACCGCCAGCTGCTTCGTCGGATACATCCGCCGCTTCACCGGTGGCGTCCCCGGCACCTCGCCGCGCAGATACTTCACCGTGAAGTCGTACGCCGCCTGGCAAAGCCCCATGTACGTGGGCGACAGCGTGAGGAACATGTGCGGCCAGCGCGACGCCGCCTGGACATACACGCCGCGTGGCATCAGCGCCGCCTCGTAGGGCACGAACACGCGGTCGAAATGCAGCGTCCGGCTCACCGTGCCGCGCATCCCAAGCGGGTCCCACTCCCCCGACACGCTCACCCCCTCCCCGCGCGACGGCACGGCCAAGTACAACGTGTTGCGACGGCTCGCCGCAGCCCCCTCGGCGCGCTCCGTGCAAAGAATGCCGTAATAGTCCGCATGCCCCGAGAGGCTGGCGAAGATCTTCTTGCCGCTCACGAACCACCCGCCCTCGGCCGGCTCCGCCTCCGTCCCGAACGCCGCCATCCCGGCCGAGGCGGCGCCGCCCTCGCTGAACGGCTGCGAGTAGATCGCCCCCTCTTCCACGATGCGCCGGTAATGCACCGCCCGCCGCCCCGCATGCGCCGCACGCTCCTCGGGCGCCATCTCGAGGTCATCGGCCAGCGGCCCGGACCACAGCGTGCTGCACACGTGCATGTTCCAGCTCAGCGCCGTCGCTCCGCAATAACGCCCGATCTCGGCACCCGCGAGCGAGTACGTCTGGTAATCCGCCCCGAGCCCGCCCTGCTCCTTAGGGATGCAGATCCCCAGCAGCCCGGCATCCCGCAGGTCCTCGTAGTTCTCGACCGGAAACCGCGCCTCCTTGTCGTAGGCCGCGGCCCGGGGCGCGAACTTATCCGCCGCCAGCGCACGAACACGGTCCAGCAAGGCCGCCTGGTCCGGCCGCAGCCGGAACGCCCCCGGGTCGAAGATCGGCGCGTCGGTGGTGAGCCGGGTGATCGCGTTCATAGGACCTCCTGCAGGAAAGCCTCGATGGTGTCGTTGAACAAGGCCGGCCGCTCCAGATGCGCAAGGTGGCCCACGCCCTCGAGCGCCACGAACCGCGCCCCCGGAACCCGCGCCGCCATCTTCTCCATGCCCGGCGCCGGGGCATTCCCGTCCCGCGTGCCCGCGAGCGCCAGGGTCGGCACCCGGATCCTCGGCAGCGCCTCCCGCAGGTCGAAGCCGGGCATCGCCATCACCGTGTCACGATAGCTGGCGGCCGGGGTATGCGCGATGCAATCGACCGCGAGCGCCACGCCCGCCGGGTCGGCGTCTTCGCCCACCAGCCCCGCCACCATCTCCGGCGCCAGTTCCGCCAGGCTCCGCCCCTCGTCGAGCGGCCCCAGCCGGTCCCGCACGAACTGCGCCGCCCAGGCCGGGTCCTTGCCGCCGAACGCCGCACTCGTCTGCGCCAGCACGGCCGCACGGGCCGCATGGGGCGCCTCGGCCAGCAGCCGCTGCACGATCATGCCCCCGATCGAGTGCCCAACCAGCACCGGCCGCTCCAGCCCGAGTTCGGCGATGAAACCGCCCAGGCTCGCCGCCAGCGCATCGATGCTCACCAGCGGCAGCGGCGCGGACGCCCCGTAGCCCGGCATGTCCCACGCGATGGCGCGATACCCCCGGGCCGCGAACCACGCCACCTGGCCCGCGAACTGCCGCGCCGCGCCCCCGATCCCGTGCAGGAAGACGATGGGCACCCCCGAACCCTCGGCGATATAGCCCACCCCCTCCGCGCTCTGGACCTGCTGCCACTCCTGCTGCGTCTGCTGGTGCGCGGGCTGGACCACGCAGGCGATCTCTTCCGTCACGGCACGATCCGATACGCGCCGTCCCTGATCTCGACCATCACCTGGCTGTCCGCCTGCGCCCCGCTATGGTCGGTGGGCGTGAGGGAAAATACCGCCTCGGACGCCGCCAGCCCCGTCACGCGCTCCATCGCATCCCGCAGCGCCGTGCGGAACGCCGCCGTGCCCGGTGGCCCGGCCTCGAGCGCCTTGGGCATGGCGGCCTCGATCAGCTTCACCCCGTCCCAGAGCGTCGCCCCGAACAGGCTCCGGCTCCCCGGCCCATACTTGCCCTCATAGGCCGCCACATAGGCCAAGGCCGCCGCCTTCACCGGGTGCGCATCCGGCATCTGCTCGGCCACCAGCACAGGCACCGAGGAGAACATCACCCCGTCCAGCGCGCGGCCCCCCACCCGAAGCGCATCCGGCCCCGCGATGCCCTGCACCGTGTAGACAGGCCCCGTGAAGCCCCGCGCCCGCAGCTCGATGATGGGCGTGGTCGCCGGGGTCGAGCTCGCCGCGACGAACACCGCATCCGGCCGCCCCGCAAGCAGCCGCAACACCTGCGGCGTCAAGCTCGTGTCGGCCGGGTTGTAACGCACCTCGCCCGTCACCTGCAGCCCGGCCGCCACCGCCTGCGCGCTCAGCGCCGCGATGTAGCCGTCGCCCAGCGCATTCGCGAACCCGATATGCCCCAGGGTCTTCTTGCCCGTCCGCTGCATGTGGTCGACGATCTGCACCGTCGCCACCCGCTCGCTCGGGATCAGCTTGAACGCCCAGCGCCGCGCCCCCTCCGGCGGCTCCACGACCGCCGAGGACCCAGCAAGGCTGATGGTCGGCACGCCGGCGCCCGCCACCGTCTCCAGCACCGCGATGCTGTTCGGCGTCGTGCTCGGGCCGAGGATCGCGTCGACCTTCTCCTCATCGATCAGCTTGCGCGCCGCCCGCACCGCCGCCGTCGGGTCGCTCCCGTCATCCAGCACCACCCAGCGGACCGCCTGGCCTGCCAGCGTGCGCGGCAGCAGCTCGATCGTGTTCCGCACCGGAATGCCCAACCCGGCGCCCGGCCCGGTCAGCGACAGCACCGCGCCCAACGTCACGTCGGCCCGTGCCGGCAGGGCCAGCAGCATCAATGCGAGAACGATCCGGATCATGCCTTGCCTCCAACCGGCACGATGGCCGTCGCGTCGATCGGGACGATCGCGCTCGCTATGATTTCCACGCAGGCCAGCGGCTCCACGAGCGCCGCAACCCCGATGACCGCCATGGCCGGGTAATGCCGCCCCATCCGCGCCCGCCAGACCGGGCCCAGCGCCTTTGCAGCTTGCCGGTAGGCCACCATGTCCGTCACGAACCAGTCCATCCGCGCGATGTGCTCCGGCCCGGCCCCGGCCTCCGCCAACACTGCCAGCACGTTGCCCAGCGCCTGGTCCACCTGGGCCGCAAACCCCTCGGCGAACACGCCCGCAGCGTCCCACCCGATCATGCCGCCCGTCAGCACCAGGCGCCCCTCTCCGGCCATGCCGTTGGCATAGCCCCGCGGCTTCGGCCAGCCTTCCGGCTGCAGCACCTGCACGCTCAATTCCGTGCCCCCAGGACCTGCCGCGCGATCACCACCCGCTGCACCTCGCTCGCCCCCTCGTAGATCCGCAAGGCCCGCACCTCCCGGTAGAGCTGCTCCACGATGTGGTCGCGGATCACGCCCTGCCCGCCATGCAGCTGCACCGCCCGGTCCACCACGCGCTGCGCCGCCTCGGTCGCATACAGCTTGGCCATGGATGCCTCTCGCGTGACGCGCGGCGCCCCCGCATCCTTCGCCCACGCCGCCCGGTGCACCAGCAGCGCCGACGCGTCGATCTCCACCGCCATGTCCGCCAGCGCCGCCTGCGTCACCGGCATGTCGCTCAGCGGCGCCCCGAACAGCTGCCGCCGCCCGGCATGCCCCACCGCCTCGTCCAGCGCCCGCCGCGCCAGCCCCAGCGCCGCCGCCCCGACCGTGGAGCGGAACACATCCAGCACGCTCATCGCAATCCGAAAGCCCTCACCGGGCGCCCCGATGATCGCGTCTCCCGGCACCCGGCACCCCTCGAACGCCAACGTCGCCAACGGATGCGGCGCGCTCACCTCGATCCGGGCCTTGACCCGGAACCCCGGCGCATCCGCCGGCACGAGGAAAGCGCTGAGCCCCTTCGTCCCCGGCCCCTCGCCCGTTCGCGCGAACACGACGTAGGTCGCGGCGATCCCGCCATTGCTGATCCACGTCTTGTCCCCGTCGATCACCCACCCGTCGCCGTCCCGCCGCGCCGTGGTGGCCAACGACGCCACGTCGCTCCCGGCCTCCGCCTCGCTCAGCGCGAAGGCCGCCAGCTGCGTGCCCGCCCGCACGCCCGGCAGCACCGCCGCCTTCTGCGCAGCGGTCCCGAACAGCGTGATCGCCCCCGTCCCCAGCCCCTGCATGGCAAACGCGAAATCGGCCAGCCCCGCGTGCCGGGCGAGCACGTCGCGCATGATGCACAACGAGCGCACGTCCAGCACCCCGTCGCTCGGCGCCGCCACCTCCAGCAGCCCGGCCGCGCCCAGCCCAGCTACGAGCGCCCGGCAGGAGCCATCCACGTCGTGATGGTCCACCAGCCGCTCGGCATGGTCCGCGGCCCAGCCCTCCACGCGCTCGGCCAGCTCCCGGTGCCGCGGCTCGAAGAACGGCCAATCGAGCCAGCTACGGTCCGGCACCTCAGCTCCCCTCGAACACGGGCCGCCGCTTGTCGCGGAACGCCTCGAAGGCGCGGCGGAAATCCCCCGTCGCCATGCAGATCGCCTGCGCCTGCGCCTCGGCCTCCAGCGCCTGGTCCACCGTCATCGCCCATTCCTGGTGCAGCATGGTCTTCGTGATCCCGTTCGCGAAGGTGGGCCCGGCCGCGACCTGGTCCGCCAGCGCGCACGCCTCCTGGAGCAGCGCGCCCGGCTCCACCAGCCGGTTGTAGAACCCCCAGGCAGCGCCCTCCTCCCCCGTCATGGCCCGCCCCGTGTACAGCAGCTCCGAAGCGCGGCCCTGCCCTATGATCCGCGGCAGGATCGCGCACGCCCCCATGTCGCATCCCGCCAGCCCAACCCGGTTGAACAGGAACGCCGTCCGGCACCGCTGGGTCCCGAGCCGCAGGTCGCTCGCCATCGCAACGATGGCCCCGGCTCCGGCGCATACCCCGTCCACCGCCGCCACGATCGGCTGCGGACAGGCCCGCATCGCCCGCACCAGGTCCCCGGTCATGCGCGTGAAGTCCAACAGCCCGGGCATGTCCATCTTGGTGAGCGGCTCGATGATCTCGAACACATCCCCGCCCGAGCAGAAATTCTCCGCCGCGCCGGACACCACGACCACCTTCACCTGACGGTCATACACCAGCGCCCGGAACACATCCCGCAGCTCCGCATAGCTCTCGAACGTCAGCGGATTCTTCTTGCCTGGCCGGTCGAGCAGGATGCTCAGCCGCTTACCCTCCGCCGTCAGCCGCACGTGCTTCGCCTGATATTCCGCGACCGGCGCCTCGATCATGCCTGCACCTCTTGCACGGACGCCTTCAGTCGGCCCAGCGCCCCCATCAGCGCCGCCCGGTCCTCGATCCCCAGCCCCGCGAACGCCTCCGCGAGCCAGCCCTCATGCGCCCGCGCCATCGCCGCAAACGCGCCCCGCCCCTCCGCCGTCAGCCGGACCGTTGCCGTGCGACGGTCTGCCGGGTCCACCAGGCGCTCCACCAGCCCCATCTCCACCAGCCGCTCCACGAGCCCGGTCACGTTGCCGTTGCTCACCATCATCCGCCGGCTGAGCTGCCCCAGGGTCATGCCCTCCGGCGACCGCTCCAGCTGCGCCATCAGGTCGAACCGCGGCAAGGTGGCCCCGAACTCCGCCCGCAATCGCGTGCGCACGAGCGCCTCGACCAGGTTCGTGCAGGTCAGCATCCGCAGCCATAGCCGAAGCTCCGGCTTGTGCGGCCGCTCGCTCACCCCAACCGCTTGCACCATCGTCTCGGCATCGAGCGCGAGAGGCCCCAGCTCCGTCATATCTCGCCCCCCGCCACCACCAGCGCTGTGCCCGTGACCGCGGCTGCTCCGGCCCCGCACAGGTAAAGCACCGCCGCCGCCACCTCCGCGGGCTGCACGAGCCGCCCCTGCGGATTGCCCGCCACGAACACGGCCCGCACCTCCGCCGCCGACCGCCCCGTCCGCGCCGCCACCGCCTCGGCACCGCGTGTCACCATGTCCGTGTCCGTGAACCCCGGGCACACCGCGTTCACCGTGACCCCGCTTGCTGCCACCTCGAGCGCCAGCGCCCGCGTGAGCCCCACCAGCCCGTGCTTGGCCGCCACATACGCCGCCACCCGCGGGTAGCCGCGCAGCCCCGCCGTGCTCGCCACGTTCACCACCCGGCCACGCCCCCGCGCGACCATCCCCGGCAGCACTGCCCGGCACGCCTCGTAGGCGGAGGTCAGGTTCAGCGCGATCGCCTCGTCCCACATCGCCCGGTCGAGCTTCGCCAACGGCGCCGCCCCGCCGGCCCCTGCATTGTTCACAAGGATGTCGAGCGCCCCATGCTCCTCTGGCGACAACGCCGCCAGCAGCGCCTCCCGGTCCGTCACGTCCGCCACCACGAACGCCGCCGCGTCGCCCGCCGCCACCGCGTCTCGAAGCACCTGCTCCGTCCGCCCCAGCACCGTCACGTGCACCCCGGCCCCCGACAGCGCCGCCGCGATCGCCCGCCCGATCCCGCGCCCCCCGCCCGTCACCAGCGCCCGTTGCCCATCCATCGCTGCATCCAGCCATTGAAGAGCGGATATTTCAACCTTAAACTATCTCATCCCACGGGGGCACTCAGATGCGCATCGCGATCCTCGGCGGCGGACCCGCCGGCCTCTACTTCGCCATCCTCATGAAGCAGGCGAACCCCGCCCATGCGATCGTCGTCCATGAACGCAACCGCCCGGACGACACGTTCGGCTTCGGCGTGGTGTTCTCGGACCAGACCCTCGAGACCTTCGAGCGCTACGATCGCCCGAGCCATCGCGCCATCACCGCCAACTTCGCCTACTGGCAGGACATCGAGGTCCGGTTCCGCGGCACCACCCACCGCATCGGCGGCAACGGCTTCTGCGGCTGCGCCCGCCGCACCCTGCTGATGCTGCTCCAGGAGCGCGCCCGCGCCCTGGGCGTCGAGATGCAGTTCAGCCACGAGATCGCCAGCATCGACGAGCTGGCCGACGCGGACCTCATCGTCGCCGCGGATGGCATCAACTCCGCCACCCGCGAGCGCTGGGCCGAGCACTTCCAGCCCAGCGTGGACATGCGCCCCAACAAGTTCACCTGGATGGGCAGCACGAAGCCGCTCGACGCCTTCACCTTCAGCTTCCGCGACACCGAGCACGGCATCTTCATCGCCCACGCCTACCAGTACGAGCCCGGCCGCAGCACCTGGGTGCTCGAGACGGACGCCGACACCTGGCACCGGGCCGGGCTGGACCGCACGAGCGAGGCGGAGAGCGCGCGATACCTCGAGCAGGTTTTCGCAGAAGACCTGGACGGCCACGCGCTCATCACCAACCGCTCCACCTGGCGCAGCTTCCCCATGATCCGCACCGCCCGCTACGCGCACGGCAACGTGGTCCTGCTCGGCGACGCCAAGGCCACCGCGCATTTCAGCATCGGCAGCGGCACGAAGCTCGCCATGGAGGACGCGATCGCCCTCTACGAGGCCTTCCGCGCGCACGACCAGGTGCCCGAAGCCCTCGCCGCCTTCGACCGCGGCCGGCGGGACGAGGTGGAGCGCACCCAGCACGCCGCCGACGTCAGCCTGGTGTGGTTCGAACACCTCAAGCGCTTCGCCCACATGGACCCGCAGCAATTCGCCTTCGGCCTCATGACGCGCAGCCGCAGCATCACCTACGACAACCTCCGCCTCCGCGCGCCCGACTTCGTGGAACGGACGGACGCGATGTTCGCCCACCAGGTCCGCGCCACCGGGTTCGAGGTGGACGTGGAAGCGCCCGTGCCGCCCATGTTCCAGCCGCTCCGCCTCCGCGGACTCACGCTCGCCAACCGCGTGGTCGTCAGCCCCATGTGCATGTACTCCGCCGAGGACGGCGTGCCCGGCGACTGGCACCGCGTGCATTACGGCAGCCGCGCCCTGGGCGGCGCCGGGCTCATTTTCACCGAGATGACGGACGTCGGCCCCGAAGCCCGCATCACGCCCGGTTGCGCCGGCATGTGGACGGACGAGCAGGAGCAGGCCTGGACCGGCATCGTCCGCTTCGCGCACGAGCACAGCGCCGCCAAGCTCTGCATGCAGCTCGGCCACGCCGGCCGCAAAGGCGCCACCCGCCTCATGTGGGAGGGCATGGACCGCCCCCTGCCCAGCGGCGCATGGGACATCGTCGCCCCCTCGCCCCTCCCCTACTACAAGGACAGCCAGGTCCCCCGCGCGATGACCCGCGCCGACATGGACCGCATCCGCGACCAGTTCGTCGCCGCCACGCGCCGGGCGGACCGTGCCGGGTTCGACATGCTCGAGCTGCACGCCGCCCACGGCTACCTGATCGCCACCTTCCTCAGCCCGCTCACCAACCAGCGCACGGACGAATACGGCGGCACCCTCGAGAACCGCCTCCGTTGGCCGCTCGAGGTGTTCCGCGCCATGCGCGCTGCCTGGCCCGGGGAAAAGCCGATGTCCGTCCGCATCAGCGCGCATGACTGGGCGGAAGGCGGGATCGCCGCCAACGACGCCGTTCTCATGGCCCAAGCCTTCGCCGACGCCGGCGCCGACCTGATCGACGTCAGCTCCGGGCAGACGGTTGCCGACGCCCGCGCCATCTACGGCCGCATGTTCCAGGTGCCGTTCAGCGACCAGATCCGAAACGAAGCCGGCCTCGCCACCATGTGCGTCGGCAACATCACCAGCGCCGACCAGGTCAACACCATCCTCGCCGCCGGCCGCGCCGACCTCGTCGCCCTCGGCCGCCCCCACCTCGCCAACCCCAACTTCACCCTCCAGGCCGCCGCCCGCTACGGCGTGAAGCTCACCAAATCCGCCCCCCAATACGAACCCGGCGTGCAGCAGGTCTATCGCATCGAGCAGCAAGCCGCGGCCGAACTCGCCGAGCTCCGCCGCAAGGCCGCCCCGAAGCCACCCGCGATCGAGGTCGACGAGGTGCCCAAGGCGGCGGAGTGAGGCGGCGCCTCCGCCCCTGAAGCGCTACCGCGGCTACTCGTCATCGCGGGCGAAGCGTGGTGAGTCCAGGGGCCGCTTAGAACGATCCGTCCAGCCTCCGGATCGCCACGCCCTCGGCTCGCGATGACGAACTTCCAGCAGACCTTGCATCGCGCCCCCCCTCCCGTAGCATCCGCCCCGGAGAACCCGAACGATGCTCACCCAGGACCAGAACGACCTCATCACCCTCTCCGGCCCCGGCACGCCCCTTGGCGCCTTCATGCGCCAGTACTGGCAGCCCGCCGCCCTGGTGGACGAGTTCGACGGCCCCCGCCCCGTCCGCCCCGTGCGCCTGCTGGGCGAGGACCTGGTGCTTTTCCGTGACGACGCGGGGACGTACGGCCTGCTCGCCAAGCACTGCGCCCATCGCGGCGCCGACCTCAGCTTCGGCCGCGCCGAGCATGGCGGCCTCCGCTGCCCCTTCCATGGCTGGCTGTTCGACACCCAGGGCGCCTGCCTCGAACAGCCCGCGGAGCCCGAGGGCAGCCGCTTCTGCCAATCCATCCGCCAGCCCGCCTATCGGTGCCAGGTCGCCGGCGGCATCGTCTGGGCCTTCCTCGGCCCCCTCTTGGATGGGGCCGAGCCCCCCGCCCTCCCCGCCTTCGACTGCTTCGCCGCTCCCGACGCCTACACCTTCGCCTTCAAGGGCCTCATGGAGTGCAACTGGCTCCAGGCCCTCGAGGTCGGCATCGACCCGGCCCATGCCTCCTACCTCCACCGCTTCGAGGAGGACGAGACCGACGAGACCTATGGCCGTCAGTTCCGCGGCGCCACCATGGGCGCCGACATGCCCATGACCCGCATCCTCCGCGAACACGGCCGCCCGCGCATCGAGGTCGAAACCACCGAATACGGCCTCCGCATCGCCGCACTCCGACAGCTGAACGACCGCGAGATGCACATCCGCGTCACCAACATGGCCTTTCCCCATGCCTTCGTGATCCCGATGAGCAAGGAGATGACCATCACCCAATGGCACGTCCCGGTCGACGACACGCATTGCTACTGGTACGCCATCTTCACCAGCTTCACCGACCCGGTGGACAAGCCCCGCATGCGTGAGCAGCGCCTCCGCACCTACGCGCTGCCCGACTACGTCCCGCTCAAGAACCGCAGCAACGAGTATGGCTTCGACCCGCACGAGCAGGCGCACCGCACCTACACGGGCATGGGCGAGGACATCAACGTGCACGACCAGTGGGCCGTGGAATCCATGGGCCCCATCCAGGACCGAACGCACGAGAACCTCGGCGCCTCCGACAAGGCCATCGCCGCCTACCGCCGCCTGCTCGTCCGCGCCATCCGCGGCGTCGCCGAGGGTCGGCCGCCCCTGTTGGCACTCCCGCCCGAAGCCGCATGCCGCATCGCCGGGCCACCGAGCATCGACGCGATCGGCCCCGTCGAGGGCTGGGAGGCGCACTGGCTGGAAGCCGACCGTGCCCGGCGCCAGGCCGCCCCCTGGAGCGCCGTGCTGCCCGACAACATCCACGCCACCGCCGCTTGACCTTCGCAGAACGCAACAACGCCTGGACGGCCGAGCAGCGCGCCGCCGCCCGGGATGCCCGGCGCCAGATGGAGCACCTCGGCGTCGTCCGCCTCGCCTTCGCCGACGCCCATGGCGTGCTCCGGGGAAAAACCCTCGTCGCCGGCGAAGCCGCCCGCGTGATGGCCGACGGCGTCCGCGCCACGACCACGCTGCTGATGAAGGACCTCTCGGGCAAGACCGCCTTCCCCGTGTTCGGCCCCGATGCCGGCTTCGACGACCCAGCGCTGCAGGGTGCCGCCGACATGGTCATGCTGCCGGACCCGGCCACCTTCCACGTCCTCCCCTGGGCGCCCCACACGGGCTGGATGCTGTGTGACGTCTACCTCCCCGACGGCCGCCCCATGCCGCTCTCGTCGCGCGCGCAGCTCGCCGCCGCGGTGCAGCGCCTGGCGGCCCGCGGCATGCGCTGGGTCGCCGGCGTCGAACTCGAGTGCCACATTGTCCAGGCCGGCCCGGACGTCGACGGCGCCCCCGGCCCGCGAACCCTGCTCAACCCCGGCTACCAATACCTCACCGAGCTCCGCTACGACGCGCTCGATCCGTTGATGGAGCAGCTCCGCGCCACCCTCCAGGCCCTCGGCCTTCCGCTCCGAACGCTCGAGATCGAGTTCGGCCCGAGCCAGGTCGAACTCACATTCGCACCCGGCGAGGGCCTGGTTCCCGCGGACCAGCTGATCCTCGTGCGCTCCGCCGTGAAGCAGGTCTGCCGCCGGGCCGGATACGTGGCGAGCTTCATGAGCCGCCCGAAGCTGCCCGGCGTAGTGAGCTCCGGCTGGCACCTGCACCAATCCATCCGCGACGCCGCAGGCCGCAACCTGTTCATGGACGACGCCGCCCCCCTGAGCCCCACGGGCCGCGCCTGGCTCGCGGGCCTGCTCGCCCACGCCGCGGGCGCCTGCGCCTTCACCACCCCCACCATCAACGGCTATCGCCGCTATCGCCCCTACACCAACGCCCCCACCCGCGCCGGCTGGGCGGCGGACAACCGCGGCGCCATGGTCCGCCTTCTGGGTGGCCAACCTGGCGCGCAAGGCGGCGACCCGGCCACCCGCCTCGAGAACCGCTGCCCGGAGCCCGCCGCCAACCCCTACCTCGCCATGGCCGCCCAGATCGCCGCGGGGCTCGACGGCATCGACGCCGCACTCGACCCGGGCCCGCCCAGCGCCACACCCTACGACGACGGGCGCCCCCTGCTCCCCCGCTCGCTCCCGGACGCGCTGGACGCCCTGAACGCCGACCCGGTGCTCGAAGCCGCATTTGGCGCCGGGTTCATCCGCTACTACACGCACCTCAAGCAGGCCGAGATCGACCGATTCGACGCAGAGGTCACGTCCTGGGAACACCAGGAATATTTCGAGTTGCTCTGAAGGGACCGTCCATGCGCCCCAACACGTCCACGATCGCCGCCCTCCTCCTCGCCACCACACTCGCCGCCCCGGCATACGCGCAGGTCCCGAACCCCGTCCGCATCGGCGTGCTGACGGACATGAGCGGCCCCTTCTCGGACCAGGTCGGCCCCGGCTCCGTCGCCGCCGCCCGCCTGGCCGCCGAGGACTTCAAGGCCGAATCCCAGGGCATGACCGTCGAGATCGTCAGCGCCGACCACCTCAACAAGCCGGACATCGGCAGCGGCATCGCGCGCCGCTGGTTCGACCAGGAGGGCGTCCACGCCGTAGTGGACCTGCCCAACTCCGGCGTCGCCTTCGCCGTCATCACCGCCGCCAGGGAGCGCAACCGCGCGGCGCTCGCCTCCAGCTCCATGAGCAGCGACATCACCGGCAAGGCCTGCCAGCCCACCACCGTCCAATGGGTGAGCGACACCTGGGTGCAGGGCCGCAGCACCGCCCTCGGCCTCGTGCCGCAGGGCCTGAACAGATGGTATTTCCTCACCGTCAACTACGCCCTCGGCCTCTCGCTCGAGGGAGACGCGATCTCCGCCCTCACCGCGCTCGGCGGCAGGTCCACAGGCGCGAGCCGGGACCCGCTGGGCACCACGGACTTCGCCGGCCCCCTCCTCGCCGCCCAGTCCTCCGGCGCGAACGTGCTCGCACTCGCCAGCACGGGGGCCGACATGATCAACGCCATCAAGCAGTCCGGCGAGTTCGGCCTCACAGGCAAGCTGACCCCCGCCGCCCTGTTCATCCAGCTCTCGGACGTCCACGCCATCGGCCTGCCCACCGCCCAGGGCCTGCAGCTCACCACCGGCTTCTACTGGGACCTGAACGAGCGCACCCGCGCCTGGTCCCGCCGCTTCGCCGCCACCATGGGCGGCCGCATGCCCACCGAGGACCACGCCGGCGTCTACTCCACGACCCTCACCTACCTCCGCGCCGTCCGAGACGCGAAGACGATCGAGGGCGAGGCCGTGGTCCAGCAGATGAAGCGCAACCCCATCGACGACCCTCTCTGGGGACCCGTCACCATCCGCCCCGACGGCCGCGCGACGCACGCCATGTACCGCTTCCGCGTGAAGACCCCTGCCGAAAGCAAGGGCCCCTACGACTACTACCAGCTCCTCGCCACCATCCCAGCCACCGACGCCTTCCGCCCGCTCAACGAGGGCAACTGCCCCATGATCAAGTAACGGCCTACTGTTGCTACTGGAAAGAAGACCGGAACCGCGGAAAAACCGTCATCGCGAGCGAAGCGCGGCGATCCAGGGGCCGTATGGAGCAGTCCCGCTGGCCCCTGGATCGCCGCGCCTGCGGCTCGCGATGACAAAAAAGCCTACCGCGCCGACCCCAAAACCCGCCCGACATCCACATGCGCCTCCAGATGCGCCGCCAGCCCATCCAGCGCCGCCTCCACCGCCGCCCCGTGCCGGTGCCCTGAACCCGCGGCACCCCAGCGCCGCAACCAGGCCCCGCGCTGCGCATCCCCCGCGAACAACCCATGCACGTACGTCCCGGCAACCAGCCCGTCCGCCGAAACCGCCCCCTCGCTCCGCCCCTCGATCCACAGCAGCGGCCGCATCGCATCCGCCCCGGCCGTGACGCCCATGTGCATCTCGTAGCCCTCGAACGGCACCTCCTCCGCGTCGACACCACGCACGAACGCCAGCCGCTTTTCGCCCTCCAGCACCGTCTCCACCTCCAGCAGCCCCAGCCCCGGCACCACCCCCGCCGCACCCTCCGTGCCCGCCGGATCAGCCACGCTCCGCCCCAGCATCTGGTAGCCCCCGCAAAGCCCCAGCACCCGCCCGCCCCGGCGCACGTGCCCGGCGATGTCGTGGTCCCACCCCGCCGCCCGCAGCGCCGCCAAATCGGCGATCGTGCTCTTCGATCCCGGCAGCAGCACCACGTCGCACGCCGGCAACGGCCCGCTCCGCACCAGCTCCAGCGACACGCCCGGTTCCGCCGCCAACGGGTCCAGATCGTCGAAGTTCGCGATCATCGGCAGCACCGGCACCACCACCCGCAGGCCACCCGGCCGCACGACCCCCGTGCCCAGATCGCTCGCATCCTCCGCCGGCAGCGCCCCCGCCCCCGCCCAGTGCGGCACCAGCCCCAGCGCCGCCCACCCCGTCCGCTCCGCGATGAACCGCATCCCGTCCGCGAACAGCGACAGGTCCCCCCGCATCCGGTTCACCATGAACCCCACCACCATCGCCGCGTCTGCCGGGTCCAGCACCGCCTGCGTCCCCACCAGCGAGGCGATGACGCCCCCCCGGTCGATGTCGCCTACCACCACCACCGGCGTCCCGCTCGCCCGCGCGAACCCCATGTTGGCGATGTCCCCAGCCCGCAGGTTCACCTCGGAGGCGCTCCCCGCCCCCTCCACCAGCACGAGGTCCGCCCCGTCGGCAACCCGCGCGAAACTGTCCAGCACGTCCGCCAGCAGCCCCGGCTTCATCGCCTGGTATTCCCGCGCCCGCGCCGTGCCGCGCACCCGGCCCTGCACCACCAGCTGCGCGCCGACCTCGCTCTGCGGCTTCAGCAGCACCGGGTTCATGTGCACGCTGGGCGCCACCCCGCACGCCAGCGCCTGCAGCGCCTGCGCCCGCCCGATCTCGCCGCCATCGGCCGTCACGGCCGCGTTGTTGCTCATGTTCTGCGGCTTGAACGGCCGAACGCGCAGCCCCCGATGCACCGCCGCCCGGCACAGCCCTGCCACCAGCAGGCTCTTGCCCACGCTCGACCCGGTGCCCTGCAGCATCAGCGCCGGGGTGCGCAGCGTCAGAACTCGATCCCTTCCTGCGCCCGCACTCCGGCCGCGAAGTGGTGTTTCACCGCGCCCATCTCCGTCACCAGGTCCGCAGCCTCGATCAGCGCCGGGCGCGCGTTCCGGCCCGTGACCACCACGTGCAACAGCGGCGGCCGCGCGGCCAGGCCCTCCAGCACCGCCGCCTCGTCCAGATAGCCGTATCTGAGCGCGATGTTGAGCTCGTCCAGCACCAGCAATCCGAGCCCCGGCCGCGCCATCATCCGCAGCGCCTGCCCCCAGGCGCGCTCGGCCTCCGCCACGTCCCGTGCCCGGTCCTGCGTCTCCCACGTGAAGCCTTCGCCCATGGTGTGCCACTCCACCAGCTCCGGGAACCGCTCGAGCGCCGTCCGCTCCCCGGTGCTCCAGGCGCCCTTGATGAACTGCACCACGCCACACGGCCGTCCACGCCCCACCATCCGCAGCAGCAGCCCGAACGCGGCCGTGCTCTTCCCCTTGCCGGACCCCGTGTGAACCATCAGCAGGCCGCGCTCGGTGATGCTCTTGGACGCGACCTCGGCATCCTGCACCGCCTTGCGCGCCGCCATCTTGGCCGCGTGCCGCTCAGCATCCTCGCTCACTTCACGACCATCGGAATCCCCGCCACCATGAACACCACCCGCCCGGCCCGCGCCGCGAGCCGCTGGTGCAGCACCCCCGCCGCATCCCGGAACCGCCGCGCCAGCGCGTTCTCCGGCACGATCCCAAGGCCCACCTCGTTGCCCACCAGCACCGTCATCGCCGTCCGGTCCGCCAGCCGCGCCTCAAGCGCCGCCGTCGCCGCCTCCACGTCGTGCTCGCCCAGGATCAGGTTGGTCAGCCACAGCGTCAGGCAATCCACCAGCGCCGGACCGTCTCCCAATGCGCCCGCCACGTCCAGCGGCGCCTCCACCGTCACCCAACGCGCATCCCGGCGCGCCCGGTGCAGCGCAATCCGCTGCCGCATCTCGTCATCCCAGGCCTGGCCCGTCGCGACATAGGTCCAGGGCGGCGCGGTGGCCTCGAACAGCCCCTCCGCATGCCGGCTCTTGCCCGAGCGCGCGCCCCCGAGCACCAGCGTCAACCGCTCTTTGCCCCGCTTGTCATTGCTCACGTCCATGAACCGGCCTATACTCCTTATTGATGGTCCCCCCTAGCGGGGGGTGAAAAGGGAAGCCGGTGTGAGCCCGGCGCTGTCCCCGCAACTGTGAACGGTGAGGCCCCGCGCCGCACGCCACTGGGCCACACCCCGGGAAGGCAGGCAGGGGACGCGGCGGGGCCACCCCGCCAGAGCCGCAAGTCAGGAGACCTGCCATCGGCGGCGCAGCCCATTCGTGGCGCCGTGACCAGTCGCGACGCCGGGCGGGGTGCCCCGGTGGCGGCGATGCCACCCCCGTGTGAGCGGGGGCGCATCGACCCGCGGGCGGGGGCCCGGGGGCGGCCATGCATCCCGTGCCTGCCACCCGGGACGATCCGCGACATGACCACCCTCCACATCTGCACCACCTGCCGCGCCGGCCTCCCCCTCGCCGAGGGCGCCACGCCCCCCGGCCAGACCTTCATGGAAGCCGTGCGCGCCGCCGCCCCCGCCACGCTCGAAATCCACGCCGTGAAATGCCTCTCCTCCTGCGACAATGGCTGCGCTGCCGCCATCTCCGCACCGGGCAAATGGACCTACCTGCTCGGCCGCCTCGACCCCTCGCTGGTTCCGGACCTGCTCACCTACGTGGACACTTACGGCCAGCACCCCACGGGCACCGTGCTCCCCTCCAAGCGCCCCGCCTCGCTCGCCCGCATGATCCTGGGCCGCATGCCCGACCTCAACCAGCAGGACGCAGCATGACCGCCAAGGCAGCCGGGCGCATTCCCGCCACCGTCATCACCGGCTTCCTCGGCGCCGGAAAAACCACACTCCTGCGCCATCTCGTCGAACACGCCGGCGGCCGTCGCCTCGCGCTCATCGTCAACGAGTTCGGCACCGTCGGCATCGACGCGGACACGCTCCGCGGCTGCGGCATCCCGGCCTGCGAGGAAGCGGACATCGTCGAGCTCGCCAATGGCTGCCTGTGCTGCACCGTCGCCGACGAGTTCCTGCCCGCCATGCAGGCCCTGCTCGACCGCGATCCGCCGCCCGACCACATCGTCATCGAAACCTCCGGGCTCGCCCTGCCCAAGCCGCTTCTCCGCGCCTTCGCCTGGCCCGGCATCGCCGACCGCGTGACGGTCGACGGCGTCGTCACCCTCGTCGACAGCCCCGCCGTCGCGGCCGGCACCTTCGCCCACGACCCCCTGGCCGTCGCCGCCCAACGAGCCGCCGACGCGAACCTCGACCACGACGACCCGCTGGCCGAGGTGTTCGAAGACCAGCTCGCCTGCGCCGACCTGGTCGTGCTCACCAAGACCGACCTGCTGGAGGAGCATCATGGGCCGGGCGCCCTCGAGGCCGTGCGCGCCCGCGTGATGGCGAGCCTGCCCCGCGCCGTCCGCACCGTGGTGGCCACGCAAGGCCGGCTCGATCCCGCCATCGCCCTCGGCCTGACCGCCGCCGCGGAAGCGGACCTGGCCGCCCGCCCCAGCCACCACGACGCACTGGACGACCACGAGCACGACGACTTCACCAGCTTCGTCGTCCCGCTTCCCGAGCTGCCCGGCGCCGAGGGCCTGCTCGCGCGCCTCGCGACGGTCGCGGCCGACCACGGCATCCTCCGCATGAAGGGCTTCGTCGCCATCGCCGGCAAACCCATGCGCCTCGCCGTGCAGGGCGTCGGCGCGCGGTTCGCCCAGGAGTATGACCGCGCCTGGCGTCCGGGCGAGCCCCGCACCGGCCACCTCGTCGTCATCGGCCTGACCGGGCTCGATCAGGATGGCATCCGCGCGGCGCTGCACGAGGCGCCGGTTCTGGCCTGATGCACCTCCTTCCCCGCACGCTGCACGGCCTGGACGACGACGCCCCGGCCTCCGAGCCTGGCCAGACGCCGGCGCCGTTGCTCGTGCTGAGCTTCTCCGACGCCGACCTCGCCGCGCTCGCGGCCGCGTGGAGCCCAGCACTGCCCGAGCTCCGCCTCGCCAGCTTGGCCCGCCTCCGCCACCCCATGTCCGTCGATCTCTACCTGGACGAGGTCGCCGCCCATGCCCGGTGCATCGCCGTCCGCCTCCTCGGTGGCCTCGACTACTGGCGTTACGGCACGGACCAGCTCGCGAACCGCTGCCGCGAGCGCCACATCCCGCTCGCCCTCCTCCCCGGCGACGCCGCCGACGACACGAGGCTGCGCGCCCTCTCGACCGTGGGCCCCGAAGCCTGGTCCGCCCTCGACACCTGCTTCCGCGAGGGCGGCCCTGCCAACCTCACCCGAGCGCTCGCCTGGATGGCCCACCTCGCCACAGGCACCCCTGCCCCCGGCCCCGCAATCCCCATCCCCGCCCACGGCGTCCACACGCTCGACCTCCTGCCGCCCCACCCGTCATCGCGAGCCGAAGGCGTGGCGATCCAGGGGCGGCATCGTGCAAGCCCGTCGGCTCCTGGATCGCCACGCTACGCTCGCGATGACGACGTGCCCGCGGCGGTCGGGGCGAGGGAGAGCCGAGAGCACGCCCTCGCCGCCATCATCCTCTACCGCTCCCACCTCCAATCCGCCGACCTCGCCCCCATCGAAGCCCTCACCGCGGCCCTGCGCCAACGAGGCCTCGCCGTCGGCACGCTCTACGTCGACTCCCTCAAATCCCCCACCACCGCCGACTACGTCGCAAACACCCTGAAGGCATGGCGCCCCGCCATCATCCTCAACGCCACCTTCTTCGCCGCGCGACATGACGACGCCCCGTCCCCTCTGGAGAGCGCGGACTGCCCCATCCTCCAACTCGTCCTCTCAAGCAGCCCGCGCACCGCCTGGCAGGCCTCCCCCCGCGGCCTCTCTCCCGCCGACCTCGCCATGCAGGTCGTGCTCCCCGAACTCGACGGCCGGCTGCTGACCACCGCCATCGCCTTCAAGGACCAGGCCGCCCCCAACCCGGCCTTGCAATACGCCCCCACCCGCTTCACCCCCGACGCCGCGGGCATCGCGCTCGCAGCCGACCGCGCCGCCGCCTGGGCCCGCCTTGGCGCCACCCCGCGCGCCGAGCGCCGCCTCGCCATCATCCTCTCCGACTACCCCGGCATCGACGGCCAGCAAGGCCACGCCGTCGGCCTCGACACCTGGGCCAGCGTCGTGACCATCCTCACGCTGCTCGAATCAGAGGGCTACGCCGTCCCCCCGCTCTCCCCAGGAGAAGGCCAAGGTGAGAGCCGTGGCCACGAGCACGCAGTCGTCGAAGCCCTCTGCCATGCCCTCCCCAGCCCGACCCTGACCCTCGCCGAGTACGCCGCCGCCCCGCTCCCCAAGGCCCTCCGCGCCAGCGTCCATGCCGCCTGGGGCGACCCCGCCTCCGACCCCACGGTGGTCGACAACGCGTTCACCCACCGCACCCTCACCCTCGGCCCCCCGCTCGGAGGCAACGTCACCCTCGCCCTCCAGCCCGCCCGCGCGCCGGACAAGGCGCGCTACCACGACCCCGACCTCCCCCCCTGCCACGCCTACGTCGCCTTCCACCTCTGGCTGCGCGCGCAGGACAACCATGCCCTCATCCACCTCGGCACCCATGGCAGCCTCGAATGGCTGCCCGGCAAGGCAGCCGCGCTATCGCCCGACTGCGCCCCCGCCGCCCTCCTCGGCGGCCTGCCCGTCATCTACCCCTTCATCATCAACAACCCCGGCGAGGCTGCTGCCGCAAAACGGCGCCTCGGCGCCGTCATGCTGGGCCACCTCACGCCCCCCATCGCCGCCCACACCCATCACGGCCCCGCCGCAGCACTCGAGCGCCTCCTCGACGAGTACGCCACCGCCGACGGCCTCGACCGCCGCCGGGCGGCAAGCCTGCGCACGCAGATCCTCGAGCACGCCGGCACCACCGGCCTCCTGCGGGAGGCCGAAACCCCGCCGGATGCCGACCCAGATACTGCCCTCGCCCGCCTCGACGCCTACCTTTGCGACGTGAAGGACCTGCAGCTCCGTGACGGCCTGCACGTGTTCGGCCAGGACACCCCCCACCTCGACCCGGCATGGGCTGCCTGCCCCCAGGCCGAGCGCCACGCGTTGCTAACCGCGCTCGACGCCCGCTTCGTCCCACCCGGCCCCGCCGGCGCCCCCACCCGCGGCCGCCCGGACGTGCTGCCCACGGGCCGCAACCTGACCACGCTCGACCCCCGCTCCCTCCCCACCCGCACGGCCTACGACCTGGCGGCCCGCGCTGCAGACGCCCTGCTGCGCCGCCACCTGCAGGAGCATGGCGAGCATCCCAGCCGCCTGGTGCTGGACCTCTGGGGCAGCACCGCCATGCGCACCGGCGGCGAGGACCTGGCCCTGGCCTACCGCCTCCTCGGCGCCACCCCGCTCTGGGACGAAGGCTCGTCGCGCGTCAGCGGCTTCGAGATCCTCCCCATCGCCCTCCTCGATCGCCCCCGCATCGACGTCACGCTCCGCATCTCCGGCCTGTTCCGCGACGCCTTCGCCACCGCCCTGGCCCAGTTCGACGCCCTCATCGCGGCCGTTGCAACCCGCGACGAAGCGCCCGACTGGAACCCCCTCGCAGGCAACCCCGGCCCGCGTATCTATGGCCCGGCAGCCGGGTCCTACGGCGCGGGCGACGGCTCCGGCGCCGGCTGGCTCGCCGCATCGGCCACCGCCTATGGCCGGGCAGACCCCGCGCCCGACGCCCCCGGCCTCGCCGCCCGCGTGGCCGCCGCGGATGCGCTGGTGCACATCCAGGACCACGCCGAGCACGACCTGCTCGACAGCCCCGAATGGGCCGCCCACGAAGGCGGGTTCGCGCAAGCCGCCGCCGCCTTGGGCAACACCCCCGCCCTGTGGCACCTCGACACCAGCCGAAGCGACGCCCCCCGCGCCCGCACCGTGCAGGAAGCGATCGCCCGCACCGTCCGTGGCCGCGCCGCCAACCCGGCCTGGATCGCAGGCCAGATGCGCCACGGCCACCGCGGCGCCGCCGAGATCGCCCGCCCGCTGGCCGCGCTCGAAGCCTTCGCCCGCACCCTGCCCACCCGCTTCGACGTGCAGCTGGACCTGCTGCACGACGCCCTCGCCACCCCCGAGGTCGACGCCTTCCTGCAAAGGGAAAACCCCGAGGCACACGCGGACCTCGCCGCCCGCTTCGCCCGGCTCCGCGCCGACGGCCTCTGGCACCCGCGCCGGAATGCGCCCGGGAATGCGCCCGGGAACGCGCCCGGATATGCGTCCGGGAATGCGTCCGGGAATGCGCCCGGGAACGCCGCACCATGATCAAGCGCGGCTGGTGCCCCACCCTGCACGCCCCCATGGAGAGCGGCGACGGTTGGCTCACCCGCGTGAAGCCGCCCCGCGCCACCCTCACCCAGGCCCAAGCCCACGCCCTGGCCCACGCCGCCGCCGCCCATGGCAGCGGCACCATCGAGCTCACCCAGCGCGGCAACCTCCAGATCCGCGGCCTGACGCCTTCGAGCGCGCCCCGCTTCGCCGCCGCCATGGTGGACGCCGGCCTCGCCGACGCCGACCCCGCGCAGGAGGCCCGCCGCGTCCTGATCCACCCCCCGCTCCTCGGCCTCGACCCCACCATCCACCCCGGCGCAGAAGCCCTGGTCCAAGCCCTGGAAGGCCTCTGCGCAACCCATCCCGCCTTCGAAGCACTCCCCGCCAAGTTCGCCATCGCCATCGACCCCGGCGGCTACTTCGCCCACTGGCCCGTCGCCGCCGACCTCGTCGCAACCGCCGAAGGCGTCCGCCTCGCGACCAAGGGCACCCGCAAAGCCCCGGTCGGCCCTCTTTTCCCTCTCCCCCCCGGAGAGCAAGGACAGACTGCAGCGCCAGCCCCGCTTCCCCCTGTCCCCTCGCGGGAGAGGGCCGGGGAGAGGGCGGGCCATCCGCACGAAACTCAGTCCTTCGTCGCCCACACCCCGACCCTCTTCCGGAGGGGGAGGGAGCAGAACCCCATCGCCTTCGCCCTGGCCCCCGCCTTCGGGCAGATGCACGCCGACGACCTCCACGTCCTCGCCGACCGTGCGCCCGAGCTCCGCATCACCCCCTGGCGCAGCATCCTCGTTCCCCACGACCCCGGCCCGCTCGAAAACTTCATCACGGACCCGAATGACCCTCGCCTCATGATCACTGCCTGCCCCGGCGCGCCCGCCTGCCCGCAAGCCACGCTCCCCACCCGCACCCTCGCCGCCGCCCTCCGCCCCCGCGCCGCCCTCCACGTCAGCGGTTGCGCCAAGGGCTGCGCCCACCCCGCCCCCTCGTCCCTTACCCTCGTCGCCATCGAGGGCGCCTGGCACCTGGTCCAGAACGGCCGCGCGCGGGACCCCGGCCACCCTGCGCCCGACCCGGCCGGCGCCGTCCGATGAGCCAGCGCCACCCGACGAGGCAGTACGAACGCAACGGCGCCGCCATCTATCGCCAGTCCTTCGCCACCATCCGCGCCGAAACCGACCTGGCCGGCCTGGATCCCATCGAGGCCCGCGTCGTCGTCCGCATCGTCCACGCGTGCGGCATGCCGGAAATCCGTCCCGCAATCCGCTTCCACCCCGCCTTCGCCGCCACCGCCCGCGCCGCGCTCCACGCTGGCGCCCCCATCCTGTGCGACGCCAAGATGGTCGCCCACGGCATCACCCGTCCCCGCCTGCCGGCCGACAACGCCGTCCTCTGCACCCTCGACCACCCGGACACCCCGGCGCTCGCCACCCGCATCGGCAACACCCGCTCCGCCGCCGCCCTCGAGCTCTGGGGCGAGCACATGCGCGGCGCCCTCGTCGTCATCGGCAACGCGCCCACCGCCCTCTTCCACCTGCTCGACCTGCTGGACGCGGGCGGCCCCCGGCCCGCCGCCATCATCGGCCTGCCCGTCGGCTTCGTCGGCGCGGCAGAATCCAAGCAGGCCCTCGCCGAAGCCTCGCCGGTGCCCTGGATGATCGTCGAAGGACGCCGGGGCGGCAGCGCCATGGCCGTCGCCGCCGTTAACGCGCTGGCGAACGACGTCGAATGAAGAGCACGCTCCACATCGTCGGAACCGGCCCCGGGGACCCCGAGCTCCTCACGCTCAAGGCCGCCCGCGTGATCGCCGCCAGCCCGGTGGTCGCCTGGTTCGCCAAGCGCGGGCGCCACGGCCACGCCGCGCGAATCGCCGCCGCCCACATCGCGCCCGGCACCGAGACGCTCCGCTTCGAATACCCGTACACGACCGAAATCCCGGTCGATCACCCCGACTACCTCGCCGCCCTCCCCGCCTTCTACGACGCCAGCGCCATCACCTGCGCCGAGCGACTCGACACCGGGCAGGACGTCGCGCTGCTCTGCGAAGGGGACCCGTTCTTCTACGGCTCCGCCATGTACATCTTCGACCGCCTCGCCCCGCGCCACTGTATCAGCGTCATTCCCGGCATCCCCGCCATGGCCGGCTGCTGGGCCCAGGCCGCCACCCCCATCACCCACGGCGACGACGTCCTCACCATCCTGCCCGGCACCCTGCCCCAAACCGAGCTCGAGCGCCGCCTGCGCGACACGGACGCTGCCGTGATCATGAAGGTCGGCAGCAACCTCCCCAAGATCCGCGCTGCGCTCGAAGCCAGCCACCTCCTCCCCCGCGCCACCCTCGTCGACCGCGGCACAATGCCCGGCGGCTCCGTCACGCCCATGGCCCAGGCAGCCGCCGCGGCCCCGTATTTCTCCCTGGTGCTCGTGCCGGGCCGACAGGGGCTGCGATGACCGGATGGTCCAAACCCCTCACCCCAATCCCCTCCCCCTGGGAACGGGTCAGGGCCGAGCACGGACCCGAGCCGCGTTGACCCTCCACATCCTCGGCCTCGGTCCCGGCGCCCCCACCCTCGTCACCCCCGAAACCAAAGCCGCCCTCGAGCAGGCTACCGACCTGATCGGCTACGCCCCCTACCTCGCCCGCATCCCGCCCAACGCCGCCCAACGCCACCATCCCAGCGACAATCGCGTCGAACTGGACCGTGCCCGCCACGCGATCGAACTCGCGCTCGAGGGCCGTCGCGTCGCCGTCGTCTCGGGCGGCGACCCCGGCATCTTCGCCATGGCCAGCGCCGTGTTCGAAGCCATCGACCACGGCCCTCCCGCCTGGCGCACGCTCGATGTCCAGGTCCTCCCCGGCATCAGCGCCCTCCTCGCAGCCGCCGCCCGGCTCGGCGCCCCGCTCGGGCATGATTTCTGCGCCATCTCGCTCAGCGACAACCTCAAGCCCTGGCCGACCGTGCTCCGCCGCCTGACCATGGCGGCCGAGGCCGGGTTCGTCATCGCCCTCTACAACCCCGCCAGCCGCGCCCGCCCCTGGCAGCTCGCCGCCGCGCTCGATGCCCTCCGCCCCGTTCTCCCCGCCACCACCCCCATCGCGTTGGCCACCGCCATCACCCGCCCCGACGAGCGCCTGAACCTCGCCACCCTCGCCACCGTGGACGCCGGGCTCGCGGATATGCGCACCCTCGTTCTCATCGGCACCGCCGAAAGCCGCACCATCGAGCGCCCCGGGGCCCGCTCCTGGCTCTACACGCCGCGCTCGGCCAGCTGATGCAGCCACGCCAGCACCCCCGCGACATCCTCCACCACGGGCGGCTCCGGCGGGGCCGGCCGCGCGACCAGCACCACGGGCACCCCCAGCATCCGCGCCGCCTCCAGCTTGGCCGCCACGGCAGCCCCGCCCGAATTCTTCGTCACCACCACCTCCACCCGCTCCTCCCGAAGCAGCGCCACCTCCGCCTCGAGCGTGAACGGCCCGCGCGCCGCGATGCACCGAACGCGCGGCGGCAGGCTCCCCGGCTCCGGCGCCTCCACGCTCCGCACCAGGTAGTCGTGCTGCGGCGCCGCCAGGAACGGCACCAGCTCCTGCTGGCCCACGGTCAGGAACACGCGCCGCGGCGACACCCCCAGCGCCGGCACGGCCCCGCCCATGTCCGCCACCTCCGTCCATTGGTCGCCGGGTTGCGCCACCCAGGCCGGTCGCGACACCGCAACACGGGGCACGCCGGCCAGCCGAGCCCCTTCCGCCGCGTTCGCGTGCATCTGCCGCGCGAACGGATGTGTCGCGTCCACCAGCGCCCCCACGCCCTCGTCACGCAACCAGGCGGCAAGCCCCGCGGCACCCCCGAACCCGCCGCGGCGCGAGACCACTGCCGGCAGCACCGGCGCCCGCGTCCGCCCAGCCAGGCTCAGCACCGGCCGGAACCGCGCGTCCCCCGCCAGCGCCGCTGCCACGGCAGACCCCTCCGTCGTACCCCCCAACACCAGCACGCTTAGCGCCATGACCCCTCCGTGGCTCACCCTCATCGGCCTCAACGAGGACGGTGCCCTCCCGCAAGGCGCCGATCCGCTCCTGCGCGCCGCCACCCTCGTCATGGGCGGCCACCGCCACCTCGCCCTCGCCGCAGCGCACGTCCAGGGCCGAGCCGCACCCTGGCCCAACCCCATCGAGGCCGCCATCCCCACCCTCCTCGCCCACCGCCCCGGCCCCGCCGCCGTGCTCGCCTCCGGGGACCCGATGTGGTTCGGCATCGGCTCCATGCTCCTCCGCCACCTGCCCCTCGCCGAGCTCCGCATCCTGCCCGCCCCCTCCAGCTTCCAGCTCGCCGCCGCCCGCCTCGGCTGGGCACTGCAGGACGTGGCCTGCCTCTCCTGCTGCGGCCGCCCCATCGAGGCCCTCATCCCCCACCTGCAACCCGGCGCCCGCCTGATGGTTCTCTCCGCCACCGCCGACACACCGCAGGCCGTCGCCACGCTGCTCGCCGCCCGCGGCCTCGGCGCCTCCACCCTCCACCTCCTCGAGGCCCTTGGCGGCCCTGCCGAGCGCATCACCGCGCACCGCTCGGACGCCCCGCTCCCGCAAGCCCACCCGCTCAACCTGGTCGCGATCGAGGTCGCCGGCCCAAGCGCCGCGACGCTCCCCCTCACCCCCGGCCTCCCCGACACCTGGTTCGAGCATGACGGGCAGATCACCAAAGCCGAGATCCGCGCCCTCACCCTCGCCGCCCTCGCCCCCCGCCGCGGCGAGCACCTCTGGGATATCGGCCTCGGCGCCGGGTCCATCAGCATCGAGTGGATGCTCCGCCACCCCGACAACCGCGCCACCGGCCTCGAGCGCGACCCTGCCCGCGCCGCCCGCGCCCGCCGCAACGCCCTGGCCCTCGGCACGCCCGGCCTCGCCATCGTCGCAGGCGAGGCCCCGCACGCCCTCGCCGGCCTCCACCCGCCCGACGCCGTGTTCCTCGGCGCCGCCGCCCACACGCCCGGCACCATCGGGGCCGCCTGGTCCGCCCTCCGCCCCGGCGGCCGCCTCGTCGCCAACGCCATCGCCCTGCCGACCGAGCGCGCCCTGCTCGAAGCCCAGTCCCGCCTCGGCGGCAGCCTCACCCGCATCGCCATCGAACGGCTCGACGCCGTCGGCACGCTCCCAGCGTATCGCCCCGCCATGACCGTCACCCAGTGGCGCGTGGAAAAACCCGAATGATCGCCGCCGGCATCGGCTGCCGCCGGGGCGCACCCGCGTCCGACATCCTCGCCGCCATCGAGGCCGCCGCTGCCCGGGCCGGGTGCCGCCCCACCGCCCTCGCAGCCCCCGCCTTCAAGCGCCACGAGCCCGGCCTGGCCGAAGCCGCCCGCGCCCTGACGCTGCCGCTCCATTGGATCGACCGGGCGAATATGGCCGCCATGCAGCCCCTCTGCCCCACGCGCTCCCACGCTGCACAGGCCGCCACGGGCCATGCCTCCATCGCCGAGGCCGCCTCCCTCGCCGCCGCCGGGCCGCCGCTGCTGGCGCCGCGGGTCACCTACGGTGCCGCCACCTGCGCCATCGCCGGCACACCGTGACCGTTCACTTCATCGGCGCCGGTCCCGGTGCGGCCGACCTCATCACTCTCCGCGGCGCCCGGCTCCTCGCCGCCTGCCCCGTCTGCCTCTACGCCGGCTCCATCGTGCCCCCGGCGCTGCTCGAGCACTGCGCCCCCGGCACCCGCCTCATCGACACCGCCCCGCTTCACCTCGACCAGATCATCGCAGCCTGCGCCAAGGCGCACGAAGCCGGGCAGGACGTGGCGCGCCTCCACTCCGGCGACCTCTCGCTCTACAGCGCCGTCGCCGAGCAGGCCCGCCGGCTTCGCACCCTCGGCATCCCCCTCAGCTTCACCCCCGGCGTCCCTGCCTTCGCCGCCGCCGCCGCGCTGTTGCAAGTCGAACTCACCCTTCCCGAGATCGCCCAGACCATCGTCCTCACCCGCCTCCCCGGACGCGCCAGCGCCATGCCCGGGCGCGAGCAGCTCGAGGCCTACGCCGCCACCGGCGCCACGCTCGCCATCCACCTCGCCATCCCGCAGCTCCCCGAGATCGTCCGCCGCCTCGTCCCGGTGCTCGGCCCCGACTGCCCCGCCGCCATCGTCGTGCGCGCCACCTGGCCCGAGGAACAGGCCACCCTGGCCACCCTCGCCACGCTCGAAGCCGCCTTTGCCGGGGCCGCCACGCGCACGGCCCTCGTCCTCGTCGGCCAAGCTCTCGCCCAGCAGGGCGGTCACAGCGCCCTCTACCGCGAAGACTACGTCAGGCAGTTCCGTAGCGGCTGGATCGATTGAACCAGGCGGCGCCTGAACATCATCGCTCCTGCCCGAGTACCCCTGAGACGATCAGCAGGATCACTGCCCCGTTCATCACTCCATGGGCCAAGGCAACAGCCCAGAATGCAGGCACCGGCCTCTCGCTCGATCGAAACGAGACGTATTGGTATGACAGCACAAGGAAAGCGCCGGCTGCGTGGAATGCAAGCCAAGACGGAGGCGCGTGTTGCAGAACCGCCAACGACACGCTGACACACAAAAAGACCGGAGCGCCGAACCGCCTGTACAGCAGCCTATAGCTCAACCAGATCGGAACAGTCTCGATCACAGGCGCAAGTACGATCGCAAACAGCAGAAAGGCTGCGCTTGGGTTATCCCACCATCTCGCTTGATAGTTATGGATCGAGGCAATAGGCGACGCGATGATCGTCGACGTCATCGCGGCCAATTTTGCGAGGATCGCCACCCGCATGCACGACCAACCCCAGTGCTGGCCCGGACTCGTCGCGCGCAGCATCCAGCGGTGAAAGGCGAGCAAACTTCCCCCCCTTCCTCGCGGGAGCTGATCGAGGGAGGGAGGAGCGGCCTGAGCCGAGCTCAAGTCACCCAAGCGCCCCTACCAGGCCGTCATGATCGAAGCCGGCCCCGTCCCCAGCGCCAGCGCCCCGCGTGCCGCCAGCGCAGACCCGTCCCAGCCGAACACCATGATGTTCTTCTCCACCATGTTCTGCACCAGCACCGTCCGCCCGTCGCGCGAGAAGGCGATGCCCTGGCTCCACCGCCCGATCGGCGCCTCGGCCACGGGCCGCAGCTTGCCGTCCTCCAGCGCCAGCATCATCAGCCGCCCCTGCGGCTTGTAGAAAGGGTTGCTGTCCACCTTCGTCGTGCCGTCCTGGAACCCCACCGCCAGCGTCTTCCCGTCCGGCGACCAGCGCAGCCCCTCCGGCGAGCGCGCCAGCGCCAAGGTCTGCACCGTCCGGAACGGCTCCTGCCCCACGTCGATCAGGCTCACGCTGTCCACGTCGCCGTCGCCGCGCCCCATGTTGCCCACAGCCACGAACCGCCCGCCAGGCGCGAGGTCCAGCGGATAGGGCGCCACCCCGGTCGTGATCGGCCGCTTGTCGAGCGTCACCGCCGTGCCCGCGATACGCAGCACCGCCACCTGGTGGTCCCCCTGCCGGCTCAGCAGCGCCGACTTGCCGTCCGGCAGGAACACGATTCCGCTCGGCAACGCCGTCGCCCCGATCTCGAGCGTGGACACCGGGGTCAGCCGCTTCCCCGCCACAGTGAACACGCTCACCGTGCCTGCCGTCCGGTTCGCCACCAGCGCCAGCGTGCCGTCCGGCGACACCCGCACCGTCGTCGCCCCCACCCCGGCCTGCAGCCGCTGCACCACTGCAGGCGGGGTGGCAGACAGGTCGATCACGCTCACCCGGTCATCCGGCCCCACCCCCGACGGCATCGCCGTCGCATCCGTCTTCGTGGCCCCGGTCACGATCGCCCAGCTCTCGTCCGGCGCTACCCACACCGCGAACGGCGGCCCCGCCACGCTCCCCGGCGCCTCGATCGTCGCCACCACCCGCGGCTCGCCCTTGAGGTCGATCACGCTCACCGTGTCCGGCCGCCCATCCTTCGCATCCACCTGGTTGCCCTGCACGAGCACCGTGTGCGCATCGTTCAACGACAGCGCGATATCGGCCTGTGCCGGGCAGGCGAGCGCGGTGGCCAGCAGGGCCATCATGAAGCGCGACATCGGCGTTCCCCTTTATGATTTAGGGAACGTTACGCTGCCCCCAGCCTCGTTGAACAGGCCCCTCTTTCCCGGAAGGGGGCCGGGGTGAGGGCCGCGCCACGAGCGCCTAGACCCCCCGCATCGCCGTCCGCCCCCGCACGGCCCCTTCCCGATCGAAAACCACCACCTCCAACGCCATCGGAGTCCCCCGCAACACATCCGCAGCCGTCACCCAGGCCCCCTCCGCCACCCGGTCACCAAGCGCCGGGCAAAGGGAAAAGGCCTCCGCCACCGTGTTCGCCGCCGCAACCCGCGCATCCCCCGCCCACTCGGCCAACGCCGCCATGTCCGCCGAGCCCCGCTTGCTGTGCAGGTCGAGCCGTCCCTGCGCCAGCTTCGTCATCTTTGCCACGCCGCCTGCGATCGTCACGCGCGGCACCGGATGGCCGCGCAGATACTTCAGCAACCCGCCCGCGAAATCCCCCATCTCCAGCAGCGCCACCTCCGGCAGCCCGTGCAGCGCCTGCACCGCCGCCTCGCTCGTGCTGCCCGTGCTGCCCGCCACGTGCTCCAGCCCCATCGCCCGCGCCACGTCGATCCCGCGCCTAATCGTGTCGATCCATGCCGCGCAGGAATACGGCACCACCACGCCCGTGGTCCCAAGCACGCTCAACCCGCCCACGATCCCGAGCCGCCCGTTGAGCGTGCGCGCGGCCAGCGCCTCCCCGCCCGGGATGCTGATCTCCACCACAGCCGCCGGGTCCGCCCGCACCTCCGCCATGGCGGCTGCAATCATCTGCCGCGGCACCGGGTTGATCGCCGGCTCCCCGACCGCCAGGGGCAGCCCCGGCCGTGTGACCGTGCCCACCCCCGGCCCGGCCCGAAACGCCAGCCCGGCCGCCGCCAGCCGCACCCGCACCTCGATGACCGCCCCATGCGTCACGTCCGGATCGTCGCCCGCATCCTTCACGATGGCCGCCATCGCGACCTCGCCTTGGAGGGGTCCCCCAATCGAAGACCCCGCCAGCGCGAACGCCACCCGCCCCCCGCGCGGCAGCGGGATCTCGACCGGGTCCGGGAACGCGCCCTCGATCAGCGCCGCATAGGCCGCCTTCGCCGCCGCCGCCGCGCATGCCCCCGTCGTCCATCCGCGTCGCAGACTACCGCTCACGAGGCGTGATATACGGCGCCCCCATGGATGCACCAACCGGCTGGCTCGTCGCCGCCCCCCGCTCCGGCTCCGGCAAGACCACGATCACCCTCGGCCTGGTCGCCGCCCTGCGCCGCCGGGGCGTGGCGGTCCGCACCGCCAAGTCCGGCCCCGACTACATCGACCCGGCCTTCCACGCCGCCGCCTCGGGCCACCCCGGCACCAATCTCGACAGCTGGGCCATGCCTCCCACCCTGATCGACGGGCTCGCCGCCGGGCCCGGCCTCCTCATCGTCGAGTCCGCCATGGGCCTGTTCGACGGCGTGCCCGCCCCCCCGGGCCGCTCCGGCGCTGCCGCCGACCTCGCCGAACGCCTCGCCTTGCCCGTGCTGCTGGTCCTCGATGTGAGCGGCCAGTCGCAGACCGCCGCCGCCCTCGCCCTCGGCATGGACCGCTACCGCCCGGGCGTCCGCGTCGGCGGCGTCATCCTCAACCGGGTCGGCAGCGCCCGCCACCGCACGGGCTGCGAGCAGGCCCTCGCCGCCATCGGCCTCCCCGTCCTCGGCGCCCTCCCGCGCGACCCGGCGCTCACCCTGCCCGAGCGCCACCTCGGCCTGGTGCAGGCCGGCGAGCACCCGGACCTCCCCGCTCACCTGGCCCGCCTCGCCGACGCCGCCGAGGCGCACATGAACCTCGATGCCATCCTCGCCGCCGCCGGCCCCCTCACGCTGCGGCCAGGCACAGCGCGCAGTCTGCCCCCGCCCGGCCAACGCATCGCCCTCGCGCAGGATGCCGCGTTCAGCTTCATCTACCCCCACCTCCTCCGAGGCTGGCGCGAGGCCGGCGCCGAGCTCCTCCCGTTCAGCCCCCTCGCCGACGAGCCGCCCTCCGCCTACGCCGATTGCTGCTGGCTTCCCGGCGGCTACCCCGAGCTCCACGCCGCCCGACTCGCCGCCGCCACACGGTTCCTCCAAGGCCTGCGCCGCTTTCCAGGACCCGTTCACGGCGAGTGCGGCGGCTACATGGCGCTCGGCACCATCCTCACCGACGCCCAAGGCACCGCCCACCCCATGGCCGGCCTCCTCTCCCACGCCACCAGCTTCGCCACTCGCCGCATGACCCTGGGCTACCGAGAAGCCACCCTTCCGGACGGCACCGTCCAACGCGGCCACGAGTTCCACTACGCCCAACTTACAGCGCCGGGCACGGACGGCCCCTACGCCACCCTCGTCGACGGCCAAGCGACCCCCATCGGCCCCCATGGCGGCCGCCGCGGCCATGTCACCGGCACGTTCTTCCACGCAATTGCAACCGCGTAGGGTGGGTGCAACCCACCAACGGCCGCCTCAGATGAACTGCCCGCGCAGGAACCCGAGTGCCGGCAGCGGCGTCCACCCCCGCGGCAGCTCCTCCCGCTTGACCGGTGCCACCGTGTAGAGCGGCGCAGGCTGGCGCGTGCTCCGCAGCAGCGCCGCGTAGGCCCTGATCTGCTGCTCCCGCCAGGCCCTGTCCGCCAACGCCCGCTCGCGGCTAGGGAATACCTCCGCCACCCGCGTCCGGCGCCCGATCGACGCCATCACCGCCCAAAGCGTATCGGCCCCGCTCCCACGCGGCCGGAACTCCACGATTTCGGACATGCACTAGCCTCCGACACCACACTTTGGGCAGCACGCGCGCCCGCTGCAACCCTTACACGCCTAACCCAGCCGTCGCACCGCCGCTTCCAGCCGCTCGAGCCCCGGGTCGGGGATGCCGGCCTCCGCCAGGCTGCGTACGGTTTCATACAAATAATCGGCATTGCTGCCGCCCGGCCCCACGGCGCGCGCGATCCGCCCCGCCTCCTCGGCCAGCGCCAGCTCCGGCACGAAGTCGGGGTGCCCCGGGTCCGCCACGAAGGCCAGCGCAACCTGCTCGGCCCCATCCATGGCCAGCGTGAGCCAGGCCGGGCGATAGCCGCCGCAGGACATCTCCCGCCTCCAGACCTTCGGCAGGTCGTCCGCCACCACCTCCCCAGGCACGCGCAACGCGAGCCCCGGGCAGGTCGGCCCTGGCTCCAGCGCCAGCATGAGCGCCGGGGCGACGAGGCTGCCACGACCCTTCGCGTCATTGAGGCAGAAGCGCCGCCGCCAGCCCGGCGCCTCGGCCACGCGCCGCTCCATCACCGTGGCCTCGGGGCTCCAGATCAGGGAGCCGTAAGCAAACAGCCACACATCGTCGCCCTGCCGCCAGCCCCCGCCCGGCCGCGCCCGCATCGCAGCGTCGTAAGCTACCGTGTCGTCCAGCACGCGGTCGGCGATGTTCGTGTCCATGCAGGGACAACGCGCCCCGCCGCTCGCGCGTTCATTGCCGCATGCGCATCGCCACCTGGAACGTCAACGGCATTCTCCGCCGCCTCGACCAGCTCCTCGCCTGGCTCGAGGCCACGTGCCCGGACGTAGTCTGCCTCCAGGAGACCAAGGTGGAAGACCGCGCCTTCCCCGAAGCCGCCCTCGCCGAAGCCGGATACCGCGGCGCCTGGGTCGGCCAGCGCACCTGGCACGGTGTCGCCCTCCTCGCTCGGGGCGAAGCGCCGATCGTGACCCGGCGAACGCTGCCCGGCGACGAGCACGACCGCGAGCCCCGCTACCTCGAGGCGGCAATCCAAGGCATCCTCGTCGGCTGCCTCTATGCCCCAAACGGCAACCCCCAGCCCGGCCCCAAGTTCGACTACAAGCTGGCATGGACCGAGCGCCTCCTCGCCCACGCCGTCACGCTCCACACCCACCCGGCCGCACTGTGCGGCGACTTCAACGTCGTCCCCACAGCCTCCGACATCTACAACGAGCGCTCCTGGCTGAAGAACGCCCTGCTCCAGCCCGCCCCCCGTGCCCAGTTCGCCCGCCTGCTCGAAGCGGGCTGGACCGACGCCCTCCGCACCATCCACCCCGCCGAGGCCTGGACCTTCTGGAGCATCCTCCGCAACGCCTGGCCCCGCGACGCCGGCATGCGCATCGATCATTTTCTCCTGAGCCCCGCCCTCGCCCACCGCCTCGAGGACGCCGGCGTCGACCGCTCGATGCGCGCAAACGCCAACCCCAGCGACCACGCCCCCGTATGGATCCATCTCGGCCCTTGACCCTCATCGCCGGTGGATCTGGGCGAACCAGAACCAGACAGCGCAGTCCTGTCGGTCCCTCAATCGCCACGCCTCCCGCTCCCGATGGCGGCGGCGGTGGCTAAGGGGCTGCAAACCCCGCCGTCGCCGCATACCCGCGCACGATCGCCTCCCGCTCCGCATGCGTCGCCACCGCATCCACGTCGCTGAACCCGAACGGCGCCCGCTCCTCCACGACGTCGATGACCCGCTCCGGCCCGCCGCGCCGGTTGAGGAGTACCACCTCGGCGGTCGCCGGGCGACGCTCCGCATCATAGGCCGCCAGCGCCTCGGGCACGGGCACCTCGGCCAGGTGCCGGGCCAGCGCCACCCCGTCCAGCACCGCCTGGCTCGCGCCGTTGCTGCCCACGGGGTACATCGGGTGCGCCGCATCGCCCAGCAGCGTCACCCGCCCCCGTGTCCAGGCCGCCAACGGGTCCCGGTCGCACATCGGATACTCCCAGAACCGCCCCGACGCCCGGATCAGCGCCAGCGGGTCCACCAGGCCCAGCCGATCGAGTTGAAAGTTGTCCTGCACGAACGGCAGCAGGTCCTCGATTACGCCCTCGCGGCTCCAATCCTCCCGCCGCGGCGGCGGCGCGCTGCCATCCGCCACCCGCGCCTGCACCACCCAGTTGGTCAGCCGCGTGCCGGGCCGCGCCGGGTCGGCATAGATCGGATACAGCACGAACTTCGCCCGCATCCCGCCCGCGATCAGCATCGTCCGCCCATCGGCGAACACCGGCCATTCCACGGCGCCCCGCCAGAGCATGATCCCGTCCCACCGCGGCGCCCCCTCCGTCACGAACGCCGCACGCACCACGGAGTGGATGCCGTCCGAACCCACGAGCGCATCGCCCTGCACCACGCGCCCGTTCTCGAACCGCGCGGTCACGCCCTCAGCATCCTGCTCGAACGCCGCCAGCCGATGCCCGGCATGCACCGGGATGCCCCGCTCGAGCGCCGCCTGGTGCAGCACGCCCAGCAGCTTGCCCCGATGGATGCTGAACTGCGGCGCCGCGTGCCCGGCGTCCAACCCGCGCGCCTCCGTCCACACCGGCTGCCCGAAGCGGTTCGCCAGCACCAGCTCCCGCGTGCGGATCCCCACCGCGTCCAGCGCCGGCAGAAGCCCCAGCGCCGCCAGTGCCCCGATCGCATGCGGCAGCGTGTTGATCCCCACCCCCAGCTCCCGCACCTCGCTCGCCTGCTCGAACACCTGGCACGCGATCCCCCTCGCGTGCAGGCTCAGCGCCGCAGCAAGCCCCCCGATGCCGCCGCCGATGACGAGGATCATCCTACCGGCCTCCGTCCACCTGCAGGATCTGCCCATTCACGAACCCAGCCAGGTCCGACGCAAAGAACAACACCGCCCCCGCGATGTCGTCCGCCGTGCCCATCCGCCGCAGCGCGATCCGCTCCAGCATCGCCGCCTGCCCGGCCTCGCCATACCGCGCCCACTGCTTCTCCGTGTCCGGGTTGCTCACGATCAGCCCCGGCGCCACCGAGTTCACGTTGATCCCGAACGGCCCCAGCTCGTGCGCCAGCTGCCGCGTCAGCCCCACCACCGCGTGCTTGGCGCTGCAATAGGCCTGGATGCCGGTCAGGCTCGCCTGCAGCCCGGCCCCCGAGCTGATGTTCACGATCCGTCCGCCCCCCGCGCGCTTCATCCCCGGGACCACCGCCCGGCTCAGCGCGAACGCCGCCCCCAGATTGGCCGCAACGATCGCGTCCCACGCCGCATCGCTCACATCCTCGAGCGGCATCGGCGCTTGCCCCACGACACCCCCCGCATTGTTCACCAACACCCCGATCGGCCCCGCCTCCGCCTCCACGGCCGCGATCCATCCCGCCGCCGCCGCCCTGTCCGCCAGATCCACCACGCGCATGGCCACGCCAGGCACCTCCGCCCCGCTTGGGGCCGCATAGGGCGAGCACCCGAACACGCGCGCGCCCAGCCCCGCAAAACGCTCCGCGATGGCCCGCCCCAGCCCGTGCCCGGCGCCGCTCACCACCACCACCCGCCCGTCGAACCGTATCTGCATCGCTGGCACGCCCCACCTACGCTTGTTCGGCCCTAGTCAAGTCCTGTAACCATCTCCGACGCAACTCGGGGAAGCACAATGGGCTACAAGGTCGCAGTCGTCGGCGCCACGGGAGCGGTCGGGCGCGAGATCCTCAAGACGCTCGCCGAGCGCGGCTTCCCCGTGCGCGAGATCGTCGCACTGGCCAGCCCCCGCAGCGCCGGGCAGGAGATCAGCTTCGGCGAGAAGCAGGTGCTGAAGGTCCGCAACCTCGAGACCTACGACTTCGCCGGCACGGACATCGCGCTCTTCAGCCCCGGTGCGTCCGTCAGCGCCATCCACGCCCCGCGCGCCGCCGAAGCCGGCTGCCTCGTGATCGACAACACGAGCCAGTTCCGCATGGAGTTCGACGTGCCGCTGGTGGTGCCCGAGGTGAACCCGGAGGCGCTGGGCCGCATCCGCCGCAACATCATCGCCAACCCCAACTGCAGCACCATCCAGATGGTGGTGGCCCTGAAGCCGCTGCACGACCGCTTCACCGTCAAGCGCATCGTGGTCAGCACCTACCAGTCCGTCAGCGGCGCCGGGAAGGAGGGCATGGACGAGCTCTGGTCCCAGAGCCGCGCGATGTATGTGAACGACCCGGTCACGGCGCAGCAGTTCACCAAGCAGATCGCCTTCAACTGCATCCCCCACATCGACAGCTTCATGGACGACGGGTCGACCAAGGAGGAATGGAAGATGGCCGTCGAGACCCGCAAGATCATGGGCGGCGACATCAAGGTGGCCGCCACCTGCGTCCGCGTCCCGGTCTTCATCGGCCATGCGGAAAGCGTCGCCGTCGAGTTCGAGCAGCCCGTGACCGTGGCCGAAGCCCGCGCGGCGCTGCGCGAGGCGCCGGGCGTGGTGGTCCAGGACACGCGCGACGATGGCGGCTACACGACCAACATCGACTGCGTGGGCGAGGACGCGACGTATGTCAGCCGCATCCGCAAGGACCCCACCGTCGAGAACGGCCTGCTCCTCTGGATCGTCGCCGACAACCTCCGCAAGGGGGCGGCACTCAACGCGGTGCAGATCGCCGAGATGGTCGTGGCGAAAGGCCTGCTGAAGCAGGCCGCCTGATGCAGCACACGGCGCTCCTGCTCTGCGACCTGCAGAACGATTTTGTCTCTGCAGGCGGCGCCTACCACCGCGGCAACACGGGTGCCCCGGAGATCGCCGCCCTCCCTGCCCGGCTCGCGCCCCTCGCGGACGCGTTCCGCCGCGCCGGCGGCTGGGTGGTGTCCACCCACTTCACCCTCGTCCCCATGCGCGGCGGCGAGCCGTTCATCTCGCCGCATCTCCGCGCCGCCCGCCCCTTCCTCCGCCGTGGCGACTTCGCCCCCGGCAGCTGGGGCCACGCCCTCGTCGACGAGCTCGGACGTTCCGACATCGCCGTGGAAAAGATCGCGTTCAGCGCCTTCTACCAGACCCGCCTCGAATGGGCCCTCGCCCGTGCCGGCATCACCCACCTGGTCGTCGCCGGCATCGTCACCAACGGCGGCGTCGCCAGCACCGTGCGCGACGCCCACGTGCGGGACCTGCACGTGACGGTCCTCGAGGATGGCTGCGCCGCATTCGACTCGGCGACACACGACACGGCCATTGCGGCGCTGCGGCCAGTCGCACGCATCCAAACCGTGCAGGACGCGGTCGAAGCGTTCGCGTAGTCGCGTCGAGCGTCTCCCTGTGCCCTGCGGAGTGGGGGCAGCCGCATCGTATTCCGTCATCGCGGGCCGAAGGCGTGGCGATCCAGGGCCGCACCGAGAGGGCCCATCGGCTCATTGACCGGCGCTTCGCTCGCGACGAACACCGATGCCTGCAGCGCAGCTTGGCGCTCGTTCACCGCGCCAGCAGCGGACCCAGCACGTCCGTGACCCCGGTGATGAGCAGTTGCACGCCGATGCAGAACAGCAGGAACGCCGAGAGCCGGGTCAGCGTCCGGCTCCCGTTCCGCCCCAGCACCTGGCTCAGCCGGTCCGACGACGCATAGAGGCCGGCAATCACCACCGCCAGCAGCAACGCCGCCACGGTCACGCCCACGAAGAACCACGCCGCCGCCACCCCTGGCGGGTGCCCGGCCCCCAGGGCCACGGACACGGCGATCGTCCCCGGCCCGGTCGTGAACGGCAGCGTCAGTGGGAAGAACGCGACGTCCTCCGGCGTCCCCTCGCCCGCACCCTCCGTCTGCTCCTGCTTGCGCCCCTCCCGACGCTCCGGGCTGCCCAGCAGCTCCCACGCGAACAGCGCCAGCACCAGGCCGCCCGCGATCCGCAAGGCCGCGATGCTGATGCCGAACAGCGCCAGCACGTAGCTCCCGCCGCCCAGCGCGGCCAGCATCACCAGGAGCGAATACACCCCCACCCTCCGCGCCAGCGCCACCCGCTCCGCATGTGTCCGGTCCGCCGTCGCTTCCCGGAAGATGAAGGCGCCTGCAACCGGGTTCACGATGCTGAACAGCGCCGGGAAGGCCAGCAGGAATGCAGCCAACGCCTCGTTCATCGCGCTTGCCGCAACGGCAGCGAGGTCCGATACGCCACGCGCTTCAGCGCGAACGCACTCTCCACGCCCCGCACGCCCGCGATCCGCGTCAGCTTCGTCCGCAGGAACTCCTCATACGCCCCGAGGTCGGGCGCCACGACCCGCAGCAGGTAGTCGCTGGCGCCCGACATCACGTAGCACTCCATCACCTCCGGCAGCCCCTCGATCGCGCGCTCGAAGGCCGCGAGATGATCCTCCGTCTGCGCCGACAGCCGCACGCTGACGAAGACGTTGACCGGCAGCCCCACCCGGTCCTGGTCGAGCAGCGCCACGTATCCGCGGATGATCCCGCCTTCCTCGAGCAGCCGCTGACGGCGATGCGCCGGGCTCGGCGACAGGCCAGCAACCTCCGCCAACTCGAGGCTGGTCGCCCGGCCCTCGCGCTGCAGGTGCTCGAGGATGGCTTGGTCGATCCGGTCAAGTCTCATCGCGTTCGTGAACAACCCTGCTGTAGTGCGCTGCACCATTGGCAGGATCTGCCAATTCCCGGACAAGTTTAGCCTATCTTCGGCAGCACACGCCAACACCTTCCGCGTTACGATCAGGTGTCATCCCGGAGCGCTCCATGGACGTCGGCCTACCCTCGACCGATCTCGAGACCTCGCTCGAGAGCCGCTACACCGCACTGGACCGTCCGGTGTTGATGTCGGGGGTGCAAGCTCTCGTCCGGGTCCTGCTCGAGCAGGCCCGCCTCGACCGCAACGCGGGGCACCGTACGGCAGGCCTGGTGTCGGGCTACCGAGGCTCTCCCCTCGGCGGCCTCGACCAGGAGCTGTGGCGCCGCGAGAAGCTCCTGCAAGCCGCCGACATCCGCTTCCAGCCAGGCCTCAACGAGGACTTGGCCGCCACCATGCTTTGGGGCAGCCAGCAGATCGACACCTTCCCCGGCAAGCGCGTCGATGGCGTGTTCGGGATGTGGTACGGCAAGGGCCCGGGCGTAGACCGGAGCGCCGACGCCCTCCGGTGCGCCAACACCATCGGCACCGCCCGCCTCGGCGGCGTGCTCGCGGTCGCGGGCGACGACCACGGCGCCCATAGCAGTGTGTTTCCCCATCAGACGGACGGCATCTTTCAGTCCGTCCTCATCCCCGTGCTCGTGCCAGCCGACGTGCAGGACATCGTCGACCTCGGCCTCGCCGGGCTCGCCGCCTCCCGCCACTCCGGCCTCTGGGTCGCGCTCAAGACCATCGCCGAAACCGCCGAGCAGCACGCGCTCGCCACCGTGCCCGGCAACCGCCGCTTCATCACCCCGGACCTGGCGCTCCCACCCCACGGCCTCAACCTCGACGCCTCGCTCCCCTGGCCCGCCCGCCGCAACGAGCTCGAGCGCCGCCTGCTGCACGAGCGCATGCCCGCGCTGATGGCCTGGGCCCGCGCCAACCGCCTCGACCGCCTGGTGCATGGCACTCCCGAGGCCGACATCGGCATCGTGACCGTCGGCAAGGCGCACGCCGACATGCTGCACGCCCTCCGCCGCCTCGGCCTCGACCGGCATCCCCGGATCGCCGTGTTCAAGACCGCGCTCGCCTGGCCGCTCGAGCCCGAAGGCATCGGCGCCTTCGCCAACGGGAAACGCATTGTGCTCGTGGTCGAGGAGAAGCGCAGCCTCGTCGAGATGCAGCTCCGGGACGCGCTCTACAGCCTTCCCGCAGAAAGCCGCCCCGCCATCCTGGGCAAGCGCGACGAGCACGGCGAACCCCTCCTCCCCGGCACCCTCGAGCTCTCCCCCGAAGCCCTCATCACGGCGCTGGCCAGCATCCTCCCGCCCCTCGGCATCCCGGTCGACGCGCCCACCCTGGCCCCTGCCACCCGCGACCCAGGCCTCCTCGCCCGCGCCCCCAGCTTTTGCGCCGGCTGCCCGCACGGCACCAGCACCCGCCTGCCCGAGGGCAGCCACGCCATGGCCGGCATCGGCTGCCACATCATGGCGATGAACACGAACACCGAGACGCGCACCTTCAGCCAGATGGGCGGCGAAGGCGTGCCCTGGGTCGGCCTGGCCCCCTTCGTCGAGCTGCCGCACATGTTCGCCAACATGGGCGATGGCACCTACCAGCACTCCGGCCTCCTCGCCATCCGACAAGCCGTCGCGGCCGGCACCCGCATCACCTACAAGCTGCTCTTCAACGACGCGGTCGCCATGACGGGCGGCCAGCCCGCGGAGGGCAGCCTGACCGTGACGGCCATAGCCCGGCAGCTCGCGGCCGAGGGCGTGACCCCCATCGCGATCGTCGCCGACGACGAGGCCCGTCTGCCCGACCCCGCCACCCTGCCGAAGGGCATATGGCTCCACGGCCGCGACGATCTCGACGCCGTCCAGCGCCGCATGCGCGACCAGCCCGGCACCTCCGCCATCATCTACGACCAGGTCTGCGCCACCGAGAAGCGCCGCCGCCGCAAGCGGGGCCGCACCGTGCAAGCCGAGACGGTCGTGTCCATCAACCCTGCCGTCTGCGAGAACTGCGGCGACTGCACCGTGCAATCCGCCTGCATCGCAATCGAGCCGATCGAAACCGACCACGGCCGCAAGCGCCGCATCAGCCCCACCAGCTGCAACACCGACCTTTCCTGCCTCAAGGGCTTCTGCCCGAGCTTCGTCACCACCACGGGTGCCGGGCCCGCCATCGACCACGCCGCCCGGTGGCAGGCCGAGGAGTCGGCGCTCGCCGCGACCTTGCCCGACCCGGTGTTGCCCACCCTCCTCCGCCCCTGGCGCGCCCTGTTCGCCGGCATCGGCGGCGGCGGCATCGTCACCTCCGGCGCCGTCGTCGCCATGGCCGCCCACCTCGAGGGACACCAGGTCAGCACGCTCGACTTCACCGGCCTCGCGCAGAAGAATGGCGCCGTCGTCAGCCACGTGCAGGTGGCGGGGGCCGATGCCCTCGACGTCGTCCGCATCCCCCAGGGCGAAGCCGACCTCCTCCTCGCGGCCGACCTCGCCGTGGCCGCCGACCCGGACGTGCTCGGCCGCTGCGCCCGCACCGCCACCGTGCTCGGCAACCTCGACCTGGCTGCCGGCAACGCCTTCACGAAGGACCGCGACATGGTGCTGGATGCCGGGCTCCACCGCCGCGTGGTCGAGCGCAGGACGGACCGCGCCGCCTCGCTCTACGTCCGCGGCAGCGCCATCGCCGAGCGCCTGTTCGGCACGGCCCAGGCCGTGAACACGCTGCTGCTCGGCATGGCCTGGCAGCTCGGCCGCCTGCCCGTGGGCCGCGTTGCGCTCCTCCGCGCCATCGCGCTGAACGGCACGGCGGTCGCCATGAACGAGCGCGCCTTCCTCTGGGGCCGCCTCCTCGCCGAACGCCCGGCCCTCGCCGACGAGGTGCTGGCCGACCAGGCACCGCTGCCCGACGACCTCCCCAGCCTCATCGAGCGCCGCGTCGCCGAACTCGTCACCTATGGCGGTGGCCGCCTGGCCGCCCGCTACCGCGCCATGTTGGACACTGCCTCGCAGGCCGAGACCGCCCTGTCCGGCGCCCCCGGGCGGCTCACCCGCACCGTGGCCCACGCCGCCTACCGCGCTTTGGCCCCGAAGGACGAGTACGAGGTCGCCCGCCTTCACGCCGCCACGGCTTACGGCCCCAACCCCGTGTTCCACCTCGCCCCGCCGCTCATCAGCCGCACGGACCCGGCCACCGGCCGCCCCCGCAAGCGTGCCATCCCGGGCCGCATTGCGCTCCCACTGTTCCGCCTGCTGCAGCATGGCCGCGTCCTCCGCGGCACTGTGCTCGACCCGTTCGGCTGGCAGGCGGAGCGGCGGGCCGAGCGCGCCTTCGCCAACCAGTGGGAGGCGGACCTCCACGCCGCCCTAGCCCGGCTCGCGCCCGCCACGCTCGAGCGTACCATCCGGCTCGCGGCCGAACCCATCGAGGTGCGCGGCTTCGGCCCGGTGAAGCACGCTGCCATGGAGGCCTCCGCCGCCCGCCGCACCATCCTGCTAACCGTGCAAGACGAATCCCTCGTGCAAGCAGCCGAGTAGCCCTATATCGGCAGCATAGGGAGGCCAGAAAATGCTCGACCACACCGATCCGAACGCCCTCATCATCGAGACCGCCCGCCGCTTTGCCGTCGAGCGCCTCGCCCCCGGCGCCGCCGCGCGCGAGGAAGCGCACCGGATCGAGCCCGAGATCATCCGCGAGCTCGGCGAGATGGGCTTCCTCGGCGCCACCAACAGCAGCGAGTGGGGCGGCAGCGAGATCCCCTACGAGACCTACGCCCAGGTCATCGAGGAGCTCGCTGCTGGCGACGGCTCGGTCAGCACGGTCGTGAGCGTCCATAACGCCCCCACCTGCGAGATCCTCGAGCGCTTCGGCACGCCGGAGCAGAAGGAGCGCTGGCTCCGCCCGATGGCGAGCGGCCAGGCTGTGGCGAGCTTCGCGCTGACTGAAAGCGGCGCCGGCTCCGACGCATCCGGCATCCGCACCCGCGCCGTGCGGAGCAACTCCGGCTACGTGGTGAACGGCAGCAAGCAATTCATCAGCAACGCGAGCATCGGCAAGACCACGATCCTGTTCGCCGTCACGGACCCTGACGCCGGCAAGAAGGGCATCAGCGCCTTCGTGGTGGCCAACGACACGCCGGGCTTCTCGGTGTCCCGCGTGGAGCACAAGCTTGGCCAGAAGGCCTCTGACAGCTGCGCACTGAGCTTCGACGACATGCAGGTCGACGATAGCCAGCGCATCGGCGCCGAGGGCGAAGGCCTCAAGATCGCGCTCAGCACGTTGGAAAGCGGCCGCATCGGCATCGCCGCGCAGAGCGTCGGCATGGCCCGCGCCGCGCTCGACTACGCCATCGCCTACGCCAAGGAGCGCCGCCAGTTCGGCAAGCCCATCATGGACCACCAGGCCGTCGCCTTTCGCCTGGTGGACGCCAAGACCCAGCTTGCCGCCGCCCGCGAGCTCACGCTCAAGGCCGCACGCCTCAAGGACGCGGGCCAACCGGCCCTCGAGGCCGCCGCCATGGCCAAGCTGTTCGCCAGCGAGGCCGCCGAACGCATCTGCTCCGCCGCCATCCAGACGCTCGGCGGCTACGGCTACCTCGCCGACTACCCGGTGGAGCGCATCTACCGCGACGTGCGGGTGTGCCAGATCTACGAGGGCACCAGCGACGTGCAGAAGATCATTCTGAGCCGCATGCTCTGACCGGACTCCTGAGCGGTCCTCGGCAGCCCCAAGCTCTCCATTGCGAGCCAGAGACGTGGCGATCCATAAGCTATCGGCCCGCTCTCAACCGCCCCTGGATCGCAACGCTCCGCTCGCGATGATGAGATAGAACAGACCGCCAGACTCCCTTTGCCCCCGGGGAGAGGATCGGGGTGAGGGCGTGGCGCAACCCTCTACCGCAAGCAGCAACCTTGCATCCGGCCCGAACCCGAGTATAAGCCCGCACTTCCCTGCTGGGCGGCGGCATCCGCCCGGCTATTCCCGATCCCGGGACGACATCAGCCATAGGGGTAACCATGCCACTGTATGAATGCGTGTTCATCGCACGCAACGACGTGACTCAGGCGCAGGTCGAGACCGTCGCCGACACCATCGGCACCGACATCGAGGCTGACGGCGGGACGGTCAAGAAGCGCGAATACTGGGGTCTCCGCAGCCTCGCCTACCGCGTCAAGAAGAACCGCAAGGGGCACTACATGCTCCTCGGCCTCGACGCGAAGCCCGCCTTCATCACCGAGATGGAGCGGCGCCTGAGCCTCAACGAGGACGTGCTGCGCTTCATGACCCTGCGCGTGGAGGACATCAACGAGGAGCCGAGCGCGATCCTGTCCCGCAAGTCCGACGACCGCGAGCGCAGCTTCCGTGGCCCCAAGCCGGCCGGGCGCTTCGAGAGCGGCCGCAAGCGCGGCTTCGACGACCGTGAGGAGTTCCGCGCCCGCGAGCCCTCCGATTTCCGCCCCGGCAACGACGGCGAGGAGTAACAGACCATGTCCGACCGTAACGACCGTTCAGAGCGCGGCGCCGAACGTGGCGCCCCCGAGGGTGGCGCCGGTGCCGCCGCCGGCGCCCGCCGCCCCTTCTACCGCCGCCGCAAAAGCTGCCCCTTCAGCGGCCCGAACGCGCCCAAGATCGACTACAAGGACGTCCGCCTGCTCAGCCGCTTCCTGAGCGAGCGCGGCAAGATAGTCCCCAGCCGCATCACGGCCGTCAGTGCCAAGAAGCAGCGCGAGCTGGCCAACGCCATCAAGCGCGCGCGCTTCCTGGCCCTCCTCCCCTACGTCGTGGCCTGAGGATAGCATCATGGCAGCCATCGAACTGATCCTGCTCCAGCGGGTCGAGAAACTGGGCCAGATGGGCGACCTCGTCCGCGTGAAGCCTGGCTATGCCCGCAACTTCCTCCTGCCGCAGAAGAAGGCGCTGCGGGCCAACAAGGCCAACCTGGCCAACTTCGAAGGCCAGCGCGCCCAGCTCGAGGCGCACAACCTCAAGCGCCGCGAGGAGGCCGAACGCCTGTCCGAGCGGATGGCCGGTCTCCAGGTCGTGATCATCCGCCAGGCCGGCGAGAGCGGAAGCCTCTACGGATCCGTCAGCGCCCGGGACATCGCCGACGGTTGCACGGCCGGCGGCATGACCACCAGCCGCAACCAGGTGATCCTCGAGCAGCCGATCAAGACCCTGGGGCTGACCCCGGTCCGCGTCGTGCTGCACCCCGAGGTCAGCCTTCCCGTCACGGTCAACGTCGCCCGGTCCGTCGAAGAAGCCGAGAAGCAGGCGCGCGGCGAGCAGGTCGGCCAAGCCGCCGAAGAGGACGTGGAGCAGGAAAGCGACCTTGAGCTCGGCGCCGCCCTGGCCGAAGCCGGCGGGGACCGCGGGTAGCAACCCCCCCCCTAGCAGTGAGATAGGGGCCTCTTCCTTCCCCCCTCCCCTCGCGGGAGGGGTGGGGGACGGGCGCGAGAAGCGCGATGCTCCGTAGTCGACCTGGCGTCTACGAACGCCCCGTGTGAACCCGCTCCCCCGCCTGCACTGGCGCCGGCAGCCGGTTGCCCCGCGGCGATAACGGGCAAACGAACCGCGCCGAATAGGCACAGCTCGGGTTGTAGGCAAAATTGAAGTCAAGCACCGCGCGGCCCTCCGCATCCTGTCCGAGGTCGGCGCCCTTTATCGTGTCCAGCAAGTAGCGCCCTCCGCCATACGTCTCCCGCCCGCTGGTCGCGTCCGCAAACGGCAGGAACACGCCGCCGCCATAGCCCTCGATCCAGTAGGCCGTCAGCTCGCCGCCAAGCGCCGCCGCCAATCCCTCGGTCTGCGCGAAGGGACGTGCCGAGACATCCCCATCGGCGCCGGCTGGTAGCAGCAGCGCCTCTCCGTCCGCCGGTTGCAGCCTCACGACGAAGCGGAACGCCGGGTCATAGTCGAACAGCGGAAGGCCCTCGAACCCCGCGATGGACTCCAGCGCCGTCTGTTCGTGCGTGCCGAACAGGCGGTCCCGCTCCGACCGCCACAGCGCCCACCCTGCCCGGGGCTCGCTGGCCCGCACCGCTGCATAAAGCTCCGACACGCGCCGCCGCCAATCCCAAAGTGAGAGCATCACGCCTGGTTCAGCGCAATCAGCCCGGCCCGGATTGCCCGGCCGCGCTCGATCTTGTCTTCGATGTAGGCGCCATCCCCCCACCGGACTGCCCGCGCCATGGCCTGCGCGTCCTCGGTGAACCGCGCGAGCATCTCCAGCAACGCCTCCCGGTTGTTCAGGAAGATGTCCCGCCACATCACAGGGTTGCTTGCCGCAATCCGCGTGAAGTCCCGAAATCCCGCCGCCGCGAACTTGAGCACCTCGGACCGGTTCGCCCCCTCCCCCCCCTCTTCGGCCAGATCGTCCGCCGTCCCGCAGATGGTGAACGCGATCAGGTGCGGCAGATGGCTGACCACGGCCACCACCCTGTCATGGTGCGCCGGCTCCATCACCTCGATCATGCTGCCGCACCGCCGCCACAGCTCCGCCACCCGTTCCACCGCGGCCGCGTCCGTGCCCGGCACGGGGGTCAGCAGCACCCATCGGTTCTCGAACAGGGTCGCGAACCCGCTATCCGGCCCCGAATACTCCGTGCCCGCCATCGGGTGCGCAGGCACGAAGTGCACCCCCTCCGGCACCAGCGGCCCCACGTCCCGGATCACGGACACCTTCGTGCTGCCCACGTCCGTCAGGATGCAGCCCGGTGCCAAGTGTGGCGCGATGGCAGCTGCCAGCGCCGCATAGGCGCCGACGGGCGCACACAGCATCACCAGATTGGCGCCTTGCACGGCTTCGGCCGGGTCCAGCACCGCGCGATCAACGATGCCCAGCTCCACCACCCGGTCCAGCGTCGCCTGCGTCCGTGCACTCGCGACCACTTCCCGCGCGATCGTTCCCCGCAGCCGCGCCGCACGCGCGACCGAGCTGCCGATGAGCCCGATCCCGATCAGCGCCACCCGCTCGAACAGCGGTTCAGCCACGGCCGGTGTGGGCCCGCATGATCTCGGCCACGAGCCGGCACTCCTGCTCCGTCCCGATCGTGATGCGCAGGCAGTGCGGCAGATCGTAGCTGCCCATCTTCCGCACGACCACGCCCCGCGCCTGGAACGCCGCCTCCGCCGCATCCGCCGCAGCAACGCTGCCGTGGTCCACCAGGAAGAAATTACCCTCGCTGGGCCACACGCGCAGCCCTGCCGCTTCCAGCTCCGCCGCAAGCCAGGCCCGCCAATGCGTGTTGTGCGCCCGCCCGGCCTCCAACCACCCCGGCTCCGCCAGCGCCGCAACCGCCGCCGCCTGGCCGAGCAGGCTCACGTTGAACGGTGACCGCACCCGGTTCAGCACGTCGATCACCGCGGGCGGCGCATAGGCCCAGCCGATCCGCATGCCGCCCAGGCCCCAGATCTTGCTGAAGGTCCGCGTCATCACGACGTTGCCGCCCCCACCTTCGCCCCCACCGTTGCCCCCACTTTCGTCCACCAGCGCCACCCCGGCGTCGTAGTCCGGCCGCTCGACGTACTCGGCATAGGCACCGTCCAGCACCAGCAACACCTCCGGCGCCAGGCCCCGCCGCAGCCGCCGCAGCTCCTCCCGCGGCAGCATGCTCCCGGTCGGGTTGTTCGGGTTGGCCAGGAACACGAGCCGCGTCGCCGGGCCGGATGCGGCGAGGATCGCGTCGACGTCCGCCGTCAGCGCCCGCTCCTCGGTCTTGATGATCCGGCAGCCCGCATAGGTGCCCGCGATGGCGTAGATGCTGAAGCCGTGCCGGCTCATGATCAGGTCCGTCCCCGGGCCGCCATACGCCAGGCAGAGTTGATAGAGGATGTCGTCCGACCCGGCCCCGCACACGATCCGCGCCGGATCGAGCCCGAACTTCGCCCCGATCGCCTGCCGAAGCTCGAGGGCGCCGCCATCCGGATACCGGTGCTGCTCGCCCGCCAGCGCCAGCACCGCCGCCTGCGCCCCGGGCGGCACGCCGAACGCACCCTCGTTGCTGCTCAGCTTGATGCTTCGGTTCGTCCCCTTCGCTTTGCTGGCACCCCCGACATAGGGCTCGATCCGCATCACCTCCGGCCGGGCCCTTGGCCCGCTCACTTCGCCTCTCCCTCGAGCGGCACGGCGTAGGCCCCCAGCACCACGGGCCGCCGCGTGGCCGACCGCAGCGCCGCCAAACGCGGATCGTCCTCTGCGACAAGCCCCTCCACGTCCACCAGCGCCGTGGCGCCCCCCTGGTCCCGCCGGAGGATCACCTGGCCCGAAGCGAACCCCGTATTCCCCAGGTCCACCCCGAGCGCGGACCGGCTCGTCTCCAGCGCCAGCTCGAACCCCAGCAACGACCGGTCCGCCCCGCTCGGGTCCGGCGCCGCGGCCGTGACCACGAAGGCCTGCACCTGCGGCGCCCCCTCGGGCCGCGGTGACCAGAAGGGCAGCCGCGCCACCACATGGATCCGAGGGTCGTCTCGGTGCAGCAGCGCCATCCACCATGCCTCGCGCGGGCTCTCGTCCTCCCGAGGCACGGGCAGCACCGCCGCCACCGCATGGCCGTCGCTCACTTCACGGATGGCCTGTGCCGGGGTGGGGTAGGAATGCAGCGGCACGAGCGCGCCGAAGTGCTCCCGCGTCGCCGCGCGGTAGCCTGGGTCTCCCCCGGCGTCGCACACCGCGAGCCGCAGCGGACGCTGCACGCTCGTCATGCCGCAGATCAGCTCCCGCCACAGCCGCACCAGGCTCGTGCGCGGGAACGGCCCGGCATGCCGCGCCAAAAGCCGACGCACGATCGCTGCCTCCCGCCCCGGCCGCAACGGCACCGCGCCCTTGACGCCGAGCCGGCCCACCTGGCCCGCGACTTCCGCTCGCTGCATCACCAAGTCGTGCAGCGCGGCATCCAGGCGGTCCAGCTCGGCCCTGAGCGCCTCCAGGGTCGGCGCCAGAGTCGGTGCCAGGGTCGGCACCAGGGTCGGCGTGAGGGCGTTCGCGGCCACCTGCGGCGCCATGTCCATCGCGGAACTCATCAGCCTTGGTCCACTCGCTCGCTCAACAAGCCGCGTGAATACAGGAACCTCTTCCGCGTGCCTACCACCTTGGCCCCGCATGCTCTATGCGTTGCCGGCCATGGACACCGCCGTCCCCCCCGCGCCCCCCCCCGCGCCCCCTGAGGCCCTCCGCTGCCCCGAGCCCTTCCCGCTCGAAAACGGCGGCGTGCTGCCCGGCATCACCGTGGCGTACCGTACCTGGGGCACGCTCGACGCGGCGCGCGCCAACGCCGTGCTCGTCTGCCACGCCCTCACCGGCGACCAGTTCGCCGCCGATCCGCACCCCGTCAGCGGCAAGCCCGGCTGGTGGCACCAGGTGGTGGGGCCCGGCCGCCCGGTGGACACGGACCGCTTCTTCGTCATCTGCGCCAACGTGCTCGGCGGCTGCATGGGCAGCACCGGCCCCCGGTCGCCGCGGGACCCGGCTGACCCGGACGCGCTTTGGGGCACCGCCTTCCCCACCATCACCATCGGCGACATGGTCGAGGCCCAGCGCCGCCTCGTGCAGCATTTCGGCATCTCGCGCCTCTTCGCGGCCATTGGTGGCTCCATGGGCGGCATGCAGGTGCTGCAATGGGCGGCAGCGCACCCCGAGATGCTGTTCGCCGCGGTGCCCATCGCCACTGCGCCGCTCCATTCCGCGCAGAACATCGCCTTCCACGAGGTCGGCCGTCAGGCCATCTTCGCGGACCCGGACTGGGCCGCCGGCGAATACTGGCGCGACGGCCGCGTCCCCGCCCGCGGCCTCGCGGTCGCACGCATGGCGGCCCACATCACCTACCTCAGCGAGCAGGCCCTCACCCGGAAGTTCGGCCGCAGGGTGCGCGGCGCGGACGCCCCGCAGCCCGGCACCAGCCTGTTCGGCGACATCTTCGAGGTGGAGAGCTACCTCCGCCACCAGGGCAGCACCTTCGTCAATCGCTTCGACGCCAACTCCTACCTCACGATCACCCGCGCCATGGACCTGTTCGACCTGGCCGCCGACCACGGGGGGGACCTTGCCGCCGCCTTCCGCGGCAGCCCGACCCGGTTCTGCATCATCAGCTTCGATAGCGACTGGCTTTTTCCCACGGCCCAGTCCCGCGCCATCGCCCGCGCGCTCAATCGCGCCGGCGCGAACGCCAGCTTCGTCGAGATCGCCAGCGACAAGGGGCACGACGCCTTCCTGCTCGACGAACCCGACATGCACCGCACGCTCAAGGGCTTCCTCGCCGGCTGCGCCGAACACGCGGGCCTCGCGCCATGAAGCTCCCCCCGAGGCCTGCCCCGAAACCCGCCAAGAACATCCGCCTCGACCTGCGGCTGATCAGCCAGCTCATCGCCCCCGGCACCCGCGTGCTCGACATCGGCAGCGGCGACGGCACCCTCATCGAGCACCTGTTCCGCACCCAGGGCTGCGACGCCCGCGGCATCGAGATCGACATGGCCGAGGTCACCCACGCCGTCGCCCATGGCCTGCCCGTGATGCATGGCGATGCGGACACCGACCTCGCGCACTACCCGGACGGCCTGTTCGACTACGTCGTGCTGTCCCGCACGCTGCAGGCGGTCGAGCGTCCGCGAGAGGTGCTGCGCCAGATGCTCCGGATCGGCACCCGCGCCCTCGTCAGCTTCCCCAATTTCGGCCACTGGCGCGTCCGTTGGCAGCTGGTCTGGTCCGGCCGCATGCCGATGACCCCCACCTGGGACCGGCCCTGGCACGAGACGCCGAACATCCACCCCTGCACCATCGCGGACTTCTTCGACCTCTGCCGCCAGGAGGGCTACGCGGTCGAGCAGTGGCTCGCGGTGGACGATGCCGGCCGCCGGGCTCCGTGGCGGCGGTTTCCGTCGCTTGCCAACGTGTTCGGCGAGCAAGCCTTGTTCCTGCTCCGTCGCGCCTGAGCCGTTGTAACTTGCTGCGCTGCATCACAACCCCGTAGGGTGCGGCGCCCAGGGCTGGAACGAACATTCGCTTCCGTCGTATGCACCCATAGCGGACCTATGCCGGACCGCTCGCAGATGAGTACCGCACATGGACGGTGACGCCCGCCTCCCCCGGCCCCTGCCCCTCCTCGATGCACCCGAGCGCGTTCGGCTGGGCTACACCGTCGCGGTCCCCGCAGACCTCGGCCCGCCCAGCGCCCCGCCCGGCGACACGCCCGGCACCCCCCTCGCCGAGATTGCACCGCCCATCCGCCGCGAGCGCGCCGAGCCGAAGCCGGATGAGCCCAAGCCAGAGGACAAGACACCCGACGAAGCCAAGGGTGACGACAAGAAGGACGGCGATACGAAGGACGGGACCGAAAGGAAGCCGCCCATGTCGCGCGGCAAGAAAATCCTTTACTGGGCCATCGGCCTTCTCGTGCTGGCCGGCCTAGTCACCGCCGGCGTGCTCTACTGGCTTCATGCCCGCCACTACGAGAACACCGACGATGCCTACATCGACGGCCATATCAGCCAGGTGTCGCCCCAGGTCGCCGCCCGCGTTGTCGCCATCACCGTCGAGGACAACCAGCAGGTCCGCGCCGGCGACGCGCTGGTCCAGCTGGACGGCCGCGACTATCAGATCAAGCTCGACACCGCCCGTGCCCAACGCGCCCAGACGGCAGCGGCGCTGGAGCAGGCGCGCGCCGGGCTCGTCACGCAACAGGCCAACATCGCCCAGTCCGAGGCCCAGGTGCAGGTGAGCGAGGCCGATCTCGGCCAGGCGACGACGGACCTCGCGCGCTACCGCGGTATCAGTCCCCAGGCCGTGACGAAGCAGCAGGTCGACAATGCCGGCTCGGCCGCCAAGGCCGCCAGCGCCCGCGTCGATGCCGCGCGGCGCGCCGTCGACGCCGCCCGCGCCCAGCTCGTCGCCCAGCGCGCCCAGGTGGCCTCGGCCGAAGCCAACCTCCAGGCCGCCGACGTCCAGATCGCCAACGCCGAGCTGCAGCTCGGCTACACCCGCATCGTCGCCCCCCGCGATGGCCGCGTGACCAAGCGGACCGTCGAGCGCGGCAACTATGTGAACCCGGGCCAGTCGCTCCTCGCCGTGGTGGGCGACGACCTGTGGGTGACGGCGAACTTCAAGGAAACCCAGCTCGCCCTCATGCGCCCAGGGCAGCCCGTGCGCGTGGTCGTGGATGCGTGCCCGGACCACGAGATCACCGCCAAGGTGGACAGCTTCCAGTCCGGCACCGGCGCCACCTTCAGCTCTCTCCCGGCCGAGAACGCGACCGGCAACTTCGTGAAGGTGGTGCAGCGCGTGCCGACCAAGATCGTGTTCGACGCGAAGCCGGACCCGGCCTGCAGGTTGTTCCCCGGCCTCTCCGTGGCGCCCCGCGTCACCGTCCGGTAGCCACATGGCCGAACCGAACCCCGCCCTGCCACGATCGGCGGCAGGGCCGAACTCGCCCTGGCTGCTCGCCGTCATCGTCTCGGTTGCCACCTTCATGGAGGTGCTCGACACCACCATCGCCAACGTGGCGCTCCGCCACATCGCAGGCTCGCTCGCGGCCGGGCAGGACGAGAGCACCTACATCATCACGTCCTACCTCGTCAGCAACGCCATCGTGCTGCCCATCAGCGGATGGCTGTCCAACGTCATCGGCCGCAAGCGATTCTACATGGGTTGCGTCGCCCTCTTCACCCTCGCCTCCGTCGCCTGCGCGTTCGCGACCTCGCTGCCCATGATGCTCCTCTTTCGCGTGCTCCAGGGCATCGGCGGCGGCGGGCTCGCACCCACCGAGCAGTCCATCTTCGCCGACAGCTTCACCCCGAAGCAGCGGGCGCTCGCCTTCTCGCTCTATGGCTTCACCATCGTCACCGCGCCCGCCATCGGCCCCGTGCTGGGCGGCTGGCTGACGGACAGCTATTCCTGGCACTGGGTGTTCCTGATCAACCTTCCCGTGGGCGTGCTCTCGCTCGTCCTCACCTGGCTGTTCGTCTACGACTCGCAATTGGTGCAGAAGGAGCGTGCGGAACGCCTCGCGAAGGGCCTCCGCATCGACTATCTCGGCTTCGTCTTCGTCGTGGTCGGGTTCGGGTGTCTCCAGGTCGTGCTCGACCGGTTCGAGCGCGAGGACGGGTTTTCCTCACCTCTCATCCTGGCGTTCGCCGCCGCCAGCGCCGCCTCGCTCATCGCGCTCGTGGTGTGGGAGCTCAACCACGACCAACCCGTGGTCAATCTCCGCCTCCTCCGCATCCCGGCATTCGCCATCAGCAACGTGGTGATGTTCGCGTTCGGCTTCATGATCGTGAGCACAACCCAGGTGCTGCCCCAGCTGACGCAGGAGCTGCTTGGCTACGACGCGACCACGGCCGGCATGACGCTCGGCGCCGGCGGCCTCGTCACCCTGTTCTTCATGCCCCTGGCCGGGGTCGTGACCGGGCGGCTCATCCAGCCGAAATGGCTCATTCTCTCGGCCATGTTCGGCACCGCCGGCGCGCTGCATTATGCAAGCAGCCTCAGCCTCGATGCCTCGTTCTACAACATCTCGATCAGCCGCGTGATCCAGGTCATCTGGATGCCGTTCATCTTCATCCCGCTCTCGGCCGTGCAGTTCCAGGGCGTGCCGCCGTCCAAGAACAACGAGGCCAGCGCCATCATCAACCTCATGCGCAACCTCGGGGGCAGCTTCGGCGTCGCCATCGTCACCACCCAGCTCGCCTGGCGCGGGCAGTTCCACCACGCGCGCCTGGCCGAGCATATCACGCCCTACAATGGCTGGGGCTGGGGCGTGCCGCTGGGCAACATCGCCGAGCAGCTGCGGCGCCAGGCCGCCATGCTCAGCTACCTCGACGTGTTCACCATCCTCAGCTTGGTCGCACTCGCCATCGTGCCGCTCGTGCTGTTCCTGCCCAACATCCAGAAGGGAGCCGCAGCGGGTGGCCACTAAGCATCGGGCCGTCCTGTTGGCCGCTCTCCTGCCTCTCCTGCCTCTGGCCGCCTGCACCGTCGGCCCCGACTTCCAGGAGCCCTCCGTCTGGTCCCCAGGCACCTGGTTCGCACGCCGCCCGCCCACGCCGGCCCGGCTCAGCCTGCCCACCAACGAGCCCATCGACCCCGAATGGTGGCGCGCCTTCAACGATCCGGTGCTGACCGGGCTCATGCGCCAGGTGGCCGCCGCCAATCTCGACGTGCGCGCCGCCTCCATCCGCCTCGCCGAGGCCCGGGCCCAGCGCGGCATCGCGGTCGCCGACGCATTTCCGCGCGTGAACGGCAACGCCAGCTACACCCGCACGCGCCCCAGCGAGAAAGGCGCCAGCTCGTTGTTCTCGGGCGGCGGCGCCGGATCCAGCCCGGCCCTCGGCTCCAACGGCCTCGCCGGCCAGCCCGGCGCCACCCCGTCCCGCAGCCGCATCGGCGCCTTCGACCTGTTCCAGGGCGGCTTCGACGCAAGCTGGGAGCTGGACCTCTGGGGCCGCGTCCGCCGTGCCGTGGAAAGCGCCGACGCCAACGTGGACGCCTCCGAGGAGGCCGGCCGGCAAACCCTCGTCACCTCACTCGCCGAACTCGCCCGCGACTACGTCCAGCTCCGCGGCATCCAGGAGCAGCTCCGGATCGCCCGCCGCAACCTGGCCACAGCGCAGCAGAGCGCCGGGCTCACGGCCGAACGTGCGCGGGGCGGCCTCGCGACCGAACTCGACGTGGCCAACGCCCGCTCCCAGTCCGAAACCACCGCGGCCAGCATCCCGCTGCTCGAGCAGCAGGAGGCGCAGATGCAGAACGCCATCGCGCTGCTTCTCGGCTCACCCCCGGGCGCGCTCGCCGCCGAGCTGTCCCCGGTGAAGCCCGTGCCGCCCGTGCCCCCCACGGTCCCGGCCGGCCTACCCTCCGAGCTCGCCCGGCGCCGCCCGGACATCCGCCGCGCCGAGGCCCTGCTCCATGCCGCAACCGCCGACATCGGAGAGGCCGAGGCCGATTTCTATCCCAAGATCACCCTGTCCGGCAGCTTCGCGCTACAGGCCATCCAGTTCAAGGATCTCGGCAGCTGGGCCAGCCGCACCTACGGCCTCGGCCCCTCCATCACCATTCCCATCTTCGAGGGCGGCCGCCTCCGCCGCACGCTCGAGCTCCGAAAGGCGCAGCAGCAGGAGGCGGCGATCAACTACCAGAAGACTGTCCTCGACGCCTTCCACGAGGTCGACAACGCACTCATCGCCTACCGCGCCGAACAGCTCCGGCGGGACCGCCTCGAGGCCGCGGTCCAGCAGTCCCGCCGCGCCCAGGGCCTTGCCCAGACCCGCTTCCGCGACGGCGTCAGCGACTTCCTCGAGGTACTCACCGCCCAGCGCAGCGTGCTCGCTGCCGAACAGGCCCGCGCCGACAGCATCACCACCGTCAGCACCAACCTGGTCGCCCTCTACAAGGCCTTGGGCGGCGGTTGGGAGACGAACCGGCGGTAAGCGCGCGCCCCTGGGAGGAGGTGATCGAAAATCCTCTCCCCCTGGGAGAGGATTGGGTGAGGGACTGAACGACAGGCGTTCCCCCGGTTGACGCCCCCCACCCCCCATGGTGCCTTCGACCCATGGCCACGACTCCGAACATCCTCCTCATCGCCTCCCCCCTCGAGGACGAGCATGTGGCCCGGCTCCGCGCCCTCGCGCCGGACCGCCTGCAGGTGCTGCACGACAAGGCGCTGCTGCCCACGCCCCGCTTCCCCGGGGACCACAAGGGCGCGCCGTTCCAGCGCACGCCACAGATGCAGGGCCGGTGGCAGGCCATGCTCAGCCGGGCAAGCATCCTGTTCGACCTGCCGGACCCGTCCGACCTCCCCTTCCTCGGCCGCCTCGCCTGGGTGCAGACGACGAGCTCCGGCGTCGGCCCCGCCGTGGCCCGGCTCGGGCTCGACAAGCGCGGCGTGCTCGTCACCACCGCCCGCGGCGTGCACGCCGGGCCGCTGGCGGAATGGACGTTCATGGCGGTGCTCAGCCACCTCCGCGGCCTCGACCACCTGAAGTCCGAGCAGGCCTATCGCAGGTGGGAGCGCTACTCCGGCGACGACCTGGCCGGCCGCACCCTGCTGACCATCGGCGCCGGAGACCTCGCCCGCGGGGTGGCCCGGGTCGGTCGCGCCTTCGACATGCGCACGGTGGCCGTGGCGCGCGATCCTGACCGAGCCCGCCCCCACACCGCCCTGTTCGACGCCGTGATGCCGCCCACGGACCTGCACGTCGCACTCGGCATGGCCGACATCGTGGTGATGACGGCCCCACACACCCCCGACACCGAAGGCATGATGGACGAAGCCGCCTTCGCCGCCTGCAAGCCGGGCGCCATGTTCGTCAACATCGGCCGCGGTCGGACGGTGGACCATGCCGCCCTCGTCGACGCCCTCGCCTCAGGCCACCTCGCCTTCGCCGCGCTCGACGTGACTGACCCCGAGCCCCTCCCCCCCGAACACCGCCTCTGGTCCATGCGCAACGCCCTCATCAGCCCCCACAGCGCCAGCACCGTGCGGCGCGAGAACGCCCGCATCACCCAGATCTTCACCCACAACCTGACCTGCTGGCTGGACGGCCGCCGCGGCGACATGCGCAACATCTTCGACACGAGGCTTATGTATTGATGCCCCTCGCATTGCCCGGGAGAGTGCCCCTGCGAAGCACCTAGCCGTAGATCGGCCAGAACGTCATCGCGAGCCGAAGGCGTGGCGATCCAGGGGCGGAAAGGACTGCGCGCCGCAAACCCCCGGGTTGCCGCACCGCGCTCGCGATGGCGTGCCGTTAGTCTGGGGCGAAAAGGACACTGACAATCCCATCGAGTTACCCCCTATCCCGCCGACCCGATCGCCACCCCCGCCCCCAGCACCAGCGCCCCACCCAGCATGACCTTCGCCACCGCCGACACGGGCGGCGTGTCCATGTACTTCCACTGGATGTAGGCGATCGCCAGCAGTTCCAGCACGGTGACGGCCCCCGCCAGCGCCGTCGCAGTCCAGAAATCCTTGATCAGATACGGCAACGTGTGGCCGATCCCGCCCGCCACCGTCATCAGCCCGCACACAACGCCCCGCAGCAACGGCGTGCCCCGGCCGGACAGCTTGCCGTCATCGGCCAGCGCCTCGGCGAACCCCATCGAGATCCCAGCCCCGATCGAGGCCGCGATGCCCACCAGGAAGGCGTCCCGGCTGTTCTGCGTCGCGAACGCCGCCGCGAACACCGGTGCCAGCGTGGACACGGACCCGTCGATCAGCCCCACGAGTCCCGGCTGCACGATCTCGAGCACGAAGCGGCGCCGGGCGCTGTCGTCCTCCCGTTGCCGCGCATCGCCCGACAGGTGCTTCTCCTCGATGGCGTTCGCCGCATGCTGGTGCGCGATCTCGGCTGCGGCCAGGTCGCCGAGGGTCTTGCGGATGGCCGCATCGCTGCTTCGCCCCGCCGCCTCGCCATAGAACCGGCTCGCGTCGATCTCCATCTGCCGCGCCGTCCGCCGCACCGCGTCGATGCCTAGCGCCCGGACCTGCCAGGCAGGCTTGCGCGACGGCGCGCCGCGCACGTCCTGCCGCCGGACCAACGGGATGTGCGCCCCGAACTTCTCTACATACAGGTCGATCAGCCGCCGCCGATGCTCGTCCTCCTCCTCCGCCATGTCGTCGAACACGCGGGCACTGTCCGGGTATTCCTCGCGCAGCCCCTCGGCAAAATCGGCGTAGATGCGCCCATCCTCCTCCTCGCTGCTGATCGCCAGGGCCAGGATTTCGCGCTCGTCGAGGTCGGTGAAGGTCCGCATGCAGCCTACATGGCCGGTCCGCCGGGGGAGTCAAGTCACAAGGGCAACGACTGCGAGCGCTTCTCAATTGCGCCTACCCCGTTGCTGCCCCTATGCTTGCGACTTGCTTGCAGAAATTCAAATCCGCCGCATCGGCAACGACCATGCGAGCAACAAGGCCGCGAGGGAGAAGGCCCCGATCGTCAGGAACGCCGCCCGGAACGCGCCCGCGATGTCGGACGCGAGCCGGACCCGCACCGCCTCGTCCACATGCGCCAGCACCGCCGGCCCCTGCTCCACCACGTCCGCGAACAGGCTCGCCATCGCCGGGTCGCGTAGCGTCAGCGCCCCGAACAGCACGGCACCCACCAGCGCCGTTCCCAACGCCGCCCCGATCGAGCGGCTGAACTGCACCGAGGCCGACGCGGCCCCCAGGTTCGCGGGCCCCGCCGCTACCTGAACCGTGATCTGCACCACCGGCATCGTCGTCCCGATCGACATCGACAGCAGCAGGAACAGCGCCGGAAGCCACACCGTCGGGATCGCGTCGCCCCCGGCCGCCAGCAGCAGCAGGCACAGCAGCGTCACCACCTGCCCGTAGGAGGGGAACACCGCCGTCCGCCCCGTCTGGCTGATGAGCCGCCCCGTCACCAGCGCGCCCATCGCCACACCGAACGTCAGGGGCAACATGATCAGCCCCACGTAGGTCGGCGACACGCCGCGCACCACTTGCAGGTAGATCGGCATGAACGTGACGCTCCCCACCAGCGTCGCTCCCACGCAGGCGCCCATGGCGTCCGCCCGCCAGATGGTCGGCTGCCGCAGCAGGTTCACCGGGATCAAGGGCGTCGCCGCCCGCCGCTCCTGCCGCAGCAGCAGCCACAGCGCCACCGCCGCCACCCCCGCCCACAGCCCGATGGCAGGCGCCTCCCCCCAGCTGATCCGCTGCGCCAGCTCGAGCGCCATCAGCAGCGGCACGACGAACGCCGTGAACAGCCCAAGCCCCAGCCAGTCGAACCGCAACTGCGAGAACCGCGTGGACCCGGCCTCCTGCCGATCCGGCAGCCGGAACGCCAGCGCCACCGCCACGAACCCGAGCGGCACGTTCACCCAGAACACCGATTGCCAGCCCAGATGCTGCGTCAGCCACCCCCCGGCCACCGGCCCGAACGTGCTGCTCACCATGAACACCGACGCCAGGTATCCCTGATACTTCCCACGCTCCCGCCCCGGCACCGCCTCCCCCACCAGCGCCTGGCTCAGCGTCATCAGCCCGCCGCCGCCGATTCCCTGCAGCACCCGTGCAGCCACCAGCGCCAGCATCGTCGGCGCCAACGCACACAGCGCGGACGCGACGATGAAGACGCCGAGCGAGACGAACAGCAGCCGCTTCCGCCCCAGCGCGTCGCCCAGCCGCCCATACACGGCCGCCGCCACCGTGGTCGCCATCAGGTAGCTGACCACCACCCAGCTCACGCGCTCCACGTCGCCCAGGGTCGCCGCCACGTTCGGCAGCGCGGTCGCCACGATGGTGCTGTCGATCGCCGCCAGGAACATCGGCAGCGCCACGCTCGGGAACACGCGAAAGAAGATGCGCCGCCGATCCTCGCCATCCGGCTCCGCGCTGGTGGGTTCGGCAGCGCCCTCGCTCACGCGGCGTGGTCCCGGCCCATGGCGAGGAACTTGGCCCGGCGCGCCTCCTTCAACGCAGGCGGCGGCAGCCCCAGCAGCGGCTCCAGCGCGGCCCACACCGCATCCCCGACCGCCGCCACCGCCTCGCCCGGCATGCGATGCGCACCCCCCAGCGGCTCCGGCACCACCACGTCCACAAGTCCGAACCCGCGCAGATCCTGCGCTGTCAGCCGCAGCGCCTCGGCGGCCAGCGGGGCCTGCGCCTGGTCCCGCCACAGGATGCTCGCACACCCCTCGGGGCTGATCACCGAATACACCGAGTGCTCCAGCATCAGCACCCTGTCGCCCGAGGCCAGCGCGATCGCCCCGCCCGAGCCGCCCTCGCCCACGATCGTCGCCACGATCGGCACCGGCGCCTCGAGGCAGGCCTCGATCGACCGCGCGATGGCCTCCGCCTGGCCCCGCGCCTCCGCATCCACCCCGGGGAACGCGCCGGCCGTGTCCACGAACGTCAGCAGCGGCAGCTTGAACCGGCCTGCGAGTTCGATCAGCCGGCGCGCCTTGCGGTAGCCCTCCGGCCGCGCCATGCCGAAATTATGCGCAACCCGGCTCTCCGTGTCCGTCCCGCGCTCTGTGCCCAGCACCACCACGGGCCGCCCGCGGAACCGCCCGAGCCCGCCCACGACGGCCGCATCGTCCGCGAAGGCCCGGTCGCCGGCCAGCGGCGTCCAGTCCTCGATCAGCGCCGCAACGTAGGCCAGCGCCTTGGGCCGCTCCGGATGCCGGGCCACCTGCGTCTTCTGCCATGGGGTCAGCTTCGCATAAACGAGCCGGATCTGCGCCTCGACCTTGTCGGCGAGCTGCCGCATCTCGGCCTCGATGTCGATGCCGCCCGGCTCCTGCATGCGGCGCAGCTCGTCGATCTTGCTCTCGAGCTCGGCCACGGGCCGCTCGAAGTCCAGGAAGTGGCGCATGCGCGGGTCTAGCCCGGCGGCCGCTCCTGCGCCAGCGTCCCCGCCCCAGCTCCCGTTCCAGCCCCCGCCAACGGATGATGCAGCGCCACCAGCTCCGCCAGCCGCTCGGCGAGCACGTGCGTGTAGATCTGGGTCGTGGCGATATCCGCATGGCCCAGCAGGGTCTGCAGGCTCCGCAAGTCGGCGCCCCGCGCCAGCATGTGGCTCGCGAAGCTGTGCCGCAGCACGTGCGGGCTGACCCGGGCCGGGTCCACGCCCGCATCCAGCGCCGCCCGCTTCAGGGCCACGGCCAGCCCCTGCCGCGTCATGGCCCGGCCGCTCGCGCCCCCCCCTGCCGCGCCCCCGTCCGCGCCCCCGGCAGCCCCCGCAAACACCCAGCGGCTCGGCGGTGACGCAGCCACCAGCGCCGCCACGGCCGCCTGGGCCGCGGCGGACACGAGCACCATGCGCTCCTTCCCGCCCTTGCCCCGCACCACCAGCGCCGGCTCCCGCCCGAGGTCGACCCGCCGCAGCCCGGCCAGCTCGCTCACCCGCAGCCCGGTCGCATACAGCAGCTCGAGCGCCGCCCGGGCCACCAGCCCGGGCAGGCCGGGCCCGGCCGCCGCGGCAGCGACCAGCGACTCCACCTCCGCCTCGCTCAGGTATTTCGGCAGGCTCTGCGGCAGCTTCGGGCTGTCCAGCAGCAGGCTCGGGTCGTCGTCCCGCACGCCCTCCCGCGCGAGGAACCGGTAGAAATGCCGGAGGCAGGACAGCCGCCGCGCCGCGGTCCGTGCTGAGACACTGCCCGCGAGCCCCCGCACATAGGCGTGGAGCGCCGCGGCATCCGCCGCCGCCGGCGCGCCGCCCAGGGCTGCCGCCAGCCCTTCGAGGTCCGCGCGGTATGCCAGCACCGTGTTCAGCGCCGCCCCACGCTCCACCACCAGCATCTCGAGGAACGCCTCCTCGTGCCGGCCCATGGGCGTCAGCGCCCCCGCCTCATCGACCGGGGACCGGGCCGGGTGGCGCAAACTTGTCGTTCGGCAGCACCCGCTGCACCTGCTCCGTGCGCGGCGAGGGCGGGAACGCGCCCAGCACCACGAGCCCAACCACGCCCAGCAGCAGCACCAACGCAACGATCGCGAGTATCAATCGGCTCATTCACCACCCTTGGCCGCCACAACTCCGGGTGTGCTACCGTTGCCGACCATGACACGCAACAACGCCGCCCTCGCGGACCCTGCGCCAGCCCCGCCAAGTGCGTTGGCCCCCGCAACGGACGATGCCTCGCCCGCGCTCGCGCCCATCCGCTCCGTCGTGCTCGTGGGCCTCATGGGCGCCGGCAAGACCAGCATCGGCCGCCGGCTCGCCGCCCGGCTCGGCCTGCCCTTCCGCGACGCCGACGCCGAGATCGAGCTCGCGGCCGGCTGCTCCATCCCCGAGCTGTTCGCCCGCTGGGGCGAGGCCGATTTCCGCGCCGGCGAAAGCCGGGTCATCCGCCGCCTGCTGGCCGGCGACCCCCTCGTGCTGGCCACAGGCGGGGGCGCCTTCATGGACCCTGAGACCAGGGCGGCCATCCGCGCCGACTCCGTCAGCGTCTGGCTCCGCGTGGACCTGCCCGTGCTCGTCCGCCGCGTGTCGGGCCGCAGCAACCGCCCGCTGCTCCACGGCAAGGACCCCGCCGAAGTGCTCCGCGCCCTGGCCGCCGCACGCCACCCCACCTATGCCGAGGCCGACCTCGTCGTCGATTGCAGCGACGAGTCGCCGGACCACACCACCAGCCGCGTCCTCGCCGCCCTCCGGGGCTTCGCGCCGCCCCGCCGCCTTGCCGTGACGCTCACCTCGGCCCGCTACGACGTCGTGGTCGGCAACGACCTGCTCGGCCGCGCCGGCGCACTCCTCGCCCCGGTGCTGCCGCAGAAGCGCGCCGTGGTCGTCACCGACAGCACGGTCGCCGACCTCCACCTCGCCACCCTCATGGCCGGCCTCGCGCAGACCGGGATCGAGGCCCGCCCCGTGGTGGTGCCCCCCGGTGAGGCCTCGAAGTCCCTCGAGGGATATGCCGAAGTGGTCCACGGCCTGCTGGACGCCAAGGTCGAGCGCCGCACCACCGTCATCGCACTCGGCGGCGGCGTGGTGGGGGACCTCGCCGGGTTCGCCGCCGCCACCACGTTGCGCGGCCTGCCCTTCGTGCAGGTGCCCACCACGCTCCTGGCGCAGGTCGACAGCAGCGTCGGCGGCAAGACCGGCATCAACACGCCGCACGGGAAGAACCTGGTGGGCGCCTTCCACCAGCCGCTCATGGTTCTGGCCGACACCGGCGTGCTCGGCACCCTGCCGCCCCGCGAGCTGCGCGCCGGCTATGCCGAGATCGCGAAGGCCGGGCTGATCGGGGATGCGCAGTTCTTCGCCTGGTGCGAGGCGCACGGCCAGGCGCTGATAGAAGGCGACGCCGACGCCCGCGCCGAGGCCGTGCTCCGCGCCTGCGCCTTCAAGGCCGGCATCGTCGGCGACGACGAGCGCGAGCAGGCCACCAGCGGCGGACGCGCCCTGCTCAACCTCGGCCACACCTTCGCCCATGCCTTCGAGTCCGAGGTCGGCTACGGCGGCCAGCTTCTCCACGGCGAAGCGGTTGCCGTCGGCCTCGGACTCGCCTTCCGCCTGTCGGCGCGGCTCGGCCTGGTGGCCGACGAGGCCGCCACCCGCGTCGCCCGCCACCTCGAAGCCGTTGGCCTCCCCTCCGCACCCGGCATGCTAAACCGCCGCTTCAGCGCCGAACGCCTGGTGGCTGCCATGAAGCGCGACAAGAAGATGCGCGACGGCACGCTCCACTTCGTCCTCGTCCGCGGCATCGGCCAGGCGTTCACCACGGGCGACGTGCCCGAGGAGGCGGTGCTGGACCTGCTGCGGGAGGAGGGGTGCGCTGCCTAGCTCACGAAGTTCGTCATCGCGACCCGTAGGCGTGGCGATCCACGGACCCGTGATCTCCACGCTTCGCTCGCGATGACGGTGGATGGAAGGTCTTGCCGGCTGGAGCGGGTGAAGGGAATCGAACCCTCGTATGCAGCTTGGGAAGCTGCCGTTCTACCATTGAACTACACCCGCCCATGTCGCCCGGGCAGGCGATGCTTATAGAGTTGTGCCGTTGACCGCGCAACGCCCCTGGGACTAAACAAACTGGCGGTTGACACGCCGCCCTCGGGATTTGTCCGGCCGGATTGCGGCGAGGTGAAACAAGCGCGCTAAAGAGGCCCGTCCCAGTCGCATCTCGCGGCCGGGGCAGGCATCCACGGCCCAGTTCTCTCGAGGCAGGTGCCATGGCCAACCATCGTCCGCTCCGTCCCGCAACACTCCTCGTCCATGGCGGCACCACGCGCTCCATGCACGGCGAGACGTCCGAGGCGCTCTTCCTCACCTCCGGCTTCGTCTACGACAGCGCCGAGCAGGCCGAGGCCACCTTCGCCGGCACTGTTCAGCACTACCAATACTCCCGCTTCGGCAACCCCACCGTAGCGATGCTCGAGCAGCGCCTCGCCCTTCTCGAAGGTGCCGAGGCCTGCCGTGCGACCGCCACCGGCATGGCCGCCGTCCACGCCGCCATGCTCAGCCACCTCAAGACGGGCGACCGCGTCGTCGCCAGCCGGGCCCTGTTCGGCTCCTGCCACTGGATCGTCAGCACCTTGCTCCCCCGCTACGGCATCCACACCACCTTCGTGGACGGCACGGACCTCGAGGCCTGGCGCGCCGCCTTCGCCACGCCCGCCACCATGGTCCTGCTCGAATCCCCCTCGAACCCCATGCTCGAGGTGCTGGACATCCGCGCCATCTGCAGCATGGCCCACGACGCGGGCGCCCTGGTGGTGTTCGACAACGTGTTCGCGACCCCCCTGCTGCAGAGGCCGCTCGAGCTCGGCGCCGACATCGTCGTCTACTCCTGCACCAAGCACATCGACGGCCAGGGCCGCGCCCTCGGCGGCGCCGTGCTGGGCAGCAAGGCATGGGTCGAGGACGTGCTGCAGCCCTTCATCCGCAACACCGGCCCGAGCCTCTCGCCGTTCAACGCGTGGCTGCTCCTGAAAGGGCTCGAGACGCTGCCCGTCCGCGTGAACGCCGCCTGCGCCAGCGCCGCCCGCATCGCGGACCGCCTCGCCGACCACCCTGCCGTCCGACGCGTGCTCTACCCCATGCGCGCCGATCACCCGCAGCACGCCCTGGCCCAGGCTCAGATGAGCGGCGGCGGCACCATGGTCACGTTCGAGCTGGCCGACCAGCACACCGCCTTCGCCATGATGAACGCGTGCCGCATCGTCGCCGTGTCCAACAACCTCGGCGATTCGAAGTCGCTCGCCACCCACCCCGCCACTACCACCCACATGCGCATCGGCCCGGTGGAGCGCGACCGCCTCGGCATCTCGCCAGGCGCCGTCCGCCTCTCGGTCGGCCTCGAGGATGCCGACGACCTCATCGAGGACCTGCTCTCCGCCCTCGACGAGGCAGCCCGGCCCGCCCAGCTCGCGGCCGCCGCGGACTGACCATGACGCCCGGCAACGTCTACACGGCGACCACCCGCAACATCCGCGTGACGGTCCGGCCGGTCTTTCTCGAGGACCAGTCGGACCCGGACAGCGCCAGCTGGGTCTGGGCCTACCAGGTCCAGATCGAAAACCGCGGTCCGGAGACTGTCCAGCTCCTCCGCCGCACCTGGCGCATCACGGACGCGCATGGCCGCATCCAGGTGGTTCAGGGCGACGGCGTGGTCGGCGAGCAGCCCGTGCTCGAGCCGGGTGACGGTTTCGAGTATACCTCGGGCACACCGCTCGAAACCCCCTCCGGCATCATGGAGGGCGCCTACCACATGCGCGTGACCCTCACGCGGGAGGCGTTCGACGTGCAGATCCCCGCCTTCAGCCTCGACAGCCCGACCCCCGGGCGACGCCTGCACTGACGCAACGGGTTGCCACCGCTGAACTTGCCCCCACATCCGGTATCGACCAGAGCGCAAGGGTTCCCGCGTTGAACAGCATCTCCGACAAACCGGTCCCGCAGCGCGCTCAGGAGAGCATCCCGACGCAGGAGGAGGCTGAGGCCGCGGTCCGCACGCTGCTTCGCCTCGCCGGGGAGGACCCGGACCGCGAAGGCCTGCGCGACACACCCAAGCGCGTCGTCAAGTCCTACAAGGAGCTGTTCGGCGGCTACCAGGTCGATCCCCGCGCCCTGCTCGAGCGTACCTTCGAGGAGGTCCAGGGCTACGACGAAATCGTGCTCCTGCGCGACATCCGGCTCGAGAGCCATTGCGAGCACCACATGGTGCCCATCATCGGCCGCTGCCACGTCGCCTACCTGCCGCGGAACCGCGTCGTCGGCATCAGCAAGCTCGCCCGCGTGGTGGACGCGTTCAGCAAGCGCCTGCAAATTCAGGAGCGCCTGACCGCCCAGATCGCCGACGTCATCGACGAGGTCCTCCAGCCGCGCGGCGTCGGCGTCGTCATCGAGGCCGGGCACCAGTGCATGAGCACCCGCGGCGTGCACAAGCCCGGCGTCAGCATGGTCACCAGCCGTATGCTCGGCGCCTTCCGCGACGACCCGGCAACGCGGCGCGAGCTGATGGCGATGATCGGCCAGCGGGCGCCCTCGTCGCTCGAGACCTGACGGGCCCTCACCCGACCGCCCCGGAAAGAAGGGCTGCTCTGCTCCCTTTCCGTCCGGGTGGAAGGGGCCACGAGAAGCGATTGGGCTCGCGCAACCTGCTAGCGCCGCCAGACCCGCTCCGCACCCAGCACAGCCAGCCCCGCCACCAACCCCCAGAACGCCCCACCCAACCCCAGCGCCACCACACCTGATGCCGTGACGCCAAACGCCGCCACGGACGCGAACCGCTCTCGCTCCGGCGCGACCGCAACCGTCAGCGCGTTCGTCAACGGCCCGAGCAGCGCCGTCCCAGCCACCGTCGTGATGAGCAACTCCGGCAGCCCCGCCAGCATCGTCGCCAGCCCGGCGCCAACGATCGCCAACGCCAGATAGAGCGCCCCATACACTGGCCCCGTCCGCCACCGCTGCACCGGGTCCGGATGTGCATCCGGGTTCGTGCACAGCGCCGCCGTCAGCGAACTGAGGTTCGTCGAGTAGCAGCCGAAGGGCGCCAGAACCACCGTGAGGCCCCCCGTGACGAGAAGCGCGCTCCGCATCGGCGCCACATACCCGGCCGCCCGCAGCACCGCTCCGCCAGGGATCTGCTGCGTTGCCATCGTCACCAGGAACAATGGCACCCCGAGCCCGATCAGCGCCCCCGGGTCGAACGCCGGCGTCGTCCACACCGGTGCCGCGAGCCCCAGCGTCACGGGCGGCAGCGGATGCCCGAGGAACCACGCCAGTGGCAGCCCGGCCACGATCACCACCAGCGGCGCCGAGGCCGCGTGCACTCCCCGCGCCACCAGGAACACCGCGAGCAGCGGAACCACGAGCCACGGCTCCACCTGCGCCGCCTGGAACAGCGCCAGCACGAACCGCAGCAGCAGCCCCGCCAGCATCGCCGCCCCGATCGAGGCCGGGATCCGCGCCACCGCCGCCCCCAACGCCGGCACCGCGCCCGAGAGCACCATGAGCAGCCCCGAGAGCAGGAACGCCCCCACCGCCTCGGGCATGCGCGTGCCGGGCGGCATGGCAGCGATCAGCACGGCCCCCGCCAACGACCAAGCCGTCACGATCGGCGTCCGGTGCATCAGGCTCAGCGTGATGCTCGAGAGCCCGATGCCCGCACACAGCGCGCTCACCCAGCTCGCCACCTCCGCCCCGTCCGCCCCCAGGTTCCGCGCTGCCGCGACCACGATGGCGAGCGTCCCGTAGAACCCGACTACGACGGCAACGAGCGCCGCCGCGATGACCGAGAAACGCATCAGCCCTTGGCCGGGCCCCCTGCCTTCACGGCACCCTCGGCAACCAGCACCTCGTTGGCCGCCTTGAACGCCTCGAGCCCGGCCGGAATGCCGCAATACATCGTCGCATGCAGCAGAGCCTCGCGGATCTCGTCCACCGTCAGCCCGTTCGCCAGCGCCCCCTTCACGTGCAGCTTCAGCTCCGCCGGCATCTTCAGCGCCGTCAGCATGGCAAGGTTCAGGAAGCTCCGCGTCCGCCGGTCGAGCCCCGGCCGCGCCCACGCGTATCCCCAGGCCAGCTCCGTCGTGATCCGTTGGAATGTCGCCATGAACTCCGTCGCGTTCGCGATCGAGCCGTCCACATACTCCGCCCCCAACACCTCCCGCCGGATCGGAAGCCCGCGCTCATACAAAGAGTCCTGGGTATGCGCCTCGTCCATGTCCGTTTCCTTCTGTTGCCGGCCGCCATAACACGCCGGACCGAACCAACGAGCAACCCTTCCCCACTCCCGATACAGGAGCGGATGGGGGAGAGGTGACCACACGCGCGAACCTTCCCCTGGCGCCCGCCCCACCCCCACGCTACCCTTGTCCCATGAAGGTCTGGCGCGACATGGACCAGTCCACCCTGGACCGCGAATACAACGCACGCGCCTCCGTCCCCGATTTCGAGGCCGAGATGGCCCGCTACCGCGATGCATCCGCCCAGGCCCGCGCCGCGCTGCAGCACCATGCCGACCTCGTGTACGACCCGGCTCGAAGACTGGCCCTCGACTGGTTTCCCGGAGCCGCCGGCGGACCCGTGCTCCTCTGGATCCACGGCGGCTACTGGCGCGCCCTGTCGAAGGAGGACCAGAGCTGCGTTGCCCCCGGCCTCGTCGCCGCCGGGATCCACGTGGCCGTCATGGACTACGCCCTCGCGCCGGAAGCCACGCTCGAACAGATCGTCGACCAGGCCCGCGCCGCCCTGGCCTGGGTGCACGCCGCGGCCGAGGGGTTCGGCGCCGACCCGCAGCGCCTGTTCGCCGGCGGCTCCTCCGCAGGCGGCCACCTCTGCGCCATGCTCATGCTCGGAGGCTGGCAGCACGACCACGGCCTCCAACCCGACGCACTCCGCGGCGGCATCAGCCTCTCCGGCCTGTTCGACCTCGAGCCCATCCGCCTCAGCCATGTCAATGCCTGGCTCGGCCTCGACACCGCCCGCGCCCATGCCCTCAGCCCGGCGCACCACATCCCGGCGCACCACATCCCGGGCCCGCCGGCCCCCGCCCTCTTCGCCAGCTACGGCGGCCTCGAGACCAGCGAGTTCGCGCGGCAAACCGATGCCTTCGCGGCCGACTGGGCTGCCGCCGGGCACCGATCCATGGTTGTCCCGCAGGCCGCCCGTAACCATTTCGACATCGCAGTGGCGCTCGGCACGCGCCATGATCCGCTCTGCGACGCCGCCTGCGCCTTCCTCCTGGAGCACCCATGACCGCTTCGATTGTCGTCCTGGTCGTGCTCGCCCTCGTGGTGGCGCTCGCAGTTGGGCTCGGCGTCCGCACCGTGCCGCAGGGCCAGGTCTGGACCGTCGAGCGCTTCGGCGCCTTCACGCGCCTGCTCAACCCCGGCCTCAACCTCATGGTCCCGCTCGTCGAGCAGGTCGGCCACCGCATGAACGTGCAGGAGATCGTGCTCGACATCCCCGAGCAGGCCGTCATCACCCGCGACAACGCGGCCGTCATGGTGGATGGCATCATGTATTACCGCGTGCTGGACCCGGCTAAGGCCGCCTATGGCGCGCAGAACCTGGTGCAGGCCCTCACCTCCATGGCCATGACCAACATCCGCAGCGTGATCGGCGCGATGGACCTCGACGGCGCGCTGTCGGGCCGGGAAGAGATCAACGCCAAGCTGCTGGTCACGCTCGACCACGCGACGGCCCCCTGGGGCGTGAAGGTCAGCCGCGTCGAGCTGCGCAAGATCGAGCCGCCGGCCAACCTGGTGGCCGCCATGAACCTGCAGATGACGGCCGAGCGCGAGCGCCGCGCGACGGTGGCGCGCGCCATGGGCGAGCGCGAGGCCGCCGTGGCCCGCGCCGAGGGCCAGAAGCAGGCGACCGTGCTCGAGGCCGAGGCCAGGCTCGAAGCCGCCATCAAGGACGCCGAAGCCCGGGAGCGCCTGGCCGCCGCCGAGGCGACAGCCACCCGCTCCGTGGCCGCCGCCGCCGAGGGCGCCGGAGCGGACGCGCTGCGCTACTTCATTGCGCAGAAATACGTGGATGCCATCCGCGCCCTGGCCGCCAACCCGAACGGCCGCACCCTCGTCATCCCGGTCGAGACAGGCGCGCTGGCGGGCGGCATCACCCAGGCCATCGAGGCCATGCGCCTCGGCCGCGACGACATGCCCCGGCCGCCGCCCACGGGTCCGCGCCCGGTGCCGCCCGCCACGCCCGGACCGTGGACCCAAGGACGGTGATGCCCGCATTCGTCGATGGCGCGGCGATCTGGCTCGTCGCCGGGCTGCTGCTGGCGGCGCTGGAGATGGTGGCCCCGGGCGTGTTCCTGCTTTGGCTGGGCCTCGCTGCCATCCTCACCGGCGCGGCCACGGCCGTGTTCACCCCGGGCATCGTGCTGCAGCTGGGGCTGTTCGTCGCGCTCACCGCAGCGCTCGTCGCCCTCGTCGCCACCCGCCTCCGCAGCCCGGGCGCGGACACGGTGAACGCGCCAGACGCCGGGCTCGTGGGCCAGCAATGCCGCGCGCTGGACCTGGCGCACGGCCAGGGCCGCGTCGCCCTGGGCGACGGCACCTGGTCCGCCCGCGTCGCCGACGGCACCACCCCCACCCCCGGCCAGACGCTCCGCGTCGTCGGGCTCGAGGGCACCACGCTCCTCGTCGCTTCCCTCTAACGGAGACCGAACATGCTCAAATTCTACTACAGCCTCGCCCCCAACCCCATGAAGGTCGCACTCTTCCTCGAAGAGTCCGGCATGCCCTACGAGGCCATCCCGGTCGACACCCGCAAGGGCGACCAGCACGACGCGGCCTTCACCAAACTCAACCCGAACGCGAAGGTCCCCGTCATCGTCGACGGCGACACGACCGTGTTCGATAGCAACGCCATCCTGCTCTACCTCGCCGAGAAGTCCGGCCAGTTCCTCCCCGCCGACCGTGGCGCCACCCTCTCCTGGCTCATGTTCGTGGCCAGCGGCGTCGGCCCCTATGCCGGTCAATGCGTCCATTTCCGCCACTTCGCGCCCGAGCCCAAGGAATACGGGGTCACACGCTACATGTTCGAGGCCAAGCGTCATTTCTCGCTGCTCGACCAGCACCTCGCCACCAACGACTACATGGTTGGCGGCTACTCCATCATCGACATGGCCGTGTGGGGCTGGGCACGCATGCTGCCCTTCGTCCTGGGCGAGGGCATGGCTGACACGGCCATCTGGTCGCACTACCCGAACCTCAAGCGCCACTTCGACCTGGTCAGCGCCCGCCCCGCCACGGCCCGAGCGCTCGCCATCAAGGACCGCCATGCCTTCAAGGCCGAGTTCGACGCTGAAGCCAAGCGCCACATGTTCAGACACATCGCCGCGTAGCACGGCTCCCCTCTCCCTCCGACGAGGGAGAGGGCTCGGCCCTACCCCTCCGCCATGTCGAACGCCGGCAGGAGCCCGGCTGGCAGCGGGCTCACATAAGGCGTCAGCTCCAGCCGCGCCCGGTGCTCGGCCTGCGCCGCCTCGAGCAGCGCGCGGTCCTGCAACACGTCGAGGGCCGTGCCCGCCATCGCCTTGGCCGCATGCACCATGCCCTTGTGCGCGAGCTTGCTCTTGCCCTGCGCCGTCAGCTGCCAGGAGTGCCCCGGCGTCCCGATCGCATAGGTGGCACCCCGCATCTGCACCGTCGGCACCGCCCAGCTCACGTCGCCCACATCCGTGCTGCCCACCTGGCGGCTGCCCTTGGTGTCCAGCGGCACAAGCCGGTCCGCCAGCGGCGCGTCCGTCACGGCCAGGCCGAAGCGGGCATGCGCGCTCACGATGTCCTCCGGCCGGACCGTCGCCCGGATGGCCTCCGCGAATGCCTTGTCCTCCGCATCGAACGGCGGTGGCCCCAAGCGCTCGATGTTGGCGTGCAGCGCCTGCTCCAGCGGCCCGTTGCCCAATAGGTTGCTCATCCCGCTGATTACCCGGTGCTCGACGGTCGTCTCCGTCATCAGCGCCGCGCCCTCGGCAATCCGTCCCACCCGCGCCGCCAGCTCCTGCAGCGCCGGCAACTCCTCGGCGCGCATCAGGTAGCGGACCTTCGCCGTCCCCTGCACCACGTTCGGCGCGATGCCGCCCGCGTCCAGGTAGGCGTAGTGCACCCGCGCGCTGTCCGGGATGTGCTCGCGCAGGTAGTTCACGCCGACGTTCATCAGCTCCACCGCATCGAGCGCGCTCCGCCCCAGCTCCGGGCTGGCCGCCGCATGGCTCGAACGGCCGACGAACGCGTAGTCCACCTGCAGGATGGCCAGCGAAAACGCCTCGTTCACCGCCGCGAACGGGGCCGGGTGCCAGCTTATGGCCATGTCCACGTCGGCGAACACGCCGTCCCGCACCATGAACGTCTTGGCCGCCCCGCCCTCTTCGGCCGGGCAGCCGTAGTAGCGGATGCGCCCCGGCAGGCCCTGCTCGGCCAGCCAGTCCCGCACCGCGATCGCGGCCAGCATCGCCCCGGCCCCGAGCAGGTTGTGCCCGCACCCGTGCCCGGCATGCTGCCCCGGCACCGGACGATGCTCCGCAACCCCGGCCTCCTGGCTCAGCCCCGGCAACGCGTCGTACTCGCCCAGCATCGCGATCACCGGGCCGCCCTCGCCCCACTCGCCCAGCACGGCGGTCGGGATGCCGACCAGGCCCTGCTCCACGCGGAACCCTTTGGCCTCCAGCAGCGCCGCGTGCTCGGCCGTGGAGCGCGTCTCCTGGAAGTTCAGCTCCGGCATGCCCCAGACTCGATCGCTCATCGCGACCAGGTCGGCCTCATGCGCCTCGACCAACTGCCAGATCCGTTCCGCATTCTGCATGGCGCCCTCCAACTCGGCTGGCATCCTGACGCGGAACGCCTGGCAGCGCTACGCCCCGGCCACGTAGGCCTTCAGGCTGTCCACCTCGTAGGCCTGCTGGTCGATCCGAGCCTTCACGATATCCCCGATGCTCACCAGGCCCGCGAGGTGGTCGCCCTCCATCACCGGCAGATGCCGGAACCGGCCATCCGTCATCAGCGCCATCGCCTCGGCCACCGTCGTCGTCATCGTGGCGGTGTGCAGCTCGCTCGTCATCAGTTGCGCCGCCGTCATCTCGAGCGTCCGCGCCCCGCTCTCGGCCAGGCTGCCCACGATGTCCCGCTCGGACACGATGCCCAGCACCTGATCCCGCGCATCCGTCACCAGCACCGCGCCGATGCGACGGTGCGAGAGCAGCCGCGCCACTTCCGCAATCGTCGCCGTGGGCGGCACCCGCGCGACGTCGTTGCCCTTGGTCTTGAGAATTGCAGCGATGGTCATGGACGTTCATCCCTTGTTATTCTTCGGGGGATGAAAGCATGCGCCTCCCTGGCCAACCGCCGCAACAACCCGTCTCGCAGGTGCGAGAAAGGAAAGGGCCGCGAGGCCCCCCGCCGCACTACTCCGCAGCCGTCGCCAGCTGCGGGGACAGCTGCGTCTCCACCAGGGCCGCGAACTTGCCCCGCTGCGCAATCAACGCCTCGAAGCTGCCACGCTCCACGATCTGCCCGTTCTCGAACACCAGGATCTCGTCCGCATCGCGCACGGTGCTCAGCCTGTGCGCGATGATGAAGGTGGTCCGCCCCTTCATGAGCGTCGTCATCGCCCGGCTGACCCGCGCCTCGGTCGCCGCGTCCAGCGCGCTCGTCGCCTCGTCCAGGATCAGGATCGGCGGATCCTTGAGCAACGCCCGCGCGATCGCCAGCCTCTGCCGCTGCCCACCCGAGAGCGTGGAGCCCCGCTCGCCCACCAACGTGTCGTAGCCCTGCGGCTGGCGGATGATGAACTCGTGCGCGTCCGCCAGCCGGCAAGCCCGCTCCAGCTCTTCGTCCGTCGCATTCGGCCGCCCGATGCGCAGGTTCTCCCGGATCGACCGGTTGAACAGCATGCTCTCCTGGAACACGACGCCGATCGACCGGCGCAGGCTCTCGAGCGTGACGTTCCGCAGATCCTGCCCGTCGACCCGGATACCGCCCTGCACGGGGTCCCACAGGCGCTGCAGCAGGTTCATCGCCGTGCTCTTGCCCGCACCCGTCTGCCCCACGAGGGCGACCGATGTGCCCGGCCGGGCAACGAAGCTCACCTCGTCCAGGATCGGCGGGCCGCCAGGGTAGGCGAAGCTCACGCTATCGAACACAACCTCGCCCGAGGGCGCCACCAGCTCCCTGGCATCCGGCGTCTCCGGCACCGAGCTCTGCGCATCCAGCACGCCGAAGAAATCCTCGAGCTGCGGCAGTTGGAAGAACACCCGGCTCGCAAACTGCACGGCGCTCTCGAGCCGCCCGATCAGCAGCGTCGCGAACCCCATGAAGCTCACGATCTCGCCTACCGTCGCCTTGCCATCGATGTGCAGCAGCGTCCCGATCACCACGATCGCGATCACCGCGAGCGTCGAGGCGCCACGAGTCAGCACGTTCACGACGGCCCACCAGTTCAACACCGGGAACTGGTTGCGGATCACGTCCTCCATGATCTGCCCGAACAGCCGGCTCTCGGCCGCCAGCCGTGTGAAGCTCTGCACCACCATCACGTTGGCCAGCGCATCCTGCGCCGTGCCGGCCAGGTGGCCATGGTAATATTCCACCCGCCGCTGCCCTGCTTCCGTCTTGTTCACCACGAGCACGGTCAGCACGATGAACAGCACCACCAGGATCACGAGCGTCGACGCCAGGCGCCAGTTCAGGAAGAACGTGAGCGGCAGCAGAACGACCACGGCCACGTACGTGGCCAGCTGATCCTTGAAGAAGGTCAGCCACAGCCCGAACAGCGCGTCCGACCCGCCCAGCATCACCTTCATCAAACGCCCGGAATGGATGTCGCCGTGGAAGCTCAGCGGCAGGCTCAGCACGTGCTGGAAATACTTGTTCATGATCGACAGGCGGTTGCGGTGCGCCATCCGCTCCGAATGCAGCGCCGTCGCCATGTTGGCCAGGATCGCTGCCGCACCCACGGCAAACCAGATGCCCAGCAGCTGCCAGGCCTGCGCCCACAATTCGTCGCGCCCGAGCTTGTCACTCTCGGTCAGGAGCGCGATCACCCGGCCGAACAGCATCGGGTCGAGGAACTGCAGCGCGGCAACGATGAGGTTTGCCCCCCCGAGCATGACGGCCAACGCACGGTCATCGCCCAGCGCGGATAGAACCCGGCGGTAGATCTTCAGAAAACGCATGCGGCCATCCAGGCTGGGCGGAAACGTGATAAGACTATGCAAGCGATCACGGCAGCACGAAGGCAGCAACCCTCGGCCCGGGACGCAAAGCACAAGCGGCTATGAAGGTTGCACGAAATCACGGAGCGGCTCGGCCGTGAACCAACGGGACGGCCGCACGAACTCCTCCTGCGCCTCCACCACCAGCAGTTCGTCCGCGCCCGCCGCCGCCGTGCGCTCCAGCAGCCCGGCCACCGCACTCCCCGCCGCCTCGAGCGCCGCCGCCGCGGACCCGGTCCGCAGCAGGTGCAGCAAGAACAGGGCCGCCACCGCATCCCCCGCCCCATTTGGCGCGATCGGCAGCAGCCTCACCCGAAGCCGCCACGCCCCCGTGCGGTCGGCGGCCAACATGTCGAGCGCCCCCTCCGGCGTCTCTTCCGTGCGGAGGCTGGTCACCAGCACCACGCCACGCCCCGCCATCCGCCCCTGCAGCGCGCCCACCGCCCGTAGCACCAGCGCCAGCGTGGGGCAGGCATGCCCCGCCAAGTGCTCGAGCTCGAACAGGTTGGGCGTGAGAACATCGGCCTGCGGCAGCGCCCGGGTGGCCAGGAGCTCAGGGATGCCGGGCCGCACGAACACGCCCCGCCCGGTGTCGCCGATCACCGGGTCGCAGCAATAGAGCGCGGCCGGGTTGACGCGCCGCACCTCCGCCACTGCATGCAGCACCGCCTCCCCGATCGCGGCCTCGCCCATGTAGCCGCTGAGCACCGCGTCACACCGCCCGAGCAGCCCCCGCGCCGCGATCCCGTCGATCAGCGCCCGCACCGCACCGCCGGTGAACACCTGGCCCGTGAAGGCGCCGTGCCCCGGGTGGTTGCTGAATTGCACGGTATGCACCCCCCACACCTCCGCCCCCAGCCGCTGCAGCGGGAACATGGCGGCCGCGTTGCCCACATGGCCGGTGCTGACCCAGGACTGAATGGAGAGGATGGTGGTCATGGCAGGCATGTAGCCCGGCCTGGCCTGGGCAGGAAACGCACTGCCGGCGTCATCGCACGCCGAGCCCGCACGGTATTGACCAGGGCCGGCCAGCGCTGCACGAAAGCGCCGCCGCCTGTTCTCGACGACTGCTGTGGTCGCCTGCACCGGCTGCCTGTTCTGGCTGCGTGTTCTGGCCTCTCGCTCTGGCCGCCTGCTCTGAAGGACCCCCATGGCCCGCCCCACCCCCGCCCTGTTCACGCCGCTCACGCTCCGCGACGTCACGATCCCGAACCACCTCGTCGTCTCCCCCATGTGCCAATACAGCGCCCATGACGGCCTCGGCGACGACTGGCACATCCAGCAACTCGGCGCGAAGGCCATGGGGGGCGCCGGGCTGGTGTTCACGGAAGCGACGCACCTGTCGCCCGAGGCGCGCATCACCCAGGGCTGCCTCGGCCTTTACTCCGACGCGCACGAGGCTTTCCTGCGCCGCCTCGTCGCGCTGATCGAGTATGCCGGCGGCGTTCCCGGCATCCAGCTCGCCCATGCCGGCCGCAAGGCCAGCAGCCAGCGCCCGTGGGAGGGCGGCCGCGCGCTCCGCCCCGAGGATGGGGGCTGGGTGCCGGACGCCATGAGCGCCCTGCCGTTCCACGACAACGCAGTGACACCGCACGCCATGTCCGCGGCCGAACTGCACGACGTCGTCGAGGGCTTCGCCGCCATGGCACGCCGCGCCTTGTCCGCCGGCTTCAAGGTGGTCGAGGTCCACGCCGCGCATGGTTACCTCATCCACTCCGCCCTTTCCCCCGTCGGCAACACGCGCAACGACGCTTATGGCGGGGACCTCCGCGGCCGCGCCAAGCTGCTGATGGACGTGCTCGACGCCGTCCGCGCGGTATGGCCCGATACGCTGCCCCTCTTCGTTCGCCTCTCCTGTTCCGACTACATGGAGGGCGGCCTCACGCTGGACGACTCGGTGGAGCTCGCAGGATGGCTCCGCGCCCGCGGCGACGTGGACCTCATCGATTGTTCGGGCGGTGGCATCCTGCCCACCATCAAGGTGCCCTCGCTGCATCCGGGCTACCAGGTGCCCTTCGCCCAAGCTCTCCGCGACCGAGCCGGCATCGCCACCGGGGCCGTCGGACTTATCCGCACGCCGGAGTTCGCGGCCGAGATCGTGGCCAATGGCCGAGCCGACCTCGTTTTCCTGGGCCGCGCGCTGCTCGCCGACCCCGGATGGCCGCTCCGCGCGGCGGCGGCCCTCGGCGTCCCGCCCAAGCTTCCGCCACAATACGAGCGCGCCGTGGTGTAACCGGAACGGCTTTGCCCGGTCCGCGTTGGAGGTCTCATGAACATGACCGCACGGCTCGCATTCGTCGCATTGTCCTTCATCGCCTTGGCCACCCCGGCCTTGGCCGACCCGCCCTGGGAGCGGCACCGCGAGCGCGACTACTACGAACACGGCCGTCGTGGCTGGGACCGGGACGATCGGCGTTATGGGCGGGACGAGCGCTGGGAGCGCGAGCGCTACGCTCGGGAGGAATGGCGCGAGCGGCACGCTCGCCCCGGCTATTACGCCCCGCCCCCAGTGTATTACGCTCCGCCGCCTCGCCAGTATCTGCCGCCCCCCGGCGTCGGCATCTACGTACCGTTCCGCTAGTCCAGCACGTCCCCCGAGGCTGCCCGCAACGCAGCCACCATCCGCTCGCAGCCGAGCTCGAGTTCGCCGTCGTTGACCACCACGATGCGCTGCACGGGCAACGGCAGCTCGATCTGCCGTGCTAACCGGCGCGCGACATCCTCGGCATCCTCCCGTCCGCGCGCCGCAAGCCGCGCCTCCAGCACCGCCGGGGGCGCCGTCACTTCCACCACGGCCACCGGGAACTGCTCGGCCGCCTCCGCCACCACCGCCCGGCTCACGTTGGCGACCACCACGCGCCCGGCCGCCAGGTCGTGCCCGATATCGGCCGGGATGCCATAGTGCAGGCCATGCGCCAGCCAGCTCAGCGAGAAATCACCTGCCGCCCGGCGTAGCGCGAAGGCCTGTTCCGACACGCTCTCATGCGCCTCCACCCCGGGTCCCTCGCCATCCGCCGCCGGCCGCGTGATCACCCGGCGCACGAACCGCACCGGCGCGCCGGCCAGCGCCTCCCGCGCGCCGTTCAGCAGCGTGTCCTTCCCCGCCCCGCTCGCACCCACCACCAGAATCAGCACTGGCCAGCTCCGTTTGGTTCGGACGCACCTTCGCGTTACAATTGCATCACTGCAACCGGAGATCGCCGTGTTTACCACCCGTCCCGAGATTGCCGGCACCTTCGGCGTGGTCGCCAGCACGCACTGGCTGGCCTCCGCCGCCGGAATGGCGGTGCTCGAACGCGGCGGCAACGCGTTCGACGCGGCCTGCGCCATGGCCTTCGTGCTCCAGGTTGCCGAGCCACACCTCAACGGCCCAGGCGGCGACGCGCCGATCATCCTGCACAGCGCCCGCACGAATTCGCAGCACGTCATCTGCGGCCAGGGCACCGCACCCGCCGCCGCCACGCTCGACCGGTTCGCCGAGCTGGGGCTCGACCTCATCCCAGGCACAGGCCTGCTCCCCGCCGTCGTTCCAGGCGCATTCGGCGCCTGGTGCATGCTGCTGCAAGAGCACGGCACGTGGGAGCTGGCGGACGTGCTCGAGTTCGCCATCGGCTACGCCCAGCGCGGCATCCCGATGGTCGCCCGGATCCCTGCCACCATCGAGAGCGTGCGCCCGCTCTTCGAGGCCGAGTGGCCCAGCAGCGCCGCCGTGTTCCTCCCCGGTGGCCAGGTGCCCGAGCTCGGCACCCTCTTCGCCAACCCGGCCCTCGCCGCGACATACGCCCGCATCCTGTCCGAAGCCGTCGGCCCAACCCGCGAGGCCCGGATCGAAGTCGCGTGCCGGGCCTGGTACGAAGGCTTCGTCGCCGAGGCCATCGATCGCTTCGTACCCCGCACGGAGGTGCTCGACGCCTCCGGCCGCCGCCACCGCGGATTGCTGACCGGCGCCGACCTGGCCGCCTGGCGCCCCACCGTCGAAGCCCCGCTCACCTACGACTATCACGGCCACACCCTGCTCAAATGCGGCACCTGGTCCCAAGGCCCGGTCATGGCCCAGCAGCTCGCGCTCCTGGCGGGCTTCGACGTCGGCGCCATGGACCCGGTCGGCCCCGACTTCATCCACACCGTCATCGAGTGCATGAAGCTCGCCTACGCCGACCGCGAGGGCTACTACGGCGACGCCCCAGGCGTACCGATCGAGACGCTGCTCTCGCCCGATTACAACGACCGCCGCCGCAGCCTCGTGGGCGCCAAGGCCTCCATGGACCTGCGCCCCGGCAGCGTCGGCAACCACACGCCCTGGGTGGACCACAGCGCCGCCGCCCGCGCCGAGATGCTCACCCGCGACCCCGGTGCCGGCGAGCCGACCGTCGCCCGCCTCGGCGTGATCGGCGCCGACACTGTCCACATCGACACCATCGACCGCTGGGGCAACATGGTCAGCGCCACACCCTCGGGCGGCTGGCTGCAATCCTCCCCGGTGGTCCCGGGTCTCGGTTTCCCAATGGGCACACGCGGCCAGATGTTCTGGCTCCGCCCCGGCCTGCCCAACAGCCTGGCGCCGGGCAAGCGCCCCCGCACCACGCTCAGCCCGAGCATGGCGCTCCGCGGGGGAAAACCCTGGATGGCGTTCGGCACGCCGGGCGGCGAGCAGCAGGACCAGTGGCAGCTCATTTTCTTCCTTCGCATGGTCCACCATCGCCTGGGCATCCAGCAGGCGATCGACATGCCGAGCTTCCACTCGGAACACTGGCCCAGCAGCTTCTGGCCCCGCATCGCCCGGCCTGGCAAGCTGGTGCTGGAGGGGCGATATGCTGCCGAGACAGCAGCCGACCTGCTGGCGCGCGGGCATTTGGCGGAGGTCGGTCCA
>JBBROS010000007.1:0-106963 GCA_038229135.1 Acetobacterales bacterium
ACTTCTCCGCCCGCGCCGAGGGCGTGGTCCTGCCCGACGTGATCGACGGCCTGGTCGGCATCATCGGGTGAGGGCCAGCCCCCAAGCCGGCGTCCAGACCGCCCGCCGCGCCGAAGGCCTCGGTGCGCGCCTGCCGCCGCTCCTCGTGGCCGCCCAGCGTGTGGCCGCCACCGTGGCCCAGGGCGTCCACGGCCGCCGCCGCGTGGGCCAGGGCGACAGCTTCTGGCAATACCGCCCCTTCGTCCCCGGCGACGCCCGCTCCCGCATCGACAGCCGGGCGAGTGCGAAAACCGACCGCGCCTATGTCCGCGAGACCGAGTGGGAGGCCGCGCAGACCGTCTATCTCTGGCGCGACGCCTCCCCCAGCATGGATTGGCGCTCCGGCGCCGCCGTGCCGTGGAAACGGGAGCGGGCGGACCTCCTGGTGCTGGCCCTCGCCTCGCTCCTGCTCCGAGGCGGGGAGCGCGTGCGGCTCCTCGGCGGCCCGCCCCGGCTCCGGGGCGGCGGCACCGCGCTCGAGGCGTTGGCCCAGGCCCTGGCCGAGATGCCCGATAGCGGCGGCCTCCCGCCCGATGCCCCCCTGCCTCGGTTCGCCCGTGTGGTGATCGTGGGGGACCTGCTCTCCCCCCTCCCTGCCATCCGCGAGGCGGTCGCCCGCCTGGCCGCCACCCCCGTCCAAGGCCATCTGTTGCAGGTCTTGGATCCCGCGGAGGCGCTGCTCCCCTACGCCGGGCGCGTCCGGTTCCAGGGCACCGAGGCCGAGCGCGACCAGCTCGTGCAGCGGGTCGAAGGCATCCGCACAGGCTATGCCGACGCCCTGGCCGCCCAGTTGCACGGCCTGAACGCGCTCGCCACCGCCGCCGGCTGGGGGTTTTCGACCCATCGCACGGACCACGCGCCCGAGGCGGCGCTGCTCGGGCTGTATGTCGCGCTGTCCGAGGCGCGCCGCTGATGATGCTGTCCAAGACGCGATGATCTTCGCGGCACCCTGGCTCCTGCTCGCCCTCCTGGCCCTGCCCGCGCTGTGGTGGCTGCTGCGGGTCACGCCGCCCTCGCCGCGCACGCAGCTCTTCCCGGCCATTCGCCTGCTGGAGGGCCTGCGGGCGGCGGAGCGGACCTCGTCGCGCACGCCGCCCTGGCTGCTGCTGCTGCGCATGCTGGCCGCCGGGCTGGTCGTCATCGGCCTCGCCGGCCCCGTGCTGAACGCCGCCGGGCGACTCCCCGGCACCGGCCCCGTGCTGCTCGTCATCGACGATGGTTGGGCCGCCGCCCCCGCCTGGGCCGTTCGGATGGAAGCCGCCTCCCGCGTGCTGGACCAGGCGGCGCGCGAGGCCCGCCCGGTCCGCCTGCTCACCACCGCACCCTCCGAGGCCGGCCAGGCCCCCACGCTCGGCCCTGCCGCTCCCTCGCCCGAGCTGCGCGCGCGCCTCGCGGCACTCCGCCCGAAGCCATGGCTGCCAGACCTCGAGGCGGCAGCCGGCGCCTTGCGCGGCGTGTCGGCGGGTGCCGTTGTGCACATCGCGGACGGTGTGGCTGCCCCCTCCGATGGCGGGTTCCAGCGCGCCCTCGCCGCCGCCGGCCCCGTCCAGCGCCGCAGCCCGGACCCGTTGCAGGCGCGCACCCTCCGCACCCCCCGCTCCGAGTCCGAGCGCCTTGTGGCCCGCGTCGAGACCCTGCCGCAACCCGTCGACACGCCCGTGGCCGTGCTCGCGCAGACAGGCGATGGCCGCACCCTCGCCCGCGCCGAAGCCATCATCGCGGCTGGGACGACCAGCGCCGAAATCCCAATCTCGCTGCCGCAGGAGCTCCGCAACCAGCTCGCCCGGCTCGCGCTCGATGGTCCGCCGAGCGCCGCGGGCACCTGGTTGCTCGACGAGCGCTGGCGCCGCCGCCCCGTCGGCCTGCTCGCCCCCGAAGACGGCGCCGACACGCCGCTCATCGGCCCCCTCTATTATGTCCGTCGAGCCCTGGCTGCGACGGCCGAGCTACGCGACGGCACGCTGGAGACGCTGCTCACGCGCCCACTCTCCGTGCTCGTCATGGTCGATGGCACGCTCGACGGCACCGCGGCCGCGCAGGTGGGAAAGTGGGTCGAGGAAGGCGGCCTGCTGCTGCGCTTCGCCGGGCCTCGCCTCGCCGCCGCCACGGGCGAGGGCGGGGCCGACAAGCTGCTGCCCGTGCGCCTGCTGGCAGGCGACCGCCAGCTCGGCGGCGCCCTCTCCTGGAGCAAGCCGGCCGCGCTGGCGCCATTCACCGCCGCCTCCCCCTTCACGGGCCTGGCCGTACCGGCGGAAGTGCTGGTGCAGCGCCAGGTCCTCGCGGAGCCCGGCGCCACGCTGGCCGCCCGCAGCTGGGCCACGCTCGAGGATGGCACACCCCTCGTGACAGCCGCCCCGCTCGGCGCTGGCCGCGTGGTGCTGGTGCACGTGACGGCCAATGCCGATTGGTCCAATTTGCCGCTCTCCGGCCTGTTCGTGGACATGCTGCGCCGGGTGGTGGAGCTCAGCGCCGGCGTCGCCGGGGCCGCGCCGGACGCGCTGCTGGCGCCCGCGGAGTTGCTCGACGGCTTCGGGGTCATCGGCCGCCCGCCGCCCGCCGCGGTCGGTCTGGAAGCGACGGAGCTCGCCACCCCCATCGTCACGCCAATGCATCCGCCCGGCCTGTATGGTCCCGAAAGCGGCCGCCGCGCGCTCAATCTCGGCGCCGCCCTACCCCCGCTCGCCGCAGCCGCGCCGGCCCCAGGCGCCACCCTGCTCCCGCTCGGCGACGATGCGCAGGAGCGCTCTCTCGGCCCGGCGCTGCTCGCCGCCGCCATCGCGCTGCTCGCGATCGACCTCCTGCTCTCCCTCTGGCTCCGCGGCCTGCTCCGCCCCGCCGCCGCCGCGTTGCTCCTGTTCGCCCTTCCAGTCTACGCGGCGGAACCCTCCCCCGCGCTCGAGACCCGCCTCGCCTACGTCGTCACCGGCGACGCCACGGTCGATGGCGTGTCGCGCGCCGGCCTGCAAGGCCTGAGCGCCTACGTGAACCGCCGCACCGCCGCCGCCCTCGGCGAGCCCATGGCCGTCACACCGGGCCAGGATGACCTCGCCTTCTACCCGCTGCTCTACTGGCCCGTCCTCGCCAGCGCCGAGCCCGACGGCCGGGCCACCGGGGCGCTCAACGCCTACATCCGCGCCGGCGGCATCATCCTCGTCGACACGCGCGGCAGCGGCTCCGGCGACGGCTTCGCCCCCGGTGCGGAGGCCGCCCTTCGCCGCGTTTCCGCCGGGCTCGACGTGCCGCCCTTGGCCCCCCTCAACGGCGACCACGTGCTCGCCCGCAGCTTCTACCTGCTGCAGGACTTCCCCGGCCGCTTCGCCGGCGGCCCCATATGGGTGCAGCGCGACCAGGACCGCAGCAACGACAGCGTGTCCCCCGTCATCATCGGGGGCCATGACTGGGCCGCCGCCTGGGCCACCGACGCGCAGGGCCGCAATCCCTACGCCACCGTCCCTGGCGGCGCCCGGCAGCGCGTGCTGGCCTACCGCTTTGGCGTGAACCTCGTCATGTACGCCCTCACCGGCAACTACAAGGGCGACCAGGTCCACGTGCCTGCCATCCTGGAACGCTTGGGCCAATGAGGCTGGAACAGGCCTGGGCCGCGCTCCGGTTCGACCCCTCCGTCCCGCTCTGGGTCGTGGGCGCGCTCGCCGCCATGTGCCTGCTGGCGCTCGCGCCCGCCCTGCTGCGGCGCGCGCGCGGCGCGCTGTGGCGTGCGCTCGCCTTCGCCGTGCTGCTCGCCTGGCTCGCCGGCCCCCGCCTCGTGCGCGAGAGCCGCGACACCCTCCCGGACATCGCGCTGCTGGCCATCGACCGCTCGGACTCCATGAACGTCGGCGACCGCACCCGCCTCGCCGACCGCGCCCGCGACCACGTGCTCGCCGAAGCGGCCAAGCTCCCAGGCCTCGAGCTCCGCACCATCGAGGTCCCGGAGGGCGGCCACGACGGCACCGCGCTGTTCGCCGCCCTCGGCCGCGCGCTCGCCGACATTCCGCGCGTGCGCCTCGCCGGTATCCTCGCCATCACCGACGGCCAGGTCCACGACCGACCGCAATCACCGCTGCCAGCCCCATTCCACGCCCTCATCGCCGCCACCGGAGAGGAGACGGACCGCCGCGTCCGCATCGTCGAGGCACCCTCCTTCGGCCTCGTCGGCCGGTCCGTGACCCTCCGCGTCGCCGTCGACGACCTTGGCCCGGCACCGCAGGGAGGCACCGCCCGCCTGTCCATCCGCCGCGACGGAGAGCCGCCCGAAATCCGCCCCGTCCCGGTTGGCCGCGAGGTCCCGCTCGAGATCGCCATCCCCCGGGCCGGACCCATCGTCGTCGAACTCCAGGCCGAGCCGCTCCCCGGTGAGGCATCGACCCTCAACAACCGCGCCGTGGTCGCCATCAACGGCGTGCGCGACCGCCTCCGCGTGCTGCTGGTCAGCGGCGAGCCCCACCCCGGCGAGCGCACCTGGCGCCGCCTGCTGAAGGCAGACCCGGCCGTGGACCTCGTCCACTTCACCATCCTGCGCCCGCCCGAGCGCGACGACATGACGCCGCTCAACGAACTGGCGCTCATCGCCTTCCCCGTGCGGGAGCTGTTCCAGGTCAAGATCCGCGACTTCGACCTCATCATCCTCGACCGCTTCCAGAACCGCGGCATCCTGCCGCCGCTATACCTCCGCAACATCGCCGACTACGTGCGGGGCGGCGGCGGGCTGCTTCTGAGCGCCGGGCCCGAGTTCACCGGCGCCACCAGCCTTGCCGCGACCGCCCTGGGCGGCGTGCTCCCCGTCCGCCCCGGCCCCGTGGCCGATGGCGCATTCCGCCCGCAAACAACGCCGCTCGGCGCCCGCCACCCCGTGACGGAGGGCCTTGGCACGCCCGCGAACTGGGGACCGTGGTATCGCCACATCCAGCCCGCGAGCACGCCGGGCCCGGACTCGCAGACCCTCATGTCGGCTGCGGACGGCGCGCCCCTGCTGCTGCTGGACCGGGTGGAGCAAGGCCGGGTGGCGCTGCTGCTCTCGGACCAGATCTGGCTTTGGTCTCGCGGCCACGAGGGTGGCGGCCCGCAAGCCGAGCTGCTCCGCCGCATCGCCCACTGGCTGATGAAGGAGCCTGCCCTCGAGGAGGAAGCCCTCTCGGCCCGCATCGAGGCCGGCACCATGCGCATCGAGCGCCGCACGGCCCAGGATCAATCCACCTTGCCCGGCATCGTGATCACCACGCCCGACGGCACCACCCGCGCCGTGGCCCTCCGCTCGCAAGGACCCGGCCGCGCCACCGCCGAGATCCTGGCTCCCGAGCCCGGCGTCCATGCCGTATCCGACGGGGTCCGCACCGCGTGGGTGGCCGCGACCCTCGCCAACCCTCTGGAGTTCGCGGACCTCCGCGCCACGGCAAGCATCCTCCAGCCCCTCGCCCGCGAAACCGGCGGCAGCGCCCGCTTCGTCGGCGGCGCGCTCCCCGACCTCCGCCGCGTGGAGCCCGGCCGCGACGCAGCGGGCGCCGGCTGGGTCGGCCTCGTCCGCCGCCGGGACCACGTGGTGACCGCAATCGACGCCGTGCCGCTCCTCCCCGCCTGGGCCGCGCTCCCCCTCCTGCTCACCCTCGTGGTCGCCGCCTGGCGGCGGGAAGGCACCGGATGACGCTCGTGGGCGGATGCCGCTGCGGCCAGGTGCGCTATCGCACGGCGGCAGCGGCCACCAATCAGACCATCTGCCACTGCGCCGACTGCCGCCGCTCGACAGGCGCGCCCATGGTGGCCTGGTTCACGGTGCCGCCCACCACCCTCGAGATCACGGGCCAACCCCGCACCCACGCCAGCAGCCCCGGCATCACCCGCAGCTTCTGCCCAGCCTGCGGCACCAGCCTCACCTACCAGAGCCGCCCCGACGAGATCGACGTCACCACGGCCAGCCTCGACCACCCCGAGGCCGTGCCGCCGCGCGACCATACCATGGCCGCTGGACAGCTGCCCTGGGTGGAGCTTGCCGACGGCCTGCCCCGCTACCCCACCACCCGCTCCTGAGGTCCGTGTCTTCCAAACCATCGAACCCCCCGACCGCCGCGCCCGCCGCTCCAGCTTCCTGGCCCTGATCGGCTTCGTGGGCCTGTGCATGCTCGTGTTCGTCGCCAGCGGCGCCTTCACCGCCGTCAGCGTCCGTACCTGGTATCGCACCCTCGCCCGCCCACCCGGTGCCCCGCCCGATTGGCTGTTCGGCCCCGTCTGGGCGGCGCTCTACCCCATGATCGGGGTGTCCGCCTGGCTGGTCTGGCGCCGGATCGACCGGGCGCTCGAGGCCAAGCGCGCTGCCCTGCGCCTGTGGGGCTGGCAGCTTCTCGCCAACGCGGTCTGGCCACCTTTGTTCTTCGGCCTGCAAAGCCCGGCGCTCGGCCTCGTGGGCATCGTGGCGCTGTGGACGAGCATCGCGCTCACCCTACGTGCCTTCTGGCCCCTCAGCCGCCCAGCCGCCGCGCTGCTCGTGCCCTATCTCGCCTGGGTGAGCTACGCGACCTGGCTCAACGCCGGGTTCTGGTGGCTGAACCGTTGAACTGACCCGCAACGAATGCAGCCCTCGCGGACCCGGAGCCGTGCTGCACTCGCGTCATGAGCGCTGTCCTATCCATGCTGCCGTTCGTCCTGTTCGCCTTCACCATGTGCGCGACGCCGGGGCCGAACAATGCCATGCTCACCGCTTCGGGTGCCAGCTTCGGCGTGCGCCGGACCCTGCCGCATCTCGCCGGCATCGCGCTGGGCTTCTCCCTCATGGTCCTGCTCGTGGCCGCCGGGCTGGGCGAGGCGCTCCGGGCCGCGCCAGCCATCCAGGAGGTCATGCGCTGGGTGGGTGCGCTCTATCTTCTGTTCCTCGCCGTCCAGATCGCCCGCGCCGAGCCGGCCACGCCCGACGCCCCCTCCGGCTCGAAGCCCCTCACCATACTGCAGGCGGCGCTGTTCCAATGGGTCAACCCCAAGGCCTGGGTCATCGTCATGGGCGCCATCGCCACCTATGGCGACCCGGGCCAGAGCGCCCTCGCCCAGGCGCTCGGCATGTTCGCGGTGTTCCTGGTGGTGAGCTGGCCCGCCAGCGCCATCTGGGTCCTCCTCGGCGCCGGAGTCGCTCGCCTACTGCGGACCCGGCGTCAGCTCCGCATCTTCAACTGGCTCATGGCGGCGCTGCTGATCCTGTCGCTCGTGCCGACCCTCACCGAATAGGCGCTACCCCACGAACGCCCGCACCGTCGCCAGGAATGCGTCCGGCTGGTCCGCATGCAGCCAGTGCCCCGCATCCCGCAGCGTCGCAAACCGCACGGCCGGAAACAGCGCCCGGAACAGCGGGCGGTGCTCCGGCCGCACATAGTCGGACTGCTCGCCCCGCAGCACCAGCACCGGGCCATCGTAGTGCCCCGACGCCGGCCAGCCCTCGATCGCAGGCAGCCCGGCCGCAATCTCCTCGAGCCCGATCCGCCAGCCCGGGGCCCCCCCGAACCGCAGGTTCTGCAGCAGGAAGCCCCGCAGCACCGGGTCGGGCACGGCAGGCTCGAACGCCGCGGAGGCTTCGGCACGCGTCATGTCCGGGTGCAGCGGCAAGGCCTGCATTGCTGCCGCGATGGTGCGGAAGTGCGGCTCGTAGGCCACCGGTGCGATGTCGGCCACGAGCAGCCGCGTCACCAGCGCCGGATGGGCCAGGGCGAGCGCCATCGCTACCTTGCCGCCCATCGAATGCCCCACCACGGACGCCGCTTTCACGCCCTCGGCCGCCAGCGTCTCCGCCACGTCTTCCGCCATGGCCGCATACCCCTCGACCACGCCGTGCGGGCTGCTTCCATGGTTCCGCAGGTCCAGCGCCAGCACGTCATGGGCCTCCGCCAGCCGCCGCTGCACCCGCCCCCAATTCGCCGCCGACCCGAACAGCCCATGCAACAGCACCACGGCTGCTCCCTCTCCCCCCGGGAGAGGGTTGGGGTGAGGGGCCCGCACCACCCGCAACCTCATCGCCGCCCACCCGTGGCCGCCACAACCGCCCCCGACATGATCGCCGCCGTGCCCAGCGCCAGGCTGCCCGTGAACGCCTCGCCCAGGAACAGCACGGACAGCAGCAGCCCCACGGCCGGGCCTGCCATGAGCCCGACCGAGGCCACCACCAACGGCAAGGCCGTCGTCGCCTGCGCCACGCACCAGGTGCCGAGCGGCCCCATCACCAGCCCGATCGCGCCCAGGGCCACCAGCCCGCGCCCGCTCCACCGCCCCGGCGCATGCGCCAGCGCCAGCGGCAGCAGCATCAGCGCCGCCAGGCCGAACGCCCATGGCAGCAGCTGGAACATGCTCCCCCGCGGCGGCCAGCGCCGCACGATGGCCATCGCCACCGCCCAGCACAGCGACGCCCCAAGCAGCAACGCGTGCCCCACCAGCGCCGGCCCCTCCCAGGCGATCGACCACGGCCCCACCAGCGCGACCACCCCCAGCGCCGACAGCCCCGCCGCCACCCAGCGCCGCCGCGGGATCGCCTCCTGCGCCACCATCAGCGAGATCGGCACCGTCCACACCAGCGTCGCGTTCGACAGCACCGCCGTGCGCCCCGCGGGCACCCACGCCACCGCTTCGTGTGCCAGGATGAAGAACCCGCCCAGCTGCAGCAGCCCGAGCGCCAGCAGCGCCGGCACGTCGGCGCGCCCCGGCATCCGCACCTGGCTACGCGCCGCCAGCAGCACCGCCAGCACCAGCCCGGACAGCACCGCCCGCCCGAACGCAAACCATGAAGGCGCCGCCCCATCCAGCAGCGCCAGCTTCGTCACCGGCCAGCTCGCCCCCAGCAGCAGCACGGCCAGCCCGAGCTGCACCCAGGCGGCCTCGAGCGCCTTCACCCGACCAGCTGCTCGTACAGCACCGGGTCCGTCGCACCCTCGGTGTTGAACAGCAGCACGCGGCTGTCCGGTCCCAGCCCCAAGGCCTCCCGATCGTCGCGGCCCAGCCGCAGCAGCGCTGCCAGCCCGGCGCCCCCCGACTCGCCCGCCACGACCCCCAGGGCCGCCAGTCGCCGCATGGCGTCCACCGCCGCGTCGTCCGGGATGGCCATGAACGCCGCCGCCCCGCGCTCCAGCTCCTGCCAGGCGATCAGGCTCGGCTCGCCGCAGGCCAGGCCGGCCATGAGCGTGTCCAGTGCGCCGCCCACCGCCGTGATCGCGCCCGCCCGGGCGCTCGCCAGCAGGCAGGCCGCCTCGTCCGGCTCCACCACCACCAGCGCCGGCGCGGGCTCGAGCCGCGACCGCCCATGAATGGACACGCTGGCCGCCACGCCGCCCACCCCGGCCTGTATGAACACGTGCGTCGGCGCGTCCGGCACCTGGTCCAACGCTTCGTCCACCATCAGACGATATCCCTGCATCACCTCCCGCGGCACCTCGGTGTAGCCCGGGTAGGACGTGTCGCTGACCACGAACCAACCCTCCCGCGCCGCCGCCTCGGACGCGGCCCGCACCGCATCGTCGTAGTTGCCCGGGACTCGCCGCACCTCGGCGCCATACGCCGCGATCGCCGCCACCCGGCCCTCGCTGACCGCCTCGTGCACGAAGATCACGCAGGCCGCCCCGAACATCTGCGCGCCCCAGGCGACGCTCCGACCATGGTTGCCATCCGTGGCGCTCGTCACCGTCACGCAAGCCGCCTCCTGCCGCCCCGCCCGCAGCTCGGCCGCAGAGGCCACCACCCCTTGCCGCGCCAGCTCCGCCCGCACCGCGCCCAGCACCGCATAGGCGCCGCCCAGCGCCTTGAAGCTGCCCAGCCCGAATCGGTCGGCTTCGTCCTTGACGTGCACCGAGGCCACCCCCGCCTCCGCAGCGACGCCGGGCAGCGCTACCAGCCTCGTCGGCGCATAGCCGGGCCAGGACTCGATCTCGGCCTTCGCCCGCCGGAACCCGGCACTCGTGAGCACGGTCAGCCCCGGCACGCCACGGTGCGGGTTGAGCATGAAGGGATCGATTGCGGTCATGCCGCAAGTTGGCGTGCCCGAGGCGGCAGCGATAGCCCTGCCTTGCCGCCCCAGGTTAGCGGATATTCACGTTTCCCGACGGAAGGTGGATTGATCACGGCGCCCACCGGGCGCAGAACGGACCCCTCGCAACCGGCCGATCGCCCATGGCGCGTCCCACCCTGCTCCAATACAGGCCAGCGCCAGTCGCAGCCGTGGTCAAACGCGTGTGGCGCCAATGGGTGGACCAGGTGGAGCAGGTGCCGCAGACCCTGCGCGCCCTGGTTCGCGGCGACGAGATATGGCTCGTCGTGCTGGCGGCCGCCGTCGGGCTGTGCGCCGGGCTGGTGGTCGTGGCCATGGGCGAGACGGCGCAGCTCATGCACACGGCGTTCTACCGCCTGGGCCCGGGCGAGTATCTGTCCTCGAGCGTGGCGGTGCAGCCGCTGCTGGCGCTCGTGGTGCCGACGGTCGGCGGCCTCGTGCTCGGCCTGGCGGGGCTGGCCCTGGCCAAGTGGCGCCCCGGCCGTGTGATCGACCCCATCGAGGCCAACGCGCTCTACGGCGGCCGGATGTCGCTTCGTGACGGCATCGTGGTCGTCGGCCAGACCGTTTGGTCCAACGGGGTCGGCGCCTCCGTGGGGCTCGAGGCGGGGTATGCGCAGATCGGGTCCGCCATGGCGTCCCGTATCGGCTTTGCCTTCCGCGTGCGGCGCAGCGACCTCCGGGTGCTCGTGGGCTGTGGCGCAGCCGGCGCCATCGCGGCGGCGTTCGACGCCCCGCTCACGGGCGCCTTCTACGCCTTCGAGCTCGTGATCGGCACCTACTCGCTGGCCACCCTCGCCCCGGTCGTCATGGCCGCCATCTGCGCTGTCTCGGTCATGCGCGTCATCACCGGGGGCGGGGTCGGGTTCGACATCCGGGTCCCCTCCTCCATCGAGGCCGTGGACTACGTGCCGCTGCTGGCGCTCGGCATGGTGTGTGCCCTGGGCGGTATCGCGATCATGCGCGGCGTGACCGTGGTGGAGGACCTGTTCCGCCGCAGCGGAGTGCCGCCCTGGCTCCGCCCGGCGCTCGGCGGCCTCGCCATCGGATGCCTCGCGCTCGTGACCCCCGCCGTCCTGTCCTCGGGGCACAGCGCGCTCCGCGTGGCGCTCGATGCCCCCTACACCATGGGCCACATCGCGATGCTCATCGTGCTGAAATCGGTCGCGTCCGCCATCAGCATCGGGGCCGGGTTCCGCGGCGGCCTCTTCTTCGCATCCCTCTTCCTGGGCGCGCTGCTGGGAAAGCTCTTCGCGGCGGCCCTGGCCATGGTCACGGTCGTGCAGGCGCTGCCGGCCGTGATCTGCGCGCTGGTGGGCATGAGCGCGCTGGCCGTGGCCGTCGTCGGCGGCCCGCTGACCATGGCGTTGTTGGCGCTGGAAAGCACGGGCTCGCTGCCCATGACGGTCGCCGTGCTCGCGGCCTCCGTCGTCAGCGCCATCACGGTGCGCCGCACCTTCGGCTACAGCTTCGCAACCTGGCGCTTCCACCTCCGCGGCGAGGCCATCCGCAGCGCAGTGGACGTGGGCTGGATGCGTAACCTCACGGTGGGCCGCATGATGCGCCGGGAGTTCCGCCGGGTGCCGATCGACATGACGCTCGAGACCTTCCGCCGCAGCTTCGCCCTCGGCAGCGTGGCCCGGGTGATCGCCGTGGACGCAGCCGAGCGCTACGCGGGTATCCTTGCCACCAGCGAAGCGCACTCCGCCCCGGACTCGGCCGCGCTGCTCGGAGACGTCGTGCGCCACGACAAGGTTGTCCTGCTGCCCCAGATGACGATCAAGGAGGCCGTCCAGATGTTCGAGGCGGCCGAAAGCGACGAGCTGGCCGTGGTGGATGGCCCGGAATCGATGAAGGTCATCGGCGTGCTGACGGAGCAATACGCTTTGCGGCGCTACTCGGAGGAGCTCGAGAAGCAGCGCCGCGAGTTGTCGGGCGAGTAGGCCGGACTAGGTCCGGGGCTGCCTCCGGGAGAGCGCCAGACCGCCCAGCGCTGCGGCCATCAACGCCATCGTGCCCGGCTCGGGCAGGTCGGCGGGAACGGTCCCGAAATTCACGGTCACGCTGCCCGTGAGATCGTCCGCCTGGCCCACGAAGGTGAACGCACGCCCCGGGCCGTCGGGCACGAACGAGAACGAGCCCAGGCTCGACCCCGGCGCGAGCGGGGTTATGCCGACGAAGTCGAACTCGAGGTTCAAGATGCGCGGATCGTCGGGAACGGGAACGGGCCGCGCAAAGGCCGAAGTCAGGACCAGGGACGGCCGGAACTGCCTCGCATCGCCAAACGCTCCCGTGGTGCCCGACACCACGACGACGCCCACGTCCAGCAACGAGAACTTTCCGCTCAGCCCCACGGTCGGGTGAGAGTTCAGCACCTCATCGGCCGAAAGCTTGGCCGCAACGCTAATCGTCACCACGCCGCCACTATCGACGACCGTGTAGCCCGGGATCCAATGCGCCCCGGCACCATTCGACCAGACGAGCGCTGCCAACATGGCCAGAGCGCCCGCAGAATACCGCTGGCTGGTGATCATGATGCGCACCTCCGAACTACCTCCACCTGCGCAGGAATAGTTCGTATGTGCAACATGATTCACCGGCGACTTTGGATTGCCCTACGACGGCGTGACCACCAACTCCACCCGACGGTTGCGCGAACGGCCGGCCGGGTTGTCGGCCCCGTTCGGCTGCGTGTTCGGCGCCACTGGCCGCCGCTTGCCGAAGCCCTCGACGGTTATCGCGCCGGGCGGGATGCCGCGGGACATCAAGAACTGCCGCACGGACTCGGCGCGCGCGAGCGAGAGTGCATCGTTGGCAGCATCCGACCCGATGCTGTCCGTGTGCCCCTCTACGCGGATCACCGGGTAGGGGTAGGTCTGCCGCATGGAGGCCAACGCCTCGTCGAGCGCGCCCGCCGCCTCGGGACGCAACACCGCCGAGCCGAACGGGAACAGCACGTCGGCCGACAGCTCATAGCGCCGCAGCGGCACCAGGATGGGCGGCGGGTAGGCCTGGCCCACGCAGCCGGAAAGCAGCAGGAGGGCGGAGAGGGCGCTACGGCGCGAGAGCGGTTGCATCGAAACCTCGGGCTGCATCCGCTTCGTAACGAAATACGCTCGCGAGAGTTCAATGCGTCCGTGCCATCATCCGGTCCAGCAGCCCAAGCAGCAACGCCGACACCACGAACGCCAGGTGGATCAGCGTGAACCACATCAACTGCTCGCTGCTGTAGTTCTCCGCGTGCATGAAGATCTGCAGCAGGTGGATCGAGCTGATCGCCACGATCGACGACGCCACCTTCACCTTCAGGCTCCCGCTGTCGAGCTTGCCGAGCCAGCTCAGCTCCTGCCCCTTGCCTGCGTCATCGAACCGGCTGACGAAGTTCTCGTAGCCCGAGATCATCACCATCACCACGAGCGAGGCGACCAGCGAGGCGTCGATCAGCCCCAGCATGGCGAGGATCATCTCCTCCTCGTTCATGCTGAACGTGCCCGCAGCCACCTTCAGCAGCTTGCCCGCGAAGCTGACCGCATACACCGCCAGGGCGAGCGCCAGCCCGGCGTAGAACACCACCAGCAACCACCGCGCGGCAAGCAGGCTGCGCTCGACGAATTGCTCGACCTGTTTCACCGCACCCCCTCCGCCACCCGGCCCGTCCGCCACAGCGACACCAGCACGCCACCACCCAGGAGCGCCACCGTTACGGCGAGCGTCAACACCGGGTCGGGCTTGGATACCAGGTGCGCCCAGAAGATCTTGCCCCCGATGAACACCAGGACGAGCGCCAGCGCGTGCCGCAGGTAGTGGAACCGGTGCACCATGGCCGCCACCGCGAAATACAGCGCCCGCAGGCCGAGGATGGCGAAGATGTTCGAGGTATAGACGAGGTACGGGTCCGTCGTGATCGCGAACACGGCCGGGATGCTGTCCACCGCGAACACCAGGTCCGCCAGCTCCACGAGCACGAGCGCCAGCAGCAGCGGCGTCGCATGCCGCACCATTCGCCCCGAAGCGTCGGGCAGCCGCACCACGAACCGCTCGCCATGCAGCCGGTCCGTGACCCGGATGCGGCGCTGCAGCCAGCGCAGGAGCGGGTTCTGCGACACGTCGGCCTCCTGCGCCTTCGTCAGCAGCATCTTGGCGCCGGTGAACACCAGGAAGGCGCCGAACACGAAGAGGATCCAGGCAAACTGCTCGATCAGCGCCGCCCCGAGCGCGATCATGACGCCGCGCAGCAACAGCACGCCCAGGACGCCCCAGACGAGCACGCGGTGCTGGTAGGCGGGCGGGATGGCGAAGTAGCCGAAGATCATGGAGATGACGAACACGTTGTCGAGCGCCAGCACCTTCTCGACCATGAACCCGGTCAGGTAGGCAACCCCGGCCTCCTGCCCGAGCGACCACCACACCCAGGCGCCGAACGCGAGCGACACCGCCACGTAGAATGCCGACAGCTTCAGGCTTGCGCCGATCCCCATCGGCACGGGTCCGGCGCCCGGCCGCTTGCGGTGCAGCACGCCGAGGTCGAACGCGAGCAGCGCGCCCACGATGGCCAGGAAGAGGAGCCAAAGCCACAGGGCCTTGCCGAGCAAGGTCACGGTCAGGATATCGGGCACACGCGATCTCCGGGCAGAACGGCGCACGGCACAACGCCACGCACGCTCGTCCGACATCGCAAGGTTGGTTGGCCCGGCAGGCCAACGTCCCTGCCAGAGGGGCCCGGATCGTTGCCACCCTACTTGGTCGAGCGGGCGTTCGGTTCAACCACGGATCGAGAGCTCGCCGCTTCAATCCGTCAGCGCGAGCCGCAGGCGCGGCGATCCAGGGGCCGCCAGGGCAGGTTCCGGTCGCCCCTGGATCGCCGCGGCCCGAGCGGGCCTCGCGATGACGAAGGGTGTGAGGCCGCTAAGCCTCGTTCGCCTTCGCCAGCACCGGCTTGAACGCCTCGGTCGCACGCTTCAGCTCGCTCGCCGGGTCCGCGCCACCGATGATGTTGGTCAGCGCCACCCCGATCGTGTCGCGGAACTCCGTGACGGGCACGATCTCGGGCAACCCGCTGCGGGCGATCTTGAGGCTCGTCAGCGTCGTGTCGAACCACTCCTTCGGGAACGCGCTCGCCTTCACGATCGCCTCGTCCCCATACGCGCTCGAGCGTGGTGGCGTCCCCGCCCCGGCGCGCAGCCAGTTCGGGAACATCGTCTTGCTCGTCGCCCACTGCACATACAACCAGGCGGCCGTCTTGTTCTTGCTCGCCGCCGGGATGCCGATGCCGTCGATGAACGTGGCCGAGTGCTGCGCCTTCGGCCCCGCCGGGATGGGCGCGAACCCGACCTTCCCTACGATCTTGCTTGCCTTCGGGTCCACCAGCGGCGCCGAGAACCCGATCCCGTCCCACCACATGGCAGCCCGCCCTTGGCCGAACGTCGTCTGGCACTCGTTCCAGTTGAACCCCACCGAGCCCGGCGGCGCATACTCCCGCATCATCTTCTGATACCAGGTCGCCGCCTCGATCGCGGCCGGCGTGTCCGTCAGCAGCGTGCGGCCATCCGCCGTGATGGTCTCCTGGTCCCAGCCGAGCAGGATGTTGTCGAACAGCACCACGTTGGCGTTCTTCAGCCCCCGTCCGGTGAAGCCATACACGCCCTTGCTCTTGTCGGTCAGCTTGGCGGCCGCCGCCATCATCTCGTCATACGTCTTCGGCGGCTGCAGCCCGGCCGCGTCGAACATCTCGCGGTTGTAGAACAGGATGAACAGATCCTGGTTCAGCGGCAGCACGTTGACCTTGCCGTCCGCCCCCGTGGCCGCGCGGATGGTCGCCGGGCTGAAATCGGCCATGTCGAGCCCGGGCGCCGTCAGCGCCGGGTTGGCGATCATGGGGCGAAGGTCCTCCATCCAGCGGCCCTTCTCGATCAGCCGCTTCTGCACGTGCATCGCCACGTTCACCACGTCGAAGCTCGGCCGGCCGGACGCCATCTCGATCGCCACCTTCGGCCGCTGCTGCTGCTCCGGAATCTGCTCGGACCCCACCGAAATCCCGGTCAGCGCCTCGAATTCTTTCTGGGCCCCCATCAACACGTCACCCCGCGGCGACTTCGCGAAGTTCACCTCGATCTTGGCCCCCTTGGCCTGCTTCCAATCGAACTGACTCTGCGCGTTCGCCCGCTCCACGATGGCGGGCATGGCAAGGCCGGCGGCGGCCGTGCCCAGAAGCGTGCGGCGTTGGATCATGCGAACATCCTCCCGTTCGGGCCTCTGGCGGGCCCACTGAGCCGGTACGATAGACGGAACGATCGGGTCCGCGCTAGCGTCCCGCACAACGAAGAACAGAACCGGGGGACCGCGCCAATGCTGCGCCATTTGACACTCGCCCTGCTGCTGGCCATGGCCGTGCAGACCGCCGCTCCCGCCTCCGCTTACGAGGTCGAGCGAGTGGGCTCCTTGTTCGTCGGCGGCCGTATCGCCGCCGTCAGCGGCCAGCCCGTGACTCAGGCGCGCTACACCGCCTCTGGCCCGCTCATGACGATGGACCCGAACGGCGAGTATGTGGCCGGGCAAATGTATGCGCACTACACGCGCCTCGCGAACCCGCGCTCCCGCTACCCGCTGATGCTCTGGCACGGCGGTGGCCTGTCCGGCTCGGTGTATCAGACCAAGCCCGACGGCGCCCCGGGCTGGGAGGACTTCTTCCTGCGCGCCGGCCACACCGTGTACGTCTCGGACGCGTTCGAGCGTGGCCGCTCCGGTTTCCCGCGCGCGGATATGGCCGAGGGCGCGCCTGTATTCCGCCCTATGCAACAGGCTTGGGAGCTGTTCCGCATGGGCCCGGCCGGAAGCTGGTCCATAGACCCGGCGAAGCGCGTGGCCTACCCCGACTCCCGCTTCCCCGCCGCCAGCGCCGAAGGCATGGCCCGCATGGCCGTGCCGCGCTGGACCACGAGCGACGCCACAACTCAGGCCGCCTACGACGCTTACGTGCAAGCCGTAGGCCCATCGCTCGTCGTGGTTCACAGCCAGGGCGCCGCCTTCGCGATGCAGGCGGCCCTTACCGCGCCCGACCGCATCAAGGCCCTTGTCGTCGTGGAAGGCTCCGGCGCGCCCGACCCGGCCAAGGTGGACTTGGCGCGCGTGAAGGACATTCCGCACCTCTTTGTCTGGGGCGACCACACGGATGCAGCCCCCTGGCCCGCGCTCCGCGCCGCCGCCGACCGATACGCACAGGCCCTTCGCGATGCCGGCGGCACGGCGGACGTGCTGGAGCTGCCCAAGCAGGGCGTGAGCGGCAACACGCACATGATGATGCTGGACGACAACTCGAACCAGGTCGCCACCTTAATCCAGGCATGGCTGGAGAAGCACGGCGCGATGAAATAGGGCGTCCCTGCTTCCAGCGGGCGCGTTGACAGGCTGGCGCCGTGCGGCCAGCCTCCCCATGCCCAACGGCCAATCAACGGAAACGCCCACCATGCCCGACCACAGCCCCCAAGGCACGCCCGGACCCGGCCGCACGCTCCGCAGCCGCCGTTGGTTCGACAACCCGGCCAACCCCGGCATGACGGCGCTCTACCTCGAGCGCTACATGAACTTCGGCCTCACGCGCGGCGAGCTCCAGTCCGGCCGCCCCATCATCGGCATCGCGCAGACGGGCTCGGACCTTTCCCCCTGCAACCGCCACCTCGTCGGCCTCGCGGACCGGGTGCGGGACGGCATTCGAGACATGGGCGGCATCCCGCTCGAGTTCCCCATCCACCCTATCCAGGAGAGCGGCAAGCGCCCCACGGCGGCGCTCGACCGCAACCTCGCCTATCTCAGCCTGGTCGAGGTCCTCCACGGCTACCCCATCGACGGCGTGGTGCTGACGGCCGGGTGCGACAAGACGGTGCCGGCCGTGCTCATGGGCGCCGCCACGGTCAACATCCCCGCCATCTTGCTCTCCGGCGGCCCCATGCTCGATGGCTGGTATAACGGCCGCCTCGCCGGATCCGGCACCATCGTGTGGGAGGGGCGGAAGCTGCTCGCCGAGGAGAAGATCAACTACGACGAGTTCATCGACATGGTCGCCGCCTCCGCCGCCTCGGCCGGGCACTGCAACACCATGGGCACGGCACTGAGCATGAACAGCCTGGCCGAAGCCCTCGGCATGTCGCTCCCCGGTTGCGCCGCCATCCCCGGACCGCACAAGGAGCGCGGCTGGATGAGCTACCACACCGGCCGCCGCATCGTGGAGATGGTCCACGAGGACCTGAAGCCCTCGCAGATCATGACCAAGCAGGCCTTCGAGAACGCCGTGGTCGCCGCCGCCGCGCTGGGGGCCAGCAGCAACTGCCCCATCAGCATGATCGCCATCGCCCGCCACATGGGCGTGGACCACACGCTCGAGGACTGGCAGCGCCTGGGCGCCGACATCCCGCTGCTGGCGGACGTGCAGCCCGCAGGGCGCTTCCTCGGCGAGGGCTTCTTCCGCGGCGGCGGCGTGCCGGCCGTCCTGCGGGAGCTGCTGGACGCGGGCAAGCTGCACGAGGGCGCCCTCACCTGCACCGGCCGCACCTTGGGCGAGAACCTCGCGAAGAAACCCGCCGTGGACCGCGAGGTCATCCGCGCCTACGGCAGCCCCATGAAGGAGAGCGCCGGGTTCGCCGTCCTGTCCGGCAATTTCTTCGACGGCGCCGTGATGAAGATGAGCGTCGTGGACCCCGAGTTCCGCGCCCGCTTCCTGTCCGACCCGGCGCACCCCAACGTGTTCCAGGGCCGCGCCATCGTCTTCGAAGGCCCCGAGGACTACCACGACCGCATCGACGACCCGGCGCTGAACATCGACGAGCATTGCGTCCTCGTCATCCGAAACGCCGGCCCCGTGGGCTACCCGGGCGGCGCCGAGGTGGTGAACATGCAGCCCCCCGCCGCCCTCCTGAAGGCCGGCGTGCACGCGCTGCCCACGCTCGGCGACGGCCGCCAATCCGGCACCTCCGGCAGCCCCTCCATCCTGAACGTGAGCCCGGAGGCGGCGGTCGGCGGCGGCCTGGCCCTGCTGCACACCAACGACGTGCTGCGGATCGACCTGAACAGCCGCAAGGTGGACGTGCTCATCCCCGAGGCCGAGCTCGCCACCCGCCGCGCCGCCTGGGTGCCCCCCAAGCTCGAGCACCAGACGCCCTGGGAAGAAATCTACCGCTCCATGGTCGGCCAACACTCGTCGGGCGCCTGCCTCGAGCCCGCGACCCTCTACCTCGACATCGTGGCGACCCGCGGCGAATCCCGGGACAGCCACTGATGGCTGGACGTTTGGCGGGCCGCACCGCCTTCATCACTGCCGCAGCGCAAGGCATCGGGCGCGCCACCGCCCTCGCCTACGTGGCCGAGGGCGCCCGCGTGATCGCGACCGACCTGAACGAGGCCAAGCTGGCCGAGCTGGGGGCCGGGATCACCACGCACCGCATGGATGCCACGGACGCCGCCGACATCGCCCGCGTGCTGGGGGCGGCCGGCCCCATCGACATCCTGTTCAACTGCGCCGGCTACGTGCACCAGGGCACGGTGCTGGACAGCACGGACGACGAGTGGGACTTCGCCTGGGCGCTGAACGTCCGCAGCATGGTCCGCTGCATCCAGGCGGCCCTGCCGGGAATGATCGAGCGCGGCCGCGGCTCCATCATCAACATGTCGAGCGGCGCCAGCTCCATCAAGGGCGCGCCGGGCCGCTGCGTGTACGGCACCACGAAGGCCGCCGTCATCGGCCTCACGAAGTCCGTCGCGGCCGACACCGTCAAGCACGGCGTCCGCTGCAACGCCATCTGCCCCGGCACCGTGCAGACCCCGAGCCTCGACGACCGCATCGCCGCCAACGCCGCCCAGGCCGGCAGCGTGGAGGCCGCCCGCGCCGCCTTCATCGCCCGCCAGGCCATGGGCCGCCTCGGCACCCCGGAAGAAATCGCCGCCTGCGCCGTCTATCTCGGCAGCGACGAAACCCAGTTCATCACCGGCCAGACCATCGTCATCGACGGCGGCTGGACCCTTTAACCCCCCTCCCCCGGCCCTTTCCGCCAAGGGAGGGGGCAGGCCTGCTCCCTCTCCCCTCGCGGGAGAGGGCTGGGGAGAGGGGAGCAGCACGCATCAACCCTAGGAGCCCACACACAATGAAACTCCTCCGCATCGGCGAGCCCGGCCACGAGAAGCCCGCCATGATGGCGCCCGACGGCTCCCTCCGGGACCTCTCCGCCCACGTGAAGGACTTCACTGGCGATGCCCTCTCCGCCCAGGGCCTCGCCCACCTGGCCGCGCTCGACCCTTCGAGCCTGCCCGCCATGGCCCCCGGCCGCATCGGCGCCCCGGTCCCGCGCCCGCTCAACTTCGTCTGCATCGGCCTCAACTATGCAGACCACGCAGCCGAGACCGGCAACCCGATCCCCAAGGAGCCCATCGTGTTCCTGAAGTCGCTCAGCGCCTTCCAGGGCCCGAACGACGACGTGCAACTGCCCCGCGGCTCCAAGAAGACCGACTGGGAGTGCGAGCTCGGCATCGTCATCGGCACCAAGGCCTCCTACGTGCCCGAGAACGACGCCATGGCCTACGTCGCCGGCTTCTGCGTCATCAACGACGTGAGTGAGCGCGAATACCAGATCGAGCGCGGCGGCACCTGGGACAAGGGCAAGGGCTGCGACACGTTCGGCCCGGTCGGCCCCTGGCTCGTGACCCCCGACGAGGTCGGCGACCCCGGCCAGCTCCACATGTGGTGCGACATCGACGGCGAGCGCATGCAGGACGGCAGCACCCGCACCATGATCTTCGACACCAGAAAGATCGTGAGCTACGTCAGCCACTTCATCACGCTCCAGCCGGGTGACCTCATCGCCACCGGCACACCCCCCGGCGTCGGCATGGGCAAGAAGCCGCCCCGCTTCCTGAAAGGCGGCGAGACGATGACCCTCGGCATCGAGCGCCTCGGCGAGCAGCGCCAGCGCGTGGTCGCGGCATGATCCGGGCGGCCGCCCTCGCGCTCGCGCTGGCGGCCGCCCCCGCGTCGGCGCAGGAGCCGCCGACCGTCACCACGCACGGCCTGGCCCGGGACAGGTTGCCCAATACGGTGGCCGACGCATCGATCGCCATCGAGGCGCGCGGCCGGACCGGCGCGGAGGTCCAGGCCGCGCTGGCCGCCGGCTCCGGCCCGCTGCTGGCCTGGCTCGGCACCACCGGGGCCGAGCGCATCCGAAGCCAGGGCCCCACCCTCCGCGCCGAGTTGGACCCAACACGCACCGGCGCCGCCCGAGTGGTGGGATACACGGGGCGCCTCGGCGTCACGTTCACGCTCGAGGCGGCCAAGCTCGGCCCGGTGCTGACCGAAGCGCTCAACCGTGGCGCCAACACGATCGAGGGCGCGGCCCTTCGCCCCCGCGAGGCCGAGCTGGACGGCGCACGCAACCGCCTGGCCGCCGCCGCGACCGTGATCGCGCTCGACCAGGCCCGCGCTGTGGCCGAGGCCGCCGGGCTGCGCGCCGGCCCCGTCCGGGCCCTCGTCGTGGACCCGTCACAGCCGGTTTTCCGCCCCATGATGGCCCGCGCGAACACGGCCGCAGCCGCCCCGATCGAGACCGAGGCGGGCGACACGGAAGTCACGGCGACCGTCACCGCGACCGTGGCGCTCGTTCAACCCTGAGCCAAACCTCATCCACGCCCAGCCCGGCTGCCCGCAGCGCCGCGATGGTCGGCGCTGCGTCCCGCTTGGCCAGGCGCCGCCCGGAGGCGTCCAGCAGCAACGGGTGATGCGCGTAGCCCGGCTCCGCCCAGCCCAGCAGCGCCTGCAGCAGCCGGTGTACGTCGGACGCCGCGCGGAGGTCGTCGCTGCGGGTCACCAAGGTCACCCCCTGCAACGCGTCGTCATGCGTCGCGCAAAGATGGTAGCTGGCCGGCACGTCCTTTCGGGCCAGCACCAGGTCCCCGAACGCCGCCGGGTCGCACGCGATGCGCCCGTCGCCAGCCTCATGCCGCGTGAGCCGGCCCACGCGGCGCACGGCCTCCGCCATGTCCAGCCGCCGCGCATAGGGCAGCCCGGCCGCCAGCCGCGCCGCCCGCTCCGCGCCGGGCAGCGCGCGGCAGGTGCCCGGGTACACCGACCCTTCCGGCCCGTGCGGCGCATGCCCGGCCGCCACGATGTCGGCCCGCGTGCAGAAGCACGGGTAGAGCAGCCCCATGCCCTCGAGCAGCCCCAGCGCAGCCGCATACTCCACCAGGTGCTCGGACTGCCGCCGCACGTGTCCATCGAATGCCAGCCCCAGCCACGCCAGGTCGGCCTCCAGCGCCGCGGCAAACTCTGGGCGGCAGCGCACGAGGTCGATATCCTCGATCCGCAGCAGGCAGCGCACCCCCCGCTCCCGCGCGAACCGGGCCGAGAAGGCGTGGCCCACGTGCAGCCGCCCGGTGGGGCTCGGCGCGAACCGCGTCACCACGGGACCGAAGCCGGCCACCGCCTAGGCCGGCCTGCGGTGGACCGCCTTGGACAGGACGGTCCGCAATCGCGCAGTCTGTGGCTCGAACACGAGGCCGAACACCACGGCTGCGGCGAGCGCGGGCAGAACGGCCAGCCAGGGCGCATGGGTCAGCAGCAAGGCATGATGAACAGGTAAAGGCTGAAGCTCGGCTTTGCCGCATGCCTGGCCAGCTCCGTGGGCCACGCCGGAAAGACCGTTACTGGCCGCGAGAGCCCGGAGGAGATCGAGCGCGACCGAGGCGGTGGGCATGATCGCAGGTGCGGACCGGGGCATCGGCCGCGGCTGTGGCATACGTCGGCTCCTTGCAGGCCTGCTTGCATCCTGCGCGAAACCCGCCCAAGCCCACTGCGTCTGTCAGGGGGCCACACTCTCCGACGGTTGCCAAGGGATACGACAGATGGATGACAGCGGGCCGGTCCGCCACGTGCGTTGGGATGCCATGGCCGGGCCGCCGCGCATGCTCGTCGTGCTCTGCCACGGCTACAGCGCAAACGCCCTCGAGATGGCGGCGTTCGTGGAACCCTGGCGCGCCGCCCTGCCCCATGCCGCCTTCATGGCGCCGGACGGGCCGCAGCCCTTCGAGTTCGGCGGACCTGAAGGCGCTCCGGGACGGCAGTGGTTCAGCCTGCACGACCGCACGCCAACCGTGCTCGAGGCCGGCGCCGCCGCTGCCGCCCCGGCGCTCAACGCTGCCATCGACGGCGAATGCGCGCGGCTCGGCCTCGACCGCGGTGCCGTGGCACTCGCCGGGTTCAGCCAGGGCGCCATGATGGTGCTCCACACCGGCCTGCGGCGCATCCCGGCCCCGCTCGGCATCCTGGCCTACTCCGGCGCGCTCCTCGCCACCGCCGCGCTCGAGCACGCCATCGCCGCCCACCCGCCCGTGCTGCTCGTTCATGGCGAGCTCGACCAGGTCGTGCCCTTCGCCCGTGGCCCGGAGGCGGAGGCGGCGCTGCGCCGACTCGGGGTGCCCGTGCAGACGGTGTGGTGCCCGGGCGTGGAACATTGGGTGGACGAAGCCGGGTCGGAGGCCGGCGCCGCCTTCCTCCGACAGCTCGTTCCCTCGGCCCGCGCATGACGGTCGCATGACACGGGCACGCCCCGTCGAGTCGGCGACTTGCCGCGCTTCGGCCCCGGTGCGATAAGGGCTGGAGCTTCGGCGGTGCCTCCCTTCCGGCTTGTTTGGCGCACAAGCCCCAAGGACTCGCCTCCGATACCAAGGAGCGCGCTTTGCCCGACGGCGGACTGCACTACCCCGCGCTGGTTTTGAATGCCGACTTCCGGCCGCTGTCGTATTTCCCGCTCAGCGTGTGGTCGTGGCAGGACGCGGTGAAGGCTGTCTTCCTCGATCGCGTGAGCGTGCTCAGCGAGTATGAGGACCGGGTGCACTCGCCCAGCATGTCCATGCGCCTGCCGAGCGTCATCGCACTCAAGGACTACATCCCCGCCGCCCGCCGCCCGGCCTTCACGCGGTTCAACGTGTTCCTGCGCGATGCCTTCAGCTGCCAATACTGCAGCGAGCGCTTCCCCACGCCGGACCTGACGTTCGACCACGTCATCCCCCGCAGCCGTGGCGGCCGGACCACTTGGGAAAATGTCGTGACGGCCTGTGGCGGCTGCAACCTGCGCAAGGGCAGCAAGCTCCCGCGCGAATGTCACATGCACCCCCGGCAGGAACCGCTGCAGCCCACCACATGGGAGCTGCAGGAGAACGGCCGCGCCTTTCCGCCCAACTACCTGCACACGAGCTGGCGCGACTACCTCTACTGGGATAGCGAGCTCGACAGCTGAACCTGACGGGCCCACTCACCTTGGGTCATTGTGCTGCGTGGGCACCCATCATGCGACCGCGACCGCCGGGACGGTAAGCTCCGCCAACATGGCTGGCGCGTGCCGTATCGCGAGCGAATAATGCCCCTCGCCCTGCACAACGTGCCACCGCACGCCAGGGATCGCGCGATACGGCGCCAATGCTTCGAGCGGGACGAGCGAGTCTTCGGCGCCCGCCCATAGCGCCGTGGGCACCCGGATGCCGGCGAGCGCAAACCCCCAATCGCGCGCATAGATCTGCGCATCGGACACCGCCCCCTCCACGCTGCGGCCCAGCCCCTCGCGCCATACCCGCCCCAGCCCGGCCAGCGTCGCCCGGTCCAACACGGCGCGGTCCGCATCCGGCAGGTTCTTGCCCACCACCGTACGCGGCGTGATCATGCGCCGCTGCAGCAACGGCCGCGCCAAGGACAGCACGCGGTGCGCCACCCGAGGATGGCGCCCAAGCCGGAACAGGTGCCCGACCCCATGGTCCTGCACCACGAGCGCCTGGGCCGGCGGCACCGGACTGATCAGCGCGAGGCCGATGACCCGCTCCGGCATGGCATGTGCGACGGCCGCCGCGAACGGCGCGCCGCCCGAGAGCCCGACCACATGGAACCGCCTCAGCCCGAGCCGATCTGCGACATGCGCCACGTCGTCGGCCCAACCCAGCAGCGTTCGTCCCGCCTTGGGCGACGATCGGCCGTAGCCCGGACGATCGAACGAGAGCATCCGCGCCGGCAGGTCCGGGATCAGCCCAGCCTCGAGCCGGCACGCCGGCCAACCATGGAAGTACAGCACGACCGGGCCCGTCGGCGTGCCATACTCCTCGAGCGCGATCGAACGCCCGTCGGGCAGCCGCACCATGATGGACGGTGTAGGCGCAGGTGGCCGCAGGCGAACGCGCCGCCCCCACTGCGCCAGCTTGGCCCGGACCACCCCCCCGGCGCCCGGTGCCGAACCGGGCTAGGCGGCGGGCGCCACCGCCGCAGCCCGCTTCTCCGCCGAGCGCACGATCCGGCGCTTCAGCACCTGCGCGGGCGCCGGCAGGTCACGGTTTGGCGTACTCAGCAGGAACGAGTCCAGGCCGCCATTGTGCTCGATCGTGCGCATCGCGTGCGTCGTGAGCCGCAGCCGCACCGGGATGCCCAGGATATCCGACACCAACGAGGCCTGCTGCAGGTTCGGCAGGAAGCGGCGGCGGGACTTGTTGTTGGCGTGGCTGACGTTGTTGCCAGACTGGACGCCCTTGCCGGTGAACTGGCAGCGACGGGACATGAGGTGATCCTGATCAATGGTGAGCGCGAGGCGCAAGCCTCGTTGGCAGGGCGCGTGTTTCGCCCCAGGAGACCGCCCTGTCAAGCGTGCGAGCGTTCGGGGACCTGGTTGACCCATGCCGCCGCACGCCTTCTTGAGCAGCCGTGCAACCGGCCCGCTTGCCTCAGGTCCGCCTCCGGAGCAGTCTGCAACGATGTTTACGCATACTGCCAGGGTGAATCTGCTGATCGGGACGGGGCATTTCCTGTCCCATTTCTATCTGCTGATCATCCCGCCCATGTTCGTCGCGTGGCAGCGCGAGTTCGATGTCAGCTACGCCGAGCTCGGCCTCACCCTGATGCTCATGAGCGGCATCACCGCCGTGCTGCAAACGCCCGTCGGCTTCCTCGTGGACCGTCATGGCGCCCGCTCCTTCCTGATCGGCGGCACGCTGCTCATGTCGCTCAGCATCTGCGCCATGGGGTTTGCCACCCAGTTCTGGCAGGTGCTCGCCCTCTCGGCCCTCAGCGGCGTGGGCAACTCCGTCATCCACCCAGCCGACTATGCCATTCTCAGCGGCTCCGTGCCCAAGGAGAAGATGGGCCGCTCCTTCGCGCTCCATACCTTCACCGGCAACCTCGGGTTCGCGCTCGGCCCGCCGGTCATCGCCATGCTCATGGCGCTCATGGGTTGGCGTGCCGCGCTCGCGCTCGTGGGCGCCATCGGTGTGCCGGTTGTCGCGACCATCGTGCTGCAGAGCCGCATCCTGGTTGACCAGGTGCGCGCTCCGAAGCACGAGCAGGCCGGTGCCGTGCTGCTCACGCGGCCCATGCTGCTGTTCTTCAGCTTCTACCTCCTCGGCAGCATGGCCGGCGGCGGCGTGCAGGCCTGGCTGGTCACCGTGCTGCATGACGTGAACGGCCTCGAGGTCGCCATCGCCTCGGCAGCACTCACGGGCTACATGATCGGTAACACCTCCGGCGTGCTCGTCGGCGGCTGGCTGGTGGACCGGGCGACGAGGCTCGGTGCCATCACGGCCGGGCTCATCGTCGCCTCGGCACTGCTCACCCTCATGGTCGCCGTGCTGCCACTCGGCGGCGTGGCCGTGTGCGCCCTCCTCTTCGTCTCCGGCGTGGCCCTGGGCGCGAGCCGCACCCCACGGGACGTGATGGTGAAGGACGCGGCGCCGCCCGGGCAGATCGGCAAGGTATTCGGCTTCGTCAGCGCCGGGCTGCCGCTGGGCAGTGCAATAACGCCCGTGCCGTTCGGCTTCCTGATCGACCATGGGCATCCGGAGCTCGTGCTGGTGCTCGTCTCCGGTATCCTGCTGATCAGCCTGTTCTGCATGGGCTCGGCCCGCACCGCCGCCCAGACCAGGCTCGCCCCCGCTCTTCCCGCCCCCGCTCTTCCCGCCCCCGCCCTTCCCGCCCCCGCACTCCCCGCAGAATAGCGTGGCCACGCTCCGCACCGCTGCCGACCTGGTCCGCGCTGGCCTGGTCGACCCGACACACGCGCCCGCGCTGGACGCGGTGGGCCAGCGCTACGCCGTGGCCATCACGCCCGCCATGCAGGCGTTGATCGGCGCCGCCACCGACCCGATCGGCCTGCAATTCATCCCGGACCCGGCCGAGCTGCACACCGCCCCCCAGGAGCGCACGGACCCGATCGGCGACGACGCCCTCTCCCCGGTCCCCGGCATCGTGCACCGCTACCCGGACCGCGTGCTCCTCAAGCCGCTGCTCGTCTGCCCCGTCTATTGCCGCTTCTGCTTCCGCCGCGAACACGTCGGCCCCGGCGGCGGCCTGCTGACCGGGGAACAGCTCGAGGCCGCCCTCGCCTACGTCGCTGCCCGCCCTGCCATCCGCGAGGTCATCCTCACCGGCGGTGACCCGCTCATGCTCTCCCCCCGCCGACTCGCGGACCTGCTGGCCCGCCTCGCCGCCATTCCGCATCTCGAGCTGCTCCGCCTCCACACCCGCGTCCCCGTCGCCGACCCCGCCCGCCTCACCCCGGCGCTGGCCGAAGCGCTCGCGGTCGAGACCCCGACCTGGCTCGTGGTCCACGCCAACCATGCCAGCGAGTTCACCCCCGATGCCGTCGCCGCCCTCCGCCGCGTCGGCGCGCACGGCGTGCCCTTGCTCGGCCAATCCGTCCTGCTGCGAGGCGTGAACGACAGCGCCGAGGCCCTCGAGGCCCTGTTCCGCGCCATGCTCCGCGCCCGCGTGAAGCCCTACTACCTCCACCAGCTCGACCCGGCCCCCGGCACCGCCCGCTTCCACGTGCCCATCGAGGAAGGGCAGCGCCTGGTCGCCAGCCTTCGCGGTCGGGTCACCGGCCTCGCCTGGCCCACCTACGTGCTCGATATCCCCGGCGGCCACGGCAAGGTGCCGCTCGGGCCGAACTACCTGGACCGCGCAACAGTCCGCGACCCTTGGGGCCACGAGCACGCGCTTGCCGGCCCCGCCCCCGGCGAGTAGAAGCCGGGCACTCCACACATCAGCCGCCGGACCCCATCCATGAAGCAGCAGGCCAACCTCATCCGTGCCGGACAGGTGCTCGATCACGACGGCAACCGCTGGACCGTGCTCAAGCAGCAGATCATCACGCCGGGTAAGGGCGGGGCTTTCATTCAGGTCGAGATGCGCAACCTCAAGACCGGGAACAAGACCAACGAGCGTTGGCGCACCGCCGACACCGTCGAGCGCCTGCAAACGTCGGAGCAGGACTTCACCTACTCCTACACCGACGGCGACAACATCGTCCTCATGGACCCCGAGACCTTCGAGCAGACCATGATCTTGACCGATCTGTTCGGCGATCTGCTGCCCTTCCTGCAGGACAACATGACCGTCACCGTCGACATGGTCGAGAACGAGCCGGTCGCCGTGCGCCTGCCCTCCACCGTGGTGCTCGAAGTCGTCGAGGCGGATCCCGTGGTCAAGGGCCAGACCGCGACCAGCTCCTACAAGCCCGCCAAGCTTTCCAACGGCGTGAAGACCCAGGTCCCGCCCTTCGTCGAAGCCGGCGAGCGCATCGTCGTCCGCACCGAGGACGGCAGCTACGTGGAGCGGGCGAAGGGCTGAGGGGCGCACGGGGACAAACGCCATGGCCCTCCGCCTCTCGCCGCACATGACGGTGATGCAGAACGCCGCGCAGAAGGCTGCAAAGCGCCTCCTGCGAGACTTCAACGAGGTCGAGCAGCTGCAGGTCAGCATCAAGGGGCCCGGCGACTTCGTAAGCCAAGCGGACCTCCGCGCGGAGAGCACCATCCGCGAGGAGCTCGGCAAGGCCCGCCCCGGCTACGCCTTCCTCATGGAGGAGAGCGGCCGCTCCGGCAGCGAGGCCTGGGCCTGGCGCTGGGTCGTGGACCCGCTGGACGGCACCACGAACTTCCTGCACGGCGTGCCGCACTGGTGCATCTCGATTGCCCTCGAGCGCCGTCTCGAGAACGGGGCGGCCGAAGTCACCGCCGCCATGATCTACAACCCGGTGCACGACGAGATGTTCTGGGCCGAGCGCGGCGGCGGCGCCTTCCTCAACGAGCGGCGCCTCCGCGTCTCTGCCAGGCGCGAGATCAAGGACGCGCTGTTCGCAACCGGCATCCCGTTCGCCGCCGTCGCTCCCCAGCGCCGCCTCGCCTTCGCCCGGACCCTCGGCGTGCTCATGCCGCAGGTTGCCGGCATCCGCCGCTTCGGGGCCGCCGCACTGGACCTCGCCTGGACCGCCGCCGGGCGCTACGACGGCTACTGGGAGCTGGGCCTGAAGCCGTGGGACATGGCGGCCGGCATCCTGATCGTGCGCGAGGCCGGCGGCTTCGTAACGGACGCAGCCGGGGGGGAGAGCGTGATGAGCGAGGGCTCGAACGATGTGGTGGCCGCCAACCCGCACCTCCACAAGCACCTCCTGAACGTCGTGGCCGAAGGCGTTCAGGCCGCCGAAGGGCGCGCCACGGCCCCGAGCCCGGCCGCCTGACATGCGCGCTGACCTCTCCCACTCCAACTGGGAGAGGGCCGGGATGAGGGCCGCACTGCTCGCGGCCGCCCTTACGCTGTCAACCCCGTCGGCCCATGCGCAGGTCACGGTCAACCCCGGCGCGCTGGAGCTGCTTCCCTCCCAGCCCGCCCCACGCACGCGCCCGAAGCCCGAGCCGAAGCCTGCCACCCAGCCCCAGGCGCGCACGCCGGCCCAGCAAAGGCCGGTCCAAGGCACCAACTCCGGCACCAACGGCGGCACCAACGGCGGCACTGCCGCGCCACAGCCGGCCCCGGCCCCCAGCACGCAAGCGTCCCCCAAGCCCGCCCTCCCCGCCGTGCCCCCGGCCATCGCCGCCCTGCCGCCGCCCAGCCCGGTGCCGCCGCCCCGCCCCATGCCACCCCCGGTGCTTGCCGTCGCCGCCGACGCGCCGGGCACCGCCGCCCCCATTCCGGGCGGCCTCCGCGTGACGTTCGGGCCGGATCGCCAGGACCTCAACCCCACCACCGAAGCGGCCCTCCGCGCCTTCGCCCGACCGCTCCGCGACAAGCCGGACGCCACCATCAACGTCTACGCCTACGCCCCCGGCAGCGCGGAGGACCCGAGCACCGCCCGCCGCCTCTCGCTGGCCCGTGCGCTGGCCGCCCGCGCCGTCCTCATCACCGAGGGCATCGCCTCCACCCGCATCTACCCCCGTGCCCTCGGCGCCGCGGATGTGGAGGGCGACCGCAACCGCGTGGACGTCGTCACCGGCATCCCGGCCGCCCCCGTCGCGCCAGCCGTCGCGCCAGCCGTCGCGCCAGCCGTCCCGCCAGCCGTCGCCCCGCCCTCCGCCGCCAGGGCCGCGAAGTGACCCGGCCCAACACCTACCTCGTCCGCATGCTCGGCTTCCTCGCAGCCGTGCTCGTCGTCGCCCTCCTGCTCAACGACGCCCTCATCACCGCCTTCAGCTCCAACCCGCTGCTCAACACCTTCATCCTCCTCGCCCTGCTCGTCGGCATCGCCTGGAACCTGCAGCAGGTCACCCGTCTCCAGCCCGAGGTGCACTGGCTCGAGACGTTCCAGAAGGCCCGGACGCAGCTCGCAGCGCTGCCCCCGCCCCGACTGCTCGCCCCCATGGCCAGCATGCTCGCCTCCCGCCAGGCCAAGGGCCGCGACGGGCAGGACCGCTTCACCCTCTCCGCGCCGGCCATGCGGAGCCTGCTCGACAGCCTGGCCAGCCGCCTCGACGAGAGCCGCGAGCTGTCGCGCTACATGACGGGGCTACTCATCTTCCTCGGCCTGCTCGGCACCTTCTGGGGCCTGCTGCTCACCGTCAGCTCGGTGGCCGACGTCATCGGCAGCATGTCCGTGGGCTCGGGCGATCTCAACGCCCTGTTCGAGCAGCTCAAATCGGGCCTCGGCCGCCCCCTCAAGGGCATGGGCACCGCCTTCAGCTCGTCCATGTTCGGCCTCGCCGGCGCCCTCGTGCTCGGCTTTCTCGACCTCACGGCCGGGCAGGCGCAGAACCGGTTCTTCAACGAGCTCGAGGAGTGGCTCGCCGGCCTCACCCGGCTCAGCTCGGGCGTGTTGGGGGGCGACGCAGATGCCTCCGTCCCCGTCTATGTCCAGGCGCTGCTCGAGCAGACGGCCGAGAACATGGAGAACCTTCAATCCATCCTGGTGCGCGGCGAGGACGGGCGGCAGCAGGCCAACGCCGCCATCCTGGCACTGACGGAACGGATCGCGACGTTGTCGGACACCATGCGCACGAACCAGCAGTTCATGCTCCGCATTGCCGAAAGCCAGGCGCAGCTCGCCCCGGCGCTCGCCCGCCTCGGCGAACCCCGGCCCGAGGGCGACGAGGCGTCTCGCGCCCATCTGCGCAACATCGAGCTCTACCTGCAACGTCTGATCACCGACACCGAACAGGGCCGCGTGAAGTCCACGCAGGAGCTGCGCAACGACATCAGGGTGCTGACCCGCACGATCGCCGCCCTCGCGGGCGGGCCGCAGGCCTGAAATGGCCCGCCGCCGCAGGGACACGGGCGACGCACTGAACCCGTGGCCCGGCTACGTGGACGCGCTGTCCACGCTGCTTATGGTCATCATCTTCGTGCTGCTCGTGTTCGTGCTGGCCCAGGCCTTTCTCTCGGTGGCGCTCACGGGCCGCGACCGCGCGCTCGATCGGCTGAACCGCCAGGTGGCGGAGTTGACGGACATGCTGAACCTCGAGCGCGGCCGCGGCACGGAGCTGCAGGCGTCCCAGGCCACCCTCGGCCGCGACCTGCAAACCGCGCTCGGCGCCCGCGAGCAGCTCGCCCGCGACCTGGCCACCGCCCGCGACGACCAGGCGCGGGCCCTGGCCGACCGCGACGGCCTCCGCACCGAGCGCGACCGCCTCGCCGCCCGCCTGGCCGACGCCACGCTCCAGGCGCAGTCGGCGGCCGTCCGCAACGAGCAGCTGCAGGCCCGCGTGGCCGAAACGGCCGGCCGCACGGACCAGGCCGGGCAGGAGGCGGCGACCCTGGCCGCAAGCCTCGCCGACATGCGCCGCCAACTCGCCGCCGCCCGGGCCGAGCTGGAGCGCACCGTCCGCGCCGACCGCGCCACCATCGAGGCGCGTCAGTCCGACATCGCCCGGCTGGCGGACGAGGTCCGTGCCCTCTCGGCCCTGCGGGACGATCTCGAGCGGCAGGCCCGTGAAGCCTCCGCCCGGGCCGGGACCGAGCAGCAGCAGCGCCAAGCCGCCACCAGCCAGCTGGCCGAGGAGCAACGCCTTGCCGCCAGCACGCGCGCCCAGCTGGCCCTCGTCAGCCAGCAGATGGAGCAGCTTCGCGCCCAGCTCGCCCTGGTCAGCCGCGCGCTCGACCTCGCCGAGCTGGGCGGCCGCGACAAGGATGCGCAGATCGCCAACCTCGGGGCCCGGCTCAACACCGCGCTCGCCTCCAAGGTCGAAGAGCTGCAGCGCTACCGCAGCGAGTTCTTCGGCCGCCTGCGGGAAGTGCTCGCCAACCGCCCCGGCGTGCAGGTCGTGGGCGACCGGTTCGTCTTTCAGTCCGAAGTGCTTTTCCCTGCCGGCAGCGCGGACCTCACGGCAGCCGGGCAGGAGCAGATGCGGGCACTCGCCACCACGCTCAAGGCGATTGCGGCCGACATCCCGCGGGACATCGAGTGGATCATGCGCGTCGATGGCCATGCCGACCGCCAGCCCCTCGGCCGCGGCGCGTTCGCCTCCAATTGGGAGCTTTCGGCCCAACGCGCCATCAACGTGGTCAAGCTCCTCGCCGACGAGGGCGTGCCCGCCAATCGGCTGGCCGCGACGGGCTTCGGCGAGTTCCAGCCACTCGACGGCGCCGAAGGCCCAGCCTCCTACGCGCGCAACCGCCGCATCGAGCTGCGCCTGACAGACCGGTGAGCCGGCCCGGAAGAGGCAAAGAACGAATCCCGGGTTGTTGCGTTCATGCTGCCGACGTCCGTGGTTGGGCGGCGCCGGAGCGTCCTGTATAGAGCCCCCATGACCCGCATAGCAGCCATACTCCTCGTCCTCCTCGCGGCCGCCTCGGCCATGGCCCCTCACGCGCAGGCGCAGGGCGGCTCCGGCGTGCCGAACATCAACCCCGGGCTCGGCACGGCCAAGCAGGCCCCCCGCCAGGTCGCGCCTCCCGCGCTGCCCGGCTCGCGCGCGGAGCCGACGGCCGTCGCACCCCGCGAGAAATCCTCGCTCGAGCTGCCGCCCAACGAGGCGCTGTTCGACTCCGTCAACCGTGGCGACCTGCCCGGTGCCAAGGAGGCCGTGAGCCGCGGGGCGGACCTGGAATCCCGCAACGTGCTCGGTCTCACGCCCGTGGAACTCGCGGTCGACCTCGGGCGGAACCAGATCTCGTTCTACCTGCTGAGCCTCCGCGGCGCCGCCGCAGGCAGCACGGTTTCGGGCGAGCCGCCCGCGGCCAGGCCCCCCACCCGCGCCGAGCGCCTGGCCGCGGACCGTGCCACCCGCGCGGCGTCCCGCGACCGCGGCCCCATTGCCGAGCCGCTCGCCCCAGCTCCGCTCGCCCCGCGCCTGTTCGTAGGTGGCGGCGCACCCATCCCGCAGATCGGCTTCCTCGGTTTCGAGCCGCCCCGCTGACATGGCCACCCCTCCCCCATCGCCGGCTGCAGAGCTGACGACCGCGGACCTGCCTACGGCCGAGATGGAGGGCGCAGCCACCGAAACGCCGCGGGAGGGCGCCTCGCCCGGCACCTCGCTCCCCCGGGACACACGCCCGCGCACCCAGGGCACCGCCCGCGTCTATTGGGCCCTCGCAGGCGGCTTCTGGCGCGGCGCCACCGCGCGGCGCGCCTGGACCCTCACGGGCGTCACGCTCGCGCTCGTCATCTTCAACATCGCCGTGCAGTACGGCGTCAACAAGTGGAACGCCTACTTCTTCAACGCGCTGGAGCGGAAGCAGTCCGACATCGCGCTGACCGCCATCGGCCTCTTCGCCATCCTCGCCGTGGCGAATGCCACCCTCACCGTCGCCCAGCTGATCAGCCGCATGAAGCTGCAGGTCTATTGGCGCCAGTGGCTCACCGAGCGCCTGGCCGAGCGCTGGCTCGCGGACCAGCGGTTCTACCGCCTCATGATCGTGGCGCCCGACCTCGACGCACCGGAGTTCCGCATCGCCGACGACGCACGGATCGCAACCGAGCCGGTCGTGGATTTCGGCTCCGGCATCCTGAACGCGGTGCTGACCGCCGTCGTGTTCTTCGGCGTGCTCTGGACCGTAGGCGGCACCACGACCATAGCAGGCGTCGAGATCCCAGGCTTCATGGTGCTCTGCGCCGTCATCTATTCCGGCATCATGTCCGGCTCCATGCTGCTGTTCGGGCGTCCGTTGATCCGCCGGATCGAGGAGAAGAACGCTGCCGAGGCGCAGCTCCGCATCGAGCTCGGCCGTGTGCGGGAGAATGCCGAGAGCATCGCGCTGATCGGCGGCGAGGCGGACGAGACGCGCGGCCTGCGGACCACCCTGCAACACATGGTGGACGCCTGGATAAGCCAGATCCGCCAGCTCGCCCGCATGAGCTGGCTCACGGGCAGCAACTGGATCGTGGCCCCGGTCGTACCCCTGCTGCTCGAGGCGCCCAACTACCTGGCCGGCAACATGACCCTGGGCTCGCTGATGCAGACGGCCGCCGCGTTCGTGCAGGTTCAGGTGGCACTCAACTGGCTGTTCGACAATTACCCCCGCATCGCCGAGTGGCTTGCCTCGGCCGGGCGCGTCACGGGTCTCTGGGCCGCATTCGGCAAGCTCGACGCCTCCGTGGGGACGGATGCGGGCGACCGCATCATGATCGTGGACAGCCCGGACGACTCCCTCCGGATCGAGGGCCTGTCGGTCGCGCAATACAATGGCCGCGTGGTGATCGACGAGGCGGACACCGTCGTGGTCCCGGGGGACCGCGTGCTGCTGGCGGGCGAGAGTGGCACGGGCAAGAGCACGCTCATCCGCGCCATCGCCGGGCTGTGGCCGTGGGGGTCGGGCCGCGTGCTCATACCGGCGGGCGCCCACATGGCCTTCCTGCCGCAGCGCACCTACATCCCGCTCGGCACGCTGCGGACGGTGCTGCAATACCCCAAGGTACACGCCGAGGTGGAGGACAAGGTCCTTGCCGATGCGCTCGAACGCTGCGGCCTGCATCGCCTGGTGCCGCTGCTGGACGAGGAAGACCGCTGGGACAAGCAGCTCTCCGGCGGCGAGCAGCAGCGCGTGGGGTTTGCGCGCCTACTGGTGCAGCGGCCCGACATCGTCATCATGGACGAAGCGACGGCCGCGCTCGATACGCACAGCCAGGCCTCGATGATGGAGCTGTTCCAGAACGAGCTGGCCGGCACGACGGTGATCAGCGTGGGCCACCGGCCAGAGCTCGAAGCCTATCACACGCGCAAGCTGACGCTCCGCCGCCAGGGCGTCGAAGACGAGGAGGAGACGCGGGCCGCGAGCTCCCGCCGTCGCAAGCTTTCCCGGCTCTTGCGCCAGGGCCTGCGCCCGCGGGCCACGCCGGATCCGTCGCACCCCATGTCGCAATAGCTCGAGGGCGGGCTGAACGGCGTCCATCGAGGGCGAGCCTGGACTATGCCCGCTCCGTGAACCGCTGGAATGCGGCAAGCGTCTCCTGGCTCACGTGGTGCTCGATCCCCTCCGCGTCGATCCGCGCGTTTTCGGCACTCACGCCCAGAGCGCGGAGGAAACCCTCCACGATTCGGTGCCGGGACCGGCTCGCCTCCGCCAAGGTGCGGCCGGACTCGGTAAGGAACACGCCGCGATACGGGCGCTGCACCACGAACCCTTCTTCGCCGAGCCGCCGCAGCATCTTGGCCACAGTGGGCTGCGCCACGCCCAGGCGCCGCGCGATGTCCACCTGGCGCGCCTCGCCTCGCGAGTCGATGAGGTCGGCGATCAGCTCCACGTAATCCTCCACCAGCGCCACCCGGCGCGCGGCCCGGGCGTGGCGGAAGCCGTCTTCTGCGGTCTCGTCGGGCAGGGGGTGCGCGTCGCTCATGGGGCGCACCATGACAGATCATAGCCAAGGCTCAACTCTGGTCGCGGCAGCGCGCGTCGGCTATCCATTCCCGGCAACACAGCACGGAGTCGGAATGCGCCTCGTCCCGATCCTGGCCGCCCTCGCCCTCGCGCCATCCGCCCTCGCGCCATCGATCGCGTTCGCCCAAGGGTCGCCCGCACCGCCAGCCGCCACCTCTCCTGGCCCGCCCCCCGGATCACCACCCGTCTCGCCGGGCGGCACGCAGGCCGCGTCGCCCGAGACCTCCGATCAGCCGAGCCAGCAGCAGCCGCTCCCCTCGGTCAGCACGTTCCTCGGCAACCCCGACCCGGGCAACATCGGCGCGACGCTCGCCCGCAACGGCGTCAGCCTCACCGCCATCTACCTCGGCGAGGCGCTCGGCGCCTTCTCGGGCGCGAGCAAGCGGAGTTCGATCTACATGGGCCGGTTGGACCTGCAGCTCGACGTCGACATGGGCAAGCTCGCCGGGCTGCAGGGGCTCGCGGTCCACGCCAACGCCTACCAGATCCACGGGCGCGGCCTCTCCGGCTGCTGCCTCGGAAACCTGGCCACCGCGAGCGGCATCGAGGCCACGCCCTCCACCCGGCTCTACGAGCTTTGGGCCGAGCAGACGCTGCTGGGCGGCGCGCTGGCAGTGCGTGCCGGGCAGCTCGCGGCGGATACGGAGTTCCTCGTCAGCCAATATGCGGGCGTGTTCGTCAACGCGACCTTTGGCTGGCCCGTGCTGACCAGCGCCAACCAGCCCAATGGCGGCCCGGCCTACCCGCTGGCCACGCCGGGCGTCCGGCTCAAGCTCACGCCCACGGAGGGCGTCGTGCTTCTGGCCGCCCTCTTCAACGGGGACCCGGCCGGCCCGGGCCCCGACGCGCAGCGCCGCAACGCAAGCGGCACCGCGTTCCGCCTGCAGGACAGGCCGCTCGCCATCGCCGAACTCGCCTGGTCCTACAATCAGGGCAAAGAGGATGGCGGCCTGCCCGGAAGCGTGAAGCTCGGCGGCTGGCACCATTTCGGCAGCTTCGCGAGCCTCTCGCAAGACGCGAACGGCCGATCCCTGCTGGACCCGGCCAGCTCCGGCATCCCCCGCCGCACCCGCGGCAGCGGCGGCGTGTATGCCGTGCTCGACCAGCTCGTCTGGCGACTGCCCGGCAGTGACGACGCAGGCGTCGGCGTGTTCGCGCGGATCGGTGGTTCGCCCTCGGGCTCGAGCCCCGTCGACCTCTACGCCGATGGCGGCATCACGGCCAAGGGGCTCGTCCCCGGCCGACCCGGTGATACGCTCGGCCTCGCTGCCGCCTACATGCGCGTGGGTGCCGGCGCGCGCGCGCTGGACCGCGACCAGGGTGCATTCGGCACGCTCGGCTTCCCCATCCGCTCGAGCGAAACGGCGCTCGAGCTCACCTACCAGGCCGAGGTCGTTCCCGGCCTCACTCTCCAGCCCGACCTGCAATACGTCATCCGCCCCGGCGGCCGCGTGCCCGACCCGCGCCGCACGGACGGCGCCCCTATCCGGAACGCGACCGTGCTCGGCCTGCGCGCCACCGTCCGATACTGAAAGCGTCCCCATGATCCCCAGGCACCCACAGGCCAGGGCCGGGACGCGCCGCCGCCCGTCGTCTACCCTGCGGGCGGCATGAACAGCATCGATTCCCCCCTCCTCGGCCTCTCCCAGCGCCTCCCGCCCTCCAACGACCGTGCAGAGACGGCGCTGCTCGGCGCATTGCTCGCCAACAACAAGGCCTACGAGCGCGTCAGCGACTTTCTGGCCCCCGATCATTTCGCGGACCCGGTGCACGGCCGCATCTACCAGGCCATCGCGCGCCGGGTGGAAGCCGGGCAGCTGGCCGACGCCGTCACGTTGAAGGCGGAGTTCGAGCACTCCGGCGCGCTCGACGAGGTGGGCGGCACGGCGTATTTCGCGCAGCTGCTCACCGCCATGGTCGGCATCATCAACGCCGGCGAGTATGGCCGCGCGATCCACGACGCCTGGCTCCGCCGCCAGCTGATCGACATCGGCGAGGTGGTCGTCAACAACGCCTTCGGGATCGAGGCCGAGCTCGATGGACGCGCGCAGATCGAGTTCGCCGAAAGCCAGCTCTTCGGCCTCGCCACCAAGGGCGGCACGGATGGCGGCTTCGTCACCTTCGAACGCGCCCTGACCGAAGCCATCCACGGCGCCGAACGCGCCTTCAAGCAGCAGGGCGGGGTCAGCGGCCTCACCACCGGGCTGCGCGACCTGGACAAGAAGATTGGCGGCCTGCACAAATCCGATCTCATGATCCTCGCCGGCCGCCCCGGGATGGGCAAGTCGGCGCTGGCCACGAAGATCGCCTTCGGCGCTGCCCGCGCGCTCCGGCGCGAAGCAGAGGCCGAGGACCCGAACCGCGAGCCCAGCGGCAGCGTCGCCGTCTTCAGCCTCGAGATGAGCGCCGAGCAGCTCGCCACCCGCCTGCTCGCCGAGGAAAGCCGCGTATCCGGCGACCGCATCCGCCGCGGCGAGATCGGGCAGCGCGACTTCGACCGCTTCGTCCAGGTCAGCCGCGAGCTGGCCACGTTGCCGCTGCACATCGACGACACGCCAGCCATCACCTTGTCCGCCCTCCGCACCCGCTGCCGCCGCCTCAAGCGGACGAAAGGGCTGAGCCTCGTCGTCATCGACTATCTGCAGCTCATGCGCCCGTCCGTCGGCACCAAGCCCGAAAGCCGGGTGCTCGAGATCAGCCAGATCACCCAGGGCCTGAAGGCTATCGCCAAGGAGATGGAGGTGCCCGTCATCGCCCTCAGCCAGCTGAGCCGCGCCGTGGAGAGCCGGGAAGACAAGCGCCCGCAGCTGAGCGACCTCCGCGAGTCCGGCACCATCGAGCAGGATGCCGACATGGTGATGTTCATCTATCGAGACGAATACTATCTGCAGCAGCGGGCGCCCAAGCAGATGGCCTTCGATTCGGAGGACAAGTTCCAGTCCGCCCTGGAGAAATGGCAGCGCGACATGGAGCAGGTTCATAACAAGGCCGAGATATTGATCGAGAAGCAGCGCCACGGCCCCACCGGCAAGATCGACGTGCTGTTCGAAGGCGAGTTCACCCGCTTCGCCGACCTCGAGCTCGTCCACGAACCGGGGCGGTAATGCACGCGGCCGAGCTTACGGTCGACCTCGACGCCATCGTCGCCAATTGGCGCAGCCTCGGCATGCGTCACCCAGGCCCGGTCGGGGCCGTGCTCAAGGCCGACGCGTACGGGCTCGGCGCCGTCCCTGTCGCCGCCGCGCTGCACGGCGCTGGCTGCCGCCACGTCTTCGTCGCCCATCCCGACGAAGCGTTCTCCCTTCGCGCCACCCTGCCCGGCACCATGCTCGCGGTCCTCAACGGCCTCTGGCCCGGCGCGGAGCCCGACCTCGCCGCGCACGGCATCCGCCCCGTCCTTGGCTCGCTCCCCGAAATCGCTGCCTGGCAGGAAGAGGCGCGCCGCCTGGGTCGCCCCCTGCCCGCGCTGCTCCACGTCGACACGGGCATGAACCGCCTCGGCCTCGCGCCGCCCGACCTCGAGCGCCTCGAGGCCGACACGGCGCTCCTCGCGGGTATTACGATCGACTACGTCATGACCCACCTCGTCTCCGCCGAGCTCCCCCACGACCCCCTGAACGCCCTGCAAGCGGGCCGCCTGCGCGCTGCCCGCGCCCGCCTGCCGGCGGCACCCTCCAGCCTCGCCAACTCCTCCGGCCTGTTCCTAGGCCCTGCATTCCACAGTGACCTCGCCCGCCCCGGTGCCGCCCTCTACGGCCTGAACCCCACGCCGGGCGCGCCGAACCCCATGCAGCCGGTTGTCCGCCTCCGCGCCCGCATCCTTCAGGTCCGCGACGTTCCGCCCGGCGAAACCGTAGGCTACAACGGCCAATGGACCGCACCGCGCCCGAGCCGCATCGCCACCGTCAGCGTGGGCTACGCAGATGGCTTCCTCCGCAGCCTCGGCAATCGCGCGGCGGCGTGCTTTGACGGCCGCCCTGTGCCGCTGGTAGGGCGTGTGTCGATGGACCTCACCACATTCGACGTCACCGACGAACCGGGCGCGAACCCGGGCACCTGGCTCGACCTCATCGGCCCCGGCATGGACGCCGACGCGGTCGCGGCACGCGCCGGCACCAATGGCTACGAGGTGCTCACCAGCCTCGGCCCGCGCTACGCCAGGCGCTACGTTTGAACCAGGTGCTCGACGCGACGGCCGCCATCGGCCGCGGCACGATCGGCGCCGTTGCACGCACCGGCGCGGTAGCCCTGTTCGGCCTGGGCGGCCTGTCGCACTTGGTGCGCCCGCCCTTCTACGGCCGCATGTTCCTTCGCGCCTTCGTGGAGTTCAGCTTCTTCTCGCTGCCCGTCGTCGCCATGACCGCCCTGTTCTCAGGCATGGTCATCGCGCTGCAAAGCTACACCGGGTTCGCACGCTTCAATGCAGAGAGCGCCACGGCGAGCGTCGTCGTGCTCTCCGTCGTCCGGGAGCTGGGGCCCGTGCTCGCAGGCTTGATGGTCGCCGGCCGCGTGGGCGCCGCGATGGCCGCCGAGCTGGGCACGATGCGGGTCACGGACCAGATCGACGCGTTGGGCACGCTCGGCACGAACCCCATGAAATACCTGGTCGCCCCGCGCCTGCTCGCCGGGCTGCTGGCGCTGCCGCTGCTGGTGGTGGTAGCCGACATCCTGGGCGTAGCGGGCGGCTTCCTCATCGGCGTGGTCAAGCTCGGGTTCACCCCCCAGGCGTATCTGCGCGCGACGGCCGACATCCTGCAGGCCAACGACGTGATCGCCGGGCTCGCCAAGGCCTGCGTGTTCGGCTTCCTCATTGCACTCATGGGCTGCTTCCACGGCTATCACAGCCGGGGCGGCGCGCAGGGAGTGGGCAACGCCACCACCAGCGCCGTGGTAGCGGCCAGCATCCTCATCCTCGCCTTCGACTACGTGCTGACCGAGTTGTTCTTTGCCCGATAGCATGGCTCCAGCCGTACCCAAGCTCGCCGTCCGCGGCCTGCGCAAGGCGTTCGGCACGAAGCAGGTGCTGGACGGCATCGATCTGGACGTGCCGCACGGCACCTCGCTGGTGGTCATCGGCGGCTCCGGCAGCGGCAAGTCCGTGCTGCTGAAATGCATCCTGGGCCTGATCGAGCCCGATTCAGGCCAGGTGTTGATCGACGGGCGGGACGTGCTGCGCCTGCCCCGCGCCGAAGCCGAGGCGGCGCGGGCCCACATCGGCATGCTGTTCCAGGGCGGCGCCTTGTTCGACAGCCTGCCCGTCTGGGAGAACGTGATGTTCGGCCTGCTCGCGCGGAGCAAGCTCTCCCGTGCCGAAGCCCGGGACGGCGCCAGCGCCATCCTCGCCCAGGTCGGCCTCGACCCCTCGGTCGGCGACCTCTCGCCCGCCGAGCTGTCGGGCGGCATGCAGAAGCGCGTCGGCCTCGCCCGGGCCATCGCCGCCCGGCCCGACATCCTGTTCTTCGACGAGCCCACAACCGGCCTCGACCCCATCATGGGCGCCGTGATCGACGGCCTGATCGTGGACTGCGTGAAGACCCTCGGCAGCACCGCCATCGCCATCACCCACGACATGGCCAGCGCCACCCGCATCGGGGACCGCGCCGCCATGCTCTTCCGCGGCCGCCTCGTGTGGCAAGGCGCCGCCGCCGAGCTGATGGCCAGCGGGAACGACATGGTGGACCAGTTCACCCACGGCCGCCGCGAAGGTCCGATCCAGATGGAGCTCCGGCGCTGAGTGGGGTATTAATGGTCCATGGATCAGGGACACAGGCGCAGCCGGGAGAGCGAGGAGTTGGCGCGGGCATGCGAAATCGTGGCCCGGCAGCCGATGCCGGCGTTCGTGAGGGGCTTTGACATCAGGTTTGGTGAATTTGATGGCGACCCCGCAATGTGGGTCACGTTCAAGGTCGACCGGGGTTCACCACCAGAACCGCCCGACCGGTTACTTCCCGAACTGCAAGCCATGAAGCGGGCTGTCCATGCCGATCTGCTCGAGGCCTTCGAGGATCGGTGGCCTTATTACCGTTACGACAGCAGACCCTGACGGAGCGGGCCCTGTTGCCGTTGCACGACGAGCTGTTTTTGACCGGCTGCCGGCTCGTAAGCGATGTGGATGCAACGCAGGCGGACCTTCGCCGGGGCATCTCCACTCTCTATTACAGCCTTTTCCATGAGCTGACAGACTTAGGTAGCGCGCTCATAACTGCCGGCAGCCCAGCACTGAGGCAGCAAGTCACCCGCGCGTTCGGTCATCAGGCAATGCGGAAGGTATGCAATGCGTTCGCCAGGCGATCCGCACAACCGATGCCAAAACCGTTGGACCGACTGTCGCCCAGTCCACTGGATGAGCGCGTGATCCTGATCGCCGATGCATTCATTGAGCTTCAGGAAGCGCGTCACTCTGCCGACTATGACACTGCGGCTAGCTTTGACAGCATCGACGCGACCGACTTAGTACAACGGCTCGTCGCTGCGAGACTGTCTTTGAGCGCTTTACAAGACCATGCCGAGCTTACGGTGTTCCTCGCAGCTCTCCTGTTCCACGATCGCTGGTCCCGGAGTGGCTAAGCCCGCCGCCCGCTACGTCTGCCAGTCCTGCGCGGCCGTCCACCCGAAATGGGCCGGCCGGTGCGACACCTGCGGCGAGTGGAACACCCTCGTCGAGGAGGCCACCGAGGCCCGGCCCGGCGCCGCCCGCGCCACCACAGGCCGCCGCGTCGCCTTCGTCGGCCTTCAGGGCAGCGCCGCGCCCCCGCCGCGCGCCCAGGCCGGCATCGCCGAGCTCGACCGCGTGCTCGGCGGCGGCTTCGTGCCCGCGTCCGTCGTGCTCGTGGGCGGGGACCCCGGCATCGGCAAGTCCACCCTCATGCTCCAGGCCGCCGCCTCCCTCGCTCGCGCGGGGCGTCGTGTCATGTACGTGTCCGGGGAAGAATCCATCGACCAGGTCCGCCTCCGCGCCCGGCGCCTCGGGCTCGAGACGGCCCCGCTCCAGCTGGCCGCCGCCATCAACGTCCGGGACATCGCTGCCTCGCTGGAGGCCGAGCCCGACCTCGCCCTCGTCGTCATCGACTCCATCCAGACCATGTGGCTCGACACCATCGAGAGCGCGCCCGGCTCCGTGGGCCAGGTCCGCGCCGCCTCGTTCGAGCTCATCCGCCTCGCCAAGTCCCGCGGGTTCTCCCTGGTGCTCGTGGGCCACGTCACCAAGGAGGGCTCGCTCGCCGGCCCCCGCGTGCTCGAGCACATGGTCGACGCCGTGCTCTACTTCGAAGGGGACCGCGGCCACCAGTTCCGCATCCTCCGCGCCGTCAAGAACCGCTTCGGCGCCACCGACGAGATCGGCGTGTTCGAGATGACGGGCGAGGGCCTGGCCGAGGTGCCGAACCCGTCCGCGCTGTTCCTCGCCGAGCGCCGGGGCAACATCGCGGGCTCGGCCGTGTTCGCCGGGCTGGAGGGCACGCGGCCCGTGCTGGTGGAGGTGCAGGCGCTGCTCAGCCCCAACAGCGGCGGCTCCCCCCGGCGCTCCGTGGTGGGCTGGGATTCGGGCCGCCTCGGCATGCTGCTCGCCGTGCTCGAATCCCGCGCCGGGCTGCGGCTTGCCGCGTCCGACGTGTACCTCAACATCGCGGGGGGCCTCCGCGTCAACGAGCCCGCCGCCGACCTCGCCGTGGCTGCCGCCCTCGTCTCCGCCGCGACCGAGACCCCCACCAGCGCCGGCCGCGCCTATTTCGGCGAGATCGGCCTTTCGGGCGAGATCCGCCAGGTTGCCCAGGCGGATGCACGGCTGAAGGAGGTGCAAAAGCTCGGTTTCGACTCTGCCTGCCTACCCCGCCGCCTCGCCCGCGGCGGTCGCCTTCCCGCACCCCCACCGGGCCTCGCGCTGCACGAGATGGGCCACGTGACGGACCTCGTCGCCGCCTTCACGGGAGTCCAGCCACCCGCCGCACGCAGGCCTGTCACACAATAGTCGCGAACGGCCCCGCGAGCGTTTACCCCGGCCTCTTGCCCCACTATATCCCACTCACCATGCCGCCACGCACCGAATGAACTGGGTGGACCTCGCGGTCCTGGGCGTGCTCGCGCTATCCGGGCTGCTCGCGGTCATGCGCGGCCTGGTGCGCGAGGTGCTCGGCATCGGTGCCTGGGTGCTAGCGGGCCTCGTTGCGAGCCCGTATGGCCTGTTCCCGTTCGTGCAGCCCTGGGTCCGGCAGCAATTCGCGGACCAGACCACGGCCGACCTCATCGCGTTCGGCGGCATTTTCGCGATTGCCATCGTCGTGCTCTCGCTCACGGCTTCGGCGTTCAGCGACGCCGTTCGCGGCTCGGCCCTGGGCGGGCTCGACCGCACGCTGGGCCTCGTCTTCGGCCTCGCCCGCGGCGCCGCCCTCGTCGCGGCGGTGTATATCATCGCGTGCACCGCCGTGCTACCGGACCAGTGGCCGCTTCCGGTCCTGGAGGCCCGGTCCCTCCCGCTCGCGCATCGGGGTGCCGTGTGGCTCGCGGGGCAGCTGCCCGAGGCGTACCGCCCTGCCATCGCCCCTCCCCCCGCCGGCCGCGCCGCCACGGCCGCCGCCCTGCTGCAACCCACGCCCGCCGGCCGCGCCCGCGGCCCCCGCGAGTAGGAGCTACCGTGATGGCTTATGACCCCTATGACGACGACAAGCCACACGAGGAATGCGGCGTCTTCGGCGTGTGGGGCGTGGCCGATGCCGCGGCCGTCACGGCCCTCGGCCTGCACGCGCTCCAGCACCGCGGCCAGGAAGCCACCGGCATCGTGGCCTACGACGGCAACCGCTTCCACATCCACCGCGGCCTGGGCCTGGTCGGCGATAATTTCGGCCAGGCCAAGGTCATCGCGTCCCTGCCCGGCCAGAACGCCGTGGGCCACAACCGATATGCCACTACCGGGGATACCATCCTCCGCAACGTGCAGCCGCTCTACGCGGACTTCGTCTTCGGCGGCTTCGCGGTCGCGCATAACGGCAACCTGACCAACGCCAACGCCCTGCATACCCAGCTCGTCCGACGCGGCTGCCTGTTCCAGAGCACCACGGACAGCGAGGTGTTCATCCACCTCATCGCCATCAGCCTCTACTCGACCGTGGTCGATCGCCTGATCGACGCGCTGAAGCAGGTCGTCGGTGCCTACTCCCTCGTCGCCCTCTCCAACGAGGCCCTGCTGGGAGTGAGGGATCCCCTCGGCGTCCGCCCGCTCATCCTGGGCCGCATCGGCAACACCGGCACCGGCGGCTGGGTGCTCGCCAGCGAAACCTGCGCGCTCGACATCGTGGGCGCCGAGTTCGTCCGCGACGTGGAGCCGGGCGAGATCGTCATCATCGACGACCGCGGCGTCCGCAGCATCAAGCCGTTCGGTGCGACCAAAAGCCGGTTCTGCGTGTTCGAATACATCTACTTCGCCCGCCCCGACTCCGTCATGGAGGGCACCCCCGTCTACATCGCCCGCAAGGCAATCGGCGCCGAGCTGGCCCGGGAGAGCCACGTCGATGCCGACATCATCGTGCCGGTGCCCGACAGCGGCGTCCCGTCCGCCATGGGCTACAGCGCCCAGAGCGGCATCCCGTTCGAGCTCGGCATCATCCGCAACCACTACGTCGGCCGCACCTTCATCGAGCCCACGGACCACATCCGCAACCTGGGCGTAAAGCTGAAGCACTCGGCCAACCGCGCGACCCTCGCCGGGAAGCGCGTGGTGCTCGTGGACGACAGCATCGTGCGCGGCACCACCAGCCGCAAGATCGTGGAGATGGTCCGCGCCGCCGGGGCCGCCGAGGTGCACATGCGCATCTCGTCGCCGCCTACCACGCATTCCTGCTTCTACGGCATCGACACGCCGGAACGCAGCAAGCTCCTGGCTGCCCGGCACAGCGTGGAGGAGATGGCGCACATCATCGGCGCCGACAGCCTCGCCTTCGTCAGCCTCGACGGCCTCTACCGAGCCCTGGGCCAGGCCAACCGCGACGCCGCCCGCCCGCATTTCTGCGACGCCTGCTTCACCGGCGAATACCCCATCCCGCTCGCGGACATGACGGAGACGATCGACCGCCAGCTCAGCCTGCTCACCGAAGTGCGGTGATGCAGGGGCTGGTCGCGCTCGTCACGGGCGCAGGGCGGGGCATCGGCGCGGCCGTCGCCATCGAGCTCGCCCGGCGCGGCGCCCATGTCGTGCTGACTGCCCGCACCCGCGGTGGCCTCGAGGAGACGGACGACATCATCCGCGCGGCCGGGGGCACCGCGACGCTGCTCCCACTCGACCTGGTGCAGGGCGACGCCATCGACCCGCTGGGCCCCACGCTGTACGACCGGTTCGGCCGCCTCGACATCCTGGTCCACGCCGCCGCCGTGCTCGTCCGACTCACCCCGGTGGCGCACATCCAGCCGAAGGATTGGGACGCGTCGTTCGCCATCAACGTCAGCGCCGCCTGGCGCCTGATCCGAACCATGGACCCGCTGCTCCGCGCCGCCCCTGCAGGCCGGGCCGTCGTGCTGACGGATGGCCGCGCGGCCGACCCGCACGCCTATTGGGGCCTCTACGGCGCTGCCAAGGCCGCCCAGGAGCACCTCGTCCGCAGCTGGGCCGCCGAGACCGCCACCACCCCACTCCGCGTCAACCTCGTCGACCCAGGCCCCACCGCCACCCGCCTCCGTGCCGCTGCCTACCCGGGCGAACCTCCGAATACGCAGAAGCCACCAGACCAGGCCGCCCCCGGCATCGCCGATCTATGCGAGCTGGCCGAGTCCCGAACCGGGGCGCTGGTCACGCTGTGAAAACCAGGCGGGCTACTCCGCCGGCGCTGCCACCGGCGCCTTCTCCAGCGTCCCGTCATGCCGCAGCGCGAGCACGATCAGCATCGCCGTGAACCCGAAGGCGGCCAGGCACATCAGCCCGCCGTCGAAGCTTCCAGTCCGGTCCTTGATCGCCCCCATCAGGTATGGCCCGGCAAACCCCGAGAGGTTCCCCACCGAGTTGATGACCGCGATCCCGCCCGCCGCCGCCGCACCCGACAGAAAAGCGGTCGGCAGCGTCCAGAACACCGGGAGCGCCCCGAACACCCCGAAGGCACTGACGGTGAGGCAGAGCATCTTGAACGTCGGGTCCGAGATGAACGCCGCCGCCAGGATGCCCCCCGCGGCCACCGCCAGCGCGAACACCACGTGGCCCTTCCGCTCCCCCGTCCGGTCCGAACGCCGGCCCCAATACACCACGGCAAACGACCCGATCACGTAGGGGATCGCCGTTACGAACCCGGTCTGCACGTTCGTCAGCCCGAACGCCTTCACGATCTGCGGCAGGAAGAACTGCACGCCATACAGGCAGGCCACCACGCCGAAATACACGAGGCTGAGCGCCAGCACCCGGCGGTCCAGCAGCGCCTGCCGCACCGTGAGCGTCTCCGCCCGCTCGCGCTGCGTCGTCTCGGCAGCCAGCCGCGCGGCCAGCCACTCGCGCTGCGGGGTCGAAAGCCAGGTCGCGTCCGCCGGGCGGTCCGTCAGGTAGAAGAATACGACAACCGACAGCAGCACGGCCGGCGCCGCCTCGATCAGATACAGCCATTGCCATCCGTGCAGCCCGGCCACCCCGTCCAAGCCAAGGATGTAGCCCGAAACCGGCGACCCCAGCACCGAAGACAGCGGGATGGCCACCATGAACCCGCCCACGATCCGCGCCCGATACACCGCCGGGAACCACAGCGTGAGGTAGAAGATGATCCCCGGGAAGAACCCGGCCTCCGCGATGCCGAGCAGGAACCGCACCGCATAGAAGCTGTATTCGCCGCCGATGAACGCCATGGCCCCGGACAGGATGCCCCAGGTGAACATGATCCGCGCGATCCACTTCCGCGCGCCGAACCGCTCCAGGAACAGGTTGGATGGCACCTCGAACAGGAAGTAGCTGAGGAAGAAGATCCCGGATCCGAGGGCGAACATCGTCTGGGTCAGCCCCAGATCCTTGTTCATCGTCAGCGCGGCGAAGCCGACATTCACCCGGTCCAGGAACGCCACGAAGTAACAGAGGATCAGGAAAGGCACGAGGCGCAACGTCGCCTTCCGGATAGTGCTGGCTTCAAGATCCATGGCGTCCCCCTGTGCCGTGCGCCGGACTCCGCCGGCCTGCGCACCGAGACTCAGGGGAGCGCGGGCCGATTGCAAGCTGGAATGCACGGGCCGGCCCCCCTCCCCTTGCGGGAGGATGGGTGCCCAGACGTGCGTTCCCCTCAGGCCTTCAGCGGATCATGCCCCCAGTTCATCAGCGAATGCCGCCACCGCGTGTCCGTCACGTCCCCCGCGGGCCGCTGCGCCCCATGCCGGTGCACGTAGCCCACCACCTTCAGCATGTCCGACAGGTCCGCCTCCGTCAGCTCGTCCGCCTTCGTGCCCAGCAGCTCCACGATCCGCTCGCCCATGTGGTGGCCGACCGATTCACCCTCCACGCCGGCCGCCTTCCGGCCCCCGCCCGGCAACATGCCCACGGACCGGCTCTCCTCCCCATTCAACCAGCGGCGCAGCTCGTCCTTCCCCATGTTCACCACCTCGGCGAACGCACGCCGGGTTTCGGCCGGGTCGTCCCGCGCGGGTGCGTTCATGCGTGCAGCGCCCGGACCAGCTCCGCCTTCTTCATCCGCGACCGCCCGGCGATCCCCCGCTTGGCCGCCTCCGCCCGCAGCGCCGCCACGCTCTGCCCCTCGAGCCGCGCCTCGGCCGTCTTGGCGGCCACTTCCGCCGGCTGCTTCGAGTGCTGCCGGCCGCGCTTCATGTCCGCCTTCTTCGCATCCGACGTCCGCTTGTAGTCCGCGTCGCTCAGCTTCTCCCGCGCCGCCTTGGGCAAATAGCGCTCGCCCGTCTCCAGGCTCTCCTTGCCGGACTTCGTGCCCCACTCCTCGTGCGTCCATTGCGCGAGGTGGTTGTCCTCCGTCTTCGGCCCCTCGTAGCCGCCACCGGCCGCCTTGTAGTCGTGCACCGCCATCTGCGCCTTCCGCGCGGACCACTGGCCGGGCTTGCCGCCCTTGTCGCCCTCGGTGACTTTCTCCTTCACCTTGTCCCATAGCTTCGGGTCGGTCTTCACGGCTGTCTCGGTCATGGCGTCCCTCCTGTTCGGCGAACGCCCGCTTGCCATGCGGGTTTCGCTCGTGTCCGATCGCGCCATGGCCACACTCGTAACCGGCGCCGCCGGCTTCGTCGGACTGAACCTGGTCGAGCACCTGCTCGCCGCCGGCCGCACCGTGGTGGCGCTCGACCGCATCGACCTGCCCGTCCGCGCCCGCCGCGAGTTCGCCCGTCTCCCCGGCCACCTCGTCATCATCGGCGGCAGCGTCCTGTCCGCCGCCGACCTCCGCCGCGCCCTCACGGTGGCGCCCGTCCGCACCGTCATCCACGCCGCCGTCATCACGGCCGGGTCGGCACGGGAGCGCGCGGATCCGGAGAGCATCGTCGCCGTCAACGTCCAGGGCGCCGTGGCCACTCTCATGCAGGCCGCCCGGCACGGCATCGCCCGCTTCGTCTACCCCAGCTCCGTCGCCATCTACGGCCGCAACGCGGAGGGCGTGGACCCCGTTCCGGAGACGCTCCCGCCCCGCCCCGTCATGATCTACGGCCTGACGAAGCTCGCCTGCGAGCAGCTCCTCCCCCGCATCGCCGAGGTCCAGGGCCTCTCCTTCGCCGCCGCCCGCCTCGCCAGCGTCTATGGCCCGTGGGAATACGCGACCGGCGCCCGGGACACCCTCTCCCCCATGATGCACGCGCTCGACCACGCCCGCGCCGGCATCGAAGCCACCCTCTCCCAACCCGGCCTAGGCGATTTCAGCTACAGCCGCGACATCGCTGCCGGCCTCGTCGCCCTCGCCGACGCCCCCACGCTCGGCCAGACCATCTACAACCTCGGCAGCGGCCGCGCCCACACCGCCGAGGATTGGTGCCGCGCCCTGGCCGCCCGCATCCCGGGCTTCCGCTGGCGCCGCGCCGCACCCGGCGAGGCGGCAAACACCGTCAGCCACGTCGCCTTCGACCGTGGCGGCCTCGACATCGCGGCAATCACCCGCGACACGGGCTGGTCGCCGCGGTTCAGCATGGAGGCAGCCGCGGCCGACCACCTCGCGTGGGCCGCCGCCTGAACCTTCGTTGTCATGTCGTTGCAAGCCCACCGTCACGGAACCGTCGCCGTAGCCTGATACCGCCATGGTCTCGCCCGGAGGCCCAAGCCATGTCCGCCACCCGCCGTACGATCCTCGCCGGCACTGCCGCCATCGCCTCCGGGGCCGCCCTGCCCCGCTTCGCCGTCGCGCAGAGCAACCCCCTGGCCGACCAGCGCCCGGCCATCACCATCGCCGTCCAGAAGATCGCCAACTCCAACACCCTCGAGGGCCTCCGCGAGCAGTCCAACGTCGGCGAGCGCATCATGCTCATGGTCGGCGAGCGCCTCATCGACCTCGACTTCCGCGGCTCCCTCGGCCTCATCCCCGGTCTCGCCACCGCCTCGCGCCGCATCGACGACCGCACCCTCGAGCTCACCCTCCGCCCCGGCGTCCGCTTCCACAACGGCGACGAGCTCACCGCCGAGGACGTCGCCTTCAGCTTCGGCCCCGAGCGCATGTTCGGCGCCACCCGCCCCACCGTCGACGGCCGCACCCTGCCCAACCCCTATCGCGGCCTGGTCGGCAACACGCGCGAGCTGCCGGCCGAGATCCCTCCCGTCGCCCGCCGCGTCTGGCCCGGCCTCGACCGCGTGGAGGTCACCGGCCCCCTCACCGTCAGGTTCGTCAACGCAACCCCCGACCTCACCATAGAGGCCCGCTTCGCCGCCAATGGCTGCGAGATCGTGAGCCGCCGCGCCTTCGAGGCCGCCCCCACCTGGCTCGAGGCCGCCCGCGCCCCCGTCGGCACCGGCGCCTACAAGGTCCGCGAGTTCCGCCCCGACGTCTCCCTCACCCTCGACGCGCACGACGCATATTGGGGCGGCCGCCCCCCCGTCCGCAGCATTCGCCTGCTCGAAGTGCCAGAGGTCAGCGCCCGCGTGAACGGCCTGCTGTCCGGCGAATACCAGTTCGCTTGCGACATTCCGCCCGACCAGATCGGCACCGTCGAGCGGAACCGCGCCTTCGAGGTGGTCGGCGGCACCATCCTCAACCACCGCCTGACGAGCTTCGACAAGACGAACCCCCTGCTGCGGGATCCCCGGATGCGCCTCGGCATGGCGCACGCCATCGACCGCCAGGCCATCATCGCCGGGCTGTGGGCCGGGCGGACGGAGGTGCCGGCCGGGCTGCAATGGCCGTTCTACGGCCAGATGTTCGTGAGCGACTGGCGCGTCCCCGAGTTCGACCTTGTCCGCGCCCGCGAGCTCGTGCGCGCCAGCGGCTACAAGGGGGACCCTGTGCCCTACCGCCTGCTCAACAACTACTACACGAACCAGGTCGCCACCTCGCAGGTGCTGGTCGAGATGTGGCGCCAGGCCGGGGTCAACGTCGAGATCGAGATGAAGGAGAACTGGACCCAGATCCGGGACCGCAGCAAGCCCCGCGGCGTGCGCGACTGGTCGGCCGGCGCCGCTTTCCCCGACCCGGTCGGCACCCTCGTCGCCCAGTTCGGCCCGCAGGGCGCCGCGCAGCAGGCCGGCGAATACGCCAACGAGGAGCTGAGCCGCCTCAGCGTCGCGCTCGAGGGCAGCGCGGACCCCGCCGAGCGCCGCCGCATCTTCCAACGACTGCTCACCATCGCCGAACGCGAGGACCCGGCCTACACCGTGCTCCACCAGAACGCCGCCTTCACCGCCAAGCGGCGAGACATCCAGTGGCGCGCCGCCCCCAGCTTCGCGATGGACTTCCGCCCGGGCAACTTCGCGAGCTGACGGGCTGCTCCCTCCCTCCGGGAGAGGGCCGGGGTGAGGGACCCGCCTGGCAGCGCGTCCCTAACCCCGCCGCATCCCGCCCGGATAAGTCCGCCCCCCGGCCTCGGCCACCTCCAACACCCACCCCGCCCCGAACAGGACCGCTCGCTCCGCCACGTCCGGCTCCGCCCCGGCGTCCCAAGCCTCCGCCAACACCCGCCCCTCGCACCCGGTGGCATCCACCCCCAGCGCATGCAGCAGCGTCGGGACCACGTCGGCAAGGTCGCACGGCGCCCGCACCACCGCCCCCGCCCGGAACGACCCGCCCTGCATCACGAGCACCGTCGCCAGCTCCCGCCGATGGAGCCCGCCATGCATGCCGCCGCCCACGGGCACGTCGCCCGCGTCGTAGGGCGCCGTGCCGGGCACCCCGAGCGCATCCGGCCCCGCCTCGCCCGCGAACGTCACGACGAGGTCCGGCGACCGCGGATGGGCGGCGCCGAGAAGCGCGAGCGTGGGGGCGCCGGGCAACCAGGCCGGGTCCCGCACGAGCACCGGCCCGGCCCAGTCCTGCGCCGCCAGCCACGCCGCCACACGCGGCGCCATCGCGGCCTCCCGCAGCCAAAGCCCAGGCGCGCCGCCGCCGCCGGCGACGATCTCCACCTCCGGCCCCAGCGCCTCCCCCACCGCGAACCCGGCCGCGCGCAGCTCGGACGCCACGTCGATCCGGCGGGAGCCGGTCACGTGCCCATGGTCCGACAGCACCACGAGCCCGATCTCGGCCGCATCCGCCTGCACATCCCGCCACGCCGCCACCTCGGCCACCACGCCATCTGCCAGACGAAGCGCCGCCGCCGCCTCGGGCGAGCCCACGCCGTGCGCATGGAACGTGATGTCCGGCTCCGAGCACCACAGCACCGCCACGTCCGGCCGCGCCGGCAGCGCTACGTCCAACAACACGCGGAGCGCGAACCCGATCCGCGGTGCGTTCGGCACCGCCTTCCCCGGCGTGTCGCCCAGCGTCGCCCGCACCCGGGCCGCCACGGGCCGCGCCGCATCCTCCACGTTCCACCGAAACGCCCCGAGCCCGTCCGCCATCGGGTGCGCCAGCACCGCCGAACCCGCAGTCCCGCTCGAGACCACCGCGAGCGACCGGCCCGCTGCCGCCAGCCGCTCCCCAAGGCTCGGCGCCGTGAGCGGCGAGGCGCCTGGCCCGAGCACGGCAAGATGCGCCGCATCGTCCGTCCGCAGCCGCCGCGCGCTTGCGCCATCATACAAGGTGTTCGCCACCAGCCCGTGCCCGCCCGGACGGCAGCCGGTGAGCAAGGAGGACGTCGCCACCCGCGTCTCGCTCGGGAACACGCTGCGCGCATTTGCGAACGACGTCCCGCCCGCGGCCAGCGCCGACAGGGCCGGCATGGAGCCGGTGCTCACCCGGTCCGGCCGCAGCCCATCCAGCACCACGAGAACGAATCGCGCCATGTCCTGCCCTTGCCCCTGCACCTACCGAGTCCAGCGGAGCATGGACCGGGTCGAAACGGCAAACTGTCACAAACGGGTCAGGCCGGTCTCCGCACACCGCACTACTCTATTGTCCGAATCACGCTGGTGACTGCTTCAACTCCGATTGCCTGATCAATCCAGACCGGATTTCAAGCCTTTCCGTCTAGCAATCCAACTCTGGCCAGGGCCACGGACTGAACGGCAATGTCGCCGCCAAGTATCGCGGCGTTACGCAAACCTTCCAGAACCGCACCGACAACAGCACCCTTCACGTCGGCGGCGGCCTCGACAACAACGCGCGTGCGATCGCCAACTTCTTCGACGACACCATCATCACCCATGCCTCGTTCCCAACCGTGATGCACAATGGCGTGTTGACGCAGCTAAACCAGAACGGCAACCGCGAGGACAAGACGGCCGATGTCGTCCATTCCGCCAATGACATCATGTTCGAGCGCATCTTGAAGAGCACTGATTTCAAGCATCCGGCCAGTTGAGCGACGACCCCGCGGTGGGGCGATCTGTTAATCGTGAATTGACCATTGCCGACAGCCCAGTCATGTCATTCTCGTGGCCCGACGTGCTTTGGGCGAGGAGATGGCCCGTGCACTTCAACCCGGCCCCGTCCGCCACCCCGCCCTTCACCCTCCGCACCGATCCGGCACGTGCCATCGCGCACGAATCCTGGGCCGGCGCGCGTCGCGAGGCCGTCGCTGCCCTCACCTGCGGCGGCGCCGCCTGCCTGGTCGGCGCCCCTGGCACGGGCAAGAGCCTCCTCCTGCAAGCCATCGCGGCCGGCGGCATCCCCGGTTCCCCGCTCCCGTTCCTCGCCAACACCGCCGCTGGCCGTGCTGCGGCCATGCTGGACTGGACCGGCCCGGGCGGTCTGATCCTCGACGAAGCCGACACGCTCGACGATGCAGCGCTGCAGCGGCTTGCCACCCACGCCCGCCCGCTGCTTATCGCCGGGCTGCCCGGCATGGAGCCGCGCCTGGCCGGCACCGGGGTCGAGATCATCCGCCTCGCTGCCCTGAGGCCCCTCGAGGTGGCCAGGGTGGTCGCCATGCGGCTGGACGCCACCGGACGCCCGCGAGACCTGTTCGACCCGGAGGCCGTGCTGGCTCTCGCGGCCCACTCGGGCGGGCTGATGCGCCTGGTTGTCACCCTCGCCGGCTCCGCCCTGTTCCTGGCCGAGCAGGAGCCGACCAGCGGCGACGCCCCGCTCCGCGTGATGGCCAGGCACGTCGAGGAAGCTGTCGCCATGCGCGACGGCCTAACGCTCGCACCGGACCCACCGCCACCCGCGTTCCCGGCCGCTCCGCTGCTTACCGCACTGGACCCTGGGCTAGCGCCTGCTCCAGCACCAGGCCCAACACCAGGCCCAACACCGGGCCCAGCACCCGACCCGGCACCCCCAACACAGGCCCCGGCACCGCTCCCAACACCGGACGAAGCGCCCAGCAACGACGACGGCCAACACCCAGCAACGCCCGCCCCGCGGCGCAGCCGGCGCCCCGAGGCCGTCGCCGCCTTCCTGGTGGCAGCGGCCGGGGCGATGGCCCTGGGTTGGACGATGGCAGGCTCTGTGCCGACGCAGACGGCAGCCCGCCAGACCCCCGTGCCATCGATCGCTGCACGCGAGCCTTCGCCTGTCGTCAGCCCGCCAGTGCCGCAGACGCTCGCCCAGCCACCGCCCGGGGACGCCATACCGTTGGAGGCCGCCCCTGTCCCCGCGCCCCCGCCCCCGCCACCCCCGACGAAGCAAGCGGTTCGGCCCCTCCCGCAAGCTTCGGCTCAAGAGGTCGCTGCCTATCACGGCGTGGTGGTCAACGACACCCTCGGCACCACGGGCCGCCTCACGCTGGGCCTCCGTCCGGTCGAGCCGGAGGGCGCCATCCGGGTCCGCTTCCAGGCCTCCGCCGGGCTGCTTGGCACGGGCGAACTCGCGGGCACGATCAGCCAAGACGGCCGCCTCACCGTCTCCGGCCCGCTTGCCGTCGGAGCCAACACATTCTTTTGCAGGATCGAGGCCATCGTCACGCCGGACACTCTTTCCGGTGGCGCAACCTACTCCCGCCCCGGCAGCCCGGTGTCGACCGGCCGGTTCCGCCTGACGCGCGGCTGACGTAGCCCGGCGGAGCAGTCCAAAGCGTCCCCCTACTCCGCCGGCTGCCGCACCCCGACCCGGGGCGCGGGAACATTCTCACGCGGCGTCAGCGCCGCAACTCCCTCGCGCGGGGTCAGCAGCCGCCCCAGCACCCGCGCCGCCCATCCGCTCAAATCGTCCATGACCGTATAAAGGCTCGGCACGAAAACGAGGCTGAGCGCGGTCGACACGATCAGCCCGCCGATCACCCCGATGGCCATGGGCGACCGGAACTCGCCGCCATCGCCCACCCCCAGCGCGCTCGGCACCATGCCCGCCACCATCGCGATGGTCGTCATCACGATCGGCCGCGCCCGCTTTCGCCCGGCGTCCAGGATCGCCTCCGCCCGCCCCATCCCGTCGGCGCGGCGCTCGATCGCGTAGTCCACCAGCATGATCGCGTTCTTCGTAACGATGCCCATCAGCATCAGGATCCCGATCACCACCGGCATGCTGATCGGCTCGCCCGTCAGCAGCAGCGCCAGGATCACGCCGCCCAGGCACAGCGGTAGGCTCAGCAGGATCGTGATGGGCTGGAACACGCTCCCGAACAGCAGCACGAGCACGCCCAGCACGATGGTGATGCCGGCACCCATGGCGAGCGCGAACCCGCTGAACACCTCGCCCATGATCTCTGCGTCGCCGCCCCGCTTGATGCGCACCCCGTCCGGCAGGGCCTTCGCCTCGGGCAGGGCGAACACCTGCTCGATGGCGGCACCCAGCGCGAGACCCTTGGCCAGGTCCGCCCCCAGCACCACGCGCCTGACCCGGTCGAACCGCTCGATGCTCGCCGGCCCCTGCCCGAGCCCGAGCTCCGCCACGGCGAGCAAAGGCACGGGCAGGCCACCGGAGCCCACAACCGGCAGCGCCGCCATCTGGTCCAGGTCACCCCGCAGCGTTACCGCCGACTGCACCCGGATCGGGATCAGCCGCACCCCGTCCCGGAACTTGGCCAGGTTCGCCGACACGTCCCCGATGGTGGCCACCCGCACCGCCTCGCTGATCGCCTCCGTGCTCACCCCGAACCGCGCCGCCTCGTCCACCCGCGGCACCACCCGGATCTCGGGCCGCTCGGCGCCGGCCGACGGCGCCACGTTGCCGAAGCCGGGCAGCCGCCGCATCGCACTCTGCAACGAGGCCACGCCCCGGTTCAGCGCCACCTCGTCGTCGCCCACGATGGTCAGCGCCAGCTCCCGCTCGCCCCGGTCGTTGAGGTAGAAGCCCCGCACGTCCGGCACGTCCGACAGGCGCTGGGTCAGCTCCGATTCGACCTGCTTCTGCGTCCGCGCCCGCTCGCTCTTGTGCACGAGCGTCACCACCATCGACGCCCTGCGCACCTCGGGGCTCACCCCCGTCGGCGTCGTGCCGCCAACCACCAGCACGCGCCGCACCTCGGGCAGCGCCCGGAACGAGGCCGCGATCCGGTCCGTGGTGGCCCGGGTGTCCTCGAGCGTGGCTCCCGGCGGCAGCTCGAGGCTGAGCGTCACCCGGCTCTCGTCGGCGGGCGGGATGAACCCGGTCGGCAGCAGCGTGGTGCTGTAGATCGAGAGCCCGAACGCCGCGAGCCCGATCAGCAGCGTGATGCCGCGGTGCCGCAGGGTCCACCGCAGCAGCCGCGTGTAGCCGCGCATCGTGGGCCCCTCGCGCTCCACGTGCCGCTGGGTCGGCTCCATCAGATAGGCCGCCATCAGCGGCGTGATCAGCCGCGCAACCAGCAAGGATGCCACCACGGCAGCCGCAACCGTCAGCCCGAACTGCTTGAAATACTGCCCGGCGATGCCCCCCATGAAGCTCACCGGCGCGAACACGGCCACGATGGTGCAGGTGATCGCCATCACCGCGAGCCCGATCTCATCCGCCGCCTCGATCGCCGCCTCGTAAGGGCGTTTGCCCATGCGGATGTGCCGCACGATGTTTTCGATCTCGACGATGGCGTCGTCCACCAGGATGCCCGTGACGAGCGTGATGGCCAGCAGGCTCACGAAGTTCAGCGAGAAGCCCATCACCTCCATGAATGCGAAGGCCGGCAGCACCGACAGCGGCAGCGCCACCGCGGCCAGCATGGTCGCCCGCCAGTCCCGCAGGAAGATCAGCACCACGAGCGTCGCGAGCCCGGCGCCCTCGAGCAGGCTGTGCATGGCCGAGAGATAGCTCCCCCGCGTGGCCCGCACGCTGTCGTCGATCAGGTCGAAACTCGTCTCCGGATGCGCCTTGCGCAGCGTGTCGAGCCGGGCGTTCACGGCGTCGGCCACCGTCACGTCGCTGGCCCCCTTGGCGCGGAAGATCTGCACGCACACCACGGGCGTCGTGCCATCGAGCCGGGCGAACTTCCGCGGCTCCTCGAAGCTGTCCTCCACCGTGGCCAGATCCGCCAGCCGCACGTCCCGTCCGCCGGGAAGCGCGATCCGCGTCTGCTCGAGCGCGGCCAGGGTACGCGCCGAGGCCAGCGTGCGCACCGCCTGCTCCTGGGCGCCCAGCTCACCCCGGCCGCCAGCCAGGTCCGCACTCGTGGCCCGCAGCTGCCGGTTCACGTCCGAGGCCGTGATGCCCAGGCTCGCGAGCCGGTCCGGCGACAGGCTCACACGGATCTCGCGCGTGACACCCCCCACCCGCGCCACCCGGCCTACGCCAGCCACCCCCTGCAGCTCCCGCAGCACCGTGTCGTCCACGAACCAGCTCAGCCCCTCCTGCGTCAGCGTCTGCGCCGTGATCGCGTAGGTCTGGATCGCCTGGCCCACCACGTCGATCCGCTCGATGATCGGCTCGTCGATGCCCCGCGGCAGGTCCGTCCGGATCTTGGCCACCGCATCCCGCACGTCGTTCAGCGCACGGTCGCTGCTCACCTCCAGGCGCAGCTCGATCACGGTCTGGCTGCTGCCATCTGTCACCGTGCTCGTCACGTGCTTCACGCCCGTCACGTTCGCGATCGCATCCTCGATCTTCTTCGTCACCTGGCTTTCGAGCTCGGCCGGCGCAGCGCCTGCCTGCGTCACCGTCACGGCCACGACGGGGATGTCCACGTTCGGCGCCCGTGTGATGGGCAGCATGCGGAAGCTGACGATGCCGAGCAGGGTCAGCACCGCGAACAGCACGAGCGGCGCGATCGGGTTCCGGATGGCCGTGCCCGAGATGTTGAACGCCATGTCAGCCTCCGGCCTTGGCCATGGGCGAAGGCGCCGGCTCCACCGGGGTCACCTTGTCTCCCCCACGCACGAAGGTGCCGCTTACGGACACCACCGCCTCGCCCTCCTGCACGCCGCTCCGCAGCTCGGCCCGCATGCCATCGCGCAGGCCCACCTGCACCGCGCGGGTCTCGACCACGCCGTTCAGCACCACCTGCACCACGGCGCCGCCAGGCTGGAACAATATGGCAGAGAGTGGCACCACCACGCCCTCCCGCCGCGCGACCTCGACGGAGGCGCGGGCGAAGCTGCCGATGACGAGGTCGTCCGCGCCGTCCACGCTCACCCGCACGCGGCCGAGCCGGCTCGTGCGGCTGACTTCGGGGCTGACGAGCCTTACGGTGCCGCGCCGCGCGCCGCCCACCGTCTCGAGCGTGGCGCCCTGGCCGGTGCGGAGCCGCGCCAACTGCACCTCCGGCACGTCCGCCTCGAGCTCCACCGAACCATCCTGGATGATCCGGAACAGCGGGTCCCCGGCCCCGATCACCACGGCACCCACCCGGGCAACGCGGCGGCTGACCATGCCGGCCACGGGCGCCCGCACCTCGGTCCGCGCCACCCGCACCAGCAGCTCCTGCCGCTGCGCCTGGGCCAGGGCGCGGTCTGCCTCGGAGGCGAGCTGCGCATTCTGCATGCTGTCCAGCCGCGCCGCCGCCGTCTGCGCCGCCGCCTGGCGCTGCTCGAACACCTCGCGCGCCGCGTTCCCGTTGGCCAGCAGGTCCCGCGTGCGGGCCAGCGCCAGATCCACCTGGGCCTTGGTGGCCCGGGCCTCTGCGATGGCTGCGTGCGCCTGCGCCACGGCCGCCTCCGCCCGCCCGAGCTGGGCCGCATTCTGCGCCACCGTTGCGTCCAGCACATCCCGGTTCAGGCGGGCCAGCACCTGGCCGGCCACCACACGGTCGCCCTCCTCTGCCAGCACGGCAATGACCGCCAGCCCCTCGACCTGCGGGCTGACCAGCACCTCTTCACGCGGCACGAGCGTGCCCGTGAGCACGGCCCGCTCGGCGATGGAGCCGCGTGTGGCCTGCACGACGGTCACGCTCGGCGGCTTCGGCCCCGTCTGCGCCACAGCGTCGGGGGCGAATGCCGACTGCGCGAACAGCAGCGCCAACGCGAGCACCGCCGGGCGCAGGAACCGCCGGAGCAGCACCTGCAGCACGGGGCGGAACCGCGCCGCCGTCAAAGTCGGGTCCAGCATCTGGTGCACGCCCAGCCCATCCCCCATCGCCATGATCAGCTGGCATGCCGTCTCGAGGTCGAGCGCCGGGTCCACCAGCCCACGCTCCTGCCCCCGCCGCAGCGCGGCCACCACGTGGGACCGGGCCTCGACCATGTTGCGGTCGAACATGCCCCGGACCTCGGGGTTGCGCGCCGCCTCGGCCATCACCTCGGCACCCAGCGCCGCCGCGGGGCCGCCCAGGATCTGCTCGAGCTTGTCGATCCCGATGCTCGCCAGCGCTTCGACCGGGTCTTCGGCCATGGCCAGGCGCTCGAAGAACAGCGTGTGCTGCTGCCGCTCCGCCTCCGCGATCGCCGCGATGATGCTGACCTTGCTAGGGAAGTAGCGATACAGCGCCCCCGGGCTCATGCCCGCCTCGGTGCAGATCTGCTGCATCGAGGCGCCGTGGAACCCATCCCGCGCGAAGCAGGCCATCGCGGCATCGATGATGCGCTGCCGGGGGGCGGCGGTCGGGATGGGCTGAGGGGCGAGCATTGTTCACCGGATGCGAATGAACGTTCATGTGCGCTGCTCCCATCCGAAGTCAAGCGCGTTGTGCACCCTGGACGCAGCACGCACATGTCGCCACCTTGGGCCTATGTCCTCCACCCTCGCCCGCAAGCTCCAGGAAGCCGCCCCGGTCACGTTCCAGCAGGTCAAGCAGGGCGCCAAGCCCATGCAGAAGCCGCTGCGGGTGGTGAGCGAGTACGAGCCCGCGGGCGATCAGCCCACCGCCATTGCCGAACTGCTCCGCGGCGTGGGCGCGGACGAGCGGGACCAGGTGCTGCTGGGCGTCACCGGCTCCGGCAAGACCTTCACCATGGCCAAGGTGATCGAGGCCGCTCAGCGCCCGACCTTGATCCTGGCGCCCAACAAGACGCTCGCCGCACAGCTCTACGCCGAGATGAAAGGCTTTTTTCCGGACAACGCCGTCGAATACTTCGTCAGCTACTACGATTACTACCAGCCGGAAGCCTACGTGCCGCGGACGGACACCTACATCGAGAAGGACAGCCAGATCAACGAGGCCATTGACCGGATGCGCCACGCTGCCACGCAGAGCCTGCTGGAGCGTGGCGACGTCGTCATCGTCGCCTCCGTCAGCTGCATCTACGGCATCGGCTCCGTCGAGACCTATGGCCGGATGGTGGTGAAGCTCGAGGCCGGCGGCTCCATCGACCGCGACACGCTGGCCCGCGCGCTCGTGGAGCTGCAATACCGCCGCAACGACGCCGCCTTCCAGCGGGGCACGTTCCGCATGCGCGGCGAGGTGGTCGACGTGTTCCCCAGCCACCTCGAGGACCGCGCCTGGCGCATCGCCCTCTTCGGCGACGAGGTGGAGGCCATCCGCGAGTTCGACCCGCTGACCGGCGAGGTCACGGCCACGCTCGACCAGGTGAGCATCTACGCCAACAGCCACTATGTGACGCCACGCCCCACGCTCACCCAGGCCATCCGGGACATCAAAGTGGAGCTGCAGGACCGGCTCAAGCAGTTCACCGCCGAGGGCAAGTTGCTGGAGGCCGAACGCCTGCAGCAGCGCACGACCTTCGACATCGAGATGATGGAAACGACCGGCAGCTGCAAGTCGATCGAAAACTACTCGCGCTACCTGAGCGGCCGCAACACCGGCGAGCCGCCGCCCACTTTATTCGAATACCTGCCCGAGAACGCGATGCTGATCGTGGACGAAAGCCACGTGACGGTGCCGCAGATCGGCGGCATGGCGCGCGGGGACGCGGCCCGCAAGGGCGTGCTGAGCGAGTTCGGCTTCCGCCTCCCCTCCTGCCTCGACAATCGTCCGCTCCGCTTCGAGGAGTGGGAGGTCTTCCGCCCGCAGACCATCTTCGTGAGCGCCACGCCCGGCCCCTGGGAGCTCGAGCGCAGCGGTGGCGCCTTCGCCGAGCAGGTCATCCGCCCCACCGGCCTCATCGACCCGGTGACGGAGGTGCGCCCCGTGGAGCGCCAGGTCGACGACCTGCTGGCCGAGTGCCGCATCGTCATCGGCCGCGGCGGGCGCATCCTCGTCACCACGCTGACGAAGCGCATGGCCGAGGACCTGACGGAATACATGACCGAGAACGGCATCAAGGTCAGCTACCTGCACAGCGACGTGGATACGCTGGAGCGGATCGAGATCATCCGGGACCTGCGGCTGGGCGTGTATGACGTGCTGGTCGGCATCAACCTGCTGCGGGAGGGCCTCGACATCCCGGAATGCGCGCTGGTGGCCATCCTGGACGCCGACAAGGAAGGCTTCCTCCGCAGCCAGACTAGCCTCGTGCAGACCATCGGCCGCGCCGCGCGCAACGTGGATGGCCGCGTGATCCTCTATGCCGACGTCATGACCAACAGCCTACGCTTCGCCATCGAGGAGACGGAGCGGCGCCGCACGAAGCAGAGCGCCTGGAACGTGGCGAACGGCATCACCCCCGTGAGCGTCCGCAGCAACATCGGCCAGGCGCTGCAAAGCGTGTTCGAGCAGGACTACGTGACGGTGGCGCCCGTGAAGGACGCGGGGGTCACGGACATGGTCGGCAAGGACCTCAAGACGTCGATCACCGACCTCGAGAAGCGCATGCGGGCGGCGGCGGCCGACCTCGAGTTCGAGACGGCGGCCCGGCTGCGCGACGAGATCAAGCGGCTCGAGGCGCTGGACCTCGGCCTGCCCGCGCCGCCCGCCCGCCCGGAGGCGTTCGGCAGCCGCAAGAAGGATCGTACCCCCGAGCCGCTCGGCCCCGGCGGCGGCGGCTACGATCCGGCCAAGATGAAGCGCGGGGGGCGCGGAAGGCCAACGCGGCGCGGCCCATGATGTCCCGGCGCCGCCCATGATGTCCCGGCGCGGACCGTGATCCTAGCCCCCGCCGAAATGCGGGCGGAGGCGGGCGCCCCCATCGTCATCATCGGCGGCGGCGCGTGCGGCCTCGTGGCAGCCCTGGCGGTGCGCGAGGCCGGGCTGGACGCGCTGGTCGTCGAGCGGGACCGCACACCGTCGGGCTCCACCGCCCTCTCCTCCGGCCTGGTTCCGGCCGCCGGCACCACGGCGCAGGCCCGGCAGGGCATCGCGGACGACCCCGCTGCCTTCGCCGCCGACATCGTCGCCAAGGCCGGCCCGGGGGCCGACCCGGTGGGCGCGTCCCGTGCCGCCGCCGCAATCGGCCCGGCGCTCGACTGGCTCGAACGACGCCACGCCATCCCGTTCCACGTGCTCGACGGCTTCCTCTACCCCGGCCACCGCACCCACCGCATGCACGCCGTGCCGGAGCGCACCGGCGCCGCCCTCATGGCCCGGCTGCTTGCCGCCGCGGACGCAGCCGGCGTCACGATCCTCACGGAGGCCCGCGCCGCCGCGCTCTTCGCCGAGCACGGCCGCATCCACGGCCTCCGCATCGCGCGGCCCGACGGCACCATGGAGGACATCGAAGCCGGTGCCCTGATCCTCGCCTGCAACGGCTTCGGCGGCGCGCCCGACCTCGTCCGCGCCCACATCCCCGAAGCCGTCGACGCGCTCTGGTTCGGCCACCCCGGCAACCAGGGCGACGCGCTCCGTTGGGGTCAGGCCCTCGGCGCCGCCACCGCCGACCTCGGGGCTTGGCAGGGCCACGGCAACGTCGCCCACCCGCACGGCGCCCTCATCACCTGGGCCCTGCTCATGGAGGGCGGCATCCAGGTCAGCGCCCAGGGCGAGCGCTTCCACAATGAGCACGACGGCTACTCGGAAGCCGCCCTTCGCGTCCTGCGACAACCTGGCGGCACCGTTTGGACGGTGTTCGATGACAGGCTCCACACGCTCGGCCTCGGCTTCGAGGATTACCGCCAAGCGCACGACGCCGGCGCCATCCGCACCGCGCCGGACCTCCCCGCCCTCGCCGCCAACCTCGGCCTGACACAAGACACCCTGACCGCGACGCTCGCCGAAGCCGCTGACCTCGCGGCACGGCAGGGCATCGACCGCTTCGGCCGCAGGTTCACCGCCCAGGCCCTGTGCCCCCCCTATCGCGCGGTCCGCGTCACCGGCGCCCTCTTCCACACGCAAGGCGGGCTCGTGGTGGACGACACCGCCCGCGTGCTCGGAGCGGGTGACGCGCAGTTTTCCAACTTGTTCGCCGGCGGCGGCGCCGCCCGCGGCGTGTCGGGCGCCGGGTCGGATGGCTACCTTTCCGGCAACGGCTTGCTCACCGCCATCGGCTATGGCCGAGTGGCGGGGTATGCAGCAGCCCGCGGGGTTATGGCTCTCGAACCTGCTGAAGAGTAATCATCACAGCAACCCGGCGCGGCCCCAAGAAGGGGGCGCCCCGGGGCCGCTGCAAGCAGGTCCTAGGCGTCCTGGTTCGCCACGCTTCGCTTGCAACGACCGTTGAAGCTTAGAACCGCTCGTCCCGGCTGTCGTCGAACAGTGAGTTACCTGCCCGCTGCGTCGAAACGTTCGCCATCCGCAGATACGGCAGGTTCGCCAACCGATCCAACGTCGATGCCGGGCCCGCGGTGAACGCCGGGTCGGAGAGCTGCGCCAAAGCCGCATCCCGGTTGCCGGCCGCAAGTGCGTTGCCCGCCGCTGTCATGCGATCCACCACCAGCTGCGAGGGTGTCCCGGCCCGCACCGCCATGGCCTCCCGCACCTCCGCCCGTCCCTGGAGCAACTGCTCCTTGGTCAAGGCCGAGATGCCCGCCCAGCGCGGGCTCGTGTAGAGCTGGCCCGCGATGTAGTCCATCGCCGCCACCGCTCGCGCACCCTCGACAGGGCGCCCATACGTCCGGCCGCTATCGGCAAACGCCCATTGTGCGAACTGCGTGGCCGCCACGTCCGGGTCGAGCCCGCCCGTGCCGAACTGCGCCGTCGTCATCCGCGCCGTATCGGGCACGAATGGCTGGATCGAGCCACACCCCGCCAGGGCCAACGAAGCGGTAAGGGCAAGGGTCATCGTACGCATCATCGAGCAATCCTCCACCACACGAATATGGGAATCCTCTAGCCGATGGCACGCAGGCCGGCCCGATACCGCGCACCCATCGCCGCATAGTGAACCGCGATCCGGTCCAGGTTCACCCGCTCCTCGGGCGGGATCACGCGCATCTTCCGCGCCGGAGACCCGCCCCACAGCTCGCCCGCCGGAATCCGCTTGCCCGGCGTCAGCAATGCGTTGGCCGCGAGCATGCCCCCGGTCTCGATCGTGGCGCCATCCAGCACCGTCGCCCCCATGCCCACGAAGGCGCCGCTCTGCAGCGTGCAGGCATGGATGATGCAGCCATGCCCGATCGTGACGTCATCGCCAATGTGGCAGGCCCATTCCTCGCCCGCGTTCACGTGCACGATGGTGCCGTCCTGGATGTTGCTGCGAACCCCCACGCGTATCCGGCTCGTGTCGCCCCGCAACACGCATTGGAACCAGACGGTGGCGCCCGCGCCGAGCCAAACATCCCCGATCACGGCGGCGTCCGGCGCCACGTAGGCGGTCGGGTCCAGCGTGGGGCGCACCCCCTCGAGTTCGAACAGCATCTACGACAGCCCGAGCATCAGCCGCACGTTCTGCACGGCGGCCCCGGAGGCGCCCTTGCCCAAATTGTCCAGCCGCGCGACGAGCACCGCGTGCCCGTGCTGATCGCTGCCGAACACGCGCAGCTCCATCAGGTCCGTGTCGTTCAGCGCCTCGATCGGCAGCGCCCCACTCGGCTCGGGCGGCAGCACGCGCACCAGCTCCGCACCCTCGTACCGCGCCGCCAACGCCGCGTGCAGGTCCGACACCCGTGCGCGCCCCGGCAATGTGTCCAGGTGCAGCGGCACGCTCACGATCATCCCCTGCCGCACATGGGCCACCGACGGCACGAACACCGGTCGCCGGGTCAGCCCCGTGTAGAGCTGCAACTCCGGCACATGCTTGTGCTCCAGCCCCAGCGCGTAGAGCTGGAACGCCGGGCCGCCGCTGGCTTCATGAGCCTCGATCATGCTCTTGCCGCCGCCCGAGTAGCCGCTGACCGCATTGACCGCAACGGGATGGTCCACAGCCAGCAGCCCGGCATCGACCAGCGGCCGCAGCAGCGCGATGGCGCCCGTGGGGTAGCATCCTGGGTTCGCCACGTTCTGCGCTGCCGCAATCGCGCTCGCCTGCCCCGGCTCGAGCTCCGGGAAGCCGAACGTCCAGGCCCTGTCGCAGCGATGGGCCGTGCTCGCATCCAGCAGTTTCGGCGCGCGGTTGCCGAGGCCGGCCGCGATGGCCGCACTCTCCCGCGCCGCGTCGTCCGGCAGGCAGAGCACGACGAGGTCCGCCTCCTCCATCATGGCGCGCCGGGCTGCCGCGTCCTTGCGATGCGCCGGGTCGATCTGCAGCAGTCGCACGTCGCCGCGGTCGGCCAGTCGCTCGCGGATGCCCAGCCCCGTGGTGCCCGCCTCGCCGTCGATGAACACTGCCTTCATGCCGCCCTCCTATTGCACCGTGTCTCCCGAGGGATGCCCCAATGCAAGAGGGGCGGCCCCTGCGGACCGCCCCCCATGCATCGTTGCGATGGTGCCTGCGATCAGCGCTTGCTGAACTGGAAGCTACGTCGGGCCTTGGCGCGGCCATACTTCTTGCGCTCCACCACGCGGCTGTCGCGCGTCAGGAACCCGGCCAGCTTCAACACCGGCCGCAGGTCGGGCTCGAAATGCGTGAGCGCCCGGCTGATCCCGTGCCGCACTGCGCCGGCTTGGCCCGAGAGCCCGCCGCCGTTGCAGGTGCACACCACGTCGAACTGGTTGTAGCGGTCCGTCACCAGAAACGGCTGCGTCAGCAGCATGCGCAGCACGGGGCGTGCGAAATACTGCACCACGCCCTTGCCGTTGACAGTGATCTCGCCTTTGCCGGGCTTGATCCATACCCGGGCGACGGCGTTCTTGCGGCGGCCAGTGGCATAGCTGCGGCCCTGCGCGTCGCGCTTGACCTCGTACTTAGGACCGATGCTGAGGGATTGCGGGATGGCGCTGGCCACGGCCAGGTCGCGCAGGTCGGCGAGCGTGCGCGACGGGTTCTGGGTCTCGGACACGATCAGGCCCTCTTGTTCTTCGGGTTCATGGCGGCGACGTCGAGCGGCTGCGGCGCCTGCCCGGCATGCGGGTGCTCGGCACCCTTGTAGATGTGGAGGTGACGCATCTGCTCGCGCTGCAACGGCCCACGCGTGATCATGCGCTCGACCGCCTTCTCGATCACCCGCTCCGGGTGCGCGCTCTCGAGCCGCTGGCGGATGCTGCGTCCCTTGATGCCGCCCGGGTAGCCGGTGTGCCAGTAGAAGATCGACTGTTCGGCCTTGTTGCCCGTCACGCGGACCTTCTCGGCGTTCACGACGACGATGTTGTCCCCGCAATCGACATGCGGCGTGAACTGCGGCTTGTGCTTGCCGCGCAGGCGGTTGGCGATGATCGACGCAAGCCGCCCGAGCACGAGGCCCTCGGCGTCGATCAACAGCCAAGCCTTCTGCACCTCGGCCGGCTTGAGCGATGGGGTGGTCAGCTTCAACGACATGGAGTGGGTCCCGAACCTCGAATGGTGGCGCGATATGCGCCGCAACCCACGCGAGGTCAATGATTTTGTGCTGTGGTATTACAATACCACACCGCTCCGACGCACGGCGGCTTGCGGCAAACCATCCACCCTGTATGACCCGGCAATGCCCGCCCTGGCCACCCTCGACCGACCGACCGCGCTCCATTCGCACGCGACAGCCACGCTCCGGATCGCCGCGCCCCTCGCCGTGGCGCTGCTGGCACAGGTGGCGATGGGGGCGACCGACACCATCCTGCTCGGCACGCTGGGCGAGGCGGCACTCGCGGCCGGCGGGCTGGGGGCGATGCTGAACATCACCACCATGGTGGTTCTTCAGAGCGTGCTCTCCCCCATCGGCGCGCTGGTGGCGCAGGCGATCGGGGCTGGACGCACGACGGAGGTGCGTGCGCTCTATTGGACGAGCATGGCCCTTGCAGCGCTGCTGACGATCCCGGCTTTGATGCTGCTGAGCTTGGCCGCGCCGCTCCTGCATTTGGCGGGGGAGCCCGGGGCATTGGCCGAGGACGTGGGCACCTATTCGGATGTCCTGCGATGGGGCGTCCCGTCCGTGATCCTCGAGATGGGACTGATGCGCGCCTTCCTGCCAGCCATCGGCGCCGGGCGGCTCCTCCTCTACGTCTCGCTCGCCGCGGCACTGCTCAACGGGCCGCTCTGCTGGGGGCTGATCCATGGTGCCTGGGGGCTTCCCGCCCTCGGCCTGCGCGGCGCAGCACTCGCGACGGTGGTGGTCAACACCTTCGCAGCAGTTGCGATCATGGCGGCGTTGCATGGACCGCGGCAGCACCGGGCCTTGGTCGCCTGGGCCCGCCCCCGCGCCGACGCTTTCCGGGCCATGCTCGTCCTCGGCCTGCCATCCGCCTGCACGGCTGCGGTCGAGTCCGGCCTGTTTCTCGCGGCCGCCCTCCTCGTCGGCCTGCTCGGGCCGGCGCCGCTCGCGGCCCAGCAGGTGGCGTTGAACGTGACGGTGGTCGCCTTCATGCTCCCGCTCGCCATCGCCCAGGCGGCCAACGTGCGCGTGGGCCTGCACGTGGGCGCTGGCGACGGACCTGGGGCGCGCCGGGCGGGACTGGTCGCGATCGGGCTGGGCGGCGGCGTCGAAGTGCTGGCGGCGGCCCTGAACTGCCTCGTGCCCGAGCAGTTGGCTGCGCTTTATCTCGGCCCCATGGAGACGGAAGCCTTCGCCATCGCGGTCCAGCTGCTCGGGGTCGTCGCACTCTTCCAGGTGGCGGACGGCATCCAGGCCGTGGCGCTCGGCGCCCTGCGGGGCCTCGGTGACACGCAGGTGCCGTTCCTGTGTGCCGCGTTCGGCTACTGGGCGATCGGCTTTCCTGCCGCCTGGTATCTCAGCCAGCGCACGACGCTCGGGGCCGCCGGGGCCTGGTATGGGCTCGCCCTCGGCCTCGGCATTGTGGCCGTCCTGCTCACGGCCCGGTTCGCCCGCCGCAGCCGGCAAGCGCCGGCGATGGTGCTGGCTTGAACCGGGTGCACGTCATCGGCGCCTCGGGCCGCTCCGGCCAGGCGCTCGCCGACGCCCTCGGCCCACGCCTCGTCCCCGTCATCCGCAATCCGGCCCGCTGGGCGCGGCCGGGCACGCCGCGCGTGGCCGACCTCGAGGGCCCCGGCCTGGCCGCCGCGCTGCACGACGCGACGATCATCGTCTCCTGCGCCCATGCCCGGCACATCCCGGCCATCCTCGAGGCCGCCCCGCCCGGTGCCCGCCTCGTCGCCCTGGGCAGCACCCGCATCCACACGCGCTGGCCGGACGCGCATGGCCAGGGCGTGCTGGCGGGCCAGGCCGCCCTCCTGGCCTCCCGCCGCCCCGGCGTGCTGCTCCACCCGACGATGATCTACGGCGCCCAGGGCGAGAACAACGTCCAGCGACTCGCCGCCCTGCTCCGCCGCCTCCCCGTCGTGCCGCTGCCCGGCGGCGGCACCAGCCTCGTCCAGCCCATCCACCAGGCGGACCTCACCCGCGCCATCGTCGCCGCGATCGACACGGAGTGGACCGGCCCCGAGACCCTCGTCGTCGCCGGGCCCGCGCCGCTCACCTACGCCGCGTTCGTCCTGGCCGTGGCCCGGGCCGCCGGTCTCGGCCGCCCGCGCATCCTCGCGGTACCGCCCGCCCTGCTCCGCCTCGCACTGCCGCTCACCCGCCTGCCCTTCCTGCCCAGCATCGGCCCCGACGAGCTGCGGCGCCTGATGGAGGACAAGGCCTTCGACATCGCCCCCATGCGCGCTAGGCTCGGGGTTCAGCCCATGCCCCTCGAAGCCGGCCTGGCCCTCACCTTCGGAGCCGCCCCATGCCCGTGATCAACCGCATCGCCGACTTCCACGACACCATGACCGAGTGGCGCCGCGACCTGCACCGCCATCCGGAGCTGGCCCTGCAGGAGGTCCGCACGTCGGCGATCGTGGCAGAGAAGCTGCGTGCCTTCGGGGTGGACGAGGTCGTCACCGGCATCGCGAGAACCGGTGTGGTGGGCGTCATTCGCGGCAGAGCCCCCGGCCCTGGCCTGGGCTTGCGCGCCGACATGGATGCGCTGCCGATCCTCGAGGAAACCGGTGCCGCCTGGGCCAGCGAGACCCCGGGCGTGATGCACGCCTGCGGGCATGACGGCCACACCACCATGCTGCTCGGCGCCGCTCGCTACCTGGCCGAGACCCGCAACTTCGCCGGCACCGTCTACGTGATCTTCCAGCCCGCCGAGGAGAATCTCGGGGGCGGCGAGATGATGGTGCAGGACGGCCTGTTCGACCGCTTCCCCATGGACCGGGTTTTTGGCCTCCATAACTGGCCCAGCATGCCCGAGGGCGAGTTCCACTGGCGCGTCGGCCCCGTGATGGCCGCCGTCGCCAACATCGAGATCGACATCCACGGCCGGGGCGCCCATGGGGCCATGCCGCATGCGGGCACGGACCCGATCGTCGTCGCGGCCGCCATCGTCCAGGCGCTGCAGAGCATCGTGGCCCGCAATGTGGAGCCGGTGGACAGCGGCGTCGTCACCATCGGCAGCATCCAGGGCGGGCACATCTACAACGTGATCCCCGAAACCGTCCGCATGCTCGGCACCGCCCGCTGGTTCACGCCCGCGGTCGGCGACATCCTCGAGCGCCAGGTTCGCAGCCTCGCCACGCACATCGCCGAAGGCTTCGGCGCGCGGGCCGAGGTGGTGTTCGATCGGACCTACCCCGCCACGGTGAACGACGCGGAGGCCACAGGGCTCGCGCGCCGAGCCGCAGAGGCCGTGCAGGGCCAGGCGCGGGTGCACGAGATGACCAAGCCGACCATGGGCGGCGAAGATTTCAGCTTCATGCTGAATGTGTGCCAGGGCGCCTACCTCATGCTCGGCGCCGGTCGTGGGCCGAACGACCCCGGAGTGCACCACCCGCTGTATGACTTCAACGACGCGATCCTGCCGGTGGGTGCGAGCTGGTTCGCAACCCTGGCCGAGCAGCTGCTGCCGCGGAGCTGAGGCCTATTCCGGCATGCCTGCCTTGCGCAGCCCGGCCACGTAGTAGTCCAGATCGACCTGCCGCAGTGGCGGACGGCGCACGACGCCCTTGAGGCTGGTGCCGGAGTTGATCAACTTGAGCTGCTCGAGGCAGGCCGCAGCCTCCTCGAGCCGCCCGAGATGGCCGAGCGTCGCGGTCCGCACCCGCAGCGCCGTCGCGTGCCTCGGCCGCCGGTCCAGCACGCTGGCCGCCAGCGCGTCGGCCACCTCCAGCTCGCGCAGAAAGAAATGCGCGGTCAGCGCGGCATGCTCGACGACGAACACGTGGGGATCGGTAGGCGATAGCGACTCCGCCATGGTGGCATGGTTCAGCGCCGTCCGATGGTCCCCGTTGTAGATGTGCGACCAGGCGCTGAGCGTCCACGCCACAGGCAGGTTCGGGTTCAGCGTCACCGCGCGGCGGTGCAGCGTCAGCGCCGCCTCGATGTCGTGCAGCAGGTAGGCCTTGACGTGCCCGGCGATCGAGACCCCCCGGGCATCCAGCGGGTCGAGCGCGACGGCTCGCTGCGCCGCCTCGCCGGCCTTCGACACGGCATCGTCCGGGTCGTCGATCCAGTCCTCGGCGATGGCGAGGATATACCAGTAGGCCAGCCACGCATGCGCCGCAGCATAGTTCGGGTCGAGCTCGATCGCGTGCTGCAGTTGGTCGCGCGCCTGCATGAAGCGCGGTCGGTCGGACCGGTAGATGCCTTGGATGGCCGTAAGCACAGATTGGTGCGCAACGGCGTTGGCCGTCCGCGTCGACTCGCCCCGGAACTGGTGGCGCTGTAGCAGCTCGGGGTCGATCTGCGCCACAGTCTGGGAGGCGATCGTGTCCTGCAGCGTGAACAGGTCGTCCGTCGTGCCTTCGAAGCGGGATGCCCAGATCACCTCGAAATTCATGCTGACGTCCAGCAGCGTGACGGTGACGCGGATCCGCGGTCCCGAAACCTGGATGGTGCCGCTGATGACGTAGTCCAAGTTGAACGCGCGGCACCGGGCAAGTGCGTCCACGGCCGGGCCCGCACCGTCCCAGAAGGAGCCGGTGGCGATCAGCCGGGGCATGCGGAACCGTGCGAGGGCGGCCGATATCTCCTCGGCCATGCCGAGCGACAACCCGCCCTCGAGTGGAGCGCCAAGGCTGCGGAAGGGCAGCACTGCGATGCGCCAGCCGGTCCCCGCACCGTCTTCCGACAGCGGCAGGGCGGCGCGGGCCGCCTCCGCCTTGCCTCCGGCCATGGCAACCGACATCGAGGCAGCCTCCCCTTGCTGCGCCGCCTCGGCCGATACGGGCGTGAAAGCCTGCTGGAACACCATGTTCTTCCACACCCGCTCGAGATGCGCATCGAACGCCGGGTCGAGCCCGTGCAGGTCCTGGCAAAGCAGCAGCGGGCCGACTCCGCCATCGTCGGGCAGGCGCCATTTGATGGACGAGGGGTCATGCACGTCGACCCAAACCTGGTTCGGCGCGAGGGACAAGCGCCCGCCCGCCGTCACGAGCAACGGCGCATCGCCCTCCACCCGGAGGCTCTGCTGCAGGTCGCGGAGGGCCTGGCGCAGGGAGTTCGCCGCATGGTCTCGCCCCTTGCCGCTCCATAGGAGCGCCGCCGCCGCCTCGCGCCGGATCGGCTGCGGATGGTTCACGGCAACGAGCGCCAGCAGGCCGCGCGCCTTGCGACTTGTGGGTAGCGAAAGCGGGCCACCCTCGGACTGCGCCTCGAAATCCCCGAGAAGCCGCAGCCAGAGCTTTACCTGCCCCTGGCCCCGAACCCGCTCCGCACCTGGATGAGACACCAAGTTCAACAGCCCACCTTCGATCATCCGACCCGGCCCATCCCCCAACGGAACAGGCCGTGAGCGCCACTGCCGGCGCCGCGGAGTTCCCAAGTCATAAGCCTCGCAACAGCACCGATCAACGTCCGTACGCCTCACAACAACTCATGCAGGGCCGCAAATGGCACTCGTGACGAACATTGTATAACACCGGATTAAGAACACGACGGTCAACGACCGCCGAGCGGCCGCTCGGCAAGCGAATCGGCCGCTACTGCCGTCGAGTAAGGTTGGAGATCGTCAAGTCGACCAAGGTTTGGTCAATATTTGCACGCTTGCACCTCCACCGGCCCAAATCAGGAGTTTTAACAACCGGGTAAGCCAGATTACATATGCTTGACCCACCAGCTACCGCGATCCTACGTATCGCACGTCCTCGAGCCTGGAGTGCCGTTTGATCCGCCCCGTACCCACATCCCCGTGCCTCGGCCGGCAGGATCACCGTAGCCCACAAGGGCCTGCGGCACGGTGAGGCCGTTTGCGATCCGCCCGGAGACGTTCCGCTTCACGCTCGTGCTCGGCCTGCTGGCCGCTCTCCCGTCCCTCTCGATCGACATTAGCCAGCCGGCGCTGTTGATGATGCAGCAGCAATTGCTCGCGGGGGAAGCCACCGTCGGCCTCACCATCTCCCTCTTCATGGTCGGATTCGCCGTCGGCCAATTCGGCGCCGGGCCGCTGTCGGACCGGCATGGGCGGCGGCCCGTGCTGCTGATCGGCCTGTCGCTCTACACCTTTGCCGCCCTGGGGTGCGCCGTGGCGGACAGCGCGGGCGAGCTGGTCGCCTGGCGCGCCATCCAGGGCATCGCCGCCGGGGCTTGCGCGGTGCTCGCCTTCACCATGATCCGCGACCTGTTCGAAGGCGACGCCGCACGCTCCAAGCGCGCCTACGTCACCGTCGTGTTCGGCCTGGCCCCCATGCTGGCACCCACGATCGGCGCCTGGGTCATGCATTTCTACGGTTGGCGGCCCGTCCACGCGCTGCTGGCTGTGGCCGGCATCGCGCTGCTCGCCGCGGTCGCGGCCGGGCTTTCCGAAAGCCGGGGTGGGATGCACACCAGTAAGCTGCCCATGCGCATCGCCTATCTTCGCGTGCTGGCCGACCGTCGCTTCGTCGGCCTTGCGGCGGTCAACGCGCTCAGCTTCGGCGCCATGTTCGCCTACATCGCCGGCTCCCCGATGGTGCTGATGGGCAGCATGAGCCTCTCGGCCCGGCACTACGGCGCGATTTTCGCCCTCACGGCCGGGGCGCTCACCATGGGCGCCTGGGTCAGCGGGCGGTGTGCGCGGCACGGCATCGGGCCGCGCGGGCTGCTATGGGTCAGCCTCCTCCTCGCCGCCGCCTCGGCCGTGGCGCTCGCCACGCTGCTCGCCATCGACGTTCGCTCGATGGTGCTCCTGCTGCCGCTTCTGATGCTGAACCTGTTCTCCCGCGGGCTCGTGGCGCCCAACGCCCAGCACATGGCGCTGGAGCCGATGCGCGACCAGGCCGGCACGGCCGCGGCAACCGTCGGCGTCATGCAGATCCTCACCGGCGCCGGGGCAAGCGCGATCGTGGCGAACCTCATGCCTCGCATCGGACCCTCCGGCATGACGATGGTGATGGCCGTGCTCGCCATCGCCTCGCTGCTGCTCTGGCTCTGGATCAGCCGAAAGGCGGCCCTCGATACCGCACCGCTGGTCGACGACACGATTGCCTGACGCGCGGTTCAGCCCCCACGAGCCGCCCCAGCCGCCCGGCGTCGCCGTACCACCACGAGCGCCACCACACCCAAGGCCGCCGCAACTGCGGCCATGATCCAGTATTCCCGCTCGTCGGCCTGCTCGGCCGCCCAGCCCAACAGCGCCCCGGGCAGCACCACCACGGGCGCCCAAACGAACGCCGAGCCCACGTTGGCCAGCCAAAAGGCCCGCGCCGGCATCCGTGCCATGCCGGCCACGAGCGGGATAACCGCCCGCACCGGCCCGAAGAACCGGCCCACGGCCACGCTCGCCATTCCGTAGCGGCGCAGGAACGCCTCGCCGTTGGTCACCAGCTCCGGGTGCTTGCGGAACGGCCAGCGCTGCAAGAGCGTGGCCCCGTAGCGCTTGCCGAGCCAGTAGCTGATCCCATCGCCGACGACCGCGCCAGGGATCGCGCCGCCCATCAGCGTCCACAGGTCGAGTGTGCCGCCGGGCAGCAACGTCCCGCAGGCCGCGAGAATGGTCGTCCCCGGCACCAACAGGCTGACGAAGGCGAAGCTCTCGGCAAAGCTCACGAGAAAGATGAGCACGAGCGCCCACTCCCGATGCGCGGCGATGAACGCGGTGAACACGCTGAAGTCCATTTCCCGGGCGCCTCCCGCGCGCCTATCCTCAGGCTAGAACCGGAGGAAACAATGATCCAGGGCGCCCAGGCTTCGCTGCCACTCGACCTCACTGGCCTGCGCGTGGCCATCACCGCCGGCGCCGGCGGCATCGGGCGCGTGATGGCCGACAGTTTCTCCCAATGCGGGGCCCACCCGTTCGTCTCCGACGTGGACGACGCCGCCCTCATTGCCTGCGGCCACCCGGGCATGCGCGCAGATGCCGGCCGCGTGGAGGACCTGGACTGCTTCATCGACGCCGCCGCCCAACGCCTCGGCGGGCTCGACGTGCTGGTCAACAACGCCGGCATCGCCGGGCCCACCAAGCCCGTGGAGGACGTGACCCCCTCCGAGCTCGACGCGGTGCTGCAGACCGACCTCGCCAGCATGTTCCACTGCGCCCGGCGCGCCATCCCGCTGCTCCGCGCATCCGGCGGCGGCAGCATCGTCAACCTCAGCTCGGCCGCGGGCAAGTTCGGGTTTCCTCTCCGAAGCCCTTACAGCGCCGCGAAATGGGGGGTCATCGGCTTCACCCGCACGCTCGCCACCGAGCTCGGCCCGGATGGCATCCGCGTCAACGCGATCCTCCCCGGGCTCGTCGACGGCCCCCGCATCCGCAGCGTGCTCCGCAACAAGGCCGCCGCCCGCGGCGTGTCCGACAACGCCGAGACCGAGCAGGCGCTGAGCCGCGTGAACCTCCGCTGCTTCGTCAGCCAGCAGGACATCGCCAACATGGCGCTCTATCTCTGCAGCCCCTTCGGCGCCACCATCAGCGGCCAGGCGCTGAGCGTGGATGGCGGGATGGAAGGCGGGCTCTCCTAGACCCGCTCCACCAGCGCCGCGATCCCCTGGCCCACGCCGATGCACATGGTCACGATCGCGCGCCGTCCGCCCTGCACCTCGAGCGCATGCACCGCCGTCATCGCCAGCCGCGCGCCGCTCGCGCCCAGCGGGTGGCCGAGCGCGATCGCGCCGCCATGCGGGTTCACCCGCTCGTCGTCGTCTGCCAGGCCGAGCTGCCGCAGCACCGCGATCCCCTGGCTGGCGAACGCCTCGTTGAGCTCGATCACATCGATGTCCGCAAGGCTTAGCCCGGCCTTGGCCAGCAGCTTGCGCACCGCCGGCGCGGGCCCGATGCCCATGATGCGCGGCTCCACCCCCGCCGTCGCCATGGCCACCACGCGTGCCCGCGGCGTGAGGCCGTGCCGCCGCGCCCCCGCCTCGCTCGCCACGATCAAGGCCGCCGATCCGTCGTTCACGCCGCTTGCATTGCCCGCCGTCACGGTACCAGGGTTGCGGAACGGCGTGCGCAGCTTCGTCAGCATCTCGAGCGTGGTGTCGCCTCGCGGGTGCTCGTCGCGGTCCACCACCACGTCGCCCTTGCGGCCCTTGACGGTCACTGGCGCGATCTCGGCCGCGAAGAAACCGGCCTCCTGCGCCTTGTGCGCCTTCTGCTGGCTCCGCAGCGCGAAGGCGTCCTGCGCCGCCCGCGTCACCTGGAATTGCTCGGCCACATTCTCGCCCGTCTCCGGCATCGAGTCGGTGCCATACATCGTCTTCATCAGCCCGTTCACGAAACGCCAGCCGATGGTCGTGTCGTAGATCTCGGCCGTGCGCCCGAACGCCTCGGTGGCCTTGCCCTGCACGAACGGCGCCCGCGTCATGCTCTCGACACCGCCTGCCAGCATCAGCTCGGCCTCGCCCGCCCGGATGGCCCGCGCCGCCGTGCCCACCGCATCGAGCCCGCTGCCGCACAGCCGGTTGATCGTGGCGCCCGGCACGTCCACCGGCAGTCCGGCCAGCAACGTCGCCATCCGCGCCACGTTGCGGTTGTCCTCCCCCGCCTGGTTCGCGCAGCCCAGGATGCAGTCGTCCAGCGCCGCCCAGTCCACGCCCGGGTTGCGCTGCATCAGCACGCGGATGGGGTGCGCGGCCAGGTCGTCCGTCCGCACGTCCTTCAACGCCCCGGCATATCGCCCGATGGGGCTACGCACCGCGTCGCAGATGAAAGCCTCGGTCATCGCGTGCACCTCCCACTCATTGCGGCCATCTACGCGCACCTGGGCAAACGCGTCCAGCCACGGCCTTTGTGCCTATCCAGCCGCGACGCCTGTCGATAACGTGGTGCCGATGGCCACCCCATGATCGCTCGCGTCAGCAGCTTCGCGTTCAGCGGGATCGAGGCCGTGCCCGTCGAGGTGCAGGTCCAGATTGCGTCGGGAAACCCGGTCTTCCTCGTCGTCGGCCTGCCCGACAAGGCCGTGGGCGAGGCGCGGGAGCGGGTGCGTGCCGCCCTGACCGCCATGGGCCTGTCGCTCCCGCCCAAGCGCGTGCTCATCAACCTGGCCCCGGCCGACCTGCTGAAGGAGGGCTCGCATTTCGACCTCCCGATCGCACTCGCCGTGCTCGCCGCCATGGACGTGCTGCCGCGGGACGAGCTCGGCGGCTACGCGGCGCTGGGCGAACTCTCGCTCGATGGCCGCATCAACGCCGTGGCGGGCGTGCTCCCCGCCGCCATGTCGGCCAGCGCCCGCGATCTCGGGCTCATCTGCCCGGCCGCGCAAGGTGGCGAGGCGGCCTGGGCCGGCCGCATCGAAGTGCTCGCCGCGCCCGACCTCCTCTCCATCGTCAACCATTTCCGCGGCGACCAGGTGCTGACCCCGCCCGAGCCCGCCGCCGGGTCGCAGGTGGTGTCGGGGCCGGACCTGGCCGACGTGCGCGGCATGGAGACGGCCCGGCGCGCGCTCGAGGTCGCGGCGGCGGGCGGCCACAACCTCATGCTCGTGGGGCCGCCCGGCGCCGGCAAGTCCATGCTCGCCGCGCGCCTGCCGCGCCTGTTGCCCGACCTGCTGCCGATCGACGCGCTCGAGGTCAGCATGGTGCACTCCATCGCCGGCATGCTCGTCGAAGGCCGCCTCGTCATGCGCCCACCCTTCCGCGAGCCGCACCACGGCGCCTCCATGGCGGCCCTGGCCGGCGGCGGCGCCCGCGCCAAGCCCGGCGAGGTCAGCCTCGCGCATCGCGGCGTCCTGTTCCTGGACGAGCTGCCCGAGTTCCCCCGCCCCGCTCTCGAGGCGTTGCGCCAGCCGCTCGAAACCGGGCAGATGACGATCAGCCGGGCTGCAGCGCACGTCACCTACCCCGCCCGTTTCCAGCTCGTGGCCGCCATGAACCCCTGCCGCTGTGGGCATCTCGGCGACGCCTCCCGCGAGTGCAACAAGGCGCCCCGCTGCGGCGAGGATTATCTCGGCCGCATCAGCGGCCCGCTGCTCGACCGGATCGACCTCGTGGTCCACGTCAGCCCCACGCCGCCCGCCGAGCTGTCCCGCGCGCCGCCAGGGGAGTCGAGCGACGCAGTTGCCGCGCGCGTCGGCGAGGCCCGCCGCCGCCAGCGCACCCGCTACGCCGATACCGTCGCCACCAACGCCGAAGCGCCGCTCGACAGCATCGAGCTGGCTCCCGAAGCACGGACCCTCGCCGAACAAGCGGCCGAACGCCTTCGCCTCTCCGCACGGGGCTTCACCCGGGTCCTGCGCGTCGCCCGCACCATCGCCGACCTTGCAGGCGTTGCGACCGTGCGCCGGGTGGATGTCGCGGAGGCGCTTGCCTACCGCCACCGCATCCCCGGCCGAAGCGCCTAGCGCGCCAGGGCCTACGCGACCAACGCGCTTGGAGCCTGGGCCGACGGAGGCTCGGCCAACGCAGTTTCGGTCGGCTCGGCGTCGGCCGGTGCAGCTTGGGCCGAACGCGCCATCTGCACCGTCCGCACCGCCCCCGCCACAGCCTCCTGCAACGTCGTCGTCGTGCGCTCGGCGCCCACCACGGTGCGCATCCGCTCCTCCTTCAGCAGCGCCGGGTCCGCCTGCCACAGCCCCACCAGCGTTGGCACGCTGCCCACCTGCGCCGCGAGCCGACGCAGCAGGAACCGCAGCCGCGACAGGCTGCCGCTCGCCTCGAGGTAGGACACGACGACCAGGTCCACGCCTGTCATGTCCAGCGAAACGGTCGTGCCGCGAGAGACCGCATCCGCCCCGACGAGCCGGGCATTCAGCCCGTGCTTGGCCAGGAGTTGCGCCAGCATGAGGCAGGCGCACTCGTCCAACTCGCCGCGGCCGGCCACGCACAGCACCGTGCCCTCCGCGGCACCCGGCGCATGCGCCACCACCGGCCCCTCGTCCTCGTGATGCTCACCCAGGTCCGAGACCACGCTCTGCACCGCCTCCTGCACATGGACCAGCTGATCGGCCGAGAGCACTCCGCGCAGGCTGTCGTTTGCCGCCTTCTGCAGGCCGCTCAGCGCAACATCGTCGTAATAGGACGAGAGCGAGTGGTTCTTCAGATACACCTCCGCCTGGTCCAGCGCCTCGTCCGCGTCACCGGCCAGGATGCGTTGGTAGAAACCCTCGGCCGGGGTCAGCGCCGGCTGGTCGCCCAGCAGCACGTCGATGAACTGCAGATTCTCCACGTGCCGCCCCATCACCACGAGGCAGAGCGAGAGCGGCATGGACAGGATCAGGCCCACGGGCCCCCACAGCCAGCCCCAGAAGATCGCCGAGATCACAACCGACACCGGAGACAGTCCAGTGCTGTGCCCATAGAGCAACGGCTCCACCACCTGGCCCACCAGCAGCTCGATCACGATGAACATGCTCACCGTCGTCAGTACCATCGTCCAACCCGGGTCCACCCCCGCCGCCAGCACCGCCGGCAGCAGCCCGGCGCCGATCGCCCCCACATACGGGACGAACCGGAGCAGCGCGGCGATGATCCCGAACAGCGCAGGGCTCGGCACGCCGATAAGGAACAGCCCGAGCGCCACGATCACCCCGAACCCCGCGTTGAGCGCGAGCTGCGTCAGGAAGTACCGGCTCAGCCGCGCCCCGGCATCGTCCATCGCGACCGTCGTCCGGTGCAGGTCTCCCGAGCCGAACAGGCGGATCAAACGGTCCCGCAGGTCCTCCATCTGCATGAGGATGAACACGGACACGATCAGGATGATGCCGAGCGACCCCAGGGGCGACAGCACGGGCCTCGCCACGCGCTCCAGCAGCTCGAACGGCGTCGGGTCCGGCTGATGCACCTCGACGGGGACGGGCTTGGGTGCGTCGCTGGCTGCCGGCTGTGGCGCGGGCGCATCGGTCTTGGGCGGCTCGCCGACATGCCCGATGCGGTTCGAGAGCTCCTTGACCTGGGCGGTTGCCATCCCGCGGACCATGTCGACCTTGCGCCCGATTGTCTCGGCATACACCGAAGCCTGGCTGCCGAGCTGTGCCACCTGGATGCCGATGATGGTGCCGAGCGAGAGAATGATCCCGAGCGCCACGAACACGGCCAGCAGCACCGAAGGCACCCGGCTGATGCCAAGCCGCCGCAGCCGGGCCACCAGCGGCTGCAGCACGAAGCTGAGCAGGATGGCGACCGTGATCGGGATCAGCACCTCACGCGCGAAATACAGCGCTGCGATCACCACCACCGCCACACCGAGCGTGGCCAGGCTGTTGTTGCTGGGCAGCTCCGGGGCCGTGACCTTGGTCTTCAGCCGGTTCGCTTGGCCGCTGCTCAGCACGGGGCCGGAGGAGGCAGCGGCCGGGTCGGTGGCGGTACTGTCGGGCATGGAAGGGGTCCGATGCGTTGGATGCGCCTCCGCAACGCCCGAACTCCCTCCGCGTTGGGCGGCGCTAAGAAAAAGCGCTACACGCCGCGCATGACGACACGCTGCCCATGACCACACGATGCCCATGACCACACGATACGATGCGATCATCCTTGGCGCCGGGGCGGCAGGGCTGATGTGCGCGGCCGCCGCGGGGGTGCGCGGCCGCCGCGTGGTGCTGCTCGACCACCAGGCGCCAGGCGCCAAGATCCTCATCTCGGGCGGCGGCCGCTGCAACTTCACCAACGAGAGCACGGACCCGGCCCGTTTCCTCTCACGGAACCCGCGCTTCTGCCTCTCTGCGCTGCGCCGCTACACCCCGGCCGACTTCATCGCGCTCGTCCGCCGCCACGGCATCGACTATCACGAGAAGACACTCGGCCAGCTCTTCTGCGACGGCTCGGCCAAGCAGATCGTGGCCATGCTGTTGGCGGAGTGCGCCGCGGGCGGCGTGGATGTGCGCCCGGGCGTGCAGGTGGGCGCTGTGGAGCGCGCCGACGCCTTCACGGTCCACACCAGCGCGGGCGCGTTCGAGGCGCCGTCGCTCGTGCTTGCAACGGGCGGGCTCTCGATCCCGAAGCTCGGCGCGACCGGGCTCGCGCACCGGGTGGCGGCCCAGTTCGGCCTGCCGCTCACCCCCATCCGCCCCGGCCTCGTGCCGCTGACATTCGAGGGCGCGCTGCTCGAGACGATGCGGCCGCTCAGCGGCGTGGCTCTGCCCGTCCTGGCCCGCGCCGGGCGGGCGGCGTTTGCTGAGGCGGCGCTGTTCACCCATCGTGGCCTCTCGGGCCCTGCGATCCTGCAGGCCTCGAGCTACCTCGAGGCCGGCACCTCCGTCGTGCTCGATCTGCTGCCCGGCCAGGATGCCGCCGCCGCGCTGCTTGCCATGAAGCGCGACCGTCCCCGCGCCGAGGTGCGGACGGTGCTCGGCGCCATGCTGCCCCAGCGCCTCGCCGCCGCGCTGGCGACCCTCGCCGCAGCCGCCCCCATGGCGGACCAGACGGACCGTATTCTCCGCAGCCTGGGCGCACAGCTCAACAGCTGGTCGCTCACCCCCGCCGGCACGGAAGGCTACGCCAAGGCCGAGGTCACGCTCGGCGGGATCGACACCACCGCCCTCTCGTCGCAGACCATGATGGCCCGCGACGTCCCCGGGCTGTTCGCCATCGGCGAGGCCGTGGACGTGACGGGCTGGCTCGGCGGCTACAACTTCCAATGGGCCTGGTCGAGCGGCTGGGTCGCCGGACAAAGCCTGTAGACAGCGTGTGGCATCCTCCCGCCCCTCACGGGAAGGGGCCGGGGGAGGGGTGACCACCTGACGAAGCCCAGCGCACCAGAGGAGCCCGAATGCCCGATCCCGAGCCCGAACGCCTCGCCTGCCACACCCTCGTCCAGGCCGGCGCCGTGCTCGCCCGCCTGGGCCATGGCGACATGACCCGCGGCCACGTCAGCGTCCGCCATCCCACGGACCCCACGCTGTTCCTCATGAAGCCGCACAGCGTCGGGCTGGACGAGATCACCCCCGAGATCGTGCTCACCATCGGCCTCGACGGCGCGGTGGTCTCGGGCACCGCCCGGCGGCACAGCGAGGTGTTCATCCACTCGGAAATCTACCGTGCCCGGCCCGACGTGCAGGCCGTCATCCACTCGCACAGCGTGCACTGCGTGGCGTTCTCCGCCACGGGCCGCGCGCTCCGGCCGCTCTGCCAGGGGGGCGCGATGTTCGCCGGGCATCTGGGCGTGTTCGACGCCTCGATGGACCTCATCCGCTCCGAGGCCACCGGCCACGCCGTCGCGCAGGCACTGGGCCCGCACCAGGCCGTACTGCTGCGCAACCACGGCCTTGCCATGACCGGCCGCACGCTGGCCGAGGCCGTCGTCGGCTGCGTGATGCTCGAAGAAGCCGCCCGCATCCAGCTCCTCGCCGAGGCGGCAGGGCCGCTGCCGCCGGACATCCAGCCGAACGACGTTGCCGCGCTGCGTGAGAAGCTGCGCAGCCCGGAGCAGGCCGAGATCAACTTCGCCTACCTGGTCAGACGAACGCTCGTTTGAACGCATCCTCGTCGCAAGCCGAAGGTGTGGCGATCCAGAAGCGACACAGGGCAGGCTGGTCGGCCCCTGGATCACCATGCCTCGCTGGCGATGAAGTTCTCCTCAAGGTCGAACGCCTCCGGCCCGAAGGGTGCTCCTACCGCGGCGCCATCCGCAGCGCCCCGTCCAGCCGGATCACCTCACCGTTCAGCATCGTATTGCCGAACACATGCGCCACCAGCGCCGCGAACTCCTCCGGGCGCCCCAGCCGCGGCGGGAACGGCACCGAGGCGCCGAGCGAGGCCTGCACCTCGTCCGGCAGCCCCGTCATCATCGGCGTCCCGAACAGGCCGGGGGCGATCGTCATCACCCGGATCCCGCTGCCCGCAAGCTCGCGCGCGGCCGGCAGCGTGAGGCTGGCCACGCCGCCCTTGCTCGCCGCGTAGGCCGCCTGCCCGACCTGGCCGTCATAGGCCGCGATGCTCGCCGTGTTGACGATCACGCCGCGCTCGCCCTCCGCATCCGGCGCGTTCGCCTGCATGGCCTGTGCCGCCAGCCGCAGCATGTTGAACGTGCCGATGAGGTTGATGCCCACCACCCGCGCAAACGCCTCCAGCCGGTGCGGGCCCTTCTTGCCCACCACCCGCTCGCCCGTCACGACGCCGGCGCAGTTCACCAACCCATGCAGCGCGCCGAATCGCTCGACCGCCAGCGCCACCGCCGCTTGTCCATCCGCCTCGCTCGTTACGTCCGTCCGCACATAGGCCCCGCCGAGCTCGGCGGCCAACGCAGAAGCATCCGCCACATCCGCCAGCACCACGCGCGCGCCCAGCTCCACCAGGCGCCGCGCCGTGGCTGCCCCCAGTCCGCTACCGCCGCCCGTGACCAGCACCGCCTTGCCACCCAGGTCCACCCGCCACCCCATGCTTGACTCGGGCGCAATCCAGCACGTTGATCGCGCCCTCGCAAAGGGAGCCCAGTCTTGCGCATCGTCGACATCCGCGAGGCCACGCGGCCCATCAGCTCGCCCATACGCAACGCCTACATCGACTTCACGAAGATGACGACGAGCCTCGTCGCCGTCGTCACGGACCAGGTGCGCGACGGCCGCCCCGTGGTCGGCTACGGCTTCAACAGCAACGGCCGCTACGGCCAGGGCGGCCTCATCCGCGAGCGCTTCGCCCCGCGCCTGCACGACGCCCCGCCCTCGAGCCTGCTGGACGAGGACGGCCTGCTCGACCCGCACCGTGCCTGGGCCGCCATGATGGCCAACGAGAAGCCCGGTGGCCACGGCGAGCGGTCGGTCGCCGTCGGCACGCTCGACATGGCGTTGTGGGACGCGCGGGCCAAGCTCGAGGACAAGCCGCTGCACCGCGTGCTGGCGGCGCGCGCCGGGCGGGAGGCGGAGCCGCGCGTGTTCGTCTATGCGGCCGGGGGCTACTACTACCCGGGCAAGGACCTGGTGGCCCTGCGCGCCGAGATGCGCAGCTACGTCGACCGCGGCTACACGGTGGTGAAGATGAAGATCGGCGGCGCCTCCGTGGAGGAGGACCGCGCCCGCATCGAGGCCGTGCTCGCCGAGATCGGCCCTGCTCGCCTGGCCGTCGACGCCAATGGCCGCTTCGACCTCCGCTCCGCCATCGACTACGCGCTCAAGCTCCGCGACTACAACCTGTTCTGGTATGAGGAAGCCGGGGACCCGCTCGACTACCAGCTGCAGGCCGCCCTCGCCGAGTTCTACCCTGGCCCGATGGCCACCGGGGAGAACCTGTTCAGCCACCAGGATGCCCGCAACCTGCTCCGCCACGGCGGCATGCGCCCGGACCGCGACTGGCTGCAGTTCGACTGCGCGCTGAGCTACGGCCTCTGCGAATATTATCGCACCCTGGACGTGCTCGCCGCTGCCGGCTGGTCCCCCCGGCGCTGCATCCCGCATGGCGGCCACCAGATGTCGCTGGCCATCGCCGCCGGGTTGGGGCTGGGCGGCAACGAGAGCTACCCGGACCTGTTCCAGCCCTATGGCGGCTTCCCGGACGGCGTGCAGGTGTCGGATGGCCACGTGACCCTGCCCGAGCTTCCGGGCATCGGCTTCGAGGGGAAAGCCGACCTCGCGGCCGAGATGCGCGCGCTGGCCGCCTAGTGGTCCCGCACGGCGGCCGGCTCGAGGCCGCCCGGCGCCGCTGGCCGGGCGCCCCGGAGCCGTGGATCGACCTCTCGACCGGCATCAACCCCGAAGCCTATCCTTTCGCCCCGCCGCCGCGCGAGAGCTGGACCCGGCTACCGGAGCCCGAGGAGGTGGCAGCGCTCGAGTTGGCCGCAGCCCGAGCCTATCGCCTGGAAGACGCGGCGATGGCCGTCGCCGCCCCAGGCACGCAGGCGCTGATCCAGCTGCTCCCCCGCCTCCTGCCCCAGTCGCACGTCACGATCGACGGCCCCACCTACGCCGAGCACGAGGCCAGCTGGGCCGCGTCCGGCGCCACGATCGTCCCCGGCGTCCCCGGCGCCCCCGGCGCCCCAGCCCGCGTGCTGTGCAACCCGAACAACCCCGACGGACGCCGCCACGACCCGGCCACCCTTCACGCAGACCGCCTCCTCGTCGTCGACGAGGCCTACGCCGATTTCGAGCCCGGCCTGAGCCTCGCCCCGCTGCTGCCCCGCCCCGGCGTGATCGTGCTCCGCTCGTTCGGCAAAGCCTACGGCCTCGCCGGCCTCCGCCTCGGCTTTGCCCTGTGCGAGCCCGCCCTCGCCGCCCGGCTGCGCGAGGCGCTCGGCCCCTGGGCGGTCAGCGGCCCCGCCATCGCCATCGGCCGCGCGGCGCTGCTCGATGACGACTGGCGCGCCCACGCCGCGTCCCGCGCAAAGGCCGCCTCGCACCGATTAGCGGCCTTGCTGGCCGCGTCAGGGCTCGAGATCGTGGGAGGGACCGCGCTGTTTCAAACGGCTGCACATCGCGACGCCCTCGCGCTGGCCGGTCGCCTGGGCGAAGCGGGCTTGCTGGTCCGCGCGTTCGACCACTCGCCTCAGTGGCTGCGCTTCGGACTGCCGCCCGACCCGCAGGCATGGACACGCCTCGGTGCAGCCCTCGCCCAGGCCGCGCCCACCAGTTCCGCCGCGCCCGCTCGCTCTGTCGTGGCCCGCGACGCCACTACTGCTTCGTGAACACCGCCTCGCAGGGGCGTTGCTCGACGCGCTTGCCCGTGCCGCGCGTGCCCTGAAATCGGGCATCGATCGTGTAGCGCACGCGGGACAACGGACGGACGTGCCCGAGGCTGTAGGCCGAGTCGGCCGTCAGACCCGTAGCGAGCAGCATCGCATTGCCATCAGGCTGTATGATGCCATCGAGCGCCAGGTAGCCCTCCTGGCCCTGGACCCCTTTCTCGCCATGCAGCGTGCCGTTCTGCACGGATGCCACGTAACGGAGGTTGTAGCCCCTGACCCCATCTGCGGTGGCGGGGCAGGTGAACAGCACCTGCCACGTTCCATCGAACTGCCGCCCGCCCTGCGCCTTCACCCTGTTCGTCGCGGCACCCATGAGGGCCAGCACCACGAGTGCGGCCCGAAACGCGAATGCACCCATCGCACCCTCCACCTCGAGCCCTCCAGTATGCGCAGATCGATCCGCCTCGTAAACGATCGCTCGGACCCGATGTGTCCCGCTCTCTCCGTCGCACGCACCGACGATCCAACCGGTCGCGTCCAAAGAGGGAGAGGGACGTGCGCTTCGGCTATCGCGGCATCGGCCCCGCCCGTCCGTCGCGCGCTGCCGTCAGCGCCGGGCCGCACGGGTCCGGCGCGGGCCGCCCGAGCGTGAGTCCCAGCCGGCCGGGCGTGATCGCCCCCCGCTCCACCTGCACCCGCGGCGCCATCCAGGCCCCCGTGGCGCGGATCGGCACGGTAGCGCCGAAGCCACCGAGCGGCACCGAGGGACGCAGCCGCATGTCGAGCTGCTCGGCCCCGAGATCGACCGAGCCGTCACCCTCGAGCCGCAGCCGGGTCGTGTCGAGTGCCAGCGCGGAGACGGTTGCCAGGCCCGCCTTCAGGTCCGCCCGGAGCGCGAGGCATCGCACCCGGCTGCGCCCCTCCGCCTCAAGCATTGGCAGGCCCGCCCCCCGCAGCGCGGGGCCGATCAGCGCGAGCAGCAGCTCGTTCGGCACTTCACCCTCCACCAGCGCGACGCCCACCCGCCCGATGGCGGTGGCGGCCAGCGCCCGCGTGCCGTCGCCGGTGCCGGACAGCGCCACGTCCAGCTCCACCGCGCCCGAGCCTGGGGCAGGGAGCGTGAGGCCAGGTGCCTGGAGCGTGATGGCGAGGCTCGGCGGGAGCGTGGACGCATCGGCCAGGATCGTGGCCTGAACGACACCCCCGGGCGCCAAGGCATGCAGCGGATCGACCCGCAGCTTGCCCGCGTTCAACGCCACTCGCGCCTCCACCCCGCTGTAGCGCTGCCCGCGCCAGGTGGCCTGGCCTATCTGGAGCGTGAGGTCCGCATCCTGCCGCACCAGCGCCGTGAACGGCAGTGGCAGATCCGGGATGAGCCGCGCAGGGATGGGCGGGCTCGTCGCCGCAGGTGCCGCCGGAGCAGGCGTGGCAAGAGGGGCAGCTACCGGAGTCGCCATCGCATCGAAGTCCAGCCGTTGCGAGACGAGCGTGCCCCGAACCGCGAGCCGCGGCACGAGGCTGATGGCAAGGTCGCCCGACACGTCGCCCTGCTGCGCCGAGCCGCGGATGCCGCGCAGCGCCACCCCGCGCCCGACACCCCCGCGCCCGGCACTCCCGAGCCCGGCACTTCCGGGAGCGCCGCCAGCGGGTTCGCCGCCCGGCAACGACGCCGCACGCAGGTCGAGCGCCAACTCCCGCAACGGCGGCAGCGCCGCGCCCGCCTTCGCCGAGAGCGCGCCCAGATCGGCCACCCGCGCCGACACCGCGACGTCGAACGGCCCGGCCAACCCCGCCGTGCCTCGCAGGCTCGCCAGGACGCCTTCGCCCTCGAGCGCCACGTCCAGCGGCGCCGCGCCCGCCAGCGCCGCCTGCCAAGCGCCGGCCGTGCCCTTCAACGTCAGCGGCAGCCCGCCGAAGCTCAGCTCCGCCTCAACCCTGGTCGGCGCTGCCGAGACCTCCGCCACGAGTCGGCCCAGCCGCAGCCCCGGCGCCATGGCCCCGAGGTCCGACGCACCCGCCGACAGCCGAGCCGACTGCAACCCGCCCGCCGCGGAAACGGCGACCACCTGCACCTCGCGCAGCGGCGGCAGCGCCCGGCCTGCCAGCGTCGAGACGGACGCCAGGTCAGGCGCGAGCACCGTGGCGTGCCACTCCGCGCCCCCGCCCTGCACCGAGGCCGCGATCCCACCGCCCACCGCCGTCAGCTCCGACGCGCCCGTGGGCTGCCACTGTCCCCCGAGCGCCAACGCCACGCCATTCACCCGCGCCTGCCCGGTGATCGCTCCGCCCGCCGCCAGGGACAACTCGGGCACGTCCAGTACCGCCGCGCCCTGGTTCGGCCCGGCCAGGAACGCGAGCCGGCCATCGATGATCCGCACCTCGCCCAGGACCGGCTCGGCCCTTGGCTTGGATGGCGCGGGCGTGGCATCGGGCTGTGGCGCCACCACCCGCCGCTCCCAGTTGCCCTGCCCGGTGGCGTTGCGCTCCAACTGGATGTCCGACCCCTCGAGCTGCACCCGGCGCAGCTCGACCCGCCCTTGCAGCAGCGGCAAGACGGCCACGGCCACCTCGACCCGTCGTATAGACGCGAGCGCTGCACGGCTGTAACCGGGCGGGTTCAGCAGCGTGGCACCCGACACCGTCAGGCGCGGCACGCCGGAGAGCAGGCTGGCCACCGACAGCCCGACCTCGCCCTCGATCCGGATCGTGAGCCCCGTGGCCCGCTGCACGGCCTCGGCCACCCGCGCGCGCATGGCCGCACCATCCAGCAGCCGCGCCACGCCCCAGGCCCCGCCTGCCACAATAACCAGGAGGGCCGCGAGAACCAGCAGGCGAACCCGCCGCCGCCGCCCGCGGCCGAGCCACCACTGGCGCAGCCGCCACTGACTCACGCGGAAGCTGATCACCGCCTGTAGGCGGGCTTTGGCGCCCGGTCCTCGAAGCCCAGAGTGTGGAACGTCTCGCGCATGTGCGCCGGCAGCGCCGCCTCCACGAACAGCCGCCCCCCCGCCGGGTGCGGCAGCTCGAGCGCGCGGGCGTGCAGGTGAAGCTTGTCGCTCAGCCCCTCGATCATTGCATTCCCGGCGCCGTTCTGGTCCGGCTCGTGATACTTCCGGTCCCCCACGATGGGCGCCCGCAGCGCCGCGCAGTGCACCCGCAGCTGGTGCGTACGGCCCGTGATCGGGCTCATCTCGAGCCAGGCCAGCTTTTGCCCGGCGTGGTCGAGCGTCACGTAATCCGTGACGGCCCGCTGCCCCTCCTCGTCGTCCCGCTCGGCCGGCACGCTCCGCTCGCCGCGCGGCCCGGTGTAGCGCAACAGCGGCAGGTCGATGCGGCCCTCCACCGGCACGGGCCGGCCGGCGACCACGGCCCAGTAGGTCTTCTTCACATCCCGCCCGCGGAACAGCGCCGAAAGCTTTGCGGCCACGCCCGGCGTGCGCGCGAGCAGGATGACCCCCGACGTGTCCTTGTCGAGGCGATGCACCAGGCGCGGGCGCGGCTGCCCCTCTTCCCGCAGCCCGTCCAGCATGCCGTCCAGATGCTTGCGGATACCCGGACCGCCCTGCGTGGCAAGCCCGTGCGGCTTGTCGAGCACGATCAGATGGTCGTCGCGATAGAGCACCATCTGCTCGCATTCGCGCCGCAGTTCGGGCGTGACGCCCAACGCCTCCAGCTGCGACGGCTTCGGCTTGGGAGGCGGCCCGGCCTTGAGCGGCGGCAGCCGGACGGCCTGCCCCGGAACCAGGCGCTCCGACGCCTCCACCCGCTTGCCATCCACGCGGATCTGCCCCGTGCGGCAGGCCTTCTGGATGGTCGCCTGCGTCACCCCGGGCACGTGCCGCCGCACCCACCTGTCGAGCCGGATCTCCGCCTCGTCATCCGTCACCACGCGCGCGTCCATCAGCCTTTGCCCTCTCGTAACGCCGACCAGTGTGTGAGGCGCTTGGCCAGCTCGCGCTCGTAGCCGCGATCTTTCGGCTGGTAGTAGGCGGTCCGCGCCAATCCGTCCGGGAAGTAGTCCTGGCCGGAGAACGCCTCCTCCGTGTCGTGGTCGTAGTCGTATCCGGCGCCGTAGCCCAACTGTTTCATCAGCTTCGTCGGCGCGTTCAAGATGTGAGCGGGCGGCGACAGGCTGCCCGTGGCCCGCGCCGCCTTGGCCGAGGCCTTCGCCGCGACATACAGCGCGTTAGACTTGGGTGCGGTGCCCAGATAGACGATGGCCTGCGCCAGCGCGAGCTCACCCTCGGGGCTGCCGAGCCGCTCGTATGTCTCCCACGCGGCGATGGCCTGCACGAGCGCCTGCGGGTCGGCCAGGCCCACGTCCTCCGAGGCGAACCGCACCAGGCGCCGGGCGATGTAGCGCGCGTCCTCCCCGCCCGCGACCATGCGCTGGAACCAGTAGAGCGCCGCGTCCGGGTCCGAGCCGCGAAGGGATTTGTGGAGCGCGGAGATGAGGTTGAAGTGCTCGTCTCGGTCCTTATCGTACAGCGCGGCACGCCGCCCGATGGCCTCGGCGAGCCCTGCCGCGTCGAGCGCCGGGCCGGGCGGCGTCGCGAAGAGCTGCTCGGCCATGTTGAGCAGGTAGCGCCCATCCCCATCAGCCATGGCGCGGAGCGTGGCGCGCGCGTCGGGCTGCACCGGTAACGGGCGGCCAACTGCGGCCTCCGCACGCGCGAGCAGAAGCTCCATGGCCACGTCGTCCAGCCGGCGCAGGACGAACACCTGGCATCGGGACAGCAGGGCGCCGTTCAGCGCGAAGCTCGGGTTCTCGGTCGTGGCGCCGACCAGGAGGACGGTGCCGTTCTCGACGACGGGGAGGAAGCCGTCCTGTTGCGCCCGGTTGAATCGGTGCACCTCGTCCACGAACAACAACGTCCGCTGGCCCTGCGCCAGGCGCTGCCCGGCTTCCTCGAAGGCGCGCTTCAGGTCGGCCACGCCGGAGAACACCGCCGACATGGCCGTGAATCGCAAACCCGCCGCCTCGGCCAGCAGCCGCGCGATGGTCGTCTTGCCGACGCCGGGCGGGCCCCACAGGATGAGGGATGCGAGCGCGCCACGCTCGAGCATCCGCGTGATGGTGCCGGCAGCCCCGACGAGATGATCCTGGCCCACGATCTGCGCGAGCGTGGCCGGACGAAGGCGCTCAGCGAGAGGGGGGGCCACCGCCGCGCCGAGCAGGTCTTGAGGAGGCATCAGGAGAGAATGGGGCGACCACGGCCCCATTTCGAGCGCCAGCGGGCCGGTTCCACCCGCCCCAGGAGGGACGGATGAGACCCAGCAGACCCGGACCTGAGCTTAATCCTCGCTGTCGTCTTCCTCTTCGCGCGCCTGCACCGGGCCGCTATCGAGGCCCTTGGCGGCCGGGTCGCGATCGACAAGCTCGATCACGGCCATCGTCGCCATGTCGCCGTAGCGGAGCCCGGCGCGCAGGACGCGGGCGTAGCCGCCAGGGCGCGCCTTGTAGCGATCCGCCAGCGTGGTGAACAGCTTGTCCACCAGCTTCTCATCCTGCAGTTGCGACAGCGCCTGGCGCCGCGCATGCAGACCGCCGCGCTTGCCGAGCGAGATCAGCTTCTCCGCCACCGGCCGCAGCTCCTTCGCCTTGGGCAGCGTGGTGGTGATCTGCTCGTGCTTCAGCAGCGCGTGGGCCATGTTGCGGAACATGGCCGCGCGATGGGTGGACGTGACGCCGAGCTTACGGCCGGCAACCCCGTGACGCATGATACTACTCCCTTACAGGCTCAAAACGGCTCGTCGAGCCGCTTGGCCAGGTCTTCGATGTTCTCCGGCGGCCAGCCGGCCACGTTCATGGCGAGCGACAGGCCCATGGCCGTGAGCACTTCCTTGATCTCGTTCAACGACTTCCGCCCGAAGTTCGGCGTGCGGAGCATTTCCTGCTCGGTCTTCTGCACCAGGTCGCCGATGTAGACGATGTTGTCGTTCTTCAGGCAGTTCGCGCTGCGGACCGAGAGCTCGAGTTCGTCGACCTTGCGGAGCAGGTTGCGGTTGAATGGCAGGTCGTCATGCACCTCGTCCGCGCGCGCCAGCTGCGGCTCGTCGAAGTTGATGAACAGCTGGAGCTGGTCCTGCAGGATGCGGGCGGCAAGCGCCACCGCGTCCTCGGGCGTGACGGCACCGTTCGTCTCGACCTGCAGCAGCAACTTGTCGTAGTCCGTTACCTGACCGACGCGCGTGGGCTCGACCTTATAGCTGACGCGCTTGACCGGCGAGTAGATCGCATCGATCGGGATCAGTCCGATCGGCGCATCCTCGGGCCGGTTCGACGCGGCCGGGACGTAGCCCTTGCCGAGGTTGACGGTAAACTCCATGCCGAGCTTCACGCCGTCGTCGAGGGTGCAGAGCACGAGGTCTGGGTTCATCACCTCGATATCGTGGCCGGTCTGGATCTGGGCTGCCGTAACCTCGCCAGGGCCGGTCGCGGTCAATACCATGCGCTTCGGGCCTTCGCCGTGCATCCGCAGCGCGAGCTGCTTGATGTTCAGAACGATGTCCGTAACGTCTTCCCGCACGCCCGCGATGCTGCTGAACTCGTGCAGCACGCCGTCGATCTGCACGGCCGTGACGGCAGCGCCTTGCAGCGAGCTGAGCAGCACGCGGCGGACGGCGTTGCCGAGAGTCATACCGAAGCCGCGCTCGAGTGGCTCGGCCACGACGGTCGCGATGCGGTGCGGGTCGGAGCCGGGCTCGACGTCGAGCTTCTCCGGCTTGATCAGGCTTTGCCAGTTCCTCTGGAGGGCCATCGGTCGTCTCCAACAATGCAGGACGGCGCCACGAACATGCGCGGCGCCGTCGTATTCAGGTGCGGCGGCTCAGACCCGGCGGCGCTTGCGCGGGCGACAGCCATTGTGCGGGATGGGCGTCATGTCGCGGATCGCGGTGATTGCGAAGCCAACGGCCTGCAGCGCCCGCAACGCGCTCTCGCGCCCCGATCCCGGACCGCTCACCTCGATCTCAAGCGTCTCCATCCCGTGCTCGCGTGCCTTCCGGCCCGCATCCTCGGCAGCGACCTGCGCAGCGTAGGGCGTGCTCTTGCGGCTGCCCTTGAACCCCTGCGTCCCGGACGACGACCAGGCGATCGTGTTGCCCTGTGCGTCCGTGATGGTGACCATGGTGTTGTTGAAGGTCGCGCTGACATGCGCGACGCCGGCGATGATGTTCTTGCGCTCCTTGCGACGGGGAGTGCGGGCGGTGGCGGGCTTCGCCATGGGTCTTCGTCCTGACTGTTCGTGCGTGCGATAGGGGTCGGGCCGGGAGGCCCGTTACTTCGTGACCTTCTTCTTGCCGGCGATCGCGACAGCCTTGCCCTTACGGGTGCGCGCGTTCGTGTGCGTCCGCTGGCCATGAACCGGCAGGCCGCGGCGATGGCGGAGGCCACGGTAGCAGCCGAGGTCCATCAGACGCTTGATGTTCATCGCAACCTCACGGCGAAGGTCGCCCTCCACGCGGTAGTCGCGGTCGATCAATTCCCTCAGGCGAAGCACCTCGTCGTCGCTCAGCTGGTTCACCCGGCGCTCGTCGGGGATGCTCAACTGATCGCAGATCGCCTTGGCGTTGGTCGGGCCGATCCCATAGATGTAACGCAGGCTGATCAGCACCCGCTTGTTGGTCGGAATGTTCACACCGGCAATACGCGCCACGCTGCTCTCTCCTGCTCGCCCCCAAGCAGTGTCTGCCAGCGGGCCGGTCGATCTCGGACCTGTGCTCGCCCTGGCTGCTGCCATGGCGCTGAAGGCCCATAAACGGTTCATGCGCCGCCTTCGAAGACCGAAGGGGCGAAGGGCGCGGACTATACAAGGCATCGCGCCCGAGTCAACGCGATCTGATCAACTTGTCGTGAGTTGCCCCGCTTTCGCTCCGAGCCCTTCGGATCTGACCCGTGCGAGGATCGCTTCGATCTCCTCACTCACCTGGTCCATCTCTGCCATCCCATCGATGGTCATCAACCGCCCGAGCGACGTGTAGTGCGGCAGGATGGGCGCCGTCTGCGTGTGATACACCTCGAGCCGGGCTGCGACCGTCTCTCGGCGATCGTCTGCACGCCGGACGAACTCATGTGAGCCGCACACATCGCACACGCCCTCCACATGAGGCTTGTGGAACTGGTCGTGATAGCCCGCCCCGCACCGCCCACAGGTGAACCGCCCGGCAATGCGTTCGACCAGCATCGCGTCGTCGACCTTCAGCTCGATCACGGCGTCGAGCCGCTTGCCCGCATGCTCCAACATGCGGTCCAGGGCCTCGGCCTGCGCAACGTTGCGCGGGAAGCCGTCGAGGATGAACCCCTCGCGTGCATCCGGCTGCCCGATCCGGCCCTCGAGCATCGAGACCAGCAGCGTGTCGGGCACGAGTTGCCCGCTCTCCATGATCGCCTTCGCCCGCTGGCCGGTCTCGCTACCCGCCGCCACCTCGGCCCGCAGCATATCGCCGGTCGAGACCTGCACCATGCCGTGCCGCTGCTCCAGCCGCTTCGCCTGTGTCCCCTTTCCCGCCCCAGGCGGGCCCAGCAGGATCAGGTTCATCGGCCACGCCCCTTCACCCGGGCTTTCCGGATGAGGCCCTCGTATTGGTGCGCGAGGAGATGGCTTTGCACTTGCGTCACCGTGTCCATCGTCACGCTCACGATGATCATCAGGCTTGTCCCGCCGAAGTAGAACGGCACGCCGTAACGGCTGATGAGGATCTCGGGCAGCATGCACACGATACAGAGGTAGACCGCGCCCACCGTCGTCAGCCGCGACAGGATGGTGTCAAAATACTCCGCCGTGTTCGTGCCCGGCCGTACGCCCGGAATGAAGCCGCCATATTTCTTCAAATTGTCTGCCGTCTCGACCGGATTGAACACCACGGCCGTGTAGAAATAGCTGAAGAAGATAATCATGCCCGCATAGGCCGCCATGTAGGCCGGTTCCCCATGCGCCAGCTTCTGCCCGATCCAGGCGAGCCAGCTTGTGGCGTCCGTGCTCGAGAACCCGGCAATCGTGGCCGGGATAAGCAGGATGGAGCTCGCGAAGATCGGTGGAATCACGCCCGCCGTGTTCACCTTCAGCGGCATGTGCGTGCTGTCACCACCGAACATCCGCTGGCCCACTTGGCGCTTCGGGTATTGGATGTTCACCCGCCGCTGTGCCCGTTCCATGAACACGACGAAGGCGATTACTACGACCGCGATGACGATGAACAGCACGATGAACACCGGGGACAGCGCGCCCGTCCGCCCCAACTCCAACAGGCTCGCCAACGCATGCGGTAGGTTCGCCACGATGCCCGCGAAGATGATCAGGCTAATCCCGTTGCCCACCCCCCGCGCCGTGATTTGCTCGCCGAGCCACATGAGGAACATCGTGCCCCCGACCAGGGTGATGACGCAGCTCGCCCGGAAGAACAGTCCGGGGTCGATCACCGCCGAAGACCCGAACTGGCTTTGCATCCCCTCGAGACCGACCGCGATGCCGTAGGACTGCACCAGCGCAATCAATACCGTCAGGTACCGCGTGTATTGGTTGAGCTTCTTGCGCCCCGAGTCGCCCTCTTTTTTCAGCGCCTCCAGTTGGGGCACCGCGGCCGACATCAACTGCACGATGATGCTGGCGCTGATGTAGGGCATGATGTTCAGCGCAAACACCGTCATCCGACCCAGCGCGCCTCCGCTGAACATGTCGAACATGCCCAGGATGCCGCCGCCATGCTGGGCGAGCAGCTCGCCCATCACCGACGCGTCTACGCCTGGCACTGGGATGTAGGTGCCGACCCGATAAACGATGAGCGCTCCCAGGGTGAACCAGATACGCTTCTTGAGTTCGGTCGCCTTCGCGAAGGTCCCGAGGCTCATGTTGGATGCGATTTGCTCGGCCGCCGACGCCATGGGCTCCCCCCTTTGGGGCGGCGCCCGTCCTGTCTGAAGGCCAGGGGCGCGGCGCCCGCTCTAGTTTGGTGCCCGGTCAGCCCGGGCACAAGGTGCTCAGGCCGCCGGCGCGTCCGCGGAAGTGGCCTTTGCGGCTACCGTCGTCGTCACCGTGCCGCCTGCGGCCTGTACGGCTTCGACCGCCTTGGCCGACGCGCCGGACACCGTAATGGTAATGGCCCGCGTAATGGTGCCCGTCGCCAGGAGCCGGACGCCGTCGACCTTGTTCAACCGGACCAGGCCCGCGGCCCGCAGCGCGCCCTCGTCGATCAAACCGTGGGCCGGCAACCGACCGCTGTCGATCGCCTTCTGGATCGTGCCCAGGTTCACCGGCGCATATTCCTTGCGGAACAGGTTGTGGAACCCCCGCTTGGGTAGCCGGCGGTAGATCGGGAGCTGGCCGCCCTCGAACCCGTTGAGACTCACGCCCTCGCGCGCCTTCTGGCCCTTGACGCCCTTGCCAGACGTCTTCCCCTTGCCCGACCCAATGCCACGGCCAAGCCGCTTGCTTTTGAGGTGGGCGCCCGGGTTGTCCCGGATTTCATTCAGCTTCACTTGCTCTGCTCCGGCTCGACCCGCACCAGGTGCGAAACTTTGTTGATCATGCCCCGCACGGACGGTGTGTCCTCGAGCTCACGCGTGCGGCGAAGCTTGCCCAGGCCCAGCCCCGCGAGGGTCTGGATCTGATCCTTCTTGCGCCCCAGGCCGGACGCAATCTGCGTCACGCGCACAGTCTTTCCCGTGGTCTCAGACATCGGCCGTCTCCATCGCCGCATCCTCACGCTTGCCGAGGATGTCGGTGACCTTCTTGCCACGCCGGGCCGCGACGCTGCGCGGGCTTGCGCAGCGTTGCAGGGCGGCGAAGGTGGCCTTGACCATGTTATGCGGGTTACGGCTGCCGAGCGACTTGGCCACCACGTCGCCGATGCCGAGCGTCTCGAACACGGCGCGCATCGGGCCGCCGGCGATGATGCCAGTGCCGGCCGTCGCCGACCGGAGCACCACATGCCCGGCGCCATACACGCCCTCCACGTCATGGTGCAGCGTGCGCCCTTCCTTCATCGGCACCCGGATCAGGCCGCGCTTGGCCCGCTCGGTCGCCTTGCGGATGGCCTCTGGCACCTCGCGCGCCTTGCCAGCGCCGTAACCCACACGTCCCTTCTGGTCGCCCACCACCACGAGGGCGGCAAACGCGAACCGACGGCCGCCCTTCACCACTTTCGCCACGCGGTTGATCGTGACCAGCTTGTCGATCAGTTCATCGCCACCGTCGCGATCGTTGCCCCGATCCCGATCGCGGCCGCGGCCGCCGTCCCGTGCTTCCCGTGCCATGCTACGTGTTCCTTAAAACGCCAGCCCGCCTTCGCGGGCCGCGTCGGCCAGCGCCTTGACGCGGCCGTGATACAGATACGCCCCACGGTCGAACACGACCTTGGTCACTCCCGCCGCCACCGCGCGCTCGGCCACTAGCTTGCCGACCGCCGCCGCCGCACCGCGGTCGGCCCCGGTTTTCAGGTCCGGCTTCAGGCCCTTGTCGAGGCTCGAGGCCGCGGCAAGCGTCCGGCCCTGCGCGTCATCGATAACCTGCGCATAGATGTGCTTGCCCGAGCGAAACACGGACAGGCGCGGACGCCCGGCCGACTTCTGCCGCAGCTGGTAGCGCAAACGCTGCTGCCGCCGCGTCTTGAGGTCCATTACAGCACTCATCTTACTTCTTCTTGCCTTCCTTGCGGCGGATCGTCTCCGTCTCGTATTTCACGCCCTTGCCCTTGTAAGGCTCCGGCGGACGATACGAACGGATCTCGGCCGCGACCTGGCCCACGAGCCGCTTGTCCATTCCCGCGACCGTGATGATCGTCGGCTTCGGCGTCGTGATCGTGATGCCTTCCGGCACCGGATAGACCACGTCGTGCGAAAAGCCCAGGTTGATCACCAGGTTCTTGCCCTGCACCGAGGCTCGGAAGCCCGTTCCGGTGATCTCCATCGACTTCGTGAACCCGACCGACACGCCCTTGACCATGCTGGCCACCAGCGCGCGGGTCGTGCCCCACATCATCCGCGCCGGCGTCGCATTGCCGCGCGGCGCCACCGTCACCTTGTTGTCGTCGACCGTCACGTCCACCAGCTCGGTCAGATCCATGCTGAGCGTACCCAACTGGCCCTTCGCCTGCAGCGCGCGCCCGGCCAGCGCCACCGTCACACCCGCCGGAAATTCGACGGGGTATTTGCCTACGCGAGACATCGCAGCATCCCCCTGATCAGAATACGCGGAACAGCACTTCGCCGCCCACGTTGGCCGCACGCGCTTCGCCATCGCTCAGCACGCCCCGCGGCGTGGACAGGATCGAGACCCCAAGCCCCGCATACACCCGCGGCAACTCCTTGATCTTCGAATAAACTCGCCGGCCAGGCTTCGACACCCGTGTGATCTCCTTGATCACCGGCTCGCCCTCGGCATACTTCAACTCGATACGCAGCTGAGCCACGCCGGGGCGAAGCTCCTCGGCTGAGTAACCACGGATGAAACCCTCGCGCTTCAGCGCCTCGAGCACGCCGGCACGCAATTTGGATGCGGGCGCCACGCAGTTCGCATGGCGACTGCGCTGGGCGTTGCGGATGCGGGTGATCATGTCACCCAGCGGATCGGACATAGACATAGGCGGCCTCCTACCAGCTCGCCTTGACGACGCCGGGGAGCATCCCGGTGTTCGCCAACTGCCGCAGCATGTTCCGCGACAGCTTGAACTTGCGATAGTTACCTCGAGCCCGGCCCGTCAGCGCGCAGCGTAGGCGCACACGGATCGCGGCCCCGTTTCGCGGCAGCTGCGCCAGCTTGATCGTGGCCTCGAACCGGTCCTCGACCGCTGCCGACCGGTCCATCACTCGCGCCTTAAGCTCCGCCCGCTTCGCCTTGTCGCGGGCCGCCATGTGCTCCCGCTTCAGGTTGCGGTTTACCGACGATGTCTTCGCCATACTACGCCACTCCTCGGAACCTGGGACGCTCAGCGCCCCGGTTTTCCTGTTGAACCCTCAAGGCTGGAACGGGACGTCGAACGCCTTCAACAGCGCCTTCGCCTCGGCATTGGTCTTCGCCGTCGTCACGAAGATGATGTCCATACCGCGCACGTCCGTCACCTTGTCGTACTCGATCTCCGGGAAGATGATCTGCTCTTTGACGCCCATGGCGAAGTTACCGCGGCCGTCGAAACCCTTGTTCGCCGGAATGCCGCGGAAGTCGCGCACCCGCGGCAGGGCGATCGTAACCAGCCGGTCCAGGAACTCATACATGCGCGCCTTGCGCAGCGTCACCTTGCACCCGATCGGCAGCCCGGCCCGGATCTTGAACCCGGCAATCGCCTTCTTGGCGACCGTCTTCACCGGCTTCTGCCCGGCAATCAACGTCAGCTCGGCTACGGCGGCGTCCAGCTTTTTCTGGTCGCCCGCCGCCTCGCCCACGCCCATGTTGATGACGATCTTCTCGAGCTTCGGCATCTGCATGGTGTTCTCGTAGTTGAACTCCTCCTGCAGCTTGGCCCGGATTTCCTCGAGGTAGCGCTTCTGCATGCGCGGCATCTCGGCGGGAGAGGCCTTTGCCTTCCCCTCCACTGCCAACGCGCTCACGTCCTTCGTGCGCTTTTCGCGCACGGGGGCACCCGCGCCGCCCTTGGCCTGCTGCGGGGTCTTGCCGCCCTTGCCCTTGCTGTCGCTCATCGCATCAACCCTCGATCACGTCGCCAGTGGCCCGGGCGACGCGGACCTTGCGGCCATCGTCCAGCACCCGGAAACCCACCCGCGTCGGCTTGTTCGTCTTCGGATCCACCAGCATCACGTTGGACAGGTGGATCGTCGCTTCCTGCTCGATGATGCCGCCGGGCTTGCCCATGCCCTGCGGCTTCACATGCTTCTTGGCCACGTTCACGCCCTGCACGATGGCGCGGTTTTCCTTCGGCTTCACGACGAGAACCTCGCCTTGCTTACCTTTGTCGGCCCCGGTGATCACCACCACTCGGTCGCCCTTGCGAATTCGTGCAGCCATCACAGCACCTCGGGCGCGAGCGAGATGATCTTCATGAACTTCTTGCCGCGCAACTCGCGAACCACGGGGCCGAAAATGCGGGTGCCGATCGGCTCCTGCGACTTGTTGATCAGAACCGCCGCGTTCTTGTCGAACCGGATGGCGCTGCCATCGGCCCGGCGCACGGGGAACGAGGTGCGCACAATCACCGCCTGGTGCACGTCGCCCTTCTTGACCTTGCCGCGCGGGATGGCCTCCTTGATGGAGACCACGATCACGTCGCCAACCGACGCCGTTTTGCGCTTGGAGCCGCCGAGCACCTTGATGCACTGCACGCGCCGGGCGCCGGAGTTGTCGGCCACCTCGAGATTGGATTCGACCTGGATCATCTGCCGCTACCCCTATGCCTGCGCCGCGGGCGCGTCCGCCGGAACGGCGGCGACGACACCTGCCGTGGCCGGAGCCGAAGCGACCACGGCCGCCGCCGCCTCGAACCCGGCAGGCCGCTCGACCGACTCGCCGTTCCGTTCCACCAGCAGCCAAGTCTTACGTTTGCTGATCGGGCGGCACTCCTCGATACGCACCACGTCGCCAACCTGGCACTGGTTCACATCGTCATGCGCCGCATAGTTCTTAGAACGACGAATGAACTTCTTATACAACGGATGGATGATGCGACGCTCGACCAAGACCGTGATGGTCTTGTCCTGCTTGTCGCTTGTCACCCGCCCTACCAGGACGCGCCTCGGCATCGCCCTACTCCTCTACTGCTGGGCGGAGTCCGAAGACCCCGCTTTATTGCTTGCGACCTTGGTCGCACCCTCGGCGCGCTTCCGCTCGCCCTGTATCGTCTTGACCCGCGCGATGTCCCTACGAACCTTCTGCACGCGCCCCACACCCTCGGTCTGGCCCGTGGCCGCCTGAAAGCGCAGGTTGAACTGCTCCTTGCGGAGATCGAGGAGCATCGTGCCCAGCTCGTCGGCCGACTTTGCCCGGATATCAACCACCTTGGTCATCTCAGCCCTCGCCCAGACGCGTGACGAACTTGGTCCGGATCGGCAGCTTGGCCGCACCGAGCGCCAAAGCCTCCTTGGCCAACTCCGGCGCCACGCCGTCGATCTCGAACATGATCCGCCCGGGCTTCACCCGGCAGACCCAGAATTCCGGGCTACCCTTGCCCGAACCCATCCGGACCTCGGCAGGCTTCTGCGATACCGGCACGTCCGGGAAGATCCGGATCCATACGCGGCCTGCCCGCTTCATCGAGCGCGTGATCGCGCGACGCGCCGCCTCGATCTGCCGTGCCGTAACCCGTTCGGGCTCGAGCGCCTTCAGACCGAACGCGCCGAAGTTGAGCGCCGTGCCACCCTTGGCCAGCCCGTGAATACGACCCTTGTGGGCCTTGCGGTACTTCGTCCGCTTGGGAGACATCATGATCGTCTGTCCTTACCGCTGCGGCGCCTGCTCGGCCGCCCGGCGATCCTGCGCCATCGGGTCGTGCGCCAGGATCTCGCCCTTGAAGATCCAAACCTTTACGCCACACGTGCCATAGGTCGTCTTGGCCGTTGCAACGCCGAAATCGATATCCGCCCGCAGCGTGTGCAGCGGCACCCGCCCCTCACGATACCACTCGACCCGCGCGATCTCGGCCCCGCCCAGGCGGCCGCCGCAGTTGATGCGGATGCCCTGCGCTCCAAGCCGCATGGCCGATTGCACGGCCCGCTTCATCGCCCGCCGGAACGCAACCCGGCGCTCCAGCTGCTGAGCGATGTTCTCGGCCACCAGCGTCGCGTCGATTTCGGGCTTGCGGCTCTCCACGATGTTGAGGCTCACCTCGGCCTTGGCACGCTTGGCCAAATCCTTGCGGAGCGTCTCGATGTCCTGGCCCTTCTTGCCAATCACGACACCCGGCCGCGCCGCATAGATGGTGACCCGCGGCTTCTTGGCGGGACGCTCGATGACGACGCGGGACACACCGGCCCCGCTCAGACGCTTGCGCAGGTGCTCGCGCAGCTCGATATCGCCGAGCAGCAGCTTCGAATAGTCCCGCCCGGCATACCACCGGCTGTCCCACGTGCGGTTGATGCCGAGCCGAAGCCCGATCGGATTGACCTTATGACCCATGGTTAGGCTGCCTTCCTCTCGGACGTCGCCGTGTCCGGCATCTGAACCTGCTCGCTGACCACGATGCGCAGGTGGCTGAACCACTTCTCGATCCGCGACGCCTTGCCGCGGCCGCGCGCCATGAAGCGGCGCATTACGATCGACTTGCCCACCTCGGCGCGGCTGACGACGAGCCGGTCGACGTCGAGCTGGTGGTTGTTCTCGGCGTTCGCGATCGCGCTTTCCAGGGTCTTTCGAACCTGGACGGCGATGCGCCGCTTGCTGAACGTGAGCGTGGCGACCGCCATGCTCGCGGGTTGATTGCGGATCAAGCCCGCAACCAGGTTCAGCTTCTGGGGGCTGATACGGATGTTGCGCAGGGTGGCCTCGGCCTGGTGGTCGGCGAGGCTGCGCGGATGCTTCGGCTTGCTCATGTCAGCCCCGCTTCGTCTTCTTGTCCGAGGTGTGCCCAGTGAAGGTCCGCGTCGGCGAGAACTCGCCGAACTTGTGCCCGACCATATTCTCGCTCACCTGCACGGGGAGAAACTTGTGACCATTATAAACGCCGAACGTCAGCCCGACGAACTGCGGCAGGATCGTGCTGCGGCGCGACCAGATCTTGATGATCTCATTGCGGCCGGAGGCCCGCGCTGCCTCCGCCTTGCCCAGCATGTACCCGTCCACGAACGGGCCCTTCCATACGGAACGCGCCATCTCAGTGCTTCCCCTTCGGACGGCGCCGGATGATCAGGCTGTCGGTCCGCTTGTTCACGCGAGTCTTGTAACCCTTGGTCGGCTTACCCCACGGCGTGCGCGGATGCCCGCCGCCCGAGGTGCGACCCTCGCCGCCGCCATGCGGGTGGTCGACAGGGTTCATCGTGACGCCACGGTTGTGCGGGCGACGGCCAAGCCAACGATTACGACCGGCCTTGCCGATGCTCTGGTTCTGGTTGTCCGGATTGCTCACCGCACCCACGGTCGCCATGCACTCGGCCCGCACAACACGAAGCTCGCCGGACTGCAGCTTGATCTGCGCGTAGCCGGAGTCCTTGCCCACGAGCTGCGCGTAGCACCCGGCCGCCCGGGCCAGCTTACCGCCGCCGCCGATCTTGAGCTCCACATTGTGGATGATCGTGCCGACCGGAATAGAGCCCAACGGCATCGCATTGCCGGGCTTGATGTCGGCCTTCTGTGCAGCCACCACCTTGTCGCCCGCCTTCAGGCGCTGTGGCGCAATGATGTATGCCAACTCGTTGTCGTCATACTTGACCAGCGCAATGAACGCCGACCGGTTCGGGTCGTATTCGAGGCGCTCGACCGTGCCGGACACATCGAACTTGCGGCGCTTGAAATCCACGTATCGGTAGGACTGCTTGTGCCCGCCGCCGCGGAAGAAGCTCGTGGTCCGGCCATGGTTATTGCGGCCGCCGCTCTTGTTCTTGCCCTCGGTCAGTGTCTTGACGGGCTTGCCCTTCCACAGCTCGCTGCGGTCGATCAGCACCGTGCCGCGAAGGCTCGCGGTAACCGGATTGAATTGCTTGAGTGCCATCGCTCGTTCCTCAGCTCAGGCCGGTGGACATGTCGATCGACTGTCCCTCGGCAAGCTGCACATAGGCCTTCTTGATGTCGGACCGGACGCCCGGGCGACCGCGGAAGCGCTTGGTTTTGCCCTTCTGCACCAACGTGTTCACGCCCAGCACGGTGACCCCGAACAGCCCTTCGACGGCGGCCTTGATCTCAGGCTTGGTCGCATCGATCGCAACGCGGAACACCACCTGGTTTCGCTCGCTGAGAGCCGTCGCCTTCTCGGTGATGATCGGGGCGCGGACCACCTGGAACATGGCCTCCCGGCTCATCGTGGCAGCACGCTTCCGCGCCGCCAGGACCTGACGCGCGCTCATGCCGCAATCTCCTGCTCGGCTGCCATCGGCGTCGTCGGGCTCAGCCGGGCCCGAAGGCCCTCGAGCCCGGCCGCCGTCACCACCAGCACGTCGTGGCGGATGATGTCATAGACGTTCGCACCCATGGTCGGCAGCACGTTGAAGCCGATGATGTTCGCGGTCGCACGGAGGAACGCGTCGTCCACCACGCCGTCCACGATTAGAGCGCTGCGCCAGCCGAGTTGCTTCAGCTTGGCCCGCATTTCCTTGGTCTTGCCCGAGCCGCCAGCAACCGTATCAAGCACCACCAGCTTGCCATCTGCCTGCTTGGCCGACAGCGCGCTGATGAGCCCGAGGCGACGCACCTTCTTGGGCAAGTCGAACGCATGGCTGCGAACGACAGGCCCGTGGACGGCACCACCAGTACGGAACTGCGGCGACCGCAAGCTGCCCTGGCGGGCGTTACCCGTGCCCTTCTGCTTGTATGGCTTCTTCGTCGTTCCGGACACCTCGCCCATGCCTTTGACCTTGTGGGTCCCGGCCCGGCGCTTGGCCAACTGCCACTGGATCACGCGGGCGATGATATCCGTCCGCGGCGCCTGGCCGAACAACTCGTCCGGCAGCTCCGCGTGGCCCGCCGCCGCGCCGTCCAAGGTCGTCATCTCGATCTGCATCGTCCTGTCCCTCAGACCTGCGCCGCGTCGGCGGCCGGAACGGCCTCGACCGGAGCATGGCTTGCCACCGTAGCGCGCACGGCGCCCGGGAATGGCGCATCGGCGTGGCGCGCCTTCTTGATCGCGTCCCGCACCATAACATAGCCGTTCTTGGCCCCGGGCACGGCGCCGCGGATCAACAGCAGCCCACGGTCCACATCGACCCCGGCGATCTCGAGGTTCAGCGTGGTCACGCGCTCCGATCCAAGATGACCAGCCATCTTCTTGTTCTTGAACGTCTTCCCAGGATCCTGCCGGTTACCAGTGGAGCCGTGGCTCCGGTGGCTGACCGACACGCCGTGCGAGGCCTCGAGGCCGCGGAAGTTCCACCGCTTCATGCCGCCGGCAAAGCCCTTGCCCTTCGTCACGCCACACACGTCGATCTTCTGACCGACGACGAAATGGTCGGCAGTGATCACCGCGCCACCGTCGAGCAGCCCGGCAGCTTCGACGCGAAACTCGACGAGCTTGGCCTTCGGCTCCACCTTCACGCGGGCGTAGTGGCCCTTGTTCGGCTGGCTCACGTTCTTCACTTTCGCCTGGCCCCAGCCTAGCTGCAACGCCGTGTAGCCGTCCCGCTCCTCGGTCCGAACGTCCACAACCTGGACCTCGTCCAGATGCAGCACGGTCACTGGCACGTGTGTTCCATCGTCCTTGAACAGGCGCGTCATGCCAAGCTTCTTGGCAATGAGCCCCGTCCGTGCGGCTGGCAATGTCATGGCCAGGCCCCCTTACAGCTTGATTTCGACGTCCACACCGCTGGCGAGGTCGAGCTTCATCAGCGCGTCCACCGTCTGCGGCGTGGGCTCGACGATGTCGAGGAGCCGGCGATGCGTCCGAATTTCGAACTGCTCGCGGCTCTTCTTGTCGACGTGGGGCGAACGGTTCACGGTGAAGCGCTCGATATGTGTCGGCAACGGGATGGGCCCCCGGACCCGTGCACCCGTCCGCTTCGCCGTGTTCACGATCTCCCGCGTGCTGTTGTCCAGCACGCGGTGATCATACGCCTTGAGGCGAATGCGGATATTCTGGTTGTCCATCGTACTCGTGTCCGTTCAGGGCCTGCCGTGTTCGCCAATTACTTCGTGATGCTCGCCACAACGCCGGCACCCACCGTGCGGCCACCCTCGCGGATGGCGAAGCGCAGGCCGTCATCCATGGCGATGGGCGCAATTAGCGTCACGTCCATCGACACGTTGTCGCCCGGCATCACCATCTCGGTGCCCTCCGGCAGCTCGACGACGCCCGTCACGTCCGTCGTGCGGAAGTAGAACTGCGGGCGGTAGTTGGTGAAGAACGGCGTGTGGCGGCCACCCTCCTCCTTCGTGAGGATGTAGGCCTCGGCCTTGAACTTCGTATGCGGCGTGATGGTGCCGGGCTTGGCCAGAACCTGGCCGCGCTCCACGTCCTCGCGCTTCGTGCCACGCAGCAGGGCGCCCACGTTGTCGCCGGCCTCCCCACGGTCGAGCAGCTTGCGGAACATCTCGACGCCCGTGACGATCGTCTTCACCGTATCCTTGATGCCGACGATCTCGACCTCGTCGCCCACGTTCACGATGCCCCGCTCGATGCGGCCCGTTACCACGGTGCCACGGCCCGAAATGCTGAACACGTCCTCGATCGGCATCAGGAACGGACGATCCGTCGCACGGGCCGGCTGCGGGATGTATTTGTCCACCTCGGCCATCAGCTGCAGGATCGCCTGCTCGCCCAGCTCGGGGTTCTTGTCCTCGAGCGCCATCAACGCCGAGCCCTTGACGATGGGGATATCATCGCCCGGGAAGTTGTAGGAGCTGAGGAGCTCGCGCACTTCCATCTCGACGAGCTCGAGCAGCTCGGGGTCGTCGACCATGTCGACCTTGTTCAGGAACACAACCAGCGCCGGCACGCCGACCTGACGGGCGAGCAGGATGTGTTCCCGCGTCTGCGGCATCGGGCCGTCGGCGGCGGACACCACCAGGATCGCGCCGTCCATCTGCGCCGCACCCGTGATCATGTTCTTCACGTAGTCGGCGTGGCCAGGGCAGTCCACGTGCGCGTAATGGCGATTGGCCGTCTCGTACTCGACGTGCGCAGTCGAGATCGTGATGCCGCGCGCCCGCTCCTCGGGAGCCTTATCGATCTGGTCGTAGGCAGTAAACGTCGCCCCGCCCGACTTCGCCAGGATCTGGGTGATCGCTGCCGTCAGCGACGTCTTGCCATGGTCGACGTGACCGATGGTGCCGATGTTGCAGTGCGGCTTGTTGCGTTCGAATTTCGCCTTGGCCATC
>JBBROS010000008.1:0-101689 GCA_038229135.1 Acetobacterales bacterium
GCGCATCAGCGCCGCACCCCACCGCGCCAGCGCCGCCCCGCTGCCCACCACCCCGCCCGACCCGGATACGTGCGGACCATACCGCCCCCGCCTCCAGCCGCCCGGCGCTGCCCAATAGCCCGTCGCCAGCCCGGCCACCGGCTCCGCTTCGTCCTCCGGAAACCCCATCGACAACCCCAAGGGCCCGAACAGCACCCGCCCCAGCGCCGGACCGTACGACTCCCCCAGCACCCGCTCGAGCACCCCCTGCCCCAGCCGCCAGCCGGTGTTCGAGTAGGCCATCTCCGCCCCCGGCGCCGAGCACAGCCGCTCCACCCGCCCCAGCACGGACCCGATCTCCCCGGCCCCGACGGTCGCGCTGAACGGCAGCCCGGTCTGCCACAGCAGCTCCATCATGTCCGGCAACCCGCCCGTCATCGCCAGCCCGCGCCACAGCGGCACCGCCCCCACCGCCTCCGGCAACCCCGGCAGCCCCGGCAGCCCCGGCAGCCCCGGCAGCAGCGCCCCGATCGGCCGCGCCCCGGCTTCGCTCAGGTCCACCCCGGCTTCCAGCAGCATCACCGCCAGCATGTGCTTGCTGATGCTCGCATACCGCGTCGGCGTGTCCGCCCCGAACGGCACCCCATGCTCCAGGCTGGCCAGCCCCCCGGCCGCCACGTCCCGCACCCCGTCCCCATCGAACAGCACGACCACGCCCCCCGGCGCGCCCTGCCACCCACCCACCACCGCCCGCGCCGCCTCGCCCCCAGCCTTCCAGTCCAACGCCCGACAGTCCAACGCCGCCCCGTCCAACGCCGCCCCGTCCAATGCCGCCCCGTCCGATGCCGCCCGGTCCAATGCCATCGTCCAGTCCCTCCACGCCCCGACCAAAACGGCCGCGTGCCATCGTGACATCAACATGGGACCAGCTGAAGGGAGCGGTCGAGAGCCGGCTCGGCTGGCCGGTCGTGAGGCGGATGTCGCCGGCGGTCATCGCGACCGTCAGGTTGCCGGCCGCCATCGAGCGGCGACGGAGCGCCGGAAACGCCGTGCCATGAACACCGGCCGTTCCGCGCGCGCCATCCGGCCGGAAAACCGTTGCGCAAGCAGCGGTGGTAACGACTGGTCAAGGGCGCGTCGTCTCGAGGCGCCCCGGCCAGAGCGCTCATTGTGTGCCCATTTATGGTGCACCAGCCTGTATATGATCGAAATGAAACCGTTCGGCGCCCAAGCAGGGCCACAAGTTGACCTGGCACGGCGCGTGCAGGCCAACTCTGCCGGCCGCATCCAGGTCGGCCCTGCGTCAGGGGGAGAGCTCACTTGCCACACACCACGCGCGAAGATTTCGAGGTGCTCGTCCGCCGGGCCGGCCTGACGCTGACGCCCGCACAGATCGATGAGATCTACGTCGGCTGGGGCTTCGTCGAGCCCATGCTCGACCGCATCCGCACCGAAGGTCGCGAGCGTGGGGCCGAGCCCGCGCACGTCTTTCGGCCCGAGTTCTACATCCCCGCCGCGGAGGCCTGAGCCATGGACACGCCCACCATCGCCGAAGCCGCCAGCCTCATCGCCGCCCGCAAGCTATCCCCGGTCGAGCTGGCCCGGCATTGCCTCGGCCGCATCGAGGCCCTGAACGGCACGCTGCACGCCTTCATCGCCGTGACGGCCGAGCGCGCGATGGCCGACGCGAGCGCCGCCGAGGCCCGCCTCATGGCCGGCACGATGCGCGGCCCGCTCGACGGCATCCCGATCGCGCACAAGGACATCTACGCCACGCGCGGCATCCCCACCACGGCGCACTCGAAGCTGCTCGAGGGCTGGGTTCCCACGGAGGACGCGACCACCGTGCGCACGCTGGCCGAGGCCGGCACCACCATGCTCGGTAAGCTCGCTACGCACGAGTTCGCCTTCGGCGGCCCCTCCTTCGACCTGCCCTGGCCGCCCGCGCGCAACCCTTGGAACACGGACCACTTCACCTCCGGCTCATCCTCCGGCACCGGCGCCGCGGTCGCCTCGGGCATGATCCTGGGCGGCACCGGCTCCGACACCGGTGGCTCCATCCGGGGCCCGGCCGCGCTGTGCGGCATCGCCGGGCTCAAGCCCACATACGGGCTCTGCCCCCGCACCGGCATCCTGCCGCTCGCCTTCTCGCTAGACCACGCGGGCCCCATGGCCTGGACGGTCGAGGACTGCGCGCTCCTGTTGCAGCACATGGCAGGCCACGACCCCGCCGACCCGGCGAGCGCCGACCGCCCGATACCGAGCTTCACGGCCAAGCTCGGCCACAGCATCGCGGGCGTGCGCATCGGCGTCGTGCGGCAATGGCACGAAACCGACGTGCAGGTCTCCCCGGCAGTGCAGCGCGGGATCGACCAGGCGGTGGCACTCTTGCGCGACCAGGGCGCCACCATCGTGGACGTCGCGCTGCCGTCGCTCTTCGAATACCAGGCGGCCACCTTCGCGATCCTCACCACCGAGGCCTACGCACTGCACGAGCCCTGGATGCGGACACGCTTCCAGGACTACGGCGAGCTCCTGCGGGACCGCATGGCGATGGGCGCACTGACCACCGGAACCGACTACCTCCAGGCGCTCCGCCGCCGCCACGAGCTCTGCATGCTCACCGCCGAAGCGGCCCGGGGCGTCGACATCCTCATCACCGCCGGCGCCCCCGCCGAGGCACCCCGCATCGACGCCGTGCCGAAATGGGGAAACCTGCAGACCCCGAGCTTCACCAACCCGTTCAACCTCACCGGCTGGCCCGCCATCGGCGTCTGCTCCGGCCTCGGCGAGGGCGGCTTGCCGGTCGGCATCCAGATCGCCGCCAAGCCGTTCCAGGAGCCGCTGCTGCTGCAGGTAGCGCACGCCTTCGAACACGCAGCTGGCCTGCCGAGGGCGCGACCGAGCGTAGTTGCCGCCGCCGAGAACATCATCACAACCCGCGCGCCGGAACCCGCAACCGCCTAGGCGCGACGCCACCGAACAAAACGTCTCCCCTCCCCTTGCGGGAGGGGGGCCTTGGGGAGGGGTGGCAGACAGGGCAGGCCCTGATGCGCGCGTTGAACCATTGTGCTCGCCACACCGCTTCCGGCGGCGCGAACCCCTATCCTCCACAATGCGCCGCCGCCCCGGACGCCCAGAACGGCACCGCCACCCCCGGCACGCTCCGCCGCGCTGCATAGCCCGGGGGTGCCGCCCGTACCGCGCCCCACCATCCGTGGGCGCACTCCGACCGCCAGGCCATCTCGTCGGCCAGCGTCGTCCCCCGCGCCGCCAGCGCCGCCTCGAGGGCCGCCGTCGCCGCCCGCACGCAGGCATCGGCCGCATTCGACGGCGCGGCGGCATAGCCGCAGAATGCCGCAACGAAGCCCCGCATCTCGCCCGCAACCTCCGGCCAGTCCGCCATGCCCCAGGCCTGCATCCATTCCTGTGCAACGGCCGCCTCGTCTATGCCGGGCTTGGCCGCAGTGCCCCGCATGTGCCGCAGCAGCTCCGCCCGGGCATGAACCGCGCGCGCGTGCAGCGCCGCCGCCTGCATGGCCCGGATGGCCTCGGCCGCCTCCGCCTGCGCCTCATCGACCAGATGCGTCCCCACCCCATTCGTCATGGCAGCCTCCCCAGCGTGTCGATCAGCCGCGCATAGAACCCGCGCGCATCCATCCGCCCCGCCACCGCCGCGTTCGGCGCCTGCCGGGTGCGCCCATGCCAGTCGATCGTGGTGCGCCCCCGCAATGGACCGGCCCCGGTCTCCACGTGCACGTGGCAGTCCCGCAGCTCGAACAGCTCGGGCCACAGCAACCAGGCCACCACGCACGGGTCGTGCAGCGGATGCCCCGCCGTCCCCAGACCCCCGGCGCGCGGCCGGCTCATCCACCCATGCACCGCCCGCAGCGTGCCACTCGTCCCCGCCGCCAGCCGCGCCATCTCGGCGGCATCCGGCACCGCCTCGAGCGTCACGTGCAGGCCGAACAGCGTCACGGGCACCCCGGCCCCCAGCACCACCGCCGCCGCATGCGGGTCCACATACACGTTGAACTCGGCCGCCGGCGTCATGTTGCCGAGGTTCATGGCCCCGCCCATCATCGCCACCCGCACCCGCCCCACGATGTCCGGCGCCAGCCGCAGCGCCAGCGCCACATTGGTCAGCGGCCCCAACGCACATACGGTGATGGGCGTAGCGCGCGCATGCCGCACGATCGCCAGCGCCCCATGCTCCGCTTCGCCCTCCCCCGGTGCCGCCGCCAGCTCCGCCCCCGCCAGCCCGTCCGGCCCGCACACGAACTCCGCCGTCTCGAGCGGGAACAGCAGCGGCCCCGCCGCCCCGGCGTGTACCGCAACATCCCCTCGCCCCGCCAGCGCACACACCCGCCGCGCATTCGCCGCCGCCTGCGCCACGGGCACGTTGCCCGCCACCGCCGTGATGGCCCGCACATCGAGCCCGGCCGCCAGCGCCAGCAGGATCGCCACCGCATCGTCCTGCCCCGGGTCCGTGTCGATCAGAAGCGGGCCCATCAGCCCATCACCCCACCGCCCATCACGAGCGCCACGAGATCCTCGGCCCGACGCCCGCCCAACGGCTCGTCCACCACCTTCCGCCCGGCCCTGAGGATACAGACACGGTCCGCCAACGCCGCGACGTCCCGCATGTCGTGGCTCACCAGCACCACCGTCCGCCCCTCCCGCTTCAGCGCCCGCACCAACTCCAGCACCTGCGCCGTCTCCCGCACGCCCAGCGCCGCGGTCGGCTCGTCCATGATGATCACCTCCGCCCCCCAGCGCAGCGCCCGGCTGATCGCCACCGCCTGGCGTTGCCCGCCGCTCAGCCCCTCCACCGGCCGCCGCGTGTCCGCCACATGCACCGAAAGCCGGGCCAGATAGGCCTGCGCCTCGCGCCGCATCCGCCGTTTGTCCAGCAGCCCGAACCGCACCAGCTCCGAGCCCATGAACACGTTCTCGTACACGCTCATCCGCGGTGCCAGCGCCAGCTCCTGGTAGATCGTCGCAACCCCCCGCACGAGCGCGTCGTGGGGGCTGCGGAACACCACCGCCTCCCCCCGCAGCGCCATGGTCCCCGCATCCGCCCGCTGCGCGCCCGACATGATCCGGATCAGGCTCGACTTGCCCGCCCCGTTATCCCCGCATACGGCCAGAACCTCGCCCGCATGCACCTCGAGGTCCACACCCTCGAGCGCCGCCACCCCGCCATACCGCTTGCCGACGCCTTGCAGGCTCAGCAGGGCACTCATGCCACCCCACCCCGAGACCCGTCATTGCCAGGCCCCCCTTGGGGCCGTGGTAGTCCAGGGGCCACACGCGCAGCCCAAAGCCGTCGCAGTCCCATGGCCGGCCCTACTTCTTCAGGAACTGCGCCACGTTCCCCGCATCCACCAACACCGCGTCCACATACAGATAAGGCCCGGCCTCCACGCTCGCCTTGGGCTGCTTCTTGACCACGATGGTCTCCACCGCATCCACCGCCATGACACCCATCCGCTCGAACGGGATCGCCACCGTCGCCACGATGCAGCTCTCCGGGTCCGCGATGCGGCGATACGTCTCCGGCCCGCCATCGGCCGACACGATCGCCACCTGCTTGCGCGTCATCCCCTGCTGCTGCAGCAGGTCGTCCACGATGTAGGCCTGCCCGTCGAAGCTCGCCCACACGCCCTGCACGCGGCCGGCATTCTGCAGCAGCAGCGCCGACATCCCCGCCTTCACGTCCGCCTGCCACGCCGCCGTCCGGGCCATGGCGTGCGCCCCCGCCACCTTCACGCTCGGCGTCTCGGCCAGCACCTGGTCCAGCACCCGCCCGCGGATCCGGCTCGCTACGTTCTGCTCAAACCGCGTCTCCAGGATCGCCCCCTGGTAGCCGATGCGCCCCAGCAGATAGAGCGCCGCATCCGTCCCCACCTTCCACTCGTTCGTCTGGATGTCGAACAGCACGTGCGGGCTCCCCCCGCTCTGCACCGTGATGACCGGGATGCCCCGGTCCTTCGCCGCCTTGAACTGTGCGTCCGCCTCGATCGGCTTGCCCATCGCCACGATGATCGCATCCACCTTCCGGCTGATCAGCGCATCGAACTGCTCCGCATGCTTCGGCAGGCTCCCCTCCGAGTTCAGCAGCGTCACGTTCCAGCCCTTGGCCTTGGCCGCCTCCGCCGCCGCGTTCGCCACCCGCGCATGGGTCTCGGAGGAGAACTGGAACCCGATCACCCCCAACTCGAGCGCCCAAGCCGGCCCCGCCAGCAGAACCAGCACCATCAACCCGATCAGCCGCATCGCACTCTCCCTTACTTTGCCCCGTCGCGTCAGCCAGGGTGCAACCGGTGGGGCGGTGCACCACCCTGCCCGGCATAGCCCCGCAGCGCGTCGTACGCCGCGACCTGCTCCGGCTTCAAAATGGCCTTCATCTCCAGATGCGCCGCAAGATGGACTGAACGCAGCCGTCCCTGCAGCGCCCCGATTGCCGCAGTCGCCTCGGTCACCGCCGCCGTCGTGGCCTTGGCGGACCGAAACGCCTCGTCCAACGCCCTTTCGCGATCGACCAGCTCGGTCCCGAGCGGCTTCGCGGCGGCTTCCATTCGCTGGAAGCTCGCCTGGGTCGCCGCCACTTGGGCGGCACTGAGGCCCAGCCGGTCCCGCAGCTGAAGCACGTGCGCCGGGCCGGGATGGTTGTTCAGCTCCGCTGCCCGGGCCAGGCCCATGCCTCGCCCGGCCAGCAAGTCCGCCTGCTCCTCGGCCGACAGCGCTTTGATGTCGCGCGTCTGTTGCCCGGCATAGCTCCCACCCGCCAGACCGCTTTGGGCCACGACCGGCAGCGCTCCCATCAGTGCGACAGCAAAACCGAGTTTCCACATCGCCGAGCCCCCCCAGTTACGACCAACCCTTGCACGCAAGCCGGATCGCGCAAAGGCCCTCGCCACTACTTGAACGCCGCCTGCTTAACCGCCGTGCCCGACACGGCGACCGACCCGATGATGATGGCACCCAGCGCCATGTCTTGCACGTAATACGCCGCCCCCATCAGCACGAGCCCGTTGCCCAGTACCTTCAGGATCAGCGCCGCCACCAGCGTCCCCAGCACGTTCGGCCGCCCGGGCTCGAACATCGTCATGCCCAGCAGCACCGCCGCGATCGCATACAGGAAATAGTCTCCCGCCATCCCCGGCGAGGCCGAGCTCAGGCTCGCCACCAGCAGCACCGCCGCGAGCCCCGCAAGCCCGCCCGACAGCGCCAGCCCCAGCCGCTTCATCCCCCGCGTATCCACCCCCGCCAGCCGCGCCGCCTCCGCCGCCTCCCCAGTCGCGGTCATCCGCGCCCCCGTCCGCGTCCACCGCACCAGCACCCACGCCACCGCCGCCACGCCCAGCATCCAAACCACCAGGTTCGGCAGCCCACCCAGCTCCCCCCTGGACAGCCCCGTGAAGTCCCGCGGCCACCGCCCCACGAACGCCACCCCCTTCGTGATCATGAACGCCGCCCCGCGCGCGATCGCCGCAACCCCCAAGGTCGCGATCAGGCTCGGCACGTACAGCACCGTCACCGCCAACCCGTTCAGCAGCCCGCACCCGAGCCCCACCCCCACGCCGGCCAACACCGCCACCCAGGCCGGCTGCCCGGCCTGCACCAGCCCGCCCGTGACCACGGCCGCAAGGCTCGCCACCTCCGCTACCGAGAGGTCCAGCTCCGCCACCAGCAGCGCCAGCGCGAACCCGATGGCGACGATCGCCAGCACGCTCGCCTCCTTGGCCACGTTGAACAGGTTGCCCGGGCTCGAGAAGTTCGGCGCCGTCAGCAGGAACGCCACGAACAGCGCCACGCCCGCCAGCGCCGTCCCGTATCGCCCCGCAAACGCTCTCACAGACATGCTCTCTCACCCCAAAGCTCTCCCAAGGGAGAACGAGCGTCGTCTCCCCTCCCCTCGCGGGAGGGGCCGGGGGAGGGGCCGGGGGAGGGGGAGCGGCACGAGCCGGATCCGGACGGTCGAGCAGGCGCCTTCAACCCAGCCCCTCCGCCAGCATCCGGCTGATCGGTGCCACCGCATCATGCGCCGCGCAATGCACCCGGTACAGCGCGTCCCGGTCCCGCTCAGGGGAAAACACCCGCGCAACCCGCACCATCGCCCCCTGCGCCGCGGCCAGCGACGCATGCGCGCCCAGCGCCGTCCACGCCACGATGCCCGCCCCCAGCAGCCCGGCCTCCTCCCCCTCCACCGTCGTCACCGCCCGCCCCAGCACGTCCGCCTTCACCTGGCACCACGCCGGGCTGGAGGCCCCGCCACCGCCGAACCGCAGCTCCTGCGCCCGCCCCAACGCCGCCTCCGCCCGCTCCAGCACCACGCGGTTCAGGCACGCGACCCCCTCCAGCACCGCCCAGGCCAGGTCCCCCGCCCCATGCTCTGGCGCCAGCCCGAGCCAGGCGCCGCGCAACGCCGGGTCCCAGTACGGCGTCCGCTCCCCTCCGAGATACGGCAGGAACAGCACCGGCGCCGCCGCCCGGGGGGCCGCCAACAGCCGCTCCAACCCGGCCCCTACCGCCTCTCCCGGCGCCAGCAACCCGGCGGTCCAGGCCGCCACGCCCCCGCCGGCGTTGCTCGGGCCGCCCAGATGGCAAATGCCTTCCCCCCACGCCGCCCCGAGCAGCCCCTCCGCCGCCCCCTCGCGCCGCGACAGCATACCCACCACCTCCGTCGTGCCCGAGAGCGCGTAGGCCACCCCGTCCCGCAGCGCCCCAAGCCCGAGCACGCTCGCCCACGCATCGTGCCCCGCCATGACCACCGGCCGCCCCTCGAGCTGCCCCAGCGCCCCCGGCAGCCCGGCCCGCACCCGCCCGACCATCCCCCCCGGCGCCACCAGCTCGGGCACCAGGTCCGGCAGCCCCAGCTGCGCCAGCAACGAAGGCGCCCCCTCCCCCGTCTTTGCCAGACACGCGACCAGCCGCGCCGCCGAGATCGGGTCCGTGCACACCCGACCGGTCAAACGAGCCGCCAGGTAATCCTTGGGGTCCAGCACCGCGCGAGCCCCCCCGAGCCGCCCTTCCCGCTCGAGCCACAGTAGCCGCGCCGCGGGATGGTAGGCGTTCAGCCGCGCCGCCTCCGGATGCTCCAGCGCCAGTCCGGCCAGCACCCCGGCAGCCCGCGCGTCCTCCGCCCCGATCGCCTCCCCCAGCGCCGCCCCGTCCGCCCCCAGCACCACCTGCGTCCGTGTCGCCCCGGTGACGCACACCGCCGCCACCCCCTCCCCATCCTCGACCAGGCCCTGCAGCGCCGCCCACCACGCCTCCGGCCGCGCCTCCGCCCGCAGCCCCGGCCCGGCCCGCACACGCCCCACCGCGCCATCCGCGCCCACGCGCGCCACCCGCAGGCTGCTCCCCCCCAGATCCACGGCCAGCACGCTCTCTCGCATGCGCCGAGCCTGCACCCCCCACCCCGGATTGCAACCCCGCGCCACCCCGTGCACGGTGCCCCGGGAAAAGCTTAGGAGCCTACGTGTCCGGACCCTTCGTCTCCGCGACCACCACCCTCACCCAGGGCCGCTTCGTCATGGAGACGCTCGGCCACCCCTTCGTGGCCGACCAGGCCGCGCGCCATGGCGGACCCGGCGGGGCCGCCGGCGCCGCCGAGCTCTTCCTCGCCTCGCTCCTGGCCTGCGCCTTCGGCATCATGCAGCGCACCGCCCGCGAAGCCGCCCTGCCGCTCCTCCGCATCGAAGGCACCGCCGCCTACGCCCTGCACCCGGAGGACCGCACCCGCTTCGAGCACATCACCATGGCGTTCACCGTCCACGGCCTGCCGCAGCCCGAAGCCGACCGCCTCACCCAGGCCTTCCTCGACCAGTGCCCCATCTACAACACCGCCGCCCGCACCACCCCAACGCGCATCAGCACGGTGATCGGATGATGCACCTCGCCGCCTTCGTCAGCGCCGGCCCGGTCAGCGGCACCCATGGCGGCTGGCGCCACCCGGCGGCCGACCGCAACCTGCTCGCCGCCAGCTACTACCAGGGCATCGCCCGCACCCTCGAGGCCGCCTGCTTCGACCTCATGTTCCTGGCCGACATCCTCGCCGTGCCGGACCGCCTGCACGACAGCATCGACAGCCAGCTCCGCTATGGCGCCCTCGGCGCCCTCCGGCTCGACCCGCTGCTCGTCCTCGCCGCCGTGGCGGGCAGCACCACCCATCTCGGCCTCGCCTGCACCGTCAGCACCACCTACTTCCCCCCCTTCCAGGTCGCCCGCGCGCTGGCAACGCTCGACCACCTTTCCGCCGGCCGCGCCGCCTGGAACATCGTCACCTCCTTCCAGCAGGCCGAGGCCCGCAATTTCGGCCTGGAGGACCACCTCTCCCGCGACGCCCGCTACGACCGCGCCGACGAGTTCGTGGCCGTCTGCGAAAAGCTCTGGGGCAGCTGGTCCGACGACGCCCTCGTGCTCGACCCGCACGCCCCCCTCTACGCCGACCCGGCCCGGGTCCGCCGCGTCGACCATGACGGCCCCTACTTCAAGGTCCGCGGCCCGCTCAACGTCAGCCGGCCCCCGCAAGGCCGCCCCGTGTATGTCCAGGCCGGCGCCAGCGACCGCGGCCGGGACTTCGCCGCCCAGCACGCCGAAATCATCTTCATCACGCCCCCCTCCATCGAAGCCGCCAACTCCGCCCGCGCCGACCTCCGCGCCCGTGCCGAACGCTTCGGCCGGGACCCGGACCAGCTGAAGATTCTCCCCGGCGTCTGCCCCGTCGCCGCCGAAACCCGCTCCATCGCCGAAGAGCGCCGCGCCCTGCTGCAATCCCTCTCCGAGCCCGAGGCCGGCCTCTCCACCCTCGCCTACCATCTGGACGCGGACCTCTCCCGGTTCCCGCAAGACGAGGTGCTGCCCGAAATGGACGTCTCCGGCGTCATGGGCCACTACAAGGAAGTGGCCGAAATGACCCGCAAGACCGGCATGTCCCTCGCCACGCTCGGCCAGGCCTACGGCGCCGGCCGCCACGCCGCGGGCTTCACTGGAACCGGCGCCGACATCGCCGACACCATGCAGCACTGGCACGAACAGGGCGCCTGCGACGGCTTCATGTTCCAGATGCCCTACCTCCCGGGCGGCGCCGAGGACGCCGCCCGCCTCATAATCCCCGAGCTCCAGGCAAGAGGCCTCTTCCGCAAACGCTACGAAGGCCCCACCCTCCGCCACCACCTGGGCCTGCCGCGGCCAGAAGCCTGACCTGCCCCCTCTCCCCTCGCGGGAGAGGGCTGGGGAGAGGGGGCCGCAACGCCAGCCGAAACCACCTACGCAAAGGCACGAACCCATGCGCTTCGCGACACTGCTCCTGGCTGCCACGCTCCCCATCCTGGGTCCCCGCTTCGCCCACGCCGCCGACCCCAGCATCCCCGTCCTCGTCCCCCTCACCGGCTTCCTCGCCGTCGAGGGCCGCAGCCAGCGCAACGGCGCCGTGCTCGCCCTCACCAACGCCCCGGCCGGGCTGCGTGTGAAGCACGACGTGAGCGACACCGGCACCTCCCCCGAGGTCGCGGTCAACGCCCTCGAGCGCGCCGTCGGCGACCGCGACACCATCGCCGTCGTGGCACCCATGCTCGGCACCCAGATGCTCGCCATGCTGCCCGTGGCGCTCGAGGCGAAGATGCCGCTCATCACCATGAGCGGCACGGCGGCCATCACGCAGAAGGGCAACCCCTACGTCTTCCGCTTCTTCCCCGATGACGGCGTGACGAAGCTCGCGCAGGTCCGCTACGCCCTCGAGGACCGCGGCTTCAAGCGCCCCGCGCTGATCACGCAAACCACCGCCTACGGCCAGTCCGGCCGCGAGGAGATCCTGAAGCTCATGAAGGCCCGCGGCGTGGAACCCGTCTATCAGGACGCGCTGGACGTGGCCGTCCGCGACATGACTCCCGTGCTCGCCAAGGCCCAGGCCGCCGGTGCCGACTCACTCATCCTGCACCTGCACGGAGGCCCCACGGCCCTGCTCGTGAAGGCCGCCACCGCCATGAACGTGAAGCTGCCCATCGTCGCCGGGTCGGGCCTGTCCCAGCCCCCCACCCTCGCGCTCCTCGAGCCCGGGGAGCTCACCGGCGCCTGCGCCGAAACCGGGTCCAGCCCCGTCAGCGCCGAGACCCCCGCCATGGCCGAGTTCGCCGACCGCTACCGCAAGGCCTTCAACCAGGACCCGGACGCCTTCGCGCTGGGCCAATACGACGGCACCATGATGGCCCTGGCCGCGATGGCCGCCGGCGCCCGCACGCCCGAGGCGCTCACCAAGGCCCTCTCCACCACCAGCTATCAAGGCCTCGCCATGACCTACAAGAGCAACGGCCGCGGCGACATGGCCCACGACGCCGTCATCATCTGCTTCGACGGCACCAGCCGCACCCCCAAGGTGGTCAAGCGCTACAACCAGCCGTGAGAGCCGGACACTGCCCCCCTCCCCGCGCGGGAGGGGCCGGGGGACGGGGAGCCACGAGCGCGAACCCGCCCCGCCCACACGCCGTCATCGCGAGCCGAAGCTGTCGCGATCCAGGAGCCGTCGAGAGCGGGCCTGTTGCCCCTGGATCGCCACGCTTCGCTCGCGATGACGATGCACCCCCATGCTAGCCCTCCAACTCCTCTTCAACGCCACCGCCCTCGGCGCCGCCTATGCGCTCGTCGCCCTCGGCTTCGTGCTCGTGCTCAACGCCACCGGGGCCGTCAACTTCGCCCAGGGGGAGCTCGTCATGGCCGGCGGCTTCGTGGCCCTGGCACTCGACCGCCTCCTCGCCCTCCCCGGCCTCGCCCTCCTTCCCCCGCTCCTGCTCATCATGGCGGCAATCGGCCTCGCGCTCGCCCTCCTCGCCTACTTCCCCATCCGGCGCCGCCCGGCCGACACCGTCTTCATCTCCACCATCGCCGTCGGCATCATCCTCGCCAACGGCGCCAACGCCCTGTTCGGCCCCGAGCAGCAAACCACCCCCGCCCTCGTCGGCACCGGCGCATGGCGCCCGGGGGGTTCGGAATCGGGCCTCGTCATCCCCTACCAGTCCGCCGCCACGATCCTCGTCGCCGCCGGGCTGATCATCGCGCTGCACCTCGTGTTCACCCGCACCCAGCTCGGCCGCCGCCTGCGCGCCACCGCGCAGGACCGCGAGGTCGCGGCCGCCATCGGCATCCCCGTCGACCGCATGGTCGCGGCCACCTTCATGGTCGGCGCCGCCCTCGCCGGGGCCGCGGGCCTGCTCCTCAGCCGCAGCTTCTTCGTGAGCCCGACGGATGGCGGCAACTACATGCTCAAGGCCTACGTGGCGGTCACCATCGGCGGCTGGGGCAGCATCCCCGGGGCCGTGCTCGGCGCGCTGCTCATCGCCCTGTTCGAGGTGGCGTTCCCCGCCCTCCCGGCGCTCGTCCCGGCCCTCGGCCCCTATGGGACCGGCTTCAACCAGGTCTGGTCCACCATCGTGCTCGACGGGATCATCCTGCTGATCCTCTGGCGCCGGCCCCAGGGCCTGTTCGGCGAAGCGGTCCGCGTCCGCGCATGAGGCACACCCCCGCCACCCTCGTGAACTCTCTCGCGCTGGCCGGCCTCGCTGCCTACCTCGTCTGGTCCGGCGCCACCCAGCCCAACTACCCGCTCCGCGTCCTCTCCATCGCCGGCATCTACGGCCTGCTCGCCCTCGGCTACCAGTTCATCTTCGGCCACGCCGGGGCGCTCGCTCTCAGCCAGGCCACCTTCATGGGCCTCGGCGCCTACGCCAGCGGCATCCTCGCGCTGCGCTACGGCCTGCCGTTCGACGTCGCCCTCCCCCTCTCCATCGGCGCGCCCGTCCTCCTCGCCGCCGTCGTCGCCGCGCCCGTGCTGCGCTTGCAAACCCACTACTTCGCCCTCGCCACCCTCATCATCAGCCAGGTCGCCCTCCTGGTCGCCGTCGAGTGGCAGTCGCTCACGGGCGGTGCCAACGGCCTCGGCGGCGTGCCGCCCATCCAGCTCCTCGGCACCCCCATCCGCGCCGGCTGGCCCCTGCTCGCGACCGTCTGGGGCTTCGTCGCTGCGGGCACGCTCCTCGCCTGGCAGCTCGGCCGCGGCCGCCTCGGCCAGGCCTGGGCCTGCATGCGCGCCGCCCCCGCCGCGGCCGCCTCCATCGGCATCGACGCCGCCCGGCTCCGCTTCGTCGCCTTCCTGCTCAGCGCCGCCTACGCCGGGCTGGCGGGCTCGCTCTACGTCCACGCCCTCCGCGTCGTGTCGCCGGACGCCCTCGCCTTCCCCGTGGTGGTCACCTGCCTCACCATCGTGGTGGTCGGCTCCCGCCTCCGTCCCCTCGGCGCCCTCCTCGGCGCCGTGCTGATCGTCCAGCTCCCCGAGTGGTTCCGCGACCTCCGCGACTACTCACTCCTGGCCTATGGCTGCATCCTGCTCCTGGTCATCGTCCTCGCCCCCGCCGGCCTTCTCGGGACCCTCGAGGACTGGGCCGCCCGCCTCCTCCCCACTCCCACGCCGCCCACCCCCGCGCCCGAGGCCCCATCCCCTCGCACCACCCCGAATGCCCAACGCCCCGTGCTCGAGATAAGAACCCTCTCCAGGCGCTTCGGCGGCGTCCAGGCGCTCGACGCGGTTTCCCTCACCGTCCGCCCCGGCGAGGCCCTCGGCCTCATCGGCCCCAACGGCTCGGGGAAGACGACCCTCGTGAACCTCGTCTCCGGCCTCTACACGCCGGACACGGGCACCGTCCGCCTCCACGGCACCGACATCACCGCCCAGCCCACCTGGCGCCTCGCCCGAGCCGGCATCGCCCGCACCTTCCAGACGGTCGCCCTCGTCGACGACATGACGGCCCTCGACAACGTGGCGCTGGCCGTCGACGCCCCCGCCATCGGCCTGCTCGCCACCCTCCGCACCGGCGCCTCCGACCCCGCCCAAGCCACCGCCCGCGCGCAAGCCGCCCACCTCCTCGCCCGCATGGGCGCGTCCGACGCCGCCATGCAGCCGGCAGGCAGCCTCGCCTACGGCATCCGCCGCCGGGTCGAGATCGCCCGCGCCCTTGCCGCCCGCCCCACCCTGCTGCTGCTCGACGAGCCCGCCGCCGGCCTGAACGAAACGGAGCAGGCCGACCTCGCCGCCCGCCTCCGCGCCCTGCTCGAGGACGGCACCGCGCTCCTCGTCATCGAGCACAACATGGCCTTCCTCGCCCCCCTCGTGGACCGAATGGCCTGCCTCGACGCCGGCCGCCTCATCGCCGAGGGCCTGCCCGCCGCCGTCAAATCGGACCCGGCCGTCGTCGAGGCCTACCTCGGCACACCCGAACCCGCCCCCGCGCTTCAGATGACGCCATGACCGCCCTGCTCGAGATCGAGGACCTGCACATCCGCTACGGCGCCGTGACGGCCCTGCACGGCGTCTCGCTGCAGATCCACCCCGGCGAGGCCGTCGCCCTCCTGGGTGCCAACGGCGCCGGCAAGTCCACCCTGATGAAGGCCGTCATCGGCCTCCTCCGCCCCCACGCCGGCGCCATCCGCTTCGATGGCCGTAGCCTCGCCACCATGCGCCCCGAACACCGCGCCCGCGCCGGCATCGGCTACTGCCCCGAAGGCCGCCGCACCTTTCCCGGCCTGCTCGTCCGCGAGAACCTGCTCGTCGCCTGCTGGGCCCCCGCCCCCGAGCGCGCCCGGCGGCTCGAAGCCGCCTACGCCCTCTTCCCCGCCCTCCGCACCAAGGCCGAGTCCCCCGCCTGGCAGCTCAGCGGCGGCCAGCAGCAGATGCTCGCCATCGCACGCTCGCTGATGGGCCAGCCCCGCCTGCTGCTGCTCGACGAACCCTCCCTCGGCCTCTCGCCTCTGCTCACGGACGAGGTCATCGCCCGCATCCCCGCCATCACCGCCACCGGCACCGCCGTGCTGCTCGCCGAGCAGAACGCCGCCAAGGCCCTCTCCGTCTGCGCCCGCGCCTGGGTGCTGCAAACCGGCCGCGTCGCCCTCCACGGCCCGGCCGCCGACCTCGCCTCCAGCCCCGAAATCCGCCGCGCCTTCCTCGGCGGCTGATGCGGCAGTTTCAACCGTCATCGCGAGCGGAGCCTAGCGATCCAGGGGCCGCACAGAACAGGCCCGTCCGCCCTGGATCGCCACGCCTTCGGCTCGCGATGACAGTATGATCGAAGCACCCGATGCCTCGCCAGGAGACAAGCCCATGTGGTCCTTCGTCCACTCCACCCGAACGATCCTCGTCGGCCCCGGCGTCCTCGCCCAGGCCGCCACCCTCGCCAAGCAGCGCGGCTGCCTCCGCCCGGCCCTCGTGCTCGACCCGTGGTTCACGGGCCAGGAGCCTGCCACCACCATCGCCGCCCAGCTCGCCGAGGCCTGCGGCACCGCTCCCGCTCTCTGCCCCGTGCTGCCCGGCGAGCCTGACCTCGAGGCCGTCGAGGCCCTCCGCGCCATGCTCCACGAAGCCGCCCCCGACTGCATCGTCGTCCTCGGCGGCGGCAGCGCCATGGACGCCGCCAAGGTCGCCCGCATGCTGCTCGCCAACCCGGGCCCGCCCCAGGCCATCGCCGGCCCCGCGGCCACCATGCGCCCGCACCACAGCCTGTTCGTGGCATGCCCCACCACCGCCGGCACCGGCTCCGAAGTCAGCGAGAGCGCCGTCATCGCCGTCCGCGGCGGCTCCTACAAGATGATCTTCCGCAGCCAGCACATGACGCCCGAGATCGCCCTCCTCGACCCCGTACCCGGCGCCACCGCCCCACCGGGCGTCACCGCCGCGTCCGGCCTCGACGCCGTAACCCACGCCGTCGAGGCCTTCTGGTCCCGCGCCGCGAACCCCATCACGGACCTGCTCGCCCGCGAGGCCATGCGCCTCCTCGCCACCGCACTCCCCCGCGCCTACGGCACACCCGCCGACCTCGAGGCCCGCGAACAGGCCCTCGTCGGCTCCATGCTCGCCGCCATGGCCTTCAACAGCGCCAACCTCGGTGCCGCCCACGCCCTGTCGGGCGCCCTCGGCGCCCTCCACCACGCCCCCCACGGCCTCGCCAACGCCCTGGCGCTGCCCCACGTCGCCCGCTTCAACGAACCGGCCGCCCCGGCCAAAGCCGCCGAGATCGCCGCCATCTTCGGCGGCCCCACCGCCGGCGACGCGCTGGCCGCCCTCCAGCGCCGCCTCGGCCTCGCCACCAGCCTCGACACCCTCGTCGACCCCACCGCCCTTGAGGCCGTCACCGACGGCGCCATGCAATCCTTCCAACTCAAGATGAACCCTCGCCCTGCAAACCGCGAGGACATCCGAGCCCTCCTCGAAGCCATGCGCACCCCGTGAGGCCGCACCTGCTCCCCCTCCCCTTGCGGGAGGGGGCTGGGGGGAGGGGGGCCGGCAGCGCGAACCCGAACCGCACCGTCATCCCCCACGTCGACGACCTCGGCACCACCCACGCCGCCAACGCCGCCTTCCTCCACCTCGCCCGCGAAGGCCACGTCACCTGCGGCTCCGTCATGGTCCCCGCCCCATGGTTTCGCGACATCGCGGACCAAGCCGAGGGCCACGACCTCGGCATCCACCTCACCCTCACCAGCGAATGGCCCTCCCTCCGCTGGGCCCCGATCTCCACCACCAGCCGCGCCTCCGGCCTGTTGGACGACGATGGCTACTTCCCGCACGACGTCGCCACCCTGGCCCGGCAACTCGTCCCCGAGGCCGCCGAGGCCGAGCTCCGCGCCCAGATCGACCGCGCCCTGGCCGCCGGGCTGCGCCCCACCCACCTCGACGCCCACATGGCCGCCGCCATGCTCGCCCCGCTGCTGCCCATCCACGTCCAGCTCGCCCACGAATACGGGCTTGTCCCCATCCTCCCCCGCAGCATCGGCTGGGCCCCCGACCCCACCGCCTACGCCGAAACTCTCGCCACCCTCGACAGGGCCGGCCTCCCGGTCATCGACCACTGCCGCGGCACCCTCGCCGTCGATCCGCCCACCCTCGACCAGGCTTGGTGGTCCACCCTGGGAGCCCTCCCCCCGGGCCTCACCCACCTCGCCCTCCACTGCACCCAGCCCGGCCCCGAGTTCGCCGCCGCCGCCCCCCAGCACGCCCCCTGGCGCCACGCAGAGTACGAACTCTTCGCATCAGGCCGCTTCACGGCGGTCCTTGCCCAGGCCAACATCGCCACCACAAGCACGAGAGCCCTCCAGGAACGCTGGCTCGCAAGGGGGAAAGAACAATGCCCGGTCTCTACTTCGAGGACTTCCACGTAGGCCAGGTCTTCGACCACCCCTGGACCCGAACCCTCACGGAATCCGACAACATGCTCTTCTGCGGCATGACCATGAACCCCGCCAAGATCCACGTGGACGCCGCCTACAGCGCCACCACCGAGTTCGGCCGCCCCCTGGTCAACTCGCTCCTCACCCTCGGCCTGCTCATCGGCCTCACCGTGCCGGACACCACCTACGGCACCACCGTCGGCAACCTCGGCATGGACGAGGTCCGCTTCCCCAAGCCCCTGTTCCACGGCGACACCCTGCACGTCCGCACCACGGTTCTCGCCACCCGCCCCAGCCGCTCCCGCCCCGGCCAGGGCATCGTCGAACTCCGCCACGACGGCATGAACCAGCACTCCGACCTCGTCGCCACCTGCCGCCGCAACGCCCTCATGCTCGGCCGCCCTACCCCCAACGGCTGACACGCACCTCCCTTGTGGGGGGGAACGACGCCAAGCCCCTCCCCTGGGAAGGACGTGCCTCAGAGCGGCTGCGTGAGCAGGACCGTCGCACCCAGCCCGGCGACCGCTGCCCCCATCGCGCGCACCGTCCGCGCCCCGGCAGGCCAGCGCGCCAGCATGCCGGCCATGATGCCGGTCCCATGGAGCAGGCCGGTGGCCGCAACGAACCCCACGCCATAGGCCAGCGCATTGGCCGACCCAGGCATCTCGGCGCCATGCGCATGGCCATGGAACACCGCGAACAGGCCGACGATGGCCGCCGCCGCCCAGGCCGGTGCGCGCGCCCCCATCGCCACAGCGAGCCCGAGCACGACGGCCGAGATGGCGATCACCCACTCCGTCCCGGGCAGCTGCACGCCCGTCATCCCGAGCAGGCCGCCCAGCGCCATCAGTGCCATGAAGCACGCCGGCAGAATCCAGATCGCCGGCCGCCCGAGCTGCGACGCCCACAGCCCCACGGCCACCATGGCCACCAGGTGATCGAGGCCGAGTAGCGGATGGAGCAAACCGCTCCACAGCCCGCCCGCGACGCCGATGTGCGCAAGCTCCGGGCCGGTATGCGCAAGCGCCGGGCCGGCAACGGCCGTGGCCAGGAACCCGAGACAAATGGAAAGCACCCGCATGGTCCAGCTCCTCATCGCCGTTCGGGCAGTCTCGCCACGGTCGGAGCCCCTGGCCCCGTGACGGCCGCCGTCGCGCGACAGTGCACTGCGATCGCGCACTCGGCTACAGGTCTCGCACCCCCGGCACCGTCGGCAACCCCTCGCCTCGCAGCCCGTCGGCCGCCAGCACCGCCCGCACCACCGCCGCCGCCACAACCCGCGCCGTCAGCACCCCCAGCGCCACCATGTTCCCCGGCAGCCCGCTCCGCCCCGTCGCCAGGGCGAACATCGTGTCCCCGTCGAACATCGTGTGGCTGGGCTCGATCGACCGTGCCAGCCCGTCATGCGCCAGCTGCGCCAGCTTCTTGGCCTGCGCCTTGGTCAGCACGGCGTCCGTCGCCACCACCCCGATCGTCGTCGCCATGCCCGCCTGCAGCGAGGCCGGCCCTTCCCCGCGCAGGATTGCCGCCACCGCCCCCGCGCCCAGCCGCCCATCCGCCTCCCGCGCCCCCGCCACCACGGCGCCCGTCGCCGGGTCGATCACGTCCCCCACGGCGTTCACCGCCACGATCGCCCCCACCGTGACGCGCCCGAGCCGCGCCGACGCCGTGCCCACGCCGCCCTTCATCGCCCGCCCCATCCCGAACAGCTTTCCCACGGTCGCCCCGGCCCCGGCCCCCACGCTCCCCTCCGCGGGCGCCTCCCCCGAGGCCGCGACGCACGCCGCATAGCCCAAAGCCGCATCCGGACGGATCCGATGGTCCCCCACCCCGAGGTCGAACAGGATCGCCGCGGGCACGATCGGCACCACCGCCGGCCCGGCCTTGTAGCCGATCCCCCGCTCCTCCAGCCATCGCACCACGCCGCCCGCCGCGTCCAGCCCGAACGCGCTGCCGCCGGACAGCAGCACCGCATGCACCTGGTCCACCAGGTTCACCGGGTCCAGCAGGTCCGTCTCCCGCGTCCCCGGCGCCGCCCCGCGCACGTCCACACCGCCCACGGCACCCGCCTCCGACAGCACCACCGTGCACCCCGTCGGCCGTAGCGCATGCACCGCATGCCCCACGCGCACGCCCGGCACGTCCGTGATGGCACCCCCCAGCACGGTGGGCCTCCCCTGCGCCGCCGCCCCACCCACCAGCCCGCCCACACCCAAAGCCGCCATCGCCGCCAGCTCCCTCCGCCGCATCGCACCCTCCGCCACAAACGCCTTGCATCGACCGCCGCCGACGATAGCGTCAGCCCATGCCCAAGCCGAGTGCCCCGCCATGACCCGAGCCCCGATCGTCGTCATCGGCCTCGGCGCCATGGGCGCCGCCACCCTCTACCAGCTCGCCCGCCGCGGCATCCCCGCCCTAGGCATCGACCGCTTCGCCCCGCCCCACACCCTGGGCTCCAGCCATGGCGAGACCCGCATCACCCGCGTCGCCGTCGGCGAGGGCGACGCCTACGTCCCCTTCGTCCGCCGCTCCCACGCCATCTGGCGGGAGCTCGAGGCGGCCACGGGCGAGCGCCTCCTCGAGCAATGCGGCCTGCTGATGATGGCCCCCCGCGGCGTCCGCACCGGCCACCACGGCAAGACCGACTTCCTCAACCGCACCATCGCCGTCGCCGAGCGCCACGCCATCCCGCATGAGCGCCTCGACGCCCGGGCGGTCGCCGCCCGCTTCCCCGCCTTCCTCCTCGAGGGCAACGAGGACGCTTACCTCGAGCCCGGCGGCGGCTACGTCCACCCCGAGCGCTGCATTGCCGCCCAGCTCGCCCAGGCCCAGGCGCTCGGCGCGGCCATCCGCACCAACCAGCTCGTCCACGCGCTCCACCCCGACGGGGCAGGCCTCCGCATCGAGACGGACGCCGGGCCCATCCACGCCGACCAGGCCATCGTGACGGCCGGCGCCTGGGCCGGGCCCCTGCTCGGCCCCGCCTTCGCGCCCATCCTCGTCCCCCGCCGCCAGCTCCTCCACTGGGTCCCGGTATCCGACCCCGCCCTCTTCCAACCCGGCGCCTGCCCCGCCTGGATCTGGATGCACGGCACCCAGCCCGAGGACTACTTCTACGGCTTCCCCGCCCAGCCGGGCACCCGCGAGGTCAAGGTCGCCTCCGAGCAATACGTCGCCGCCTGCAACCCGGACACCGTCGACCGCACCGTCCACCCAGGCGAAGCTGCCGCCATGGCCGCCAAACACGTCACCGGCCGCCTTCGCGGCGCCACCCCCACCCCGTCCCGCTCCGCCGCCTGCCTCTACACCGTCACCCCGGACTCGGGCTTCGTCATCGACCGCCACCCGGACATGGACCGCGTCATCGTCGTCTCGGCCTGCTCCGGCCACGGCTTCAAGCACTCCGCCGGCATCGGCGAGGCCGTCGCGCAACTGGCGATCGACGGCCGCAGCGCCATCGACCTCGCCCCGTTTCGCCTCAGCCGCTTGCAACGAGAAGCCGCCTGAACCCTCCCCGCCCCCTGCGGGACGAGGCGCTGGAGCGGCGGTATGGCGCCAAGCCGTTCCACCGGGTTGGGGCGACGGGGGCGCTCCCCGCCAGGCTCAGGCGAGTGCCACGAAGGCGCCGTTGCGCACGGTCAGGATCGCCGCCCCGTAATGCGGCGCCCGGTCCGGGCCGAAGCCGTAGGTGCCGCGGCCCAGCACGGTGGGCGTGTCCTTGATGCTGGCGAAGGCCGCCCGCACGCGCTCGCGGTCCGCGCCAGGGCCGGCCTCCTTCAGCACGGCGACCGCGATGCTGCCGAGCGCGTAGCCGACGGCGGCCCAATTGTCCGGCGCCTGCTTGTACTTGGCGCGGTATTCGGCGACGAAGGCCTTGTTCATGGGCGTATCCGCGCCTTCGAAATAGTCCGCCACCACCACGGCCCCTTCCACCGCGCGCCCGCCGGCGGAGATGAACTTGGCCGACGCCATCGAGGGGGGTGCGATGATCCGCACCTTCGCGTCGAGCCCGGCCTGGCGCGCCTGGATGATGAGGTTGGCCCCCTGCTCGGCCGGGGAGCCCACATAGATGCAGTCCGCGCCCGAGCCCTCGAGCTTGGTGGCGAGCGCCACGAAATCCGTGTCCGAGCCCAGGATGCCCTCCTCGCCCACGATGGCGACGCCGGCGGCCTTCATCGTGTCCCGCGTCGCGTTCTTCTGGGCGACGAAGCCGTCATTGTCGCGGTTGAACACGAACAGCGCCTTCTTCACGCCCATGGTCTTGGCCGCATAGGTGCCGAGCTCGGCCATGATGTCGGCCGGCGACGAGGTGACCTTGTAGGACCACGGGCCGGCCTTCAGCACGTCGGCCGAGACGGCGCTGGTGAACATCGGCACCTTGAGGTCGTTGGCGACCGGGGCGGCGGCGGTGCCTTCGATGGAGCTGGTGGGGCCGAGGATCATGAGCACCTTGTCGACGGTGGCCATGCGGTTCGTGAGCGTCACGGCCTGGCCCTTGTCGCTGGCGTCGTCTGCTTCGATGATGCGGAGCTTGCCCCAGAGCTTGCCCTCGGCGTTGGCCTGCTCGAGCGCGATGACGATGCCGTTGCGGATGGGCACGCCGACGAAGGCGTAGGGGCCGGTCAGCGCCATGGGGACGCCCACGGGGATGTCGGCGGTTTGCGCGAACGCCCCTCGGGTGGCCAGGAGCGCAGGCGCGGCGAGCAGCGTGTGGCGGCGTGTGATGGCGAGCATGGTCGTCCTCCGCTAAGCCGCCTTGGGCGGCGATTGGCCCGCCCCGGCAGGCGCGGCCTGGCCGAGGTAGTGGGCAATGATCAAGGGGTCGTGCAGCAGGTCCCGGCTGGCGCCCTCGGCCACGATGCGGCCCCCCTCCATCACGTAGGCCTGGTGCGTGGCGGCCAGCGCCCGGCGCGCGTTCTGCTCCACCACGAGCATGGCCAGGCCGCCGGCATTCAGGCGCCCGAGGGCCACGAACACGGCGGTGGCCATGAGCGGGGACAGACCGAGGCTCGGCTCGTCGAGCAGCAGCAGCTTCGGCGCGCCCATCAGCGCACGGCCGATGGCGAGCATCTGCTGCTGCCCGCCGGACAGCGAGCCGGAGGCCTGGTTCCGTCGCTCGGCCAGGACCGGGAACAGGTCGAACACCTCCTCGAGCTGCCCGGCCGCCCGGCCCCGTGCGGCCTGCCGCCCCAGCACGAGGTTCTCGAGCACGCTGAGCGGCCCCAGCACGCGGCGGCCCTCGGGCACCTGCAGCAGGCCAAGCCGCGCGACCGCGTGCCCGGCCCGGCCCGTGATGTCCGTGCCCTCGAGCGTCACGCGCCCGGCGCCGGGGCGGAGCAGGCCGCTGAGGGCGTTCAGCACGGTCGACTTGCCCGCGCCATTGGGGCCGATCAGCGCCACCATGCCGCCGGCCGGCACGTGCAGCGACACGTCCCGCACCGCCTCGATGGCGCCATAGCCGACGCGGAGGGATTGCACGGACATCATCAGGCGGGCGCCCCGAGATAGGCCTCGACCACGGCCGGGTCGGCGACCACGGCCTGCGGCGTGCCGGAGGCGATGAGCCGCCCGGCGTCCAGCACGTGCACCTCGTCGCAGACCGCACAGACGAACCTCATGTTGTGCTCCACGAGCAGGATGGCGAGCCCGGCCTCGGCCAGCCGGCGGAAGACCAGCCCCAGCCCGTCTGCCTCCACGTCGTTCATCCCGGCCACGGGCTCGTCCAGCAGCAGCAGGCGGGGGCTGGTCGCGAGGGCGCGCATGATCTCGACCCGGCGCTGGTGGCCATAGGCGAGGGCGCCGGCCGGGTGGTGCGCGTAGGCGGCCATGCCGAACCGGGCGAGCAGCTCGGCGGCCCCCTCCTCCGTGCGGCGCCGGGCGGCCTGGCCGAGGCCGAGCAGCGCCTGCCAGGGCGGCCCCGCCTCGTGGCGGTGGAAGCCGGCAGCCACGTTGTCGAGCACGCTCTGCTCGGGTAGCAGGCGGATGTTCTGGAAGGTGCGGGCGATGCCGGCGCGGGCCACGGCGTGGGGCGGCAGCGCGCCGATCTCGGCCCCGTCGAACCTCACGCTCCCGGCGCTGAGCCGCAGCAGGCCCGTCACGAGGTTGATCACCGTCGTCTTGCCGGCGCCATTCGGGCCGATGAGCCCTGTGATGCGGCCCGGCCCGGCGCCGAACGAGAGGCCGGATACGGCAACGAGGCCGCCGAACCGGCGCTCGACGCCCTCAAGCGACAGGAGCGGCATGGGCCATCTCCGGTCGGCGCAGGCGGCGGTCCCGCAGGCGGCGCAGCGTCGTGTCCACCACGCCGTCGGGCAACCAGGTGATCACGGCGATCAGCAGCGCACCATGCACGAACAGCGCGTAATCCTTGAACGGCCGCGCGACCTCGGGCAGCACGGTCAGGATCGCCGCACCCACCAGTGGCCCCCAAGGCGACACGCGGCCCCCGAGCACGACGAACGTGAGGCAGGCGACGAGCAGGCGGAAGCCGAACGCGTCCGGCGTGATGGAGTAGCCATGGTAGGCGTCGAGCCCGCCGCCGAGCCCGGCGAGCGCGCCCGAGAGGCCGAAGGCGAGCAGGTGGGTGCGGGACACGTCGATGCCGAGCGAGACCGCCACCGTCTCGTCCTGCCGGATGGTGTCGAAGGCGCGGCCGAGCCAGGAGCGGCCGAGGCACCACAGCACGTAGAGCGCGGCCCCGACGCAGGCGAGCAGGATGGGCGTGCTGGCCCAGCGCGGGATGCCGTTCATGCCGAGCGCGCCGCCGGTGAGCCCGGTGGCGTTCTGCGTGACGGAGAGCACCAGCTGCACGAAGGCGAGCGTCGCAATGGCCTGGAACACGCCGCGCAGGCGCGCGAGCGGGACGGCGATCAGCAGCGCGGCAGCGGTGGCGAGCCCGACCGCCGCCACCAGGCCGATCGGTGCGGGCCAGCCCCAGTGCACCACGGCGTTGGCGGCCGTGTAGGCGCCGATGGCCGCAAGCCCGGCCGTCGCGATGGAGAACACCCCGGCGCGCAGCACCACATACTGGCTGAAGGCGAGCAGCGCGTTGATCAGCACCAGGTCGAGCAGGCTGCGGTAGGCCGTGAGCCAGTCGATCATGCGCGCACCACCCGCGCAGCCCCGGTTCCGCTGCCGAACAGGCCCGAGGGGCGCACGAGCAGCACCAGGAAGAGCAGCCCGAAGATCAGCGCGTCGGCCACCCCCGAGGAGGCGTAGGCCACCGAGAGCGACTGCACGATGCCCAGCAGCAGCCCGGCCGCGACGGCCCCCCCGATGGAGCCCATACCGCCCAGCACCACCACCACGAAGGCGCGCAGCAGCAGCGGCTCGCCCATCACGTAGTGCACCGAGTTGAAGGCGAGCCCGATCAGCACGCCCGCCGCCCCGGCCAGCGCGCCGGCAATGAAGAACACCTGTGCGAAGACGAAAGCCGGGTCGATGCCGAGCAGCTGGGACGTGCGGCCGCTGATGGCCACGGCCCGCACCTGGCGCCCGAGTTCCGTGCGGTAAAGGTAGAACAGCAACGCGACCACGAGCACGGCGACCGTGGCGACGATCACCACCTGCAACAGCTGGATCCGGAGGCCCCAGACGCGCCAGACCACGACGGGGAAGGTGTCGAACGGGAAGCGCATCACCTGCGTGTTGGACACCTGCTGCGCGAAGCTGGTCAGGATCAGCCCGGCGCCGATGGAGGACACGATCGCCGCGAACTCGGGCGCCTGCCGGGCGCGCAGCGGGCGGAAGCAGACGAGGTCCAGCAGGACGCTCGCAGCGCCTCCCACGAGCATGGCGAGCAGGGCGGCCACGGCCAGCGGCAAATCGAGCAGCGTGACGGCATAGAGCGCCGCGAAGGCGCCGAGGGTGAAGACGGCGCCGTGGGCCAGGTTCAGCACGTGGTTGATGCCGAAGACGAGCGTGAAGCCCAGCGCGAACAGGGCATAGACGGAGCCGACGACCAGGCCGTTCAGGAGCTGCTGCGCGAACATCAGGCGGCCAGCGCGGAGGCGTAGCGCGCGAACTGGTCCATCACGAGGATCTTGTCCGTGCCCACCACGAAGCGCCGCACGCCCAGCGCCTCCCATCCGAGCAGCTGGGCGGAGGCGTCGGCGGGCTCGGGCGCGAAGACGGGGAACGTGACCTCGATGCCAGCCGCCTGGGCGCGGCCGAGCATGGAGCGGAGCGCCGCCTGGACCGCCTCGTGCCGGTAGTCGCCTTCATGGCCCATCGAGACGGAGAGGTCGAAGGGGCCGAGCATGACACCTTGGAGGCCGGGGGTGGCGAGGATGACGTCGAAGGCGTCGAAGCCGGCCTGGGATTCGATCAGCGGCACGATCCCGGTTTCGGCATGCGCGCGGGCGACGTGGGTGCGCCAGTCGCGGATGAAGTGGCCCCCGGCGCGGACGCAGGGGCAGGCGCCGCGGGTGCCCTCCGGCCCGTAGCGCCCGGCGGCCACGGCGGCGGCGGCCTGGGCGGCGGAGGACACGCCGGGGACGACGATGCGCCGTGCGCCGCAGTCGAGCGCCTTGCCGATCAGCACCGGGTCCAGCGAGGGCACGCGGAGCCAGGGCTCGATGCGGGCGGCGTCGCAGGCGCGGATGAGGTTCTCCGCCGTCTCGAGGCCGAAGTAGCCGTGTTCCACGTCGATGATGGTGAAGGCGAATCCGGCGAGGCCGATCATGTCGACGATCTCGGCGCTGGCGATCTGCGACCATGTACCAAGGATACGGCTCATCGGTAGCAGACCTCGCGCACTGCCGCGGCGATGGCGGCGGGCGACGGCATCAGGGCCCGCTCGAGCCGGTCGTTGTAGGGCATCGGCACGTCCGGCATCGCCACCCGCATCACGGGGGCGTCGAGCCAGTCGAAGGCGGCTTCCATGATGCTGGCCGCGATCTCGGCGCCGAGGCCGCCGGTGCGGTTGGCCTCGTGCACCACCACGCACCGCCCGGTGCGGCGGACGCTGGCGCAGATCGTCTCCATGTCGAGCGGGCGGAGCGTGCGCGGGTCGATCACCTCGGCCTCGATCCCGCTGCGGGCGAGGGTGTCGGCGGCGGCCAGGGCGCGCTCCACCATGGCCATGGTGGCGACGATGGTGGCGTCCCGCCCCGGGCGCACGATTGCGGCGCGGCCGATGGGGATGGCGTAGGCCGCCTCCGGCACCGGGGCGGGGGGGCCGAGGTAGAGCAGCTTGTGCTCGAGGAAGACCACCGGGTTGTCGTCCCGGATGGCGGCGGCCATGAGGCCCTTGGCGTCGTACGGGTTGGACGGCGCCAGCACGACGAGGCCCGGGATGTGGGCGAACCAGGCCTCGAGCGACTGCGAGTGCTGGGCGGCGAGGCGGATGCCGCCGCCCTGGGGGCCGCGGAACACGACGGGCACGGTGGTGCGGCCGCCCAGCATGAAGCGGGCCTTGGCGGCCTGGTTCACGATCATGTCCATCATGAGCGTCACGAAGTCGAAGATCTGGATCTCGGCGATGGGCCGCTGCCCGGCGAGCGCTGCGCCCACCGCGAGGCCGCCGATGGCCTGCTCGCTGATCGGCGTGTCGAGCACGCGGCCGGGGAAGCGCTCCAGCAGGCCGCGGGTGAGGCCGAAGATGCCGCCGATGGCACCGACGTCCTCGCCGACGACGAACACCCGTTGGTCGGCCGCCATCTCCTGGCCGACCGCCTCCGTGATGGCCTGGGCGTAGGTGATGGCGCGGGCGCCGGGCGGGCACTCCGGGGTGGTGGGCTGGAACGGCGCGAGGATGGCGGGGGCGAGCGCTTCGAGGGTGGGCTCGGGGGAGGCGCGGCCGAAGCCGACGGCCAGCTCCACGGCGGCCGCGGCCTCGGCCTCGAAGGGATCGAGCTCGAGGCCGAGCCGGGCGGCGTGGCGGGCGATGGGGTCGCGGGCCTGCCAGCGCGCCTCGTCCTCGGCGGCGCGGTAGGCAGGGAGGTTGGCGCGCATGGAGTGGTCCCCCCAACGCCAGGTATGGGCCTCGATGAGGGTGGGGCCTTCGCCCTCGCGGGCGCGGGCGATGGCGATGGCGGCGGCCTCGTAGACGGCGACCGGGTCGTTGCCGTCGACCTCCTCGCCGGGCATGCCGTAGCCGGCGGCCCGGGCGGCGATTGACCCGCCGGCCGTGACGGCGGAGGAGGCGGTGGAGAGGCCGTACTGGTTGTTCTCGCAGAAGAACACGAGCGGCAGACGCCAGATGGCGGCGACGTTCATGGCCTCGTGGAAGATGCCCTCGTTGGCGGCGCCGTCGCCGAAGAAGACGATGCCGGCGTCGTCCCCCCCACGCAGCTTCGCGGCCAGCGCGGCGCCGGCAGCCAGGCCCATGCCGGCTCCCACGATGCCGTTGGCGCCCAGGATGTTGAGCGCGAGGTCCGCGATGTGCATGGAGCCGCCGAGGCCGCCGCAATAGCCGTCCACCCGCCCCATCAGCTCGGCCATCATGCGCCCGAGGTCGGCCCCCTTCGCGATGGTGTGGCCGTGGCCGCGATGGTGGGTGACGACGAAATCGTCCCGCCGCAGCGCCAGGCACGCCCCGGCGGCGATGGCCTCCTGCCCCACCGAGGAGTGCGCCGTGCCCTTCACCGTGCCGTCCAGGAACAGCTCGGTGGTGCGCAGCTCGAACCGGCGGATGAGCGCCATGGTGCGGAGCAGGCCAGCCTGGGTCTCCGCGTCGAGCGGGGGTGCGTTGCGCGTGGGGTGGGCGACGTCCGGCACTTACGGCACGCCCAGGATGGCGCGGGCCTCCTCGGGGGTGGCGACCTCGCGGCCCAGGCTGCGGGCCTGGTCCGCCACGCGGCCGATGAGCTCCGCATTCGTCGGGCGGCCATACTCGGCGTAGGGGTAGTCGCCGAGGCCGATGGAGACGTGGCCGCCTTCGGTGATGACCTTCTCCGTGAGCTTCAGCAGGTCCCCGTTGAAGTTGCAGGCGGTCCACTCGATGGCGTGGCCCCGCGGCAGGAAGCGCGTATGGGCGTCCAGGCCCTCGGGCGTGCCGGGGTGGCCGGCGAGCATGACCCCGTCGGTCAGGCAGAAGCATACGTAGGCGGGGGTGTGCAGCAGGCCCATGTCGAGGAAGGCGCCGATCTGCCGCGTGAAGCCGATGTTCCAGGCCACCAGGTAAGGCGCCATCGCGTTGGCGTGGATCACCTCGGCGAAGTGCTCGAGCGTGTCCGTGCCGTTCCGGTAGACGAGCCCCTTGGTGGTGTAGGTGCGGGTGACCGGGTCGTACCAGTCGACGTTGGTGGAGCCCATGTCCATGGGCGCGAACTCGGGCCGGGTCGCCGGATCCTGGGCGAGGCGGACGATGTTGGCGATGCGCTGCCCGGCCGTGGCGTCGAGAGTGACGTAGCCGAGGGTGGGGTGGATCAGCAGGTCGGTGGCGGCGCGGGTGGCGAGGATGGTGTCGCGGTAGCACTCGTAGCGGTGGTCGGGCGCGCCATCGGGCAGGCGGCCGTGGAAATGCAGGATGGCGGCCCCCGCCTCCCGGCACTCGGCGGCGTCGGCGGCGATCTCGTGCGGCAGCCAGGGCACGTGGGGCGTGCCGGTGCGCATGGCGTACTCGTTGACGCGGGCCTCGATGACGAGCTTCTGCACGGCGGTTCCGTCCCTTGTCATTCTATGCCATTCAGCATAGACCGGCGTTTTAGCCTGGTTGATGCGCATGAAGCCGCAGAGCAACTCCAAGGTCAAGACAATTACGAGGCGGAACCATTCTATGCCGAACGGCATAGATATCGGCCTGCTTCCACCAGAACTGCGCACGCTGTTCGACCGCGTGTCGGACCACTTCCCCGGCCACACCATGCAACGCGTACGCCTGCCGGACCGGCGCATCCGCTACACCTATGCGAGCCCGGGCATGCGCGAGACCTTCGGGCTCGACCCGGCCAAGGTGCTCGCCGAGGAGACCGCGAGCCACGACTGGCTGCATGCGGACGACCGGGCCCGCTTCCTCGAGGCCGTGCACCGCTCGGCCGATCGGCTGGAGACGCTCGACGAGGAGGTGCGGGTGCATGGGCAGGACGGCCGGATGCGCTGGGTCCGCAGCATCGGCCACCCCCGCGGCCTGCCCGACGGCAGCGTGGTATGGGACGGCATCGCGCTGGACGTGACCGCACGTCGTGAGACCGAGGCGGCGCTGGAGCGGATGGTCCAGCTGGCGCGAGAGGCGGAGGCGGCGCCCTCCATGCTGGCGCTGGGCGAAGGCGGCCGCGTCGGCCGCAGCCTGGCCGCCATCGGCCGGCACCTCGACGCGTTGGCGAAAGCGGTCCCGCCCGACGCGATGCCGCATGTCGAGGCCGTGCGGATCGAGCTCTCGAACCTGCTGCAGGCGGAGCCGCAAGCGGCCCCCCTCGCCGGGCTCACCACCCGCCAGCGGGACGTACTGAGCCTGCTCGGGCGGGGCGCCACCAACAGGCAGATCGGCGAGCAACTGGGGATCGAGCCCGGCACGGCAAAGCTGCACGTTGCGGCCATCCTGAAACGGCTCGACGCGCCCAACCGAACCGCGGCGGTGCACGCGGCCCGGCGGCTGGGTTTGGCCTAGCGCGCGATTAGGTCAGTTGGCTCCACGATTCTCATGGCGGGTCAACAGTCATTTCGATATAGCGATTATAACGATATTGGAGAGCGGCGATGGCGGCCGATCCATCAGAACCGTACTCCCCCTTCTCACTGACCTTCACAATCCAGCAATCCCTGTTCTCCCAGGGATCCGAGGTCTTGCTCCGGGGAGCATTCGGCAACGCAAGCCAATTCGGCAACACCGTCTCGTTCTTTTGGGACTGGGCCTACGACGAACAGCTCCCATCCCTGATCGCGGACGTGAAGCTGGCGCAGGAGTTGGGATTCAAGACCGTCGTGAACATGACGGTCAACGACGTCCCGCACATCGACGCCCCGCCGGGCTTCGCGACCACCTTCGCGAGTGCGGCGACCTCGATGAAATACCTCCAGGACGTCGTGCTCCTGGCCTCGGCCAACCCGACATACCTGGTCATCTACCCGGAGGTGAACCTGCTGGCGAGATACGACGCCCCCGAGTTCGCCAACTACCAGAAGGTCTACCCGACGGCATACGCGGCCGCGAAAGCGGCGTCTCCAACCACCCTCGTGGGCGTCTCGATGCTCGATGTCGTGTGGCAAGGCAACCATCAGCAGGCGCTGCCGGATCAGCTTGGCCTCCACGACTTCATCGGCGTCACGACCTATCCCTTCAGCCAGTTCGCAAAGCCGTCCGACCTGCCGGCCCGGTGGTACTCGCAGTGGCGGGACGTTTACCCCACCTCCAAGATACTGTTCACCGAGGTGGGGTGGGGGAGCGCCGCGCCCATCTCGGAAAGGGACCAGGCGCAGTTTCTCGCAGCGCTGCCGGCGATGATGGCGGAGGCCTCGCCGGAGGTCATCGCGTGGTCGCTGCAGTATGACGGCGCGTGGTACGACACCGCGGATCTCAAGCCGAACCAATGGCAGTTCTTCCGAGACGTGGAGGCGGACCCGAACTTCCTTTACGACCAGTTCAACCATGACGGCCTGCTCAACGACGACGGCACGCCGAAGCCCTCATTCTATGTCGCGAAGAACCTGGACTTCACCCCCGTCCCGCCGGATGCCATCCGCTTCACCAATGCCATGACGGGCGTCTCGAGCCAGGACACCGGGACCGCCTACACCGGCCCCGTCGACTATCTGCGGCGCCAATACATCTGGTCCGGCACGGACGCCGTCGCCATCGCTGTCGCCAGCCCCAACACCTTCGTCAAGGGCGGCCCGAGCGGCGACGCCATCCTCGTCACCGCCGGCAGCAACGTGCTCGATGGCGGCGGCGGCTCCAACTACCTCGTCGGCGCCGAGGGCACGGATGGCGGCTTCGACACCTTCTTCGTCGACAGCCGCGGCAGCGTCGAGACCTGGTCCAGCATCGTCAACTTCCACATGGGCGACCAGGCCACCATCTTCGGCTTCCACCCCGGCGTCAGCACCATGCCGCTCACCGAAGACGAAGGCGCCTCCGGCGCCACCGGCCTCACCCTCCACAGCGCGATCGACGGCCCGGGCGCCGGCATCCTCGCCAGCATCACCTTCGCCGGCCTGACCCAGGCCGACGCCGACGCACATTTCAGCATCACCACCGGCACTCTTCTCTCGGGCACGCCAGAAGCGATCGACTACTTGCTGATCCATTACAATCGCTGACCCTGGTTCACCTGCATCTGGACCCGGGGGCGCTGGACCCGACCGCCTGCTCGGCGCGACGCCCCCCTCTACCAGCCCAGATCCGTGCCGAGATGGAACAGGCAGTCCCCCCGCACCGTCCGCCCGGGCACGCGCTTGCACAGCACGAAGCCGTCTCGCGCGAAGTGCACCAGCTCGGCCGGCGCCCAGGGCGTCTCCGGCGTGTGGATGCGGGCCGCCGGCTGCCCGGCCACCACGGTGTCCCCCGGCTCCACCAGCGGCTCCACCAGGCCAGGGCCGGGGGCATAGACGAAGTAGTCCGGTCCGCCTACGTCCAGGATGCGGGTCGGGCCGGGCTCGGCCGCCCCGGGCGGCAGGATGCCCATGTGCGCCAGCACGTTGCGCAAGCCCCGCTCGGCCACACGCAGCCCGGCCGGCGTGAGCGTGCCGCTGCCGCCCAGCTCGCTGCCGAGCGCCAGCTTGCCTTGGCGCAGCGCAGCCCCGCTCGTCGTCGTCACCGCGCCCTGGCCCGGCTGGGCATGGCCGACATAGCTGATGGGCGCCGCAAACGCCTTCAGCAGCGCCACCAGCCGGGCCTGCCGGGCCGGGTCCTCGTCCTGCATCATCAGCGCGGACGAGACGTAGTGCAGCGAGGAACCGCCGGAGTGCAGGTCCACCACCACGTCCGCCCGCGCCACCAGCTCGTGCTCGATGAAGTAGGCGATCTGCTCCGTGGGCGACCCGGCCGCGTCCCCGGGGAACAGGCGGTTCAGGTTGCCGTCATCGAGAGGCGACGTGCGCAGCCCCGCCACCGCGGCCGGCAGGTTCGCAGCCGGCAGCAGGATCACCCGGCCCTGGATGGCCTCGGGCTGCAGCGTGCGGGCCAGGTTGCAAAGCGCCACCTGGCCCTCGTATTCGTCCCCATGCGTGCCGGAGATGAACAGCGCCGTCGGCCCCGTGCCGTTCTGCACCACCATGATGGGGATCGGGATGTAGCCGTAGGCGGAGCGGTGCACGGAGTGGAAGAGGCGCACGAACCCGCGCTGCAGGCCGGGCGCCTCGAGGTCCGGTTCGGGCACCAGCCGGCTCTTGCTCATGCTTTGCTCCTGGTCAGTAGAGGTGGCACGCCACGGCGTGGCCGGGCGCGTGCTCGACCAAGGCAGGGTCCACCTCGCGGCACACCGCCATGGCCTGCGGGCAGCGCGGATGGAAGCGGCAGCCGGCCGGGATCGCCAGCGCGCTCGGCACGTCGCCCCCCACCCGCGCCCGCCGGAGCCGCCGCTCCGCCCGCCCCACGGGGCTGAGCGCCGGGACGGAGGCGATCAGCGCCTGCGTGTAGGGGTGCATGGGCCGGCCATACAGCGCGGCCTTCGGCGCCTGCTCCACGACGCGGCCCAGATACATCACCGCCACGTGGTCGCTGATGTGCCGCACCACCCCGAGGTCGTGCGCGATGAACAGCATCGCCACCCCCAGCTCCGCCTGAAGGTCCTGCAGCAGGTTCACGATCCCGGCCTGCACCGACACGTCCAGCGCGGACACCGGCTCGTCGCACAGCAGGAAGCGAGGCCCCAGGATGAGCGCACGGGCGATGCCGATCCGCTGCCGCTGCCCGCCGCTGAACTCGTGCGGGTAGCGGGATGCGGCCGATGCCGGCAGGCCCACCCGCTCCAGCATGGCGCCGACCCGCTCACCCCCGCCTCGCTCGCCCCCGCTTCGCTCGCCCCCGCTTCGTTCACCATGAATGAGCAGGGGCTCACGCACGATGGCCTCCACCGTCATGCGCGGGTCCAGCGCGCCGAACGGGTCCTGGAACACGACGCCCATCTTCCGACGGGCAGGCTTCAGAGCGGCGCCGTGCAGGCCCGTGATGTCCTGCCCGTCGAAGTTAACCCGGCCGCCCGTGGGCGGATGCAGGCGGACCAGCAACCGGCCCAGCGTGCTCTTGCCGCACCCGCTCTCCCCCACCAGCCCCAGCGTCGTCCCGGCCGGCACCGCCAGGGACACGCCGTCGACCGCCCGGAGCACAGCGCGCACGCCCAGGCCGAACGGGCCACCGCCGCGCATCTCATAGTGCTTGGACAGGGCCTCGGCCTGCAGCAGCGCCGTCATGCCGCCCCCGCGCGGATGCAGGCCGCCCCATGGCCCGCCTCCATAGGCAGCAACGGCGGCACACCGGCGTCGCACGCGGCGTCATGCAACGGGCAGCGCGGCGCGAAGCGGCAGCCGGGCGGGCGGTGCCGCGGGTCCGGCAGCGCTCCGGGGATTGCGGTCAGCCGCGGCCGGTCGTCGTCCAAAGACGGCACGCAGCCCAGCAGGGCGCGGGTATAGGGGTGCCCCGGCTGAGCGAACAGCCGCTCCACCGGCGCCTCCTCCACCACCCGCCCGGCGTACATCACCGCCACTCGGTCAGCGACCTCGGCGATCACGCCCATGTTGTGCGTGATGAGCAGCACCGCCATGCCGAGCTGGTCCCGCAGGTCGAGCACGAGGTCCAGTATTTGCGCCTGGATGGTCACGTCCAACGCCGTTGTCGGCTCGTCGGCGATCAGCAGGCGCGGGTTGCAGGCCAGCGCCATGGCGATCATCACGCGCTGCCGTTGCCCGCCGCTGAGCTGGTGCGGGTAGTCCCCCAGCCGGCGCGCGGCGGACGGGATGCCCACGCGCTCCAGCATCTCCACCGCCCGGTCCCGCCTCCGCCCACTGTCCCGCTCGCCATGTGCGGCCAGCGTCTCGGTGATCTGCTCGCCGATCGGGAACACCGGGTTGAGGCTCGTCATCGGCTCCTGGAACACCATCCCGATGCCCGGCCCCCGGATGCGGCGCAGGCGGTGTTCGGCGAGCCCCGTCAGCACCTGGCCCTCGAACACCACGCGGCCCGACACCACGCGCGCCGCCGGCTCCGGCAGCAGCCCCATCACGCTGAGCGCCGTGACACTCTTGCCGCTGCCGGACTCCCCCACCACGCCCAGGATCTCGCCCGGCCCAAGCTGCAGCGACACGTCCTCGATCGCCGTCGCCTCCCCCCGCTCGCCGCGGAACGCGACGGTCAGCGCCTCGATGGACAGGAGCGTCAAGCGGACAGCGTCAAGGCTGCAGCCGCAGCCGCGGGTCCAGCACGTCCCGAAGGCCGTCGCCGAGCAGGTTCAGGCCCATCACCGTCATCATCAGCAAAAGGCCGGGGATGGTGATGATCCACGGCGCCTCCCGCATGTATTGCCGCCCCTCCGCCATGATGTTCCCCCAGGTCGGCGTGGGCGGCACGGCGCCCAGGCCCAGGAAGCTCAGCGTCGCCTCCGTCAGCACGGCGTAGGCGAACAGGAACGAGAGCTGCACGATCAGCGGTGCGAGCGCGTTCGGCAGCACGTGCGTGCGCAATATGCGCCAATGCGAGGCCCCCGCCGCCACCGCCGCCTGCACATACTCCGTCTCCCGCAACACCAGAACCGACGCCCGTACGATCCGCGCCGTCCGCGGCACGTACACCACCGCCAGCGCCAGGATCACGTTCTCCGTGCTCGGCCCCAGCACCGCCGTGATCCCGATGGCCAGCAGGATCGCCGGGAAGGCCATGAGCGCGTCGTTGAACCGCATCAACGGCCCGTCGAGCCGCCGGAAATAGCCGGACAGCGCGCCCACCAACGTGCCGAACACCGCGTTCAGCACCACCACCGCCACCCCGATCTCGACCGAGAGCCGCGCACCCCACACCGCCCTGGACCACAGGCTGCGCCCCAGATTGTCCGTGCCGAACACGAACTCGGCGGAAGGCGGCCGGAACTTGGTGCGGATGCCGAGCTTCGTCGGGTCCGCGGTCGTGAGCCAGGGTGCGAACGCCGCCAGCGCCAGCACCACCAGGAACAGCGCCAGTCCCGTCACGAACAGGCGGTGCCGGAGCAGCCGCCGCAGCGTGGCCCGCCACATGCCCTACCGCCCATACCGGATGCGCGGGTCCAGCACCGCATAGAGCATGTCCACGCCCAGGTTCACGAGCACCAGCAGCGCCGTCACCAGCAGCAGCCCCCCTTGCACCATCGGGTAGTCCCGGCCCAGCACCGCGGACGTCAGCAGCTGCCCGATGCCCGGGATGCTGAACAGCGTCTCCGTCACCACCGAGCCCGACACCAGCAGGCTCACGATGATCCCCACCACGGTCGTGATCGGGATCATGGCGTTCGCCAGCGCATGCTTGCCCACCACCTTGTAGCCAGGCAGCCCCTTGGCCCGCGCCGTTCGCACGTAATCCTGCCGCAGCACCTCCAGCATCGTGCTCCGCGTGACCCGCGCCAGCAGCCCGACGTTGAGCAGCGCCAAGGACACCGCCGGCATGGTGCTGGTGCGAAACCAGCCCCAGGGGTCCTCCGTGAACGGCACATAACCCCCCGTGGGCAACCAGCCGAGCCCGACGGCGAACCAGATGATGAACAGCAGCCCCAGGAAGAAGTTGGGCACGGAGATACCCAGCATGGCCACCATCATCGCCGCCTGGTCCACCCAGCTGTTCTGCCGCAGCGCCGCCAGCACCCCGGCGCCGATCCCCACCACCAGCGTGACCACCAGCGCATAGAGCGACAGCGCGATCGTCACCGGAAGCCGCTCGACGGTGGCCCAGAACACGCTCTGGCCCAGCAGGATGCTCCGCCCGAGGTCGCCCCGCAGCAGACCGCCATACCAATGCGCCGCCTGCGTGAGCAGCGGCTGGTCGAGCCCCAGCTGCTCCCTGATCTGCGCCACCATCTGCGGCGTGGCCGACAGCCCGGCGATCGACGCCGACGGGTCCCCCGGGATCAGCCGCATCAGCCCGAAGCTCACCACGCTCACCAGCAGCAGCACCGGAACCGCGCCGGCCAGCCGCTCCAGCAGCAGGCGGATCACCTCAGTTCGCGAACCACACGTTGGACATCCGCGGGATGCGGAACGGCACCCAGCCCTGAACATTCGCGCGGGAGGCCTGCACCTTCGTCAGGCTCCCGAACGGGAACACGTAGGCCTTCTCCAGCAGCGCCCCCTGCATCCGCCCGAACGCCGCCTTGCGGATCTCCTTCGTAACCCCGGTGTTCATCTCCCGCCAGGCGGCCAGCACGTCCGGATCGTCCTTGTTGTCCTTCGGCATGTACATCGCGGCCGGCGGCGCCAGGAACGCCATCGTCGCCAGCGCACCCAGCGCCGGCTGCGTGCCCCAGCCGCTGAAGAACAGGTTCCACCCGGCATCGGCCTTCAGGCTCATCTGCACCGAGGTGGGCCAGTCCACCACCTTCAGCTCCGTCGCCACGCCCACCGACTTCAGCTGCTCCTGCGCCACCAGGGCGGCGTTGTACATGGACGCGTAGTCCTTGTTGGTCAGCAGCACGAGCGGCTGGCCCTTGTAACCGGCCTCCGCCAGCAGCCGCTTCGCCTTCGCCGGGTCTTTCTGGTTGTAGGTCTTCTCCCCGGTCGTCACGTAGTCCGGCTGGTTCGGATAGGCGAAGCCGTAGTTCAGGCGGTAATTGCCGTCGGTCGCCGCGTCCATGATCTCGTCCATGTCCAACACCGACTGGATGGCCTGGCGCATCCGCACGTCGTCGGTCGGCGCCTGGCTCGCATTGGCCACGGCGATCTGGATCCACCAGTTCAGCAGCGGCAGCAGCTTCACGTCCTTGTTGGCCTTCAGCCGCTCGACGGACTTCGTCGGCACGTCCTCGACCGCGTTCAGCTCCCCCGTCTCGAGCCCCGCCACCCGGGCCCCGCCCTCCGTCACGATCCGGAACGTGACCGTGTCGAAGCACGCCTGCTTGTAGCCGCCGAACCCCGTCCGCTGCTCGAACTTCGTATTGGGCGTGTAGCCGTCATACCGCTTGAGCCGCACGAAGCTGCCGGGCACCGACTGGTCCAGCTGCCACGGCCCCGTGCCGATGGTGCGCAGCTGCTGCGGCGGGTCGTCCTTGGCCTCCGACGGCACGATCACCATCGGGATGCTGAAGCTGCTCAGCTTCTCGACGAAGGTCGGCGACGGCGCCTTCATCTTGACCACGAAGGTCCCCGGGTCCGTCGCCTCCCACGAGGCCACCGGATCGAGCAGCTGGCGGTCCAGCCCCACCTTGGAGTAACGGTCCCAGCTCGCCACCACGTCGGCCGACGTCATCGGCTTGCCGTTGTGGAACTTGACGCCGGGGCGGAGGGTGAAGGTGTAGCTCATCCGGTCCGGCGCCTCCGTCAGCGTGTCCGCCAGGTCCAGGATCGGGTTGTTGTTCTCGTCCCGCGTGGTCAGCGCCTCGAACACGTTCATCGCGATGTTGCGCGTGCTGATCGTGTTGGACGTCATCTGGTCGAGGCTGTTGACGTTGGCCTCCTGCCCGAACACGAAGTTGCCGCCCGTGCGCGGGCACTTGAAAGGCTCCGCCGCCACCGGCCGGGCCGCCAGGGTGGTCCCCGCCATCAGGATCGCCGCCAGGATCGCCGCCCGCATGTGATCGCCTCCGAAATGTCCGGGCCATCATCACGACGGGACTTGCATAGCGTCAAGCGGTTCCGCTTTGCTGCGCCCATGCCAGACCTCCAAGCGCCCGACACGCCGGTCGATGCCACCCTGCCTTCCGTCCTGCCTCCCCTCCTGCCTTCGGGCGAATGGGAGATGCGCTGCGACATGGCCGCCGTCTTCCGCGTTGCCGCGCGGCACGGCTGGAACGAGCAGATCGGCAACCACAACTCGCTCATGCTGCCCACGGCGCCCGGCGCCCCGCCGCAGTTCCTCATCAACCCGCGCGGCCTGCTGTTCCAGGAGCTCACGGCCAGCAGCCTCATCGTGTGCGACCTGGAGGGGCGCGTGCTGCGCGGCACGGGCGAGCTCCGCCGCGTCGCCTTCCACATCCACGCCCGCATTCACCTCCGCCACCCCGCCGCCGCGTGCGTGCTCCACGTCCATCCCCAATACCTCACCGCCATGGCGCTGCTGGCCGAACCAGGCTTCGCGCTCGCCCACCACAACAACCTGCTGCTCAACGACCGGGTGCGCGTGGACCAGGGCGGCCACGCCCCGGCCGGCAGCCACGAGGAAGGCGACCGCCTGGCCGAAGCCATGGACGGCGCGAGCGTGCTGCTTATGGGCGGCCATGGCGTGACCGTGGCCGGGCCCACGGTCGCCGACGCCTTCGATGAGCTCTACATCGCCGAACGCACCGCCATGTATCAGATGACGGCGCTCAACACCGGCCGCCCGCTCCGCGCCCTGCCGGAGCAGGAGCGCCGCGGCTGGCACGGGCCCTGGGGCGAGAAGCTGGACGCACGCCTGCACCTCGATGCCTGGCGCCGCGTGCTGGACCGCGAGGAGCCGGACTACCGGACCTGACGGCCCGAGCCGCCGTTCACCGCGCGAACACCGAGTCGACCGCCTCGCCGAGCCGCCCCACGATCTCGTCCAGGTCCGCCTCCTCCACGATGTAGGGCGGCGCCACGATCACGTGGTCCCCGCGTACCCCGTCCGCCGTGCCGGTGCCCGGATACACGCCGAGCCCCCGGGCCAGCGCCGCGTCCTTCACCGCCTCCGCCACGCCGCGGGCGGGGTCGAACGGCGTTCGCCAGGCCCGGTCCGCCACGAACTCGAGCGCATGGAACAGGCCGCGCCCCCTGATGTCGCCGACATGCCGGTGGTTCCCGAACCGGTCGTGCAGCAGCCGCTCCAGCACGGCGCCCTGCCGGGCGGCCGCGGCCACCAGCCCGTGCTCCTGCACCACGCGCTGCACCTCGAGCGCCGCCGCACAGGCGACCGGATGGGCCTGGTAGGTCTGCCCGTGCTGGAACCCGCCGGACCCGGCCCGCAGCGCCTCGATCACCCGGCCGCCGGCCAGGATGCCGCCGATGGGCGCGTAACCGCCGCCCAGCCCCTTGGCCACGGCCTGGATGTCGGGCGGCACGCCCTCCTGCTCCCACGCATGCGTGGTGCCGGTGCGGCCCATGCCGCACATCACCTCGTCCAGCACCAGCAGCGCCCCATGCCGGTCGCACACCGCCCGCATGGCCGCGAAGTAGCCGGGCACCGCGGCCACGCACCCGGTCGTGGCGCCCACCACCGTTTCGGCGCAGAACGCCGCGACGGTGGTTGGGCCCAAACGCTGGAACTCCGCCTCCAGCTCCTCCGCAAGCCGGGCCACATAGGCGTCGTCGCCCTCGTCCGGGGCCTGGTGGTGGTAGGCGAAGCAGGGCGACACGTGGCTGAACACCGGCGCGAGCAGCGGCTCGTACAGCGCCCGCCGCGCCTTGTGGCCGCCCACGCCCAGCGCACCCAGCGTGGTGCCGTGGTAGCCCTGCCGGCGCGCGACGAAGCGCGTGCGCTGCGGCTGCCCGATCTCGATGAAATACTGCCGCGCCAGCTTCAGCGCCGCCTCCATGGCCTCCGACCCGGAACTGACGAAGAAGGCATGCGTGAGCCCCCCAGGCTCGCCGGCCAGCAACAGGTCCGCGAGCGCCTCCGCCGGCTCGGACGTGAAGAAGCCCGTGTGCGCATAGGCCAGGCGCCCGGCCTGCGCCCCCATGGCGGCCGCCACCCGGGCGTTGCCATGGCCGATGCTGGCCACCGCCGCACCGCCCGACGCATCGATCACGCTGCGCCCGTCGGCCAGGTGCAGCCGGATGCCTTCCCCGCGCACGGCCGTGTCCGGCACGGCGTCGAGCCTACGTTGGATGATGCGTGTCATGCGCCCTCCTCCGGCCCGGACGCGAACCGCCGGACCACGTTGCCAAGCATGACGGACACGTCGTTGCGGTAGCCATCGTGCGACAGGCTGCCGCAGAACGTGATGGACCCCACGGCGAACACCGCCCCGCCATGCGCCGTCCCGAAATGCACGATCTCCGCCCGGATCAGGTCCCGCGGCGCCTCGCCCGTCACGGTGTTGACGTGGCTCAGCAGCTCCTCGGGCACGGCGACGAAGTGGGCCTGGTGGCCCTCCGACCGCGCCAGGATGGCGGTGTTCGGCGGCGTGCCGAGCTGCCGGTCCGCCCGGTCCAGCTCGAACCCGGCCGCCCCCCCGCCGGACAGCCCGAAAGCCCCGATCGTCTCGCCCGCCACGCCCTCGAACACCCAGGACACGGCCGGGTCGTACGACGCCGGCAGGCGCCGGTAACGGGACCCTTCGAACAGCCCCTGCGACGAGAACCCGACGCCGGCCAGCATCTGCGGCGGGCGCCCAAGCCGTCGCCACAGGCCGCCATACGCGCCGTCGAGCTGGTGATACGCCTCGCCCGGTGCGGCATCCCACGCGCGGATGCCGCCCTCCGCCCGGCGCACCTCCAGCACGTCCGGCACCGCGTCGGACACGGCGATCCGCCAGTAGAAGCCGTTGCCGCCCAGGTAACAGAGCCGCCCGCCCTGGCCGACATAGGCCTGCAGCGCGTCCAGCGTCTCCATGGTGTGGTACTCCGGGTGGGTCCCGGTCAGAACGCAGCGGTAGCGGGCCAGCAGGCCCACGCCCTCCCGATGCAGGTCGTGGTCGGTGATGACATCGAACGCCTGCCCCGTGGCGTCCAGCCAGTCCGTCAGGTGGCTGTCGGCCGAGAAGTGCCGCAGGCCGCTGCCCCGCGCGTCGTCGAACGTGAGGTAGCCCGGCCGCAGCGTCAGCATGGGCCGGCGCAGGGACGACAGGCTGACGCCGGTGCCGTCCGGGTGGCGGTTGTAGGTGGACCATCCGTATTCGGGGTGGTCCTCCGGGTTGTTCGGCGTGGCGCCCCAGGCGGCCGCGCGGGCCCGCAACGCGCCGTCGAAGTTGAACCGGGCGTGGTTGGCATAGGCCTGGTAGGTGAAGGTCGACGCAAGGTACGCCACCGGCGCCATGGCCGTGCCGCGTGGCGGCAGCACGAAGAGCGGGATGACGTCCTCCTGCGTGCCCGCCCGCAGGCGGATGCCATACACGCCGCTCGCCAGGCCCTCCGGCACCCTTGCCGTGAAGTCCGTCTCCCACTCGGCGTCATACAGGTCGTCGGCGTGGAAGTGGATCGCCGCATAGTCCCGCGGCGCATGAGTCCAGTTCATCTCGGCGCCCGACCAACGGGAGCCGCGCACGCCGCGGGTGGGCAGGTTCACGAGGCGACCCTCGTGCGTGCCGACGATCCGGTCCGTGCCGATCCCCTGCGAGAAGTCCCAGGCCGCCACGGGCTGCCCATCCGGGCCGAGCAGCGCCGGGTCCTCGATGCGCCCGTCGAACCGTCCGCCGGCCCCGTCCGCCGCGAGCAGCAGCGCCGGGCCGGACGGGGGCGGCGCCGCGCCCTCCGCCGTGCCGCCATCCTCCACGCCCCAGGTCTGCTGCAGCGCACGCTGGGACAGCTGCACCCGCCCGCCGGCAAACGCCGCGTGCAGCTCGTACCAGCAGCGCTCCAGCATCGGCGCGGCCACGGCAGCGACGACACGCCCGCCCGCCTGCAGCACGCATCCGGACGCTGCCACGCACAGCACCATGCCGCCCAGCGCCAGCACCGGTTGGGGCGTCCGCAACACGCCCGGCCGCACCCGCACCCGGATGGCCCCACCCTCCGGCACGGCCAGGTCCGCCGCGACCACCCCGTAGGAGCCGGGCACGACCGCCTGCACGCGCGAAGGATACGAGCCGGCGAACCCGCACGCCACCGGCCGCAGCTTCATCCCCGGCCCGGCAGGGTTCGGGTCCGCATGGATGATCCGCACGAGGTCCACCTCATACGGGCCATCGGCCGTGCACGACACCTTGACCGCCACCGCCTCGCCCGGCCGCGCCGAAAGGCGGTCGAGATAGCCCACGAGCGCAAGCATCGGCTGCCACCCGGCGTAATCAGGCGTCACGATCCGGCAATGCCCCGAGGGCGTCAAGGCGCTGGGCCGCGTCCTCGCCCTCCCGCCGCTGCACCGCGCGCGAAGTGGGACGCGAAGTGGGACGCGAGGTGGGAGCGGTCGCTCGGGAGCTTCGGCCACCCCGTGACCTTGCAACGATATCGCTTTCCAAACTCCGCGGCAGCTGTGTAGCGTCGGTTCATGCAAGCTCCGCAACGCGCATCCCGCATCCAGCCCGTAGGCGGCAAGGCCGATGCTCCGGTCTCCCGGCCGGCGGACGCAACGGCATCCGGGCGCGCGGTCCCGGCGCGAATGCGTCCGCCGACGGTTGCCCGCCCGGTCTAGGTCCGGTCGAACCGATGACGGTCCGGTCCCGAGGTTTCACACAATGACCCTTACACGGCGCCTCACGCTGCGCGCAGCCGGCAGCCTGGCCGGTGCGCTGGCCATGCCGGCGATCCTGCGGGCCCAGGCCGCGCGCGAGCTGGTGTGCGTCACCTACCCCGGCCGCCTGTCGGAGCCGCACCGCTGGCTCGCCGACCAGATGGAGGCCCGTCACCCCGGCCTGCGCGTCCGGCTGGTGCCATCGGACAGCGGGGATGCCGTCGCGCAGATCAAGGCGTCCCAGGGTTACAGCCCGTTCGACCTCATGCCCAACGACGAGCCGCCACACCTCACCAGCATCGCGGAAGGCTACGTCCAGCGGCGCGACGATGCGGCGCTCCGGAACCTGCCCGGCGTCGTGCCGGCATTGCTGGACAAAAGCGGCGGTTACGGCGTGCCCGCGACCTATTCGCTGGTGGGCATCGCCTACAACACGGCCCTCGTGCGCGACCCGCCGCGCGTGTGGGCGGATTTGTGGCGGCCGGAGTTCAGAGGCCGGGTCGGCATCGCCCGCACGTCGTCGAACCTGGGTCTTGCGACCCTGGCCATCGCCGCACGCACGTTCGGCGGCGCCGACGACCTGGAGGCAGGCTGGGACCGCCTGAAGCAGCTCGACGCACGGGCGGCACGCTCCCCGGCCGTGCTGGGGCAGATGCTCGAGCGCGAGGAGATCGCGCTGGCGCCGTTGTGGAACAACAACACCGCAGCCTCCGCGGAGAAGGGTTTGCCGATCCGCTTCGTGATGCCCGGGCCCGGCGCCGTCGCCATCGTGTCCTTCATGTCCGCTCTGGCCAACACCCGGCACCCGGACCTGGCCAACGAGTGGCTGGATGGGATCATCAGCCCGGCCTACCAGGCCCGGGCGGCGGCAGCGCCCTACTACTTCGGCCCCACCGTGCGCGGCGTTGCCGTGCCGGCCGACGCACGGCCGTACACGCCCTCCACGCCGGAGGAGGTCATGGCGTTGCAGACCATCGACTGGCGCGCCATCGCACCCCGGCGCGGCCAGCTGGTGGAGCGCTTCGACCGCACCTTCGCGATGTGACGGGCGCAGACGTGTTGGGCGCAACCATCACAGGAGTTTCAACCATGCCCCTTTCCCGCCGCCTCCTCGTCGCTTCCGCCGCATTGGGCGCAGCCTCGAACGCGGCCTCGCGCGGGTCCGCCCGGGCGCAGGCTGCGCGGGAGCTGGTGATCGTGAGCTTCGCAGGGTCCTTGCAGGAGCCGCACCAGTGGCTGGCCCGCGCCATGGAGGCGCGCCACCCCGGGCTGCGCGTCCGCCTGGTGCCCAGCGAAAGCCAGGACGTGGTGGCTCAGATGAAGGCGGCGCAGGGGTTCTCGCCCTTCGACGCCATGCCGAACGGCGAACCGCCGCATCTCAGCGCCCAGCGCGAAGGCTACATCCAGAAGGTGGCACCCGACGCGCTGCCGAACTACGGGAGCCTGATCCCGGAGTTCACGGCCAAGAGCGGCGGCTATGGCGTGCCGGCCAGCTACTCGCTGATCGGCATCGCATACAACGACAAGCTGGTGCCCGCGCCGCGCGCCTGGACGGATCTGTGGAAGCAGGAGTATCGCGGCAAGGTCGGCATCCCGCGCGCCTCGTCCAACCTGGGCCTGGGCGTGCTGGCCGTGGCGGCCAAGGTGTTCGGCGGCTCGGAGGACAACCTGGACCCTGGCTGGGCCAAGCTCCAGGAGCTGAAGCCGCAGGTGGGCCGGTCGCCCACCCAGCTGCTGCAGATGCTGGAGCGCGAGGAGATCGCCGTCGCGCCGATCTGGAACAACGATGCGGCGGGCGCGGCCGGCAAGGGCCTGCCGGTGAAGTTTGTGCAGCCAGACCCCGGTCCGGTCGCCGTCCTGTCGTTCATGTCCGCCATCACCGGGACGCGGCACCCGGAGCTGGTGCAGGAGTGGATGAACGGGATCCTGTCCCGCGAATACCAGACGCTTGCGGCCAACGCGCCCTACTTCTTCGGGCCCACGGTGCGCGACGTGATGATCCCGGAGGCCGCCCGGCCCTATACGCCCACGACGCCAGATCAGGTGTTGCGCCTGCAAAGCGTGGACTGGTCCAGGATCGCCCCCGTTCGCGGGCGCATCGTGGAGCAGTTCGATCGGCTGTTCGCCAGCTAGGCCGCTCGCCGATGGACGGGGAGCCGTCGCCCACGCTGCGCGACATCCGGCGACAAGGGCGCGTGCTGGCCGGGTTGGCTGGCCGGGCGGACGAGTTCCGGCGGCTGGGGTCGGCCATGGCTCCCGGGCCAGGCGGGCGCGTGTTCGTGTGCGGCTGCGGCGACGGGCTGTTCGCCGCCATCGCCGCGTCGGCCGTGGCGGCGGAGGCCGGGCTGGACTGGTGGCCCATCGGCCCGCTGGACCTCATCCTGCGCGCGCCGCGGCTTCGGGCGACGGACCGGGTGGTCGCCATCTCGATGTCGGGCAACGTGGACCGCACCGTGGAGGCGGCCGCAGCCATGGCCGAGGCGGGCATCCCGGTCCTGGCGCTCGTGAACGGCACCGGCGGGCGGCTAGGCGCACTATGCCCCACGATGGTGTCACTGGGCATTCCGGACGAGGCGCCGTTCCTGTGCGGCACGGCGAGCTACACCGGGACGATCGCGGCGCTCATGCTGCTGGCGACCGGCGCAGGGCAGGAGGCGGGGCTCGAGGATGAACTGGCCGGCGTTCCCGCGGCCATGCAAGCGGCCATCGCGGCGTCCGAGGCCACCTTGCCCCGGGTCGGCATCCCGGACGGGGTCCGGTTCGTCGCGGCCGGGTGCGAAAGCGGCACGGCCCGATACGGCGCCGCAAAGCTCGTCGAGTTGACGCAGCTGCCGGTGTGGCACGCCGACCTCGAGGAGTTCGCACACAGCCAATACTGGTCCATGCCGACCGGCAGCCTGGTGGTGGTGGTGGCAACGGACCCGGCGCTGGCGCGCTACGCCGCAGACACGTGCGACGCGCTGGTGCAGCTCGGCGTTCGAACACTCGCCATCGAGACTGCAACGCCCGTCGTCTCCGCCACCATGCGGGTGCGCCTGCCGGACGTGCGCCCCGCCCTGGCGCCGCTGCTCTCGGCGATCCCGGTGCAGCTGCTGGCCTACCGGCTGGCAACCATGGCCGGGCTGGACCCGGACACGCGGCAGCACCTGAAGTCCGACGAAGCGCGGTTCCGGGTGAGCCGCCTGCTCACCCGCCGCTCGCTGGTCGGCACGGGGCAGTAGCGCGTGGACATACTGGCCGTCGGCTACCTGTCCATCGACACCATCCGCACGCCCGATCATGCGCGGCGCACCCCTGGCGGCGCTGCCCTCTACGCCGCCTTGGGCGCAACCTGGGCGGGTGCGGAGACCGCCATCGCTGCCGCGATCGGCGACGACTTCGAGGCCGACTGGCTGGATGCCATGGCCGCAAGCGGCATCGACTGCGCTGCCATCGAGCGCCGGCCCGGCCCGACCCGGCGGGCTCGGCTGATCCATCGGCAGGACGGCACCCGCCTGTCGGCCCATGGCGAGGCATGGTGGGAGCGGACCGCAGCCCTGTCGCCGCCCGAGCCGAGCCTGGATGGCATGAGATGCTGCCTGGGCTGTCCGATGCCGGCCCCGAGATTGCTCCGCTTGCTGGACCAGGCGCACCAGGCCGGCATTCCGGTGGTGGCGGATGTGAGCGAGGCCTTCGCCGCACAGGCCCCCACGGCCCTGCTGGCCCTCGTGCCGCGGCTGCATGCCTTCGCGCCCAGCTGCGAGGAGACCCGGCTCCTGCTGCCCTCCCTTACGGACGACGAGGCGGCGATGGCCTTGGCCCGGCTCGGGCCACACGTGCTGCAGACGCGCGGGGCGGACGGCGCCGTGGCCGTGGCGGCGGGCGGTGCTGGCCTGGTGCGGCTACCGGCGCCGCCCGTGGATCCGGTGGTCGATCCGACTGGCGCAGGCGATGCAACGACGGGCGCCCTGTCGGCGCTGCTGCTGCGGGTGCCGTTCATCGAGGCTGCACGGGCGGCGTTGGCGGCCGGCGCGCTGGCCGTATCCGCAGTCGGGCCGGAGGCGTTCGGCCTCGGTGCAAGCCGCCGGGCTACGCTGGTGCAGGCGTGATGCCCCATCTCCGCATCCTGGGCGTGTCCAAGCGATACGGTGCGTTGCAGGTGCTGCACGGGTGCTCGGTGGACGTCGCCAAGGGCAGCGTGCTGACGCTGCTCGGCCCATCCGGCTGCGGCAAGACCACGCTGCTGCGTACCATCGCCGGCTTCGTGAGGCCGGATGCCGGGCGGGTGGAGGTGGGCGGGCAAGACATCTCGCACCTGCCGCCCAACCGCCGGCGGGTGGGCTACGTGTTCCAGAACTACGCCCTGTTCCCGCACCTGACGGTGGCGGGCAACGTGGCTTACGGGCTGAAGGTGCGCCGCACCGGGCGCGCGGAAACGGCCGAGCGCGTGGCCCGCGCGCTCGACCTGGTGGCGCTCGGGGGCCTGGGCGGGCGCTACCCGGCGCAACTGTCCGGCGGGCAGCAGCAGCGGGTCGCGATCGCGCGGGCACTGGTGCTGGAGCCGGACGTGCTGCTGCTCGACGAGCCATTCAACGCCCTGGACGCCTCGCTCCGGATCACGATGCAGACGGAGCTGCGCAAGCTGATCGCCCGCGTCGGCATCACCTCGATCTTCGTCACGCACGACCAGGCCGAGGCCATGGCGTTGTCGGACACGGTGGCGGTGATGCGCGCAGGCCGGGTGGAGCAGCTTGGCGCGCCGCTCGACGTGTATGACCGGCCGGCCAGCCCGTACATCGCGGACTTCATGGGCCGGGCAAACCTGGTGCCGGTGCGCGTGGTGGCAGGCCACGTGCTGGGGGTGGAGGCCGTTGCCGCAGCGCTGCCGGACGGGGAAGCGACGCTCGCGGTGCGGCCGGAGAACCTCCGCCTCGGGGACCTGGCGGGGCCGGGCTGGCCGGGCGAGGTGGCGTTCGCGACGGCGCTGGGCGGCCAGGTGGAATACGAGGTCGGCTGCGGCTTCGCCCAACCCGTCCGCGTGCTGGTGGAGCGGGAGGCCCACGGCGCCGTCCTTTCGCCCGGCACCGCCGTGCGCGTGCTGGTCCGGCATCCGCCAGGCTGCGTCGTGTTCGGGGCGCCTGCGGATGGTTGACGCCCTGGCCCGACGACCGCGGGGCCGGCAGCGCACGGCAGGCAGCCATGGCCTTTGGCCTGCAGCACCGGCGCTGCTGTATCTGCTGGTCTTCATGGTGCTGCCCATCGGCACGCTGCTGCTGTTCGGCTTCCTGACCATCGAGCGCGGACGCATCCTGGGCGACAGCCTGACCTTCGAGCCCCTCGCCCGCGCGTTGCAGGACCCGCTGGTGTGGCGGCTGATGTGGCGGTCGTTCTGGGTGGCGGTGGTGTCCAGCGTCATGACGCTGCTGCTGGCCTACCCCGTCGCCTACGTGTTCGCCGAGGCACGCGGGGTGTGGCGGACGTTGATCCTGGTGGCGGTCGTGTCGCCGTTGCTCACCAGCGCGTTGGTGCGGGCCTATGCCTGGCTGGTCATCCTGGGTGGGCGGCGCGGCATCGTGAACCAGGCGCTGCTCGCCCTGGGCGTGGTCGACCAGCCGTTGCGTATCCTGAACACGGATTGGGCGGTGCTGATCGGCATGACGCAGATCCATCTGCCCTTCATGGTGCTGCCCTTGCTCGCGGTGCTGGCCGAGCGGGACCGACGGCTGGAGCAGGCGTCGCTGAACCTCGGCGCGAGCCGTACCGGCACGTTCTTCCGGGTCACGGTGCCGCTCAGCGTGCCCGCGGTGTTCGCCGGGTTGGCGTTGGTGTTCGCGGTGTCGTACACGAACTTCATCGTCCCGCAGCTCTTGGGCGGGGGCAGCTACTCGACCTTGGCGGTGCAGGTGTACGAGCAAACCATCGTCGTGCTGGACTGGACGCGCGGCGCCGTGCTCGCAACCCTCCTGCTGTCGACCTGCTTCGCCTTCGTGCTGGCCATCGTCGCGGCCGGCAACCGGCTGTCGCGCTGGGCCGAGGCGGGGCGTTGAGCCGGCTCCCGTTGCTGGACTGGCTGGGCGGTGCCGTGCTCGCGGTGCTGGCCGGGTTCGCTTTGCTGCTGCTGGTGGCACCCAGCCTTATCGTGATCGCGGTTTCGTTCGAGCCGCGGGGCTTCATCGCCTTCCCGCCCTCGGGCTTCTCGCTTCGTTGGTACAAGGCGGTGTTCGAGAACCGCCAGCTGATGGACTCCATCGGCGTAAGCCTGCGGACGGCCGCCTGGGTGACGCTGATCGGCGTCTGCCTGGGCGTGCCGGCGGCATTCGCAAGCGTGCGCGGGCGGTTCTGGGGCAAGGGCGCGGTCAGCGCCGCGCTGCTGTCGCCGCAGATGATGCCCGGCATGGTGCTCGGCATCGGCAGCCTGTTCTTTGGCGCCTACGTGTCGTTCCGCGCGTCGAACCTGATGCTGGCCTTGAGCCTCGGGGTATTCTGCCTGCCGTTCGCCATCCGCATCACCATGGCGCGCCTGGCGGGCCTCGATGCCAGGCTGGACGAGGCGAGCGCCAACCTGGGGGCGGCACCCTGGGAAACCTTCGTCCGCGTGACGCTGCCGCAGCTTGCGCCCGCGATCCTCGCCGCGGCAGCCTTCACGTTCATCGAGGCGTTCGACAACGTGACCGTGGCGCTGTTCACCTCCGACGTGCGCGGGCGGCCCCTCTCCGTGGAGCTCTACAACCTCGTGCAGTTCGACAGCTCCCCCGCCATCGCCGCCGTGTCCGCATTGGAGATCGGCTTGTCGCTCGCCGCCATGCTGGTGCTGGCGCGCACCATCGGCCTGGACCGGCTGGGCCGATGAGCGCCAGCTCGGAGTTCGGCGCACGCGTCGCCTCGCTCATGTCCGAGCCGTCGCGCGACCATCCGCAAGACCCTGCCCGCCTGGCCCGCGTGGCCCGCACCCGCGTCGAGATGATGGCGCAAGGTGGCGCAATCACGGCCACGCTGCAGCGGGAGCGGCCGGCGCTGGCGGCCCTGGCGCGGCTCGTGGCCGGGCGCCGCCCGGACCGGGTGGTGATCCTGGGCTGCGGCGACTCCTGGTTCATCGGCATGGCGGCGCGCCACGCCTGGGAATCCCTGCTCGGCATCCCGGCCGAGGCGGCGCAGGCGCTGGACTACGCCGCCTATGGCGCGGCGGTGGCGAATGCGAGCACGCTGGTCATCGGCCTCAGCGCCGGCGGCAACACCCCGGCGGTCATGGCCGCGCTGCGGGCCGCCCATGCCCGCGGCGCCCTGACCATCGGGGTTTCCAACACGCCGGGCAGCCCGGTCGTCACGGGGTTCGATGCCGGGGTGCACGTCCATGCCACATGCTCGGGCTGGCCGACGCAGTCCAGCACGGCTGCCATCGCGTTGCTGTGCGCCCTCGCTGCGGCCGTCGCCCATGAACGGCAGCACGGCAGCGCAGACCGGTTCAGCGCGGCCCTGGACCAGATGCCCGCGCTGATGGACGCGGCCGCCACGGGGCTGGACGGCGCCGCAGCAGCCATCGCCGCCGAGGTCCGGAACGCCGGCCTGGTGCTGTTCACGGGGCTCGGACCGAACTTCGCGGCGGCGTCGTTCGGGGCGGCCAAGGTGCGGGAGCTGTCCCCGGCCCACGCCCTGGCGATGCCGCTCGAGGAGATGCACCATTACCGCCTGCCCAAGCGCGGCGACCCGGTGTTCGTGGTCGCCACGGACCCGCCGAGCCGGGAGCGGGCGCTCGACACGGTGCTGGTGGCGCACGAAGTGGGCGCCTGCGCCGTGGCGGTGCTGGCAGGGCCAGACCCGGACATCGCCGCCCATGCCCGCCACGTGCTGACCCTGCCGCCCGTCATCCCGGCGCTCGCGCCCATGCTGGCGAGCGTGCCGCTGCACCTGTTCGCCTACCACTTCGCGATGATGAAAGCCGGGGCGGCGAAGGCCGGGGAGGCACCCGGCTGATGGTGGACCTGTTCACCTGCGGCGGGATCATCCTCGACTCCGTGGTGGCAGCCGACGGGACGGTGCAGCCCGGCAGCCTCGGCGGCAACGCCGCCTACTCCGCGGCAGGCGCCAGGCTGTGGGCCAAGCCGGGCTGCGTCGGCGTCATCCCACGCAACTTCCCGGTCCAGCTGGTCGAAATGCTGCGCACCGCCGGCGTGGACACGTCCGGGCTGCACGCGGCCGGGGTGGACGTGCCGGGGTCCGAATGGTTCTTCCACCAGGCCGACGGTAGCCGGACGGATCAGCTCCATGGACCCATGGACCTCGTGCCGCCCGGCATCCGCCTGCTGCCGGCCGAGGCGCTGGCGTTGCAGGCACGCCTCCGCGCCGGCTCCAGCGCGGACGGCTTCGGGGCGTTCCGCGCGGCGCACCCGGTGGAGCCGCACCACGTTCCAGCGCCGTTCTGGCGCCCTGGCGTAGGCGTCCACCTGGCTCCGAACCGAATGGACGCGCAACACCGCCTGCTTCGGCGCGCGCGGCAGGAGGGTGCGGTGGTGTCCATGGATCCGGGGCGCCACGCGGACGGCATGACAGACGCGGACCTGGCGGCCGTCCTGACGGGTTGCGACGTTTTCCTGCCCAGCGAGAAGGAGCTGCGCACCCTCGTTCCGGGCGAGGCGCCGGAGCATGCGGTGGCGGCGCTGGCCGGGCGCGGCGCCGCCGTGGTGGGCAAGCTCGGGCCGGCCGGTTGCATCGTGGCGGATCCGCGATCCCTCGCGCTGGTGGCCGTGCCCGCCTGCCCCGTGGCCGCGCCGGACCCGACCGGCGCCGGAGATGCGTTCTGCGGCGGGTTCCTCGCCGGGCTCCTCCGGACGAAGGACCCGGTGCTGGCGGCGTGCTTCGGCACGGTGTCGGCCTCGTTCGCGGTGGAGGGCTTCGGCCCCGCCCGCCTGCTTGCCGCAAGCGCTGCCGAGGCGCTACTCCGGCTGCGCTGGCTTGCGGCACGGGTGCCGGCCGCGCACACCCACGGGCTGGACACGGCGCTGCAACGGGAGCTGGCATGACGGACTGCACGCAATCGGCCATCGGCGGCCCCGGCGCGATCATTGCGGCGCTGCACCTGCCGAGCCTCCGCACCGGGCCGGGACGGTCCGTGGCGCACCTGGAAGACTACGCGCTCACCAACGCCGCAGTGTTCGCCAGCGCAGGCATCCCCGCCCTGATGCTGCAGGACCAGACACGCGAGACCGGCCCGGCCCGGCCCGAAACGGTCGCCGTGATGGCAAGCCTCGGCCGCCTGATCCGCCACACGCACCCGGCCATGCGCCTGGGCATCATCATGCAGGCGCATGATGCGGAGGCACCCCTGGCCGTCGCCCATGCGTGCGGGGCGCATTTCGTGCGGCTCAAGGTGTTCGTCGCTGCCGCAATGACCGCCGAGGGCCCGCGCACCGGCCTGGGCGTGGCAGCCCAGGCCACCCGCCACGCCTTGCAGCGCCCCGACATCGCCATTCTGGCCGACGTGTTCGACCGCACGAGCGTGCCGATGGCCGACATCGCCCCCGCCGAAGCCGCGCGCTGGGCCGAGCAGCTCGGCGCCGATGCGCTGGTGCTGACCGGCGGCAGCTTCGCCGACACGCTCGGCCGCATCGGTGCGGCACGGGCGGCCGGCGTGCGGCGGCCCATCCTCGTGGGCGGCAGCGTCACGGCGGACAACGTGGCCGAAGCCCTGCACCATGCGGACGGCGCCATCGTCAGCACGTCGATTATGCTGGACGGCCCTGGGCACGGCCTGCTGCGCTGGGATGCCGGCAAGGCCTTGGCGCTGATGGACCGCGTGCGGTCGATGGCGCTGACGGACCGCGTGCGGTCAGTGGCACCGACGGACCGCGTGCGGTCCGTGGCGCCGACGGACCGCGTGCGCGGGGCCGCGCATGGCTGACCCGGTCGACCCGGCCGGGCGGGACTTCGCCGGCTACCGCAACGCCCCACCCCCGGTGCGCTGGCCCGGCGGCGCACGGCTCGCGCTGTCGGTCGTGGTCAACGTCGAGGAAGGCGCCGAGCTATCCATCGGCATGGGCGACGAAGCCAACGAGCACGTCTACGAGGCCACCGAGCGCGTGGAGGGCGTGCGCGACCTGTGCATGGAAAGCCACTACGAATACGGCACGCGCGCCGGGTGGCCGCGCCTGCGTGCCCTGCTCCGCCGCCACGGCGTCCGGGCCACGCTCAACGCCAACGGGCGTGCCCTGGCCCTGTCGCCCTGGATCGCGGCCGAGGCGGTCCTGGACGGGCACGAGGTGTCCGCCCACGGCTGGCGCTGGGAGCGGCACGTCCACATGGACGAGGCCACCGAGCGCGCCGCCATCGCCCGCACCGTGGCTGCCATAACAGCCGCGTCCGGCACGCCCCCGGTCGGCTGGCACACCCGCTCGGCCACCTCGGCCGACACCCGGCGGCTGCTCGTGGAACAGGGCGGGTTCCTCTACGACAGCAACGCCTACAACGACGACCTGCCCTACGTGCAGACCGTGCTCGGGCGCCCGCACGTGGTGCTGCCCTATGCGTTCGACACCAACGACATGCGGTTCTCCAACGGCCAGTTCGTCTTCGGCGACGACTTCGCCCGCTACTGCATCGACGCCTTCGACCAGCTCTACGCGGAAGCCGGGCATGCGCCGCGCATGATGTCGGTCGGGCTGCACCTCCGGATCATCGGGCGGCCCGGGCGGATCGGCGGGCTGGAGCGGTTCCTCGCCCATGCGGCGGCGCGGCCCGGCGTGTGGTTCGCCCGGCGGGACGAGATCGCCCACGCGTGGCGCGAGGGGGTCGGCCTGCCGCCATGGTCGCCACGACCCTCCCTGTCGGTGTTCGCGGCATGACGGAGCGGGCGAGCGTGTTGGCGAGGTGCCGAACGGTGGCCTACGGAGCCAGCCAGCCATCGTAGAAGCGCCGCACGTGGGGCATCACGTCCTGCGCCATCTGGCGGCGCGCCGCCTCGGCCCCGGTCAGTGGCATGGCCATCCGCCCGGCGATGTCCCGCAGCACGGCGTCGCGGTCCACCCGGGTGAAGCGGCCCTGGTGGTAGATGGTTTCGCCGCCGACCATCACCGTCTGCACCGCAGCGCTCTTGGCCCGTTGCACGAGCACGTCCAGCAGCGGCAGGTCCGGGTTCTGGTAGGGGTAGGTCACGGCATCCCAGTCGAGCAGCACCAGATCTGCCGCGCAGCCGGGTGAGAGGCGGCCGATGCGGTCCCCGAAGGGTGTGGTGCCGGCGCCGCCCTCGGTGGCCATCCGCAGCACGCCGGCGGCCGTGGGGCATGGCGCGTCGATGCCCCCGTGTGCGAGGGGGGCGCGATGCACGTTCAGCACCATGCGCATCTCCTGCAGCATGTCCCTGTCGTCGTTGATGCCGGCCTCGTCCATGCCGATGGCGACCGGGATGCCGTGGGCCTGGAAGCGGTTGAGCGGGGCCAGGCCGCTTCTCAGCCGGAAGTTGGAGCTGCAGTTGTGGCACACGCGCGTGCCGGTATGGGCGCAGAGCTCGATGTCCGCCTCGTTCATCCACACGCCGTGGCCCAGCGTGAGGCGCGGCCCCGTGAGCCCCACGGCGTGCAGGTGCGCGAAGGCGGAGCCGCCAGTGCGCCTTGTGGCGTACTCCCGCTGGTAGGGGGTTTCCAGCAGGTGCATGTGCATCGGCACCCCGGCCTCGGCAGAGAGCCTGCCCGCCATCTCCAGCGCCGTGTCCGACAGCCAGTGGAGGTTGGCCGGCGCCAGCTGCACCCGCACCAGCGCATCGTCGGCAAGCTCCTCCCGGAGGGTGTGGAAGATCGCGGCCTGGTCCTCGAGCGAGAGGGTGAAGCGCGCGAAATAGTCTGCCATGGCAGGGCGCAGCGTGGGTGGAAGACGAGCCACGAAGTCCCGGTCGGCCTCATACACCAGCCGGTTCTGGTCCCGCAGCGCCATGGAGTAGGAGGCCCGCATGCCGATGGCCCGATAGGCCCGGACGACGTCGCGCCCCGCCGCCAGCACCTGGTCCGGCGTGCCTGGCGCACGGCTGTGCAGGTGCTGCACGGTGGTGACACCGCTCGCGATCATCTCGAAGGCGGAGAACAGCGTGTCCTCGAAGAACGGCACGTCCCGGAGGGCGAGCCGGCTCGCGAACCATAGCTCGAGCGGCAGGTCCGGCGAGCCGAGCTGCAGCGGCGTCAGGCCCACATGGTGGTGCGCGTTGACCAGCCCGGGGATGACGGCCATGCGCGGGCTGCCGACCCGGTTCGCCTGCGGATGCTGCGCCGCCAACTCCGCGAACGGCCCCACGGCCTGCACCAGGCCGCCCTCCACCAGCACCGCGCCAGCCGGGTGCAGTACCGGCGCACCGTCCGAACCGAAGCGCTCCAGCACGAAGGCGCCCTGGACCAGTGTCGCTGCCATCGCTACCCCCGCTCGTTGTGGATCCGTGGTCGTTTGCCGTCCGGGTCGTTCGGAGTCGCGGTCGTTCCAGTCGGGGTCGTCCCCAGTCGGGGTCGTCCCCAGTGGGGGGCGTTCAGTCCGGGTCGTTTGCGATCCGGCATGGCGCTTGCTAGCACGCAGGCATCGAAACGAGCGATGGAGCGCAAGCCACTATGCAACAGGACCACCCGACCCGGCGCAAGGCCCTCCTCCTCGGCGCCGGGGCCACGCTGGCCATGCCGGCCATCCTGCGCGCGCAGACGCGGGAGCTGGTGGTGGGCGGCGCTGCCAGCCACAAGCCGTGGGTCGAGACATACGTGCAGCCGCTCTTCGAGAAGAAATACGGCGCCCGCCTGACCTTCGAGGGCACGCGCTCGTTGGTGAACCTCGAGAAGATGCAAAAGAACAAGGATCGGCCCTACCTTTCGGTGGTGCAGATGGACGATCCGGTGATGATCCTGGCCGTTCGCGAAGGCCTGCTCGAGCCCCTCACCCCGGCGCTTGCGCCCAACATGGGCAAGCTCAAGCCCGGCACGCTGCACATGGGCGGGCAATGGGCCAACTACCTGCAGCCCTGGCAGGGCATCGCCTACAACACCAACACGCTCAAGACGCCGCCCACTTCCTGGGCAGACGCGTTCGACCCTCGCTACAAGGGACGCATCATCCTGCCGTCGCTGCAGAACACCGAGGGGCTCGCCAACCTGTTCATGGCCGCGCACCTGCAGGACGGCAAGCCGATGGACGCCGCCATGCGCGACACGGAGGCCGGGTTCCGCAAGCTGGCCGCCCTCAAGCCCAACCTGCTGACCATATACAACCAGATGCCGCAAGCCTTCAGCCTGCTGGAGCAGGGGGAAGCCACCATGATCCTGGGTGCGCTGTCGTCGTTCGCGCTCGAGCGGCGGAAGGAGGGCGCACCGGTGGGCCTCGCCGCACCCAAGGAGGGCATCTTCGCCGTCCCGTCCGGCATCGCGCTCGTCAAGGGCGGGCCGAACCCGGAGCTTGCGGCGGCCTACGTGAACGAGCTGCTGGGGGCCGAGGTCCAGGGCGCCATCGCGCCGCCCACCTTCGCGCTGCCCACCAACGTGGACGTGCCGCCGCCGCCGGGCATGCCGACCGGGGTGGTGGTGCATTCCATCGATTGGGCCTTCGTGGCCGAGAACCGCAATGCCTGGGTGCAGCGCTGGGACCGCGAAATGGCCATGTAGCGGATGGCGGCTTTCCTCGACATACGCGGCGCCGCCAAGTCGTTCGGGGGCACCGCGGTGCTGGGCGGCGTGGACCTGGCGGTTGCGAAGGGCGAGTTCGTGTCGTTGCTCGGCCCCTCCGGCTGCGGCAAGACGACGCTGCTCCGCATCGTGGCCGGGCTGCTGCGGGCCGACGCAGGGACGGTCAGGCTGGACGGCGAGGCCCTGGCCGCGAAGCCGCCGCACAGGCGGGACGTGGGCGTGGTGTTCCAGAACTACGCCCTGTTCCCGCATCTGACGGTGGGCGACAACGTGGCGTTCGGCCTGCACGCCCGCGGTGTGGCCCGGGCCGAGGCACGGCGCGTCGCGGCACGGTTCCTGGCCCTGGTGCAAATGGCCGACTTCGCCCCCCGCCCGGTGCAGGCGTTGTCCGGCGGGCAGCAGCAGCGCGTGGCGGTGGCCCGCGCCCTGGCAGTCGGCCCCAAGCTGCTGCTGCTCGACGAGCCGTTCTCGGCGCTGGACCGCAAACTGCGCGAGATGATGCAGATCGAGCTGCGCCGCCTGCTGCGGGAACTGGGCACGACGGCCGTGTTCGTGACACACAACCAGGACGAGGCCCTGGTCATGTCCGACCGCATCGCCGTGATGAACATGGGCGCCATCGAGCAGGTGTCCGACCCGGACACCCTGTACCGCCGCCCCGCCACGGCGTTCGCGCTGGCCTTCGTGGGCCTGTCCACCCGGCTGGACGGCGTCGTCACCCACGACGCAGGCGGGGACGTCACGGTGCAGACGGCGTTCGGCCCCTTGCGCGGGCCCGGCCGGTTCATGCCGGGCAGCCAGGTGACGGTCGGCATCCGCCCCGAGCGGATCGTCTTCGGCCGGCCACGGGCGGGGGACAACGCCATCCGTGCCCGGCTGCGCGACCTCGTGTTCCAGGGCTCCCGCATCCAGGCGCACTTCACGTCGACCGAGCATGAGCCGGTCGTCGTGGAAAGCATCTCCGGCGTTCCCGCCGGCGCCGAGCCCGGCGCGGAGCTGGATCTGTCCTGGCCCGCGGCGGACACGCTGGTCCTGCCAAGGCAGGGCAGCGCGTGATCCACGACCGCGTGGGGTGGCTGGCGCTGCCGGCGGTGGGCTATCTGGGCCTCGCCTACGCGTTCCCTTTGCTGTGGCTGCTCTCGCGCAGCGTCTTGGGGCCGGACGGCTTCTCGCTCGCGCAGTTCACGGGGTTCCTCGCCGATCCCTACTCCTGGCGGGTGATCGGCAACACCTTGCGCGTTGCCGTGTGGGTGACGCTGCTTTGCTTGCTGGTGGGCTTCCCCACTGCCGTGGCACTGGCCCGGGCGCGGGGTGCGGCACAGGCGCTGCTGCTGGTGGCGGTCATCCTGCCGCTGTCGGTGGGCGTCGTGGTCAAGGCATTCGCCTGGCAGATCGTGCTCCGGCGCGATGGGGTGCTCGCGCAGGGCCTGGTGGCGCTCGGCCTGGCCGATGAGGCGCCGCGGCTGCTGTTCACCGAAACCGGCCTGGTGCTGGGGGCGGCCAACGTGTTCCTGCCATTCATGGTGCTGCCGATCTACTCGCTGCTGCGCCTGGTGGACCCGCGTCTGTCGGAAGCAGGCGCCACGCTCGGCGCAACCCCCTCCTATCGCTTCCGCCGCATCCTGCTGCCGCTCACCATGCCCGGTATCGTCAGCGGCGCGGCCTTCGTGTTCTCGCTGTCGGTGTCCATGTTCGTCATCCCGAGCCTGCTGATGGGCGACCGCTTCCAGACCTTGGCCACGCTGACCGGACGCTCGTTCCTGCTCATGCGCAACGAGGCACTCGGCTCCACCACGGCCGTCGTGCTGCTGGTGCTGTGCGTGGCCATCGTGGTGGGCAGCGCATGGCTGGCGCAGCGCATCGGGCGCCCGGGCGCGGCGGCTGAAGGCCGCGCCCCCCGCCCGGCGTCGAGGGCATGACGGCCACCGAGCGGGCCGCCACGGCCTTGATGTGGTGCGTGGCCGGGCTCGCCGTGCTGTTCCTGCTGGCGCCGCTGGTGGTGGCGATGGCGGTGTCGTTCGGGTCGTCGGCGGTGTTCACCCTGCCGCCGCCGGGCTGGTCGCTGCGGTGGTATGAGCGGCTGGCGGTCACGCGGGGGCTGTGGCCGTCGCTGTGGACATCCGTGCAGATCGCTGGGCTGTCCACGGCCATCTCGCTCGTGCTGGGCACGCTGTGCGCCATCGCACTGGTGCGCGGGCGCTTCTCCGGGCGGGGCGCCATCGCGACCTTCCTGGTGTCGCCCCTGATGCTGCCAGGCCTCGTGGTCGGGATCGCCATGCTGCAGGGCTTCAAGCTGGCCGGGCTGCGCGAGGCCTGGCCCAGCCTGCTCGCGGCCCATGTCGTCATCACCATGCCTTACGTCGTGCGGACCGTGCTGGCGGCCCTCACCCTGTTCGACTTCTCGTTGCTCGACGCGGCGCGGACACTGGGCTGCTCCTACCCGGCCGCCTTGCGCCGTGTCCTCGTGCCGTCGCTGGCGCCTGCGTTCATAACGTCCGGCATGTTCGCGTTCCTGGCCTCCATGGACAACTACCCCGTGTCCATCTTCTTCACCGACGCCTGGACGCGCACGCTGCCGATCCAGATGCTGCAATACGTCGAGGAGCGGCCGGACCCGACGGTGGCGGCCATCTCGACGGGCCTCATCGTGCTCGCGGCGCTGGCGATGCTGGTCGGGGACCGGTTGGTGGGGCTGCGGCGGCTGGCGGAGTTCTAGCCTCTTGTGAAGCACGTGGAACTTGGGATCGGACGACCGCGAAACGAGAGCCGTCAGTTGGGCGGCAAATCCTGGAACAACCTGCCCCAGCCCGTCACGCGGCCGGGATCCACGCCGGCAAGGCCGAGGCTGTGCCAGACGACGGTTGCGATGGTGTCGTAGACCGGCACACCGAGCGCCGCTTCCATGGCGGCGGCCAGGGGGGCGGCGTGGAGGTTGGTGCAGATGATCGCGAGCGCATCCACGCCCTTTTCGGCCACCTCGCGCGCCATGCGGTGCAGCGTCGGGGCGTCCACCTCGGCGAAGGAGAAATTGTCCCGCAGGCCCAGATGCCGCTCGGCGGTGCAGGGGTGTCCGAGGCCGGCGTAGTTCGCCACGATGCGGGCCTGCACGTCGTCGGTGTATGGCGTGACGAGGCCGAGGCGCCGCACGCCGGTGCGCTCGAGGATGGCGTTCAGCGCCAGCATGGACGTGGTGGCCGGGATGCCCGTGACCTCGGTGATGCGCCGGCACAGGCGATGATCGGCCTCGAAGCCCAGCCAGCCGGACGAGGTGCCGTTCCAGGCGATGACATCCATCCGCGCATGGGCGAGCATCTCGGCCGCGGCCAGGATCGGCGCGTCGTCGAACTGGGCCAAGGCGCTGGCGGAGAGCGCGATCTCCGTGACCGGGAAGCGCCCGAAATGCGCGGACACTTCGGGCAGGCCGGCCAACATGGCGGCCGTGATCGGCTCCAGCGCGGTGTTGGACGAGGGCGTGAGCATGCCCAGCCTTACCCGCATGCAGGCGGCTCGTTCAGGCCGTGGCCCAGGTGGGGACGAGTGGCGGCCCCACGCTCGGGGATGGCGCTGGGGACCATGACCCGCACCGGCTCGTGCCTGCCGACTTCGTCCAGCACGAGGGTTCGGCCCTCGTTCATTGGCCGAGCTCCGGACGGTCGTTGATTGCCTGGTAGACCAGACCGCGGAAAGCGAAGCGGTAGTGAAGCCGCTGACCCGGCGCCTGGATCAGCATGATCGGTACGAGCTGCTCCTTGGGATCGACCCAGAAGGCCGTGCCCGCCGCACCACCCCAGTTGAACTCGCCAACGCTGCCTGGGTAGGGCGACATGCCGGGCTGTGTCCGGACCGCAACCGTGAGCCCGAACCCGTAACCCGGCCCGGGCGCGAAATTGGGCCCTTGCGAGAGCGCCGGGCCAAGATGGTCGGACCCCATCAGCTCCACGCTCTTGCGCGACAGCAGGCGGGTTCCTTCCAGTTCGCCGCCATTTGCCAGCATCAGCGCGAACCGCATGTAGTCGGGCGCGGTCGAGAGCAGCCCCTCGCCGCCGCCGAGGAAGATCCGCTGCTTCGTGACGTCGGTCAGCTTCGCCGTCTCACCCGTATCGGGGTCGGGGCCGGGCTGGGCGATGCGGTCGAGCTTCTCCTTCGGCACGTTGAAGAACGTGTCGGTCATGCCCAGCGGCTTGAAGATGCGCTCGTTGAAGAAGGCGTCCGCCCGCTGTTTGGACACCACCTCGATCAGCGCGAGCAGCACGTCGGTCGAGCGGCCATACTCCCAGCTCGTGCCGGGCTGGAACATCAGCGGCAGCTTGCCGAGTGCCTCCACCATCTCCTGGTCCGTCATGCGGGCCGAAAGCGGCTCACCCTCCGCGGCGGCCAGCTGCAGCCCCAGACCTGCCTTTGCCATGGCCTGCTCGGCCGTCGAGGTTCCGCCGCCGTAGCTGATGCCCGACGTGTGGCGCATCAGGTCCTGGACGGTGATCTCGCGGTTGGCCGGGACCGTATTGGTGACCCGGCGCCCTTGAGCGTCGACGGTCTCCACCAGCACCTTCGGAGCCTTCAACGCCGGAAGGTATTTCGAGACGGGGTCGCTCAGCCGTATCTTGCCCTCTTCGAGCAGCATGAGGACCGCGACACCGGTGACCGGTTTGGTCATCGAATACATGCGGAAGATGCTGTCCTTCTGCATGGGCATGCCGTTGGCGGGGTCCCGAAGGCCGAACGCCTCGTGGTAGATCACCTTGCCGCGGCGGGCGACCATCACCACGGCGCCCGGCAGGCGCTTGGCGTCCGTGTCGGCCTTGAAGAGTTGGGTGATCCGATCGAGCCGGTCCATGCCGACGGCGGACGGCGCTGCGGTGGGCAGGTCGGCGGCCATGGCCGCCGAGGCCAAGACCAGGCACGTGGTTGCAGCCAGCACTATGCGTCGCATGAAACCTCCCGTGGTGTCGCACCGTCGATGCGGCGCGTTGGAGGTGACGATAACACCCGGCGCCCGAAGGGCAATCATTACGAGCCACCACCACACCCACATGTCGGCGGGGTCGCGGCCCCGGCCTGCCCGCTACCACCGTGTCCGAAGCTCGCCCGGCGGGAAGGTGACGCGCCAATGCCGGGCGATGTCGGCGCGCGTGGCGGCCCAAACCCGGTCGTGCCGGCCGACATGGTCCAGGAACTTCATCAGCCCCGCCAGACGCCCCGGACGGCCCGATATGCGCCCGTGCAGGCCGAGGCTCATCATCCGCGGCCTGCCCTCCAGGCCCTCCCGGTAGAGCACGTCGAACGTGTCGCGCAGGTAGTTGAAAAACTGCTCGCCATCGCCGAACGCCATGGGAACGTTGAACCGCATGTCGTTGGCCTCGAGCGTATAGGGCACGAAGAGCTCCGGCCGCCCCGCGACATCCGCCCAGAACGGCAGGTCATCGGCGTAGTTGTCGGCGAAGTAGAGCATGCCGCCGCGCTCGCTCAGGAGCCGGTATGTGGTCGGGGACGAGCGGTTGTACCAGCCGAGCGCAGGACTGCCCGTGAGCGCGTGGTGCAGCGCCATTGTCGCCTCGATCTCGGCCCGCTCGCCTTCCTCATCGGCCGGAGGCGCCACGTTCCAGCGCATGCCGTGGGTGGCGATCTCCCACCCGGCCTCACGCATGGCCGCGACGGCCTCGGGGTTGCGGCCCAACGCCATCGTCACCCCGAAGCACGTGACAGGCAGCGAGCGGCCGGCCAGCAGCCGCCAGAGCCGCCAGAAGCCGACGCGGCTGCCATATTCCCACAAGCTCTCGACCGTCGGGTTCCGCACCCCTTTGTGCGACGTGACGATGTGCTCGGTCAGAAAGCTCTCGGTGCCGGCGTCGCCATGCAGGATGCTGTTCTCGCCGCCTTCCTCGTAATTCACCACGATCTGCAGCGCGAGCAAGGCCCCGCCCGGCCACTGCGGGTCCGGCGGGTTGCGGCCGTAGCCGACCATGTCGCGTGGATAACCACTGGTCGCGGGGTCGAACGGGTTGGCCGTCGGCACGTCGGGGAGCGTCATGGCAGAACAAGACCACGCCGGTAAAATCCCTGTCCAGCGGATGCGGAGGGCCCGGCCATTTTCCGCATCGATGCGCAGGAGCCGCGAAGCTGGTCAGTAGGGGTGCCGCTTCAGCCAATCGGCATAGCCTGCCAGACCCTCCGCCAGGCCCACCCTGGGCCGCCACCCGAGCCTCTGCAGCGCATCGAGGCTGAACAGGCCTTGCCGGTCCGCATCCAGCGCCTTGCCAGGCGTGAAACGTATGTCCGCGGACGGCAGCACCTCCCTGACCAGGTCCGCCAGTGCCGCCATGCGGGTCTGCGTGCCGGCCGTGATGTTGAAGGCGCGTCCTGCGGCAGCGTCCGCATCGTACAGCGTCAGCAGCGCCGCCGCGACGTCCTCCACGTGCACGAGCTGCAGCGGGAACGTGCCGTCATGGTCGATGACGAGCGGCGTGCCATCGAGCCCGCTGCGCATCATGCTGCCCAGCACGCTGGGCGTGCTCCGGCGCGGGCCGTACACCCAGCCGATCCTGCCGACGCGCGTGTCCAGCCCGTGCTGTGCCCCATACGCCCGCACCAGCAGATCGGCGGCGGCTTTGCTGGCCCCGTATAGGTCGGAGGTCGCGGTCAGCGGCGCAGCCTCGTCCACCCGGTCCTGCCCGGCCGGCGTGGCTCCGTAGGCCACGATGGACGAGCAGAACACGAAGCGCCGCACCGCGCACAGGCGCGCCGCCTCCAGCAGGTTGACGGTGCCCCCGACATTGACCGTCGCGACCCCGGCCGGGTGGTCGCGCCCGACGGCTGGGCCGGAGATGCCGCCGCAATGGATGATGCCGTCGACGCCGGATGCAACCAGGGCATGCAGCCGGTGCACGTCCGTCAGCTCCGCGATCGTCACGGTGAAGCCAGCATCGGGGGGCACCGGCACCCGGTCCACGGGGAGCACCGGGCGCCCCGCGTCCATGAGCCGCCCGACCAGCACGCGGCCGATCAGGCCCGCGGCTCCGGTAACCAGGATGGGTGGGCAATGCGGCATCCCTGTTCATCTCCGTTCGCGCTCTGGACGAGGCGGACCGGATAGCACACCGTTGCGCGGGCGGCAGACACCGCCCGGTGAAGCGGGAGTGGATCGAATGCGCGCATGGGCTCTGGTGCTGATGGCAGTGTGGCTCGGTGGGGCAGCGGCCGGCGTACAAGCCGCCACGCTCCGGATCGGCTTGCAGGAAGATCCTGACGCCCTGGACCCGGCGCGCGGCGGCAGCTTCGTCGGCCGCGTTGTCATGGCCGCGTTCTGCGACAAGCTGATCGACGTGGATGAGAAACTCAACTTCCGGCCGCAGCTCGCCACGGCCTGGTCGTGGTCCGCCGACAACCGGGCGCTGACGCTCACGCTGCGCGCTGGCGTGGTGTTTCACGATGGCGAGCCGATGGACGCTCAGGCGGTGAAGGCCAACCTCGACCGCTACCGCCTTGCGCCGGAATCTGTGCGCAAGAGCGAGCTGAAGCCGGTGCAGAACGTCGTCGTGGTCGATCGGCAGACCATCCGGCTGGAACTGTCCGAGCCCTATGCACCGCTGCTCGGCGTATTGTCCGACCGCGCCGGCATGATGTTGTCGCCCGCGATCATCGCTGGCCCCGGCGCCGCCGTGGCCAACAAGCCGGTGTGCTCCGGCCCCTACCGTTTCGTCGAGCGCGTGGCGCAGCAGCGCATCGTGTTCGAGCGCTTCGATCGATACTGGGATGCCGCGTCGGTGCATTTCGATCGTGTGGTCTACTCTCCGGTGCCCGACAGCACCGTCCGGCTCGCCAACCTGCGGGCCGGGGCGCTGGACTTGATCGAGCGGGTCTCGCCCACCGACATCGCGGCCGTGCGCGGCGACGGGCGCGTGAAGCTCATCGAAAGCACGGCGCTGGGCTACAACCTCATCTCGTTCAACCTCGGCAACACCGCCCGTGCCGACACGCCGATCGGCAAGGATGCAAGGGTCCGCGAAGCGTTCGAGCTGTCGCTCGACCGTCAGGCGTTGAACGAGGTGGTGTTCAACGGGCTGTTCGTGCCCAGCAACCAGCCACAGGCCCCGGCCACGGCCTATTACGACAAGGACCATCCCGTCCCGCCCCGCAACGTGGCCCGGGCCAAGGCGCTGCTGGCCCAGGTCGGCACGCCCCGCGTCGAGTTCACCCTGCTCGTGCCCAACAGCCCGGTCGACATGCAGGTTGGGCAGGTGATCCAGTCGATGGCCGCGGAGGCCGGGTTCGACGTGAAGCTGCAGGCCACGGAGGCGGCGACGCTGACGACGGCGACGGGCAGCGGGGACTACCAGGCAGCACTCACCATCTGGAGCGGCCGGGCCGACCCGGATGGCAACGTGAGCGTATGGCTCTCCTGCGACGGGTTCCTGAACTGGGGCAAGTATTGCAACCCGAAGGTGGATGCGGCCCTGGCCGCGGCCCGCGCCACGACCAATACCGACGAGCGCGCGGCCTTCTACCGCCAGGCCGCGGACATCTACCTGGCCGCGCGGCCAAGCCTGTTCCTGTATCACTTTCGCTGGTTCTGGGGCGTGGCCCAGACCCTCCAGGGGTTCGTGCCCTACCCCGACGGGATCATCCGGCTGCAAGGGCTCCGCATGGGGTCCTGACCCGGCCCTACCCCAGCACGTAGCCCCCATCGGCAATCAGCGTATCGCCGACCACGTAGCTCGAAAGGGGCGAGGCAAGCACCACCACGAGCCGCGCTATCTCCTCCGGCGTTCCGTATCGGCCGGCTGGCACGCGCGCGATGCCCGCCTTGTAGGCCGCCTCGTCCCGTCCGAGGAACGTGCTCATGGTGGTCAACAGGCGCCCCGGCGCGATCGCCAGCACGCGCACGCCGTGGGGCGCCCACTCGACGGCAGCCGTTTTCGTGAACTGCGCGAGCCCGGCCTTGGCCGTGGCATACACGCCGCGGCCGGCCGCCCCGCAGAACCCGAGCTGCGAGCTGATGTTGATGATCACGCCGCGCCCACGGGCAACCATCGGCGCCGCCACATGGCGGGCGAGCACCATGGGCCCTACCAGGTTCGTGTTGATCACCCTGCTGATTGCTGCCGGGTCGGTGTTCAGGAGCGTATCGACCAGCAGCACGGCGGCGTTGTTGATGAGGATGTCGACCGGGCCGGCCGCAGCCGCCAACCCGGCGATCGAGCCGAGGTCGGCCTGGTCGTAGACGTGCGTCTCGACGGGCTCGGCAAACGTCGTCGCAAGCCGCGCCAGCCCAGGCCCGTCGATATCGGCCAGCACGAGCCCGGCGCCTGCCCCGGCGAACTCGCGGGCCATGCTTTGGCCCAAACCGCCCGCGGCCCCGGTGATCAGCACGCGCAGCCCAGTGAAGTCGAGGCTCTGCGCCAGGGATGGACCGTGCACGCCTCAGGCCTGTGGATGGAGAAAGGAGGACCCAGGCTCGGCCATGGAACTCATGCCTTGCGCACGTTCCAGAACAGGGGGAATGGGCTCCGCACGATGCCGGTCACGTTGCTGCGCCGGGCGATCGGCTGGAAGTATTGGCCCAGCGGGTAGTAGGGCACCTCCTCCCACACGGTCCGCTGGATCTGCTCGGCGACCGCCTTTTCGGCGGCCAGGTCAGGCGCCTCGAACCAGGCGGTGCGAAGTTCCTCGAGCTTCGGGCTGTCCATCCAGCCGAACCAGCCCTTGAGCCCAGTGCCGACGATGGGGTAGTGCGAGCCCGGGTCCACCAGGTTCAGTGCCTCCCACGCGGTGCAGAACGCGCTCCAGCCGCCCTTGTCGACCGTTTCCCGGTTGTTTCGGCGCGTGATCATCGAGCCCCAATCGGAGGCCTGGAAGTCGATGTTCAGCCCTGCCTTCCGCAGCATGTCGCTGCCGACGAGGCATTCGGCATTGAGGATCGGGTAGTCGGTGGGGGCCAGGAACACGATCCGCTCGCCTTTGTAGCCGCTTTCGGCCACCAGCCGCTTGGCCAGAGCCGGGTCGCGCGGGCCGGTCAGCACGTCCAGGCCAGCATCGTTCGCCAACGGGGAGCCGGGCGTGAAGACGCCCACGCCCGTGCGCGACAATTCCTTGTCGCCCCCCATGGCCGCATCCATGAAGTCCGTCTGGCTGAGCGCGGGCAACAAGGCCCGGCGCAGCCGCACGTTGTCGAAGGGCGGGTGCAGCATGTTGAACCGCATCACGCCGATATTGCCGTAATCGTCCAGCCGCTCCACCACCACGTTGCGCGCCTTCCGCAGCAGCGGCAGCAGGTCCACGGTCGGGCTCTGCCACCAATCGGCCTCACCCGACTGGATGGCTGCCGCGGCCGTCGCCGTATCGGGGATGATGATCCAGTCGATCCGGTCGAAATACGCCTGCTTGCCCCCGGCCACGAAGCTCGGCGCCTCCTGGCGGGGCACGTATCCCTCGAAGCGCGAAAACGCGGCGCTGGCACCGGGGCGCCACTCGTCGCGCAGGAACCGGTATGGGCCGGAGCCGACATACTCCTGGATCTGCTGGTAGGCGTCGGTCTTGGCGATGCGCTCCGGCATGATGAAGCAGACATTGGCCACCGGATGCGCAAGCCCGCTCAGCAGCAGCGGGAAAGGCCGCTTGAGCCGGAACTCGAAGGACCGGTCGTCGATCGCCCGCAATTCGTCGAGCGCCGCATCGATCCGCTGCCCGAACCCGTCCCGCTTCATCCAACGCACGATGGACGCCGTGCAGTCGGCGGCCCGGACCGTGGACCCGTCGTGGAAACGGAGCCCGTCCCGGAGTTTGAACCGCCACGTCAGCTTGTCCGAGGACAGGCTATGCCCCTCGCACATCTGCGGCTGGGGCACGAGGTTGGCGTCCACTCCGTAGAGCGTGTCCCAGATCATGTAGCCGAAATTGCGCGCCACGGTCGTCGTGGACCACACCGGGTCCGGGTTCTGCAGGTTGCCCTCGGGGATGAACTTCAACGTGCGGAGCGAACCCTGACCGAGGGCGGGCCGGGCCAGGGCAGGAAGTGCCGCAGCAGCGGTGAGCAGATTGCGGCGGCGCATCGTTCGTTACTCCCGTGAAGACCTCCCGAACCCTCGGACAGGGAGGCCGCAAAGGCAATCCTCCTGCAACCGGTCCGCTGCCCACGAGGAAGCGGCTGCGTGGGCGGCCCCACAGGCACCAACCTCCCCGGCACCTCGCGCGCCGTCCTCGCCCGGCGCATCTGCGGCCACCGCTCGGCCTCCGGCGACGTCCAACGGTGTCGTGTATTGCGAATTGGCGGAGAGGGTGGGATTCGAACCCACGGTAGCTGTTACACTACAACGGTTTTCGAGACCGCCACCTTAAGCCGCTCGGCCACCTCTCCCGCGGGCGGCGTTATAGGCAGAACCGGCGCGGGCCGCAACGGCGTTGACACTGTGCAGGCTCGGGCCTAAGTCACGCGCTTCCTGGCTGCCGGGCAACGTCTCGTGCGGTCCCATGTCCACAAGAAGGCCCGTGCGCTTCGGCGGAGCGGGCCAGCAGGATTACATCGATGTTCGCAGTCATCCGCACCGGCGGAAAGCAGTATCGCGTCATGGCCAATGACGTGCTCAAGATCGAGAAGCTTCCTGGCGAGGCTGGTGAGACGATCACCTTCACCGACGTGCTTGCCGTCGGCAGCGCGGCCGGCACAACGATCGGTGCGCCGCTCGTAGCGGGCGCCAGCGTCACCGCGACCGTGGTCGCGCAGGACCGGCTCGACAAGGTGATCATCTTCAAGAAGCGCCGTCGGCAGAACAGCCGCCGCAAGAACGGGCATCGGCAGCACATCACGGTGCTCCGCGTTGCGAGCATCATGGCCGATGGGCACCACGCCGCCCCCGCGTCGGACCCGGCTGGCGCCGAAGCCCCCGTTCCCGTGGCGGCGGCGGCCGACGCCCTCGCTCCCAGCACCCTCGCGACCGTCTAAGGAGACTTACCCATGGCACACAAGAAGGCAGGCGGCTCGTCCCGCAACGGTCGTGATACCGCCGGGCGCCGCCTCGGCGTCAAGAAGTTCGGCGGCGAGAGCGTCATTGCCGGCAACATCATCATCCGCCAGCGCGGCACCAAGATGAAGCCCGGAAACGGCGTGGGTCTTGGCAAGGATCACACGATCTTCGCGCTGGTCGACGGCCACGTGAAGTTCACCCGCAAGGCCGAGGGCCGCGTCCACGTGTCCGTGGAATCGCTCCCCAAGGCCGCCGAGTAGTCTTCGGCCGAACCCCGCCACGATAAGGGTCGGCCTGCGCCGGCCCTTTTTCGTTCATAGGTCCATCATGAAGTTCCTCGACCAGGCCAAGATCTACGTCCGCTCCGGCGATGGCGGCAACGGCACCATCGCCTTCCGGCGCGAGAAGTTCATGGAGTTCGGCGGCCCCGATGGCGGCGACGGCGGCAAGGGCGGAGATATCATCTTCGTAGCCGCCCAGAACCTCAACACCCTCATCGACTTTCGCTACACGCAGCATTTCCGCGCCCCCAAGGGCGGCAACGGCGCCGGGTCGGACCGCACCGGCGCCGGAGCAGACGACATCGTCATCCACGTCCCGATCGGCACGCAGATCATCGACGACGACAAGGAAACGTTGTTGGCGGACCTCGACACGCCCGGCAAGCGCATCGTGCTGTGCCGCGGCGGCGATGGCGGCCAGGGGAATGCGCACTTCAAGACGAGCACGAACCGTGCCCCCCGCAAATCCACGCCGGGCTGGCCCGGGCAGGAGCGGTGGGTCTGGCTCCGCCTCAAGCTCATTGCCGATGTCGGCCTCGTCGGCCTGCCCAACGCCGGCAAGAGCACCTTCCTCAGCGTGGTCTCGGCAGCCCGCCCCAAGATCGCCGGCTATCCGTTCACCACCCTCCACCCGCAGCTCGGCGTCGTGCGCCTCAACCATTCCGAGGAGTTCGTCATCGCCGACATCCCCGGCCTCATCGCCGGCGCGCACGAAGGCGCCGGGCTGGGTGACCGCTTCCTGGGCCACGTGGAGCGCTGCGCCGTGCTGCTGCACCTGATCGACGGCGCCGCGGGCTCCCCCGTGAAGGCCTGGCGCACGGTCCGGGACGAGCTGCACGCCTATGGCGGCGGCCTCGCAGACAAGCCCGAGCTGCTCGTGCTGAACAAGACCGACGCCATGACGCCACGCGAGATCAGCGCCCGCCGTTCGGCGCTGGCCAAGGCGAGCGGCCAACCCGTCATGCTCCTCAGCGGCGCCACCGGGGACAACCTGCCCGAGGTGGTGCGCGCCCTCATGCAGCGCGTGCACGAGCACCGGGCCACAGCGCGCGCCGCATGAGGCCGCGGCCATGACGCCTGCCTTGGCCGACGCACGCCTGCTCGTCGTCAAGATCGGCTCTGCGCTCGTGGTCGACGGCGAGCACCTCCGGGCCGCATGGCTCGCCTCGGTGGCTGCCGACATCGCCGCGGCGAGGGCCCGCGGCACGTCCGTCATCGTCGTCTCCTCCGGCGCCATCGCGCTCGCCCGGTCCGTGCTCGGCCTGCGCCATCCCCGTCTGCGCCTCCCCCGCCTGCGCCTCGAGGAGAAGCAGGCCGCCGCGGCCGTGGGCCAGATCCGCCTCGCCCAGGCCTGGACGCAGGCGCTCGGCGCCCACGGCCTGGTCGCCGCCCAGCTCCTCCTCACGCCCGACGACACCGAGGATCGGCGCCGCTACCTGAACGCCCGCGCCACCCTCACCACCCTGCTCGGCCTCGGGTGCATCCCCGTCATCAACGAGAACGACACGGTCGCCACCGCCGAGATACGCTTCGGCGACAACGACCGCCTGGCCGCGCGCGTGGCCGAGATGGTCCAGGCCGACCAGCTCCTGCTGCTCTCGGACATCGACGGCCTGTATACCGCCGACCCCAAGCGCGAGCCCGCCGCCCGGCACATCCCGGTCGTGCCGGCGCTCACGCCCGAGATCGAGGCGATGGGCGGGGACCCGCCGCCCGGTTACAGCAGCGGCGGCATGCGCACGAAGCTCGCCGCGGCCCGCATCGCGACGCAAGCGGGCTGTGCCATGGCCATCGCCGTCGGCGCTGTGCCGCACCCGCTGCAGTCCTTGCTCGATGGCGCCCGCTGCACCTGGTTCCTCCCTGAGCCGGACGGCCGCTCCGCCCGCAAGCGCTGGATCGCCGGTGCCCTGCACCAGGCCGGCCGGGTCGTGATCGACCCTGGCGCCGCCCGGGCCCTGGCTGCCGGGCGCTCGCTGTTGCCGGCCGGGGTGCGGGCGGTCCATGGCGAGTTCGAACGGGGGGACCCGGTGCTGATCGAGGACACGGACGGGACCGTGCTGGGCCGGGGCCTCTCCGCCTATGCGAGCGCCGACGCGGCCCGCATCGCCGGGCACCAGAGCCATGAGATCGAGGCGCTACTCGGTTGGCGCGGTCGCGACGAGATGGTCCATCGGGACGACCTGGTGCTCACCCGGGCATAGGCACTACCGCCGCGCGCCCGCCGCCCGCTTGGCAGGGGCTTTGGCCGGCTCCGCCTTCTCCACCTTTGCCGGGGCTTTCTTCGGCTTGGGCGGCTTGTCCGCCGGGGCCGACGGCGCGGCTCCCTTCAAGCTCCTCCGCAGCGCCTCCATCAGGTCCACCACGTTGCTCGGCGCCTCGGGCTCGGCCGTGGCCACCACCGTGGCCGACCCGGCCTTCTCCTGCACGAGCGCAAGCAGCGCCTCGGCGTAGCGGTCGTTGAACGCCGTCGTGTCGAACGGCCCCACTTGGCGGCCGATGATCGCCTGCGCGATGTCGACCATCGCCGGGTCGGACTTCAGCCCATCCAGCCCGGCGAACACCTCGGCGTCGTTCCGGACCTCATCGTGGCTGTGCAGCGTCGACAGCAGCAGGCCGTCGTGCCGCGCCTCGATCGCCACCACCCGCTCCCGCCCGGCCATCACGACGCGCCCGATCGCGACCTTGCCAGCCTGCACCATGGCATCGCGGATCACAGCGAAGGGCTCCTGCAGGTCCTTCTTGCCCGAGGGCGTCATGAAATAAGGTTGGTCCCAATACAGCCGATCGATCGAGGTCAGGTCCACGAACCGCTCGATCTGGATCGTCTTGGTGCTCTCCAGACGGACGGCCTTCAGGTCCTCGTCCTCGATGATCACATACTGGCCGCGCTCGATCTCGTATCCATGCAGAAGCTCGCCCCGCGGCACCTCCTGCTCGCCCGGCGGCAGGCTCGGGTCTTTCCAGGCCTGCTTCACCCGGTTGTGCGTCTTCGGATGCAGCAGGTGGAAATGCACCCCTTGTCCCTCGCTCGTCGCCTTGAACAGCGCGACGGGGCAGGTGACGAGTGACAGACGAAGATGGCCTTCCCACACGGGCCGCGGCATGGCTTTGAGTCTCCTGAACGCATTCGGCCGCCGTGCGGCCGGATCCTGGGCGCCAACACGAGTCGGGGCGGGGGAGTTGCATGCCGATATCCGCACGGAGCCGCCAAACCCCGCATTCGTCGATTGTCGCCCGCCGCATTCGTTCCGCCTTGTTAAGATCAACCGAGCAGATTTCCTCTGGATGCTGATTTTTTTACTCACAATCACCGGTTGAAACTTTTGTATCATCAACGTAGAACCGCTGGCGAACGAGGGCTTGGACTATGGCGTATCACCGCCGATGACCGACGACGCACGCCGCCTGTCCCAAAGCTTGATCGAACAGATCGGCACCGTGCGGGAAACCGCGTTCGATAGCATCGTCTTTACCGTCGCCCAGCTGTTCCGCGCCCCCGTCGCAACGCTCTCGCTGGTCGGGGCCGACCGGGTTTGGCGCAAGGCCTACGTTGGGCCGGTCGCGGCGGAAGGCCTGCGCGAAGGCTCAGTGTGCGACATGTTCGCCAGCATCGGCGAGTTGCTGGTCGTGGAGGACGCCGCGGCGGATGCAAGGCTGGCCGGGCTCGACCTCGTGGTCGGCCCGCCGCCCATGCGGTTCTGCGCCGGCGCGCCGCTGCTCGGACCCCGCAACCTCATCGTCGGCGCCCTGTGCGTGCTAGACCGGCAGCCCCGCTCCGTGCCGGAGCGGCAGCGCCAGCAGCTCCACCGATTGGCCGAAGAGGCAAGCGACCTGCTGCGCCTACGCGTCCCCGACGATTTTCAGTAAGCCCATCCGCGGTCGGTGCGTCGGGCCATTGGCCGGCGGATCGCGGAGGCGGCCGAAGCCGCCCCCGCATGCGCGCTACGACCGGTAGTAGCGCCGTGCCCGGCGCTCGGCTTCCTTGGCCGCATCCTCCGGCGTGCTCGAACCCGTGGCCGCAGCACCAACCATGTCCACCATCACATAGTCCGCCATCACGGCGCCGGACTGCTCGGTGATCGCGCCCGGATAGGCGTAGTGCAGCCCCTTCTGCATCGTCTCCTTGTAGAGCACGATCTTCGGGTCGCTCGTCCACACGTTGCTTTCCTCATAGGCGCGCAGCGGCTGCCCCCAGTAGCCGAAGCTGCCGGTCAGCCACTTGTCGTATTGCGGCGCCTCCATCATGAACGTGAGATACGCCTTCGCCGCGTTCGGAAACTTCGTGTGCTTGAATGCCATCGCGTTGATGGCCAATGCACCCTCCGTCACCCGCCCGACCGGGCCTATTGGCATGTGCGCATGGTTCAGGTCCCGCCCGATGGCCGCAATCGCCGCGTCCGTGCTGTTCTTGGCTGCATAGTATAGCGAAACGCCATTCTGGGTCATCGAGATCTCACCCGCCAGAAGGGCCTTGTTGTTACCCGTGTCGTTCCAGGCATTCGTGCCCGGGATGAAAGTCTTATACAGCTCGCGCACATATTTCAGCGCCTCGACCGTCTCCTTCGAGTTGATCGTGACCTTCCCGGCCTCGTCCGTCATCTTGCCGCCATGCGTCCACACCACCCAATGGCAGAACGCGTTGCCGTCGCCCACCGCATGTCCCACGGCGAACCCGGACGGATGGCCGCTCTTCTGCAGCTTGCGGGAAACGTCCAGGAAGCCGTCGAGGTCGGCCGGCATCTTGTCGTAGCCCACCTCGGCCAGCCAGGACTGCCGATACAGCGCCAGGCCGCCGCTCGCACCCATCGGGATCGCGATCCAGGTATTGGTGCCGTTCTTCTTGCCGTACTTCTCGGCCAGCGGATACCAGCCGCCATATTTCTTGCCCAGGTATTCGGCAACGTCCGTAAGGTCCAGCAGCTTGTCCGCATACAGATGCGGGTCGTCCGTCCAGCCCACCACCACGTCCGGCCCGGCCCCGGTGTTCGCCGTCACGGCCGTCTGCGGCCGCAGGTCTTCCCAGCCGGAGAAGTCGATGCGCACCGGCACGCCGGTGGCGTCGCTGAATGCCTTCGTATTCTCGCGGAAGATCACCTCGTCGGGCTCCACGAACTTCGCCGGGCGCAGCACCCGAAGCGTGGCCCCCTTCTCGAGCGGCAGGCTCGGCGCTGTGGCCGCCCCCTCCGGGATGGCCGCCCGGGCCCGCCCGGCCAGCACGCCCGACCCGAGCACGCCTGCCCCGATCATTCCGGCCGCACCCAATCCCAGCTGGCGACGCTTAAGCTCATCCATGCTCGTTGCTCCCTTGGTTTATCGTTGTCGTCACGCCACCAGCCGCACGCCCTCGTCCTCGAGGCGCATGCCCGTCTCCACGTCGAACAGGTGAACCAGCGCCGGATCCGTCGTCACCGAGATCGGCTGCCCCGGCGCCACCACCACGCGCTCCCGGAACGCACCCATCACGGCCAGGTCGCCCAACCGCCCATGCACCTGCGTCTCCGACCCGGTCGGCTCCACCACCTGCACGGTCAGCGGCACACCCTCCACCCCGGCCGCCCCGGCCAGCTGCAGGTGCTCCGGCCGCACGCCATACACCGCGGCCCGGTTCCGATGCTGCGCCGCCGCCGCCGGCAGCGGCCACATGCTGCCGCCCTCCGCCCGGAACCCGCCCGCCTCGATGCGCCCCGGCAGGAAGTTCATCGCCGGGCTGCCGATGAACCCGGCCACGAAACGGTTGGCCGGGCGGTCATACAGCTCGAGCGGGCTACCCACCTGCTCCACGCGCCCGTGGTTCATCACCACGATCTTGTCGGCCATCGTCATGGCCTCGATCTGGTCGTGCGTCACATAGATCGTGGTGGTCCGCAGCCGCTGGTGCAGGTCCTTCAGCTCGGCCCGGGTCTGCACCCGAAGCTTCGCGTCGAGGTTGCTCAGCGGCTCGTCGAACAGGAACACCTGCGGGTCCCGAACGATCGCGCGGCCCATCGCCACCCGCTGCCGCTGCCCGCCGCTCAGCTGCCGCGGATATCGATCCAGCAGGCCCGCCAGCCCCAGGATCCCGGCCGCCCGGTTCACCCGCTCGTCCATCGCCGCTTGCGGCGCGCGCGCCAGCTTGAGCGAGAAGGCCATGTTGTCGCGCACCGTCATGTGCGGATAGAGCGCGTAGTTCTGGAACACCATCGCAATGTCCCGCTGCTTCGGCGGCACCTTGTTGACCACGCGGGTCCCGATCGCGATCTCCCCGCCATCGATCTCCTCGAGCCCGGCGAGCATCCGCAGCAGCGTGCTCTTGCCACAGCCCGACGGCCCCACCAGCACGGTGAACTCGCCATCCGCAATCTCGATGCTCACGCCGTGCAGGATCGGCGTCGTGCCGAACGCCTTGCGAACCTGCCGGATCGATACACTTGCCATCGCGCCCCACGCCCCATCCCACGGCCCTTTGTCGGCCTTGGGGTGGACCATAGGCGGGGCCGCGCGCCGTTGGCTAGGGCCACATGCCGGGCCGCTCGCAATGGCGACAGGCCATGCCCGCCGCTCGACATCGCCGACCCGATCACGGCATTCTTCCCGCAAAGAACGCCCCCGGGCGGAACGGAACCGGGGGGATAGGCTTTAAATGCCCGCTCACCCGAGTGCTCGCATCATCTCGTTTAGGAACAACGTGTCCCAGCCCGACTTTCCTGAGCCGTCCGGCCTGTCGGTCCTCATCGTGGATGACGACACGCTCGTCCGCGAAACGACGGCGTGGATGCTGATGGACGCCGGGCACGAGGTGTACCAGGCGTCCGACGGCCTGGCGGCGCTCGAGTTCCTGCAGGTGCACGGCCCCGTCGATCTCCTGATCAGCGACATCAACATGCCTCGCATGGATGGGCTGACCCTGGTGCAGCAGACCCACGCCCGTTGGCCCAGCCTGCCCGTTCTCCTCGTCAGCGGCCGCCCCCAGCCGCCCGGCAGCCTTCCTCACATGGCCAAGCCGTTCAACTGGAGCACGCTGATGAACGCCGTCGCCCGCGCCGTGCCCCGCAACAAGGCAGTTTGAATCCGGACCGGCCGCGCCCACATTCGGCGCACGCAAGACGGAGACGCCCCATGAGCCCCACCCCACAACTCGAGCAGGCCACCTTGGGCGGCGGCTGCTTCTGGTGCCTCGAGCCCGTGTTCCTGGCGCTGCGCGGCGTCCACGCCTCCGTCTCCGGCTATGCCGGCGGAACCGTGGCGAACCCTACCTACGAACAGGTCTGCGCCAAGCGCACCGGCCACGCCGAGGTCGTCCAACTAAGCTTCGACCCGGCGCAGATCGGCTTTGCGGACATCCTGCGCGTGTTCTTCACCCTGCACGACCCGACCACGCCCAACCAGCAGGGCGCCGACGTGGGCCCGCAATATCGCAGCATCGTCCTCACCCACTCCCCCGAGCAGGAGCGCGTGGCCCGCGAAATCCGGGCCGAGATCGACGCAACCGGGGTATGGGGCCGCCCGATCGTGACCGAGATCGAGCCGCTCACCCAGTTCTGGCGCGCCGAGGAGGAGCATCAGGACTACTTCGCGCGGAACCCGTGGTCCGGCTACTGCCGCGCCGTGATCACGCCGAAGGTTGCCAAGCTTCGGAAGATGTTCAGCGATCGGCTGAAGGACAAGGCCGCCGCTTGACCATGCCGCTCCGGCCGGGCCGGGGGACGCTCGTTGCGGCGTATCGCCGCCTGGGCGCGGCCGGCCTGATCGCTGGCAGCAGCGGCAACATCAGCCTGCGCATCGCGGACGGCATGCTCCTCTCGCCGAGCGGCACCTCGCCCGAAACCATCGACGAGCCCGGCATCGTCGCCATGCCGCTCGATGAGCCTGCCCCGCGCGCGAGCAGCGAATGGCAGCTCCACGGCCTGCTCTACGAGGCCCGGCCGGACCTCCACGCCATCGTCCACACCCACGCCGAGGCCTGCACGGCACTCGCCTGCCTGGCCGAGCCGCTGCCGCCGTTCCACTACAACGTGCTCGCCTTCGGCCCCGGTGCCGTGACCTGCGTGCCCTACACCACCTTCGGCACGCCCGAGCTGGCCCACGCCGTGGCGCACGCCATGCAGCACCACACCGCGTGCCTGCTCGCCAACCACGGCATGATCACCGCCGGCCCCACGCTGGAGGCAGCACTGGAGGGCGCGCTGTCGCTCGAGCGCCTCTGCCGCACCTACCTTCTGGCCCGCGCTGCCGGCGCCGTGCGGCTCCTGACGGAGGACGAGCAGGACGCCGCCATCGAGCGGCTGATCGACTACTCTTCGCCGCTCCCCGTGCGGGAAGAGCCAGGGGAGGCGTAGCCGCTTGCTAACCCGGCCATCCTGAACGGTCCGCCGCGAGCACCGCACGCCCCAGCATCGCCGCGTTGGCCGGCACCACCGCGTTGCCCAACGCCTGCACGCGGGCCCGCCTCAGCCGCTCCGCCGTCAGCCGCTCCAGCCGGGTGGAAAACCCATCAGCCACTCGACGAACTCCGGGCTCAGCCGCCCACCCACCGCGTCGTTCAACGGGCAGGCCCGCCGCCGCCCCCGCTGCGCCACGCTCCCCATCCGCCAGTCGCGCGCGCGGGGTGTCGGCCAGCGCGTGGGCCACCACCCACACCCGCTGGCGCAGGTGGGGCGCGCCGGCATGGGCAGCACCCACCAGGAGCGGCCACACGGCGTAGCCGAGCGCCTCCAGCTCCGCACAGACCCGGTCCGCGCCCCGGACTCGCAGGCCAGGAACGTTCTCAACCACCACCCAACGCGGTCCGCACTCGGCGACCAGGCGGACCATGTGGCCCCACAGCCCCGAGCGCGCACCCTCGAGCCCGGCCCCACGCCCGGCAACGCTGACGTCCTGGCACGGGAACCCGCCGCAGAGCAGGTCCGCCCCAAGCCCTTCCGACAACACCCCGTCATGCCGCAGCCGTGCCGCCCCGAGGGTCCGCACATCGTCATACACCGGCACACCAGGCCAGTGCCGCCGCAACACGCGCTGGCAATGCGCATCCTGCTCGCAAAACGCGACGGTCCGCATCCCGGCCCAATGCAGCCCGAGGCTGAAACCGCCGATGCCGGAGAAGAGGTCAAGGACGCGCATGGGGTGCCATACGCGTAGAGGTATATTTTCTTAGATCGCCCTGTCAACGGGAGCCGCCACCCCGGCCGGCCGCAGAACCAGCAGCGCCACCGTGGACAGCACCCCGAGCGCCGAGGACAGTGCCAGCACGAGCAGCCCAAACCGGTCGAGCAGCAGCCCGAACAGCAGGGGGGCCGCCGCCTGCGCCACCCGCGCCGGGGCCGACAGCAGGCCAGTCCGGAGCCCATACCCGGCCGGACCGAACAACGCGAGCGGCAGGGTGCCCTTGGCGATGGTCAGCAAACCGTTGCCCGCACCGTGCAGCAGGGTGAACACCGGGGCGGCTGCCCCGCCCGCCATGGCCAGGGCGAGCGCGCCGATCGGGTGCAGCAGCGTGGCGACCCGCGCGGACAGCAGCGGATGCGTCCTCCGCATCAGCCCGAACTCCAGCAGCCGCGCCGCCACCTGCGCCGGCCCAAGCAGCGCCGCGGCGGCCACCGCGCCGGCCGCGCTTGCACCCGCCGCCTCCAGCACGCGCGGCAGATGGGCCGCCATGCCGGTGCTCACCACCCACGTGGCGGCGAACACATAGGCCAGCAGGGCCGTGGCAAGGCGGGGCGCGGGCCCCTCCGGCGCTGACGGCCCGCCCATCCGCGCCGGGGGCGGGGCGGCTGGCACCAGCAGCCGGTTGAGCGGCAGCCCCACAACCAGGTGCAGCCCGGCCCACGCGGCGCAGGCACCCCGCCACCCTACCGCCTCCGTCAGGAGCGCCGTCAACGGCCACCCGACCGTACTCGCGAACCCGGCAATCAGCGTGATCCCCGTGATCGCCCCCCGCGCCTCCCGCCCATACAGCCCGGCGAGCGTCGCGAATGCGCTGTCATACAGCCCGAGCGCCATGCCCGCGCCCAGCACCAGCCAGCCCACCCCCAGCAGCACCGGCCCCTGCGCCGCCGCCAACAGCAGCAGCCCGGCCGCGAACACCAGGTTGGACAGGCACAGCACCCCGCGCCCGCCCCGCAAGTCGATCCGGCGCCCCACCCAGGGGCCAAGCGCCGCAGAAAGCAGCAGCGCCGCGGAAAACGCACCGAACACCATGGTCCCGGACACGCCCAGCTCCCGCGCGACCGGGTCTGCGATGATCGCGACCAGGTAGTAGCTGCTTGCCCAGGCCAACGTCTGCGATGTGCCGAGCGCCAGCACGACCGGCCAGGTGCGCGAAGGCCCGCTCACCCCGTGCGCGCCCCCCTCTGCGCCTCGGCGATGCTCCGCGCCGCCACTGCCTCGCGCCCCGTCCGCTCCAGCCGCTCGCTGTAGCGGTCCACCAGCACGTCGGCGTTGTCGCGCACCAACCAGGTGAACCGCACCAGCTCCTCGCACACATCCACCAGGCGCTCGTAATGCGGCCCGGCCGGCAACCGCCCTGCCGCATCGAACAGCTCGAACGCCTTGGGCACGCTCGACTGGTTCGGCAACGTCAGCATCCGCATCCAGCGCCCGAGCAAGCGCATGGCGTTCACCGCGTTGAACGACTGGCTACCGCCCGACACCTGCAGCAGCGACAACGTCCGTCCCTGCGTCGGCCGCACGCCGCCCTGGTCCAGAGGCAGCCAGTCGATCTGGCACTTCATCACGCCCGTCAGCGTCCCGTGCCGCTCGGGGCTGCTCCACACCTGGCCTTCGGACCACAGCGACAACGCCCGAAGCTCCTGCACTTTGGGGTGCGACGGCTCCGCATCGTCCGGCAGCGGCAGGCCGGACGGGTCGAACCGCCGCGTCTCGCAGCCCATCGCCACCAGGATGCGCTCGGCCTCGTCGGCCAGCAGGCGCGAGTAGGAGCGCGCGCGCAGCGAGCCTTGCAGCAGCAGGATGCGCGGCGGGTGGCCGGACACCGGGCCGGTCAGCGCGGCGGGGTTCGGCACGCGGAACTGCGCGCGGTCGAGGGCCGGCACCCCATCCATCACCCCGGCATCCATCACCCCGGCATCCATCACCCCGGCATCCATCACCCCGGCATCCATCTCAGCCGGCCCGGGCGGGCGTCACGACCTCCCCGTCCTCCTTCGCGAACCAGGCGGGCAGCGGCGCGTCCAGAAGCTCCAGCACCAGCTCGGACGGCCTGCACAGCCGCACGCCCTTGGGCGAGACCACGATGGGCCGGTTGAGCAGGATCGGGTGCGCCTCCACCGCGTCGAGCAGCGCGTCATCGGACAGGGCGGGGTCGCCCAGCCCCAGCGCGTCGAAGGGCGTGCCCTGCTGCCGGAGCACCTGGCGCAGCGCCGTGCCCATGCGGCGCACGAGGTCCCGCAGCTCCGCCCGGGTCGGCGGCGTCTTCAGGTAGTCGATGACCGCCGGCTCCATCCCGGTCGCACGGATCATCGCCAACGTGTTGCGGGACGTGCCGCAGGCCGGGTTGTGGTAGATCGTCACGCTCACAGGGTGGCCTCCGCCTTCAGGGGCTGGGACGCAAGCGCAGGCTGCCGCAGCAGCCAGCGCATCAGCAGCAGGGCGCTTACGGCGCCCACGAGCTGGGCGGTGACGAAGCCCGGCAGGTCCGCGGGCCGGATGCCGGAGAACGTGTCGGTGAGCGAGCGCGCAACCGCGACGGCCGGGTTGGCGAAGGATGTGCTGGCGGTGAACCAGTAGGCGGCCGTGACATACAGCCCCACCAGCCACGGCACCGCCGCATGCGCGAACCGGATACCAGCCAGGATGGTCGCCACGAGCCCGAAGGTGGCGACCCATTCCGAGAACCATTGCGGCCCGCCCGTCCGCACGTGCTGCGAGGCGGCCAGGAGCGGCAGCGCGAACATCAGGTGAGCGGCCAGCGTGCCCACCAGGCCCCCCGCCAGCTGGACCGCGGCATACCGCACCGCGTCGCCCGGCGGCAGGTCCCCCCTGAGCGCCAACACCATGGACACGGCCGGATTGAGATGCGCGCCCGAGATGGGGCCGAGCGTGGTGATGAGCACCACCAGCATCGCGCCGGTCGCGATCGTGTTGCCCAGCAGCGCCAGCGCCACGTCCTTGGTGAGCTGCTCTGCCATGATGCCGGAGCCAACCACCGTCGCCACCAACAGCGCCGTCCCCAGCGCCTCGGCCACCAGGCGCCGGGGCAGGTCGAAGGCGGCGCTCAAGCGGACCGCGCCGGCAGGCAGGCAGGCACCATGAAGCCGCCGCCGCAACAATTCTCGGTCAGGTAGCGCACGAGCCCGTCCATCGCCGCGAAGTCGGCCGCGTAGATGATCTGCCGGCTCGCCCGGCGCTGCGTGGCCAGGCCCGCCTGGAGCAGCTGCTGCAGGTGAAACGTCAGCGACGAGGGCGGCACCGCCAGCGCCTCCGCGATGGCCCCCGCGGGCAACCCGTTCGGCCCGGCCTCGACGAGCAGCCGGAACGCGGCGAGCCGGTGCTCGTGCGCAAGCGCGCCCAGGGCGGAGACGGCGAGTTTCGGGTCCACGGCGGTCCCCCATTTCGATATTCGTCGAATAGACGCCCGGTCGCCCGGGCGCAAGCCCTTCCCCCGCCTACGATCCTGCGCCATCGTCGCCGCGGAGGAACCGAACGATGATCCTGGACCTGCGTATCTACACGACCAAGCCGAACCGCACCGCCGAGTTCGTCGCCATCTACAAGGAGCACGCCTGGCCGCTGCAACAGAAATACCTCGGCCGCTGCGTCGCCTGGAACACCACCATCGAGGGCCAGCTGAACCAGGTGGTCCATATCTGGGCCTATGACAGCCAGGCCGACCGCGAGGCCCGGCGCACCGCCATGGCCGCCGATCCGGGCTGGGGCGTCTACCTCTCCACGCTGGCCAAGGCCGACATCATGCTCACCATGGAGAACCGCATCCTGAAACCCTGCGACTTCAGCCCGCTGCAGTAGCCGGCCATCAGGCCGCCGCGGACGCCGCCGCATCCGGCCCGGGGATGACCGCCACGCGCGCCGGGTCGATGGCGAGCCACACGGCGTCGCCCACGCCCGCCACCCGGGTGGGCGGCGCCGTCACGCGGAGCGCAGGGCCGCCGCCATCGGGCTGCACGGCATACTCCCAATGCTCGCCCAGGAACGCCCGCACCGTGACGCGCCCGGGGATCCACCACGCACCCGCCGCACCGCGGATATCGTGCAGCCCGATGCTGCCTGGCCGCACGGAGAACGACACCGGGCCACGCAGCCCCTCGGTCCCCGCCAGCAGCCCCGCATCGACCACGCCACCGGGCAGCGCGACCTGGCCGCCCTCCGCCACCCCGTCCACGAAGTTGGTGCGCCCGATGAACCCGGCCACGAACCGCGTCTGCGGCCGGTCGTACAGCGTGATCGGGTCGGCGACCTGCTCGATCCGCCCGGCGTTCATCACCACGATCCGGTCCGACGTCACCATCGCCTCGCCCTGGTCGTGCGTCACGTAAACCGTCGTGATGCGGAACTCGTCGTGCAGCCTCCGGATCTCGAACCGCATCTCTTCCCGCAGGTTCGCATCGAGGTTGGAGAGCGGCTCGTCCAGCAGCAGCACCTCGGGCTCGATCACGATGGCCCGCGCCAGCGCCACGCGCTGCTGCTGCCCGCCCGAGAGCTCGGCCGGGTAACGCCCGATGAGGTGGCCGAGCTGCACGATCTCGAGGATGGCCGCCACCCGACGCTTCACCTCGGCGCCCGGCAGCTTCCGGATCTGCAGCCCGAACGCCACGTTCTCGCCCACCGTCATGTTCGGCCAGATCGCGTAGCTCTGGAAGATCATGCTCATGCCGCGCCGCTCGGGCGGCGTCACCCGCCCGGCCTCGCTCAGCACGGCGCCGTTCATCAGGATGCGCCCCTCGCTCGGCTCCATGAAGCCGGCGATCATCCGCAGCGTGGTGGTCTTGCCGCAGCCCGAGGGGCCGAGCAGCGACACGAACTCCCCATCGCGCAACGAAAGGCTCGCGCCCGCCACGGCGACGGACGCGCCGAACCGCTTCCCCAGGCCTTCCAGAACCAGCTTGCCCATCAGTCACCCACGAAACATGCGTCTACTCGTCATCGCGAGCCGAAGGCGTGGCGACCCAGGGGCCACGAGCCTGCTCTCCGCCGCCCCTGGATCGCCACGCTTCGCTCGCGATGACGATCCCGAGGGCCGGAGGCGGACCGAACCTACCCACCAAACGTGTCGCGCCACTGCTCGATCACCTCGGGGATCCCCTTCACGATCTCGGCCGTGGAGAGCCGCAGGACCTTCGCGTCCGCGGGGATGCCGCCCGCCGCGGTGCCCGTCAGCGCGGCATCGTCCATCCGCACGGGCCGCCTCCCGGCCTCGGCCGAGAGCCTGGCGTGCGCCGGGCCCATCAGCCACTCCATGAACAGCCGCGCGGCATTCGGGTGCGGCGCGTTCGCCATGATGGCCGACGGCGAGACGATCTGCACCGCGCCTTCGGTCGGGAAGTCGAGGCCGACCGGGTTGCCGCGCAGCGCCGTGAGCTGGCTGATGCCCGCGGTCGACATGCCCACGATGCGCTCCCCGGAGTTGAGCGTGCTGACCGCGTCGTTCACGGATCGCCCGATCAGCGGACGGTTCTTCTCGAGCCGTTCGAAGTAGGACCAGCCGTAGAGCTTCCGCATGGCCACCACCCAGGTGCCGACCGTGCCGGAATAGGCCGGGTGCCCGATGGCGATCTGGTTGCGCCAGCGCGGGTTCAGCAGATCGGGCCAGTTCTTGGGCGAGTCGGCCGCCTTCACCTTGGTGGTGTTGTGGATGAGCACGACGAGCTCGGACAAGGTGGCGAAATAGGTGTCGGCCGGGTCGAGCCCGCGATACTCCGGCCGGAGCGCGGCTGCGTTCTCCGGCATGTAGCGCGCGAACTTGCCCTCGATGCGCAACGCCTCGTCGTGCCCGAGATCGGTGGAGGAGAACACGTCGCAGTTCGCGATGCCGTTCTTCAAATCCTGCAGCAGCCGCTGGTAGGCGACCTGGGCCGTGGTGCGGATGTGCACCACCTTGATGCCCGGGTATTGCGCCATGAAAGCGGAGGCGGCGGCCTGCGCAAACTCCCCGTCCGTATGCGACGTGTACCAGGTCAGGCTGCCCTCCTTGCGGGCCGCGGCCTCGAGTGCAGCCACGTCGGCGAGCGCCGGGGTTGCGGCCCAGGTGGCGGGTAGGGCGGCGGCCCCTGCAAGGGCGGTGCGGCGTGTGATCATCCGGCTCTCCATCAGGCGCGCTGCTCGCGCCGCAGCATGAAGTCGCGGCCCACCAGGCGCATGCCCAGCGCAACCACGGCGAAGGTCGCGATCAGCATCAGGAACCCGAGGGCGGCAAGGTGCTCGAAATTGCCCTCCTCGCTCAGGTCCAGCAGCATGATCGACATCGGGCGCGTGCTCGGCCCGTAGAGGAACATGGCCGTGCTCAACTCCCGGCTCGCAGGGATGAACACCAGCAGCCAGGCGCCCACCAGGCTCCGCTTCATCAGCGGCGCCAGGACGCGGCGGATCGCGGTGCCGCGTCCGCCGCCCAGGATGCGGACGGCGTCCTCCATTTCCGGATTGATGCTCCGCAGGCTGGCGCCGGTGCTGGAATAGGCGATCGGCAGGAACCGCGTGGTGAACGCGAGGATCAGGATGAGCCCAGTCCCATACAGCGAGAATGGCGGCGGCGCGTAGGCGCCGTAGAAGGCGATGGCGAGCACGATCCCGGGAATGACGAAGGGCGTCATGGCGAGGATGCCGAGCGCCGGGCTGAAGCGCACGAGGCGGCGGCTGGCGACGTAGGCGATGCCGATGGCGAGCACGAGCGCGATGGTGGCAGCCGCACTCGAATACGCGAACGAGTTGACGATCGACCCGCGCGCCCCCGCATTCTGGAACAGCAGGTAGTGGAAGTTGCTCAAGGTGAGGTTCTCGAGCGAGAAGCCCCGCCCCCATGCCTTGGCGAACGCCGCCTGGGCCAGCACGATGCTCGGCAGCAGCAGCGCGAGCGACAGGATGAACGCCGCATAGCCGAACGCAACCCAGCGCCAAGGCCCCAGCGCGATCACTCGCCGCTCGCCGCCCTTGCCGCCCAGCGTGACGAAGCCCTTCCGCCGGAGCAGCCGCTGCTGCAGCGCGTAGAGCGCCACCGTCACCCCGAGCAGCGGCATCGTGTAGGCCGCCGCCACCTCGGCCCGGATGGGCGGCGCGAAGAACTGGGTGAGTTGGGTCGTGATCACGTTGATCCGCGCCGGCAGCGCGATCAGCGCCGGCGTGCCCACCAGCGAGATGGTCTCGAGGAACGTGATGATGCCCCCCGCCAGCAGCGCCGGCAGCACCAGCGGCAGCGTGATGCGCGTCGCCGTCCGCAGCGTGCCGGCGCCCAGGATGTTGGCCGCATCCTCCATCTCGGACGACACGACGTCGAGCGCGCCGGAGGTGAACAGGAACATGAACGGGAAGGTGTAGAGCGCGATGACGAAGGCGAGGCCGCCGAAGCTGTAGATGTCGAACAGCGCGCCCTCCATGCCGGTCGCACCCCGCACGATGACGTTCAGCCACCCCGAGTTCGGCCCGGCCAGCAGGATCCAGCCGACGGCACCCAGATAGGGCGGCATGACGAAGGAGGAGAGCACGAGCATCCGGATGGTGCCCCGCGCCGGCAGGTCCGTGCGGGACACGAACCAGGCGAGCGGCACGGCGAGCACGACGCAGATCGCCGTGACCGCGGCACCCAGCTGCATGCTGGTCCAGAACGCCTGCACGTAGCGGCTTCGGCTGAACGCCGTGGCGTAGTTCGCAAGCGTCCAGGAGCCGTCCTTCGCGTCCGTGATGCTGCTGGCGAGCAGGCGGAGCACCGGGTTCAGCACGAGCAGCGCGAGCAGCGCCGCGAGCACGAGGGCGCCCACGACCCAAGCGTCCGGCCGCCACGCCGCACGCCGGGCCTGTTCCGCGCGGACGATCACGGCCGCGCCGCTATCCACCCCGTATGTCCATGACGCGTCCTTGCGGCAGCCTTCATGGGGCTGCTCGTCGGACAGTGTGTGACCGGGACGCCGAACGGGTCAAGCACCTGGCCGCCCAGGGCCGCCCGACGGAGCAAGAGACCAGGATTTCTGCCTCGTTGGAGAGCAACCGCCCCTAGGTTAGCCATTTCACGTCCGACAACCGCGTTTCTGCCTCGCGTTGCGGCAATTTCACGTTGCGCAAGCCGGCGCCCACTCGCCACGCTTCATAACACATGCGTGACAAGACAGCGGAGACCAACAAATGATCCGGTTCGCGTTGCTGCACTCCTTCGCCGTCGCCGCCATCCTGGTCGCTGCCCCGGCCCGCGCCCAAGGCGTGCTGACCGTCGCCATGACGGCCGGCGCCATCCCCGTCACGGGCGGCAACCCCGACCAGGGGTTCGAGGGCTTCCGCTTCGTCGCCCTGAACCTCTACGACGCGCTGATCAACTGGGACCTCGGCAGCGCCGACAAGCCCTCCGTCATCAAGCCCGGCCTCGCCACCCGTTGGGAGGTGGACGCCGAGGACAAGACACGCTGGCTGTTCACCCTCCGCGAGGGCGTGAAGTTCCACGATGGCTGCCCGTTCGACGCCGATGCCGTGGTGTGGAACTTCGGCCGCTACGACGAGAAGGCGCCGCAGTGGAACCCGCAGCAATTCGCCCTCTCCCGCGCCTACCTGCCGAACTACGCCAAGATCGAGAAGGTGGATGACAAGACCGTCGCCATCACGACCAAGATCCCGAGCTCCCTCTTCCCATACGAGATGAGCTACATCCTCATGACGAGCAAGTGTCGGGCGGAGGCGCTGAAGTATGATTGGGCCGCACTCGCCGGCCAGCCCTCCGGCACCGGGCCCTACCGCTTCGACCGCATGGTCCCCAACGAGCGGCTCGAGCTGATACCGAACAAGGAATACTGGGACACGAAGCGCATCCCAAAGCAGGACCGCCTCGTGCTCCTGCCCATGCCCGAGGCCAGCACCCGCACCGCGGCGCTGCTCAGCGGCCAGGTGAACTTCGTGGAGGCACCCACGCCCGATGCGGTGCCGCGGCTGAAGTCCTCCGGCATGAAGGTCATCACCAACACCTACCCGCACAACTGGGCCTACCAGCTCAACTTCAAGAACGGCGCCTTCAAGGACGTGCGGGTCCGCCGCGCCGCCAACTACGCGCTGAACCGCGCCGACATCGTGGAGCTGCTGGGCGGCATCGCCCTCGAGGGCCCGGCCAACTACCCGCCCGGCGCGCCGCTCTATGGCAAGCCCGCCTCCTACAAGTTCGACCTGGTCAAGGCCAAGGCGCTGCTGAAGGAGGCCAACTGCGTGCCGTGCAAGATCACGCTCGCCATCAGCACCTCCGGTTCCGGGCAGATGCAGCCGCTGCCCATGAACGAGCTCATCAAGTCCCAGCTCGAGGCGGCCGGCTTCCAGGTGACACTCCAGGTCATGGACTGGAACGCGCTGCTGGCCCTCACCCGCGCCGGGGTGGACACGGCGCCGAACGTGGACGGCATCAACGTCAGCCGCGCCCTGCTGGACCCGATCAACGGCATGACCCGCTTCATGCAGAAGGCACAGTGGGCGCCCCAGGGCGGCAACTGGGGCCATTACGGCTCCGACGAGGCGGAGGCCATGGTCAAGGCCGCCTTCAACGAGTTCGACCCCGCCAAGCGCGACGCCTTGCTGGTGGCGCTGCACGAGAAGATGGTCGACGAGGCGGTCATGCTCTGGGGCGTGCACGACATCAACCCGCGCGCCATCTCCCCCAAGGTGCAGGGCTTCGTCCAGGCGCAGAGCTGGTTCCAGGACCTCACGCCCATCACGGTCGCCAAGTAGGGCCGAAATGGCACGCACGATCCTCCTCCGGCTGCTCTACGCGCTCCCCATCGGGCTCGGGGTCAGCCTCGTGTGCTTCATGCTGGTGTACATCGCGCCGGGCGACCCGCTGCAGACGGTGCTTCCGCCCGACGCGAATGCCGAGATGATCGAGATCGTCAAGCGCGCCTACGGGTTCGACAAGCCGCTCCCGGTCCAGTTCGTCAACTGGATCTGGCGCGCCGCGCATGGCGATTTCGGCCTCTCGATCGCCACCCGCCGGGCGGTGTCGCTCGAGGTGTTCGGCGCCCTCGCCAACACGCTGCAGCTGGCGGTGTTCGCCGTGCCGCTCTCGTTCCTGGTGGGCGCGGGGCTCGGCACGGCGGCGGCCTGCACGCCTCCTGGCCCGGTCGGACGCGCGATGGACCGGCTCGTCACCGGCACGGCCGTCATGGGCGTGTCCGTGCCGAACTACTGGCTCGGCCTCGTCATGGTCATCGTCTTCGCCGTCGAGCTCGCCTGGCTGCCGGCGTCCGGCATGGGCAACAACGGCTCGGACAACTTCTCCGCCTTCCGCGCGGACGACCTGCGCTACCTCGTGTTGCCGGTGTTCACGCTGGCCATGGTGCCGGTCGGTATCATCGCCCGCACCACCCGCGCCGCCGTGCTCGAGGTGCGGGGGCAGGACTTCGTCACCACGCTCCGCGCCAAGGGGCTCAGCGAATGGCAGGTGGTGCGCCACGTGCTGAAGAACGCGGCCCCCGGCATGCTCGCCGTCATGGGCCTGCAGTTCGGCTACCTGATGGGCGGCTCCATCCTCGTCGAGCCCGTGTTCGCCTGGCCCGGCAGCGGCACGCTCCTCGGCCGCGCCATCGTCAACCGCGACGTGCCGGTGCTGCAGGGCGCCATCCTCGTGCTGGCGCTCGTCTTCGTCACCACCAACCTGGTCGTGGACCTGCTGCAGGCCGCCATCGACCCCCGTGTGCGGAGGGGCTGATGTCCCAGGCGCTCCATCTCCCCGCCATGGCCGCGCCCCGGCCCGCGCCCACGCCGGGCTACTGGAGCATGGTGGGGCGCAGGCTCCGGCGGGACCCGGTGACGGTGATCTTCTGCCTCCTCATGCTCGCCATCGTGCTCTCGGCCGTGTGCGCCCCGCTGATCAGCCCGTTCGACCCCTACAAGGAAAGCGTCATCCTCCGCCTCAAGCCGTTCGGCTTCCGTGGCCACTGGCTGGGCACGGACGAGCTGGGCCGCGACATCCTGGCCCGCATCCTCTACGGCGGGCAGACGACGCTGCTGATGGGGATTTGCCCGGTCATCGCCGCCTGCCTCGTCGGCGGCTCGCTCGGCGTGCTCGCGGGCTACGCCGGCGGCTGGGTCGGCACGCTCATCATGCGCACCATGGACGTGTTCTACGCCTTCCCCTCGGTGCTGCTGGCGGTCGCCATCTCGGGTGCCATGGGCGGCGGCATGCTGAACGGCATGTTGGCGCTCGCCCTCGTGTTCGTGCCCGCCATGTGCCGCGTGGCCGAGACCGCCACCACGCAGGTCCGCAACCTCGACTACGTGGAAGCGGCGCGCGCCACCGGGGCCGGGCACCTGATGATCGTGCGGCACCACCTGCTCGGCAACGTCATGGCGCCCGTGCTGGTCTATGCCAGCTCGCTCGTCAGCGTCAGCATCCTGCTCGGCTCCGGCTTGTCCTTCCTGGGCCTCGGCGTGCGCCCGCCCATCCCGGAATGGGGGCTGATGCTCTCCACGCTGCGGCAGTCGCTCTATGTCCAGCCCTGGGTGTGCGCGGTGCCGGGCTTTGCCATCTTCATCACCAGCATCTGCTTCAACCTGGTCAGCGACGGCCTGCGCTCGGCCATGGACGTGCGGCTCAAATGAGGATGAAGCACCCCGACCGCGGCGGCCCGGCGCAGCCCATGCTGATCGCGGACGGCCTCAAGAAGCACTTCGCCATCGCGGGGGGCGGCGCCGTGCGCGCGGTGGACGGCGTGTCTTTCGCGGTCGCCAAGGGCGAGACGATCGGCATCGTGGGTGAGAGCGGCTGCGGCAAGAGCACGCTCGCCCGCCTGCTGCTCCACCTCATCCGCCCGGACGCCGGGGACCTGGTGTTCGACGGCGACAAGGTCGGCGCGCCCGATGGCATCGACCTCGGGTCGCTGCGTCGCCAGGCGCAGATGGTGTTCCAGGACAGCGCCAGCTCGCTCAACCCCCGCATGCCCGTCCGCGACAGCGTGGGCTTCGGCCCCCGCGTGCTCGGCCGCACCCGGGCCCAGGCCGCAGCCGAGGCCGATGACACGCTCCGCCGCGTGGGCCTGGACCCCGAGCTGTTCGGCCCGCGCTACCCGCACGAGCTCTCGGGCGGCCAGAAGCAGCGCGTCAACATCGCCCGGGCGCTGGCGCTGAACCCCCGCCTGGTCATCCTGGACGAAGCCGTCTCCGCCCTCGACAAATCGGTCGAGGCCCAGGTGCTCAACCTGCTCGCCACCCTCAAGCGGCAGCTCGGCCTCACCTACGTGTTCATCTCCCACGACCTGGCCGTGGTGCAGCATGTCAGCGACCGCGTGCTGGTGATGTATCTGGGCCGCGTCGCCGAAAGCGGCCCGGCGGACCAGGTCTTCGCCACGCCGCTGCACCCCTACACCCGGGCGCTCCTGGCCTCCCGCCTCAGCATGGACCCCGAGCACCGGGTCGAGGCCGCGCCCATCACCGGGGATCCGCCGAGCCCCGCCAACCCGCCCAGCGGCTGCGGCTTCCGCACCCGCTGCCCGCATGCCGAGGCCGTCTGCGCCGAGCACGCCCCGGCGGCACCCACCGGCCAGGCCCACGACGCCGCCTGCCACATGCTCCGCGCCGGCTCCGGCCACAGCGCGGCCCACTTGCTCGGCGCGCAGGCCGCAGCATGACCCCGCTCGCCGAACTGACCGACCTTCGCGTCCGCTTCGGCACCGGCCGGGACGCGGTGGAGGCCGTGCGCGGCGTCAGCCTCAGCGTCATGCCCGGCGAGACGCTGTGCCTGCTGGGTGAAAGCGGCTCCGGCAAGTCCGTCTCGATGCGCGCCCTCATGCGCCTCCTGCCTCCGCAGGCGAGCATCGCCGGCGGCGTCCAGGTCGAGGGCCAGGACGTGATGGCCCTCTCCGGCCAGGCCCTCCGCACGCTGCGCGGCGGCGCCGCCTCCATGATCTTCCAGGAGCCCATGACCGCGCTCGACCCGGTCTACACCGTCGGCGACCAGATCGTGGAGACCGTCCGCCAGCACCTGAACATCTCCCGAAGCGCCGCCCGCGCCCGCGCGCTCGAGGTGCTGGAGCTTGTCCGCGTGCCGGATGCCGCCCGCCGGCTGGACGCCTATCCGCACCAGCTGAGCGGCGGCCTGCGCCAGCGCGTCGTCATCGCCATGGCGCTGTCCTGCCGCCCCCGCCTGCTGCTGGCCGACGAGCCCACCACGGCGCTCGACGCCACCGTGCAGATCCAGATCCTGGTGCTGCTCCGCTCCCTCCAGCGCGAGCTCGGCATGGGCATGATCATCGTCACGCACGACCTCGGCGTGGCAGCCGAAGTCGCGGACAAGGTGGCCGTGATGTACGCCGGGCAGATCGTGGAGCAGGGGCCGGTGCGGGACATCATGCGCCACCCGGCCCACCCCTACACCCAAGGCCTGCTCGCCTCCGTGGTTCGCGAGGGCGGGGCCGAGATCCAGGCCATCCCCGGCGCCCCGCCCGACCTGCGCCGCCCGCCGCCGGGCTGCGCGTTCGCGCCCCGCTGCCCGAGCGCCATCGACGCCTGCCTGTCCGCCATCCCGGCCGAGCTCGCGTTCGCGCCGGGCCGCACCACCCGCTGCATCCGGGTCGGCGAACGCCTGGCCGCGTAGGAGAAACCGCATGGACTTCACCCCGATCGCCGGCGTCGACATGCCCGCCTGGGCCATCGCCCGCGCCATGGGCCGCCGCGGCACCGCGCACCCCTTCGCCAACCTCGAGCCCGCCCGCACCGCGCTCGTCGTCATCGACATGCAGCTCGCCTACATGCACCCCTCCGGCGGCTACGTGGAATGCGCCGCCGCACGAGACGTGGTGCCCGCCATCAACCGCCTCGCCCATGCCATGCGCGATGCGGGCGGCCTCGTGGCCTGGGTGCAGAACACGCACGACGCGAGCTGCGAGCGCACCTGGACCGTGCAGCAGGCCATGAACACGCCCGCCAGCACCGCCCGGCGCAACGCCGCCCTGGTGGAGGGCGCCCCCGGCCACGCCCTCTGGCCCACCCTCGAGACCGCCCCCCGCGACGCCTTCGTGCTCAAACGCCGCTACAGCGCCTTCATCCCCGGTACCTGCGACCTCGAGCCCCGCCTCCGCGCCCGGGGCATCGACACCGTGCTCATAACCGGCACCCTCACCAACGTCTGTTGCGAGAGCTCGGCCCGCGACGCCATGATGCTCGACTTCCGCACCGTGATGATCAGCGACGCCTGCGCCGCCATCACCGCGGAGGAGCACAACGCCTCCCTCGCCGCCTTCTACGCCACCTTCGGGGATGTCATGGACACCGCCTTCATCACCGCCCGCCTCCCCCGCGCCGCCGAAGCTGCATGACGCTGCCAGCATGACTCTACCCAAGGTCGCGTTCATCGGCACGGGCGGCACCATTGCCTCCCTCGGCGCCCACCCGCTCGACGTGCAGGACTACGGCGCCACGGGCAACCGCATGCACGCCGACGAGATCGTCGCGATGTTCCCGGACCTCGCCCGCGTGGCGGATGTGGTCCCCATCCGCTACCGCAACATCATCAGCCCCGGGATCGGCTTCGAGGACTGGCGCGCCCTCGCGCTGGCCTGCGACCAGGCCGTGGCCGACCACCCCGGGCTCGCCGGCATCGTCATCGGCCACGGCACCGCCTCGCTCGAAGAGACGGCCTACATGCTGAACCTGGCGGTGAAGGTGAGCATTCCCGTCGTCGTCGTCGGCTCCCAGCGCCCCCCCTCCGCGCTCGGCAGCGACGCCGGGCCGAACCTGGTGGCCGCCCTCCGCACCGCCGCGAGCCCCGCGGCCCGGGGCATGGGCGTGCTGGTGGTGCTGAACGACGAGATCCATGCGGCCCGCGAAGTCACGAAGACCAGCACGCTCCGCCTGCAAACCTTCCGCTCGCCCGATTTCGGCGTGCTCGGCCATGCCGACGGGGACCGCGTGGCGTTCTACCGCGCCCCCCTCCGCCGCCGTGCGCCGGACACGGAGTTCGACCTCCGCCCGCTCGAGGCGCTGCCCCGGGTGGACATCGCCTATGCCTACACGGGGTCCGACGGCACGGCGGTCCGCGCCTTCGTGGCGGCCGGCGCGCGCGGCATCGTCTCGGCCGGGTTCGCGCCGCACTTCCCGACGCCCGCCGACACCGACGCCCTGGCCGAGGCCGCCCGCGCCGGCATCGTCGTCGCCCTCTCCACCCGCGCCGGCAGCGGCCGCGTCTTCCGCACCGGGAGGGCCCGCGACAACGGCTTCATCAGCGCCGACAACCTGAACCCGCAGAAGGCGCGCATCCTCCTCGCCATGGCGCTCGGCGTGACGAGCGACCCTGAGCGCATCAGCCAGATGTTCGAAACCTATTGAGGCCCGCATGGACAATGAATTCCTGGCACTGACCGAGGCCTACATCGCCACCTGGCACGGCATCGCCGCCCCCAACGACCCGGCGCGCCGCATGGCCGCCGACCTGAAGACCGTCATCGCCGCCTTCGAGGCCCAGCGCGGCCGCCTCCGCTTCGAGGACGAGCCCAGCAGCTTCGAGGCCGCCCTGGACGCGACGAAGGAGCCCGCATGAGCCCGAACCAAATGACGCTGGTGGAGGCGGCGGACGCGGTCGCGGCACGCCAGGTCACGGCCGTGGCGCTGCTCGAAAGCTGCCTCGCCGCCATCGACGCGCACGACGACGCGGTCAACGCGACCATCTGGATCGACCGCGACGGCGCCCACCGGGCCGCCGAGGTCGCCGATGCCGCCGTTGCGTCCGGCGCCAGGCTGGGCCCGCTCCACGGCGTGCCGCTGGCGCACAAGGACATGTATTACCAGGCCGGCAAGGTCAGCACGTGCGGCTCCATGATCCGCGGCGGCTACGTGCCCGAGCGCACCGCGACCGTCATAGACCGGCTGCACGCGGCCGGGTCGATCACGTTCGCCGGGCTGAACATGGCGGAGTTCGCGCAAAACCCGACCGGGCACAACCGCCACCATGGGGACTGCCACAACCCTTGGAACCTGCCCTACATCACGGGCGGCTCCAGCAGCGGCTCGGGAGCCGCCGTCGCCGCCCGGTTCACCTATGCGGCGCTGGGGTCGGACACGGGCGGCTCCATCCGCCTGCCCGCGGCGGCCTGCGGCGTCACGGGCCTCAAGCCCACGCAGACCCGGGTCAGCCGCACCGGCGTGATGCCGCTCAGCTTCTCGGCCGACAACGTGGGGCCGCTGACCCGCACCGCGCGGGACTGCGCCCGCATCATGGGCGTGATCGCCGGGCACGATCCGGCCGACCCCACCTGCTCCCGCGAGCCGGTGCCCGACTACGAGGCGGCGCTGACGGGCGACCTGCGCGGCATGCGGATCGGCCTCGTGACGAACCCTGGCCTGATGGGCACGGACGGCCCCGTGGTGGACGCCATCGCCGCCGCCGCGGAGGCCCTCGCCGTGCGAGGCGCCACCGTCACCCCGATCACGCTACCCTACATGGACGCGGTGCAGGCCTATGTCGGCATCGTCTCCCGCTGCGAAGGCGCCACTATCCACGCCGCCTGGATGCGCGCCCGCGCGCAAGATTACGCGACGCACCTCAGCGCCCGGCTCTACGCCAGCTACGCCATCCCCGCCGTCTATTACATCGAGGCGCTCTCCGCCCGCGGCCCGTTGCTGCGCGCCTTCGCCGCCGAGGTGTTCGGCGCCGTGGACGCGATCATCCTGCCCACCATCCCGACGGTGCTGCCCACCCTGGCCGAAACCGACATCGACCGCGGCCCGCCCGGCACCGAGCGGTCGTTCGTCGCAGTGTCCATCGGCACGCGGCCGTTCAACTACCTCGGCCTGCCCGCCCTCAGCGTGCCCTGCGGGTTCGACCCGGCGGGCCTGCCCGTCAGCCTCCAGATCGTCGGCCGCCCGTTTGCGGAAAAGCGGATCATGGCGATCGGCGATGCCTACCAGCAGGAAACCGACTGGCACGCGCGCGTGCCGTCCATGGTGGCCTGAGGCCCGTCAGGCCCGGCGAGGCAGCGCGCCGGCCCGGCGGCCGCGCCCCGCCAGGCCGAAGCGGCGTGCCGGGGGCTTCGTGTCGGCGGAGGGCACCAGGTGGCGAGCGAGCCCACGCTCCATCCAGCCCCACAGCCGGCTGATGGCTTCCGTGATCGCCAGGTAGATCAGCGCCGCATACAGGTAGATTGTGAAGTCGAACGTGCGCGCGAAGATGAACCTGGTCTGCCCCATGAGGTCCAGCAGCGTCACGATCGCGGCCAGCGCGCTGGCTTTCACGATGCTGATCAGCTCGTTGCCCAGCGGCCGAAGCGCGATCAGCAGCGCCTGCGGACCGACCACGTGGCGCAGCACCCGCCAGGGCGACAGCCCGAGCGCCCGCGCCGCCTCCACCTGGCCGCGCGGGACGCTCAGGATGGCGCCCCGCAGGATTTCGGCCTGATAGGCGGCTGTGTTGAGCGTGAAGGCGAACAGGCAGCAATAGAAGCTGTCCCGGAAGAACCACCAGACGTTCCACTCGCTCAGCAGCGGCCGGATCTCGCCGGCGCCATAGTACACGATATAGAGCTGGCACAGCAGCGGCGTGCCCCGGAAGAACGTGACGTAGGCCAGCGCCGGCCAGGCCAGCACCATGCGCCGCGACATGCGCGCCCGTGCCAGCGGATAGGCCAGCACGAACCCCATCGAGCAGGACATCGCGACGACCTGCACCGTGATCCACAGCCCCGAGACCAGTCGCCACCCGTACGTGCGCAGCAGCTCGAGGTCGAGCACGGTGGCGAGCAGCCCCTCGAGCATCAGGCCACGCCCCGGGCGCGCGACCCATGGTCCTCGTAGCCCCGGTTCGCCCGGCGCTCGAGTGCTGCCTGGCCGATGGTGGAGGCGACGCTGAACGCCAGATAGACCCCCGCCGCGGCCGTGTAGAACAGCAGCGGCCGCGTGGTCGCCCGGCTCGCCTCGGACGCCGCCCGCAGCAGGTCCGTGACGGCCAGCGTCGAGATCAGCGATGTGTCCTTCACCAGGATGGTCCAGATGTTGCCCAGGCCCGGCAGCGCCACCCGACCCAGCTGCGGCAGCACCACCAGCCGGAACACCTGGCCCCGGTGCAACCCAAGCGACATCGCCGCCTCCGGCTGCCCCCGCGGCACCGCCTGCAACGACGAAACCCAGACCTCGCTGCTGTAGGCCGCGACCACGACCGAGAGCGCGATGACGCCCGCCACGAAGGCGTTCATCTCGAGCCGCCAGCCGCCGCCCATGTGGTTCGACGCCCAGTTCAGCAGCGCCTGCAGGCCAAAGTAGACGATGAACAGCGAAAGCAGGTCCGGGATGCCGCGGAAGAACGTGGTGTAGGCGGCGCACGCCCCCCGCACCACCCGGCTGCGCGACAGCTTCAGCAGCGCCAGCACGAGCCCCCCGCCAAAGCCGAGCGGGACGGTGGCGAGGCTGAGCGCCACGGTGACGAGCGCGCCCTTGACCAGCAGGGGCGCCCAGCCGTCGGCGCCGAACAGCAGTTCGAAGGCCGGCACCGCCCCGCCTTCCCGAACCGCCTCCCCCTGTCCTTACTTCCCGCGGATGTCGATCTTGAAGTACTTGCCCGCGATGGTCTTGAAGGTGCCGTCCGCGTCCGCCTCGGCGATGGCCTTGTTGAACAGCGCGGCCAGGTCCTTGTCGTCCGGCCGGAACGCGGCGCCGACGCCGGGGCCGAAGATGTCGGGCGTGCGCTGGATCTTGGTTACGATCCGGCAGCAGTTGGTGTTCTTCTCCATGAACTTCTCCGCCACCAGGATGTCCCCGGCCACGTAGTCGATCCGCCCGCTGGCCAGGTCCAGGAACGGCTCGTCCCCGCCCGGATACAGCTTCACGTCCACGCCGGGGTAGACCTTCTCGAGCCAGTTGGCATAGACGGTCGAGGACTGCGCCCCGATCGACTTGCCCTTGAGGGCAGCCGGCGAGATGTCGTCGCCCTTGATCGCGGCGCCTGCGACCATCACTGGCGCCGTTGCATAATACATGTCCGAAAACAGCACCCGCTGCGCCCGCGCCGGCGTCATGTTCATGCTGGAGACGATGACGTCGAACTTGCCGGAGAGCAGCGCCGGGATCACCCCATCCCAATCCTGGTTCTGGAAGGTGCAGGTCACCTTCATCTTGGCGCATAGCGCGTTGGCGTAATCCACCTCGAAGCCCACGATCTTGCCGCTGGAGTCCACGCTCTCGAAGGGCGGGTAGGTTGCGTCCATGCCGATGCGGACTGCGGTCCACTCCTTGGCCGCAGCCGGGCTGAGGGCCGGGGCCACGGCGAGCAGGGCGGCTGCTCCGAGCAGCGACAAGAATTTCATGCGGGTCATCGGCGTCTCCTGTTGCAGCTTCGGCCCCGTGCGGCTTCGGCAGGTCGTTCCGGCTCAACTCTTCAACGGGAGGCAGGCTCACCGCAAGCGGTGTTTAAGCAATCGCTGTGCCATAAGCGCCTTGCATCCACCCCGGCATCCGACTTTGATGCAGGGCCGTTCGTCTCCAGGAGACCGCCATGCCCGAGCACGAGCCCACCACCATCCCCGCCCGGCGCGGCGCCGCCGCCCGCGTGCGCCGGGGGCAGACCGTGCGGGTCATCAACACCCATGGCGACCAGGTGGTCGACACCTGGGCCTTCAATGCGGACGACATGGCCGAGCACCTCTCGATGGAGCACACCCGCCCCGGCATCCTGAAGGTGATCCCAACGGTAGGCGACGCGCTGCTGACCAACAAGCGCCGCCCGATCCTCACGGTGCTCGAGGACAGCTCGGGCGGCGTGCACGACATGCTGATGGCCGCCTGCGACCGCTACCGCTACGAAGGGCTGGGCTGCACCGAATACCACGACAACTGCACCGACAACCTGCACGCGGCGCTACAGACCCTGGGGATGGACGTGCCGGAGACGCCGAGCCCACTCAACCTGTTCATGAACATCCCCGTCCACCCCGACGGTGCGCTCTCCTTCGACGCCCCCCGCTCGGTGCGCGGCGGCTCGGTGCTGCTCCGGGCGGAGATGGACTGCGTCGTCGCCTTTTCCGCCTGCCCGCAGGACATCCTGCCCATCAACGGCGTGGGCCACGCGCCGACAGAAGCGCATTTCGCCATCGAGTGAGTCGATCCGCACCGTTGCGCTCGCGGCGCTCCATCATCCCTGGCCGCAGGCGTGGCGATCCAGGGGCCGTGGGATGCAGCCCCGTCGCTTCCGGATCGCCACGGTGAGGCTCGCGATCGGCCTTCACACGGCCGCCACCAGCCGCCGCGCCTGCCCCATGGCGGCGCAGAACCGGTTCAGCCCCCGCATCAGCTCCACCTGCGCCACCCGCCGCATGTGCCCCGGCTCGAACCCTGGCAGCTCGGCCGCCACCGCAAGCGTCGGCAGCTTCGGCACGGTGTAGGCCGGGTCGTGCCGGAACCGCGGCTCCCGCGTGAAGTCGATCGGCACCAGGATGCGCGCCAACTCCATCAGGCAAGCGTTGCGCGCCCCGTTCTCCGCACGCTCGAGCCCTTGCAGGTCCGCCTTCAGCGCCAGCGTCGCCTCCCGCGCGGTCGACAGGTCCGCGAGGCCCTCGGACCCAGCCTGGTAGGCCTCGATGGTGGCCAGGAACTCGTCGCAGGTCGCCCCGAAATCATGCGGCAGCACCTCGGCGTTGGCGAGCCGCAGCGCGGACAGCAGGTAGATGCGCATGTCGGTCAGCAAGATGTCGCGGTCGGCGATCTCGAGCGTGTCGTTCTCGGTGTGCCAGGCGATGTTCGCGCCGCAGCCGGACACGTCGTAATAGTGCTTCTCGTGCCGCAGCGCGTCCGGCATCGTGCTGCTCAGCATGAAGAAGCTCGGCAGCCCGATGTTGTTGAAGCTGTAGTCGCCCGCCTGCGGTGGCCGCTGCGTGCGCACCACGGCGTCCGGCACGATGTCGGTGATGGCGGCGGTTGCGATGTGCGCGCTCTCCGGGAAGGCCCGCGTGTCGTGGTAGCTCGTCGCCCAGCGGCAGCCCGGGCTGTCGCAGTTGATCTGGCCCACGCAGTTGCGGTCGAGGTCCATCGCGAAGGCATCCGCAAACCAGGTGGAGCCGGCATACCGCCCCGTCGAGTGCCCCGGCCACCAGGCGATCCGCACGCCCCGGCGCAGGCTCGCCCGGTGTTGCCAGAACACGCGCGACAGCTCCAGCATGGTCGCGTCGCCCGTCGCGTTGTCGCCGACCCCCACCTCCCAGCTGTCGTAGTGGCCGTGCACCAGCACGAACTTCTCCGGCTCGATTGCGCCCGGGATCGTCACCACGGGGATGGCCTGCTCGAACCAGCCCTCGACCAGGTCCGTCCGGATCGTCGCCTCCCCGCCGCTCTGCGCCAGCGCAATCAGCTTCTGCCCGTCCGGGTTGTTGACCGCCACCACCGGGATGCGCGGCTTGCGGCCCATGTCCTGGAGGTCCGGGCTGCCCCAGACGGTGGTGCAGGTGCCCCAATGGATGTCGGTGCCCGGATTGACCGCGATCAGCCCGATGCCGCCCCACTCCTCGATGAGGCTGGTGAGCGCCGGGTTGCCGAAGCCCTGCATGACCACGATGTTGCCCGCCACCAGGCGGCGCACTTCCTCGATGGAGGCGATGCTGCCGCCGAACAGCGTCTTCACGTCCCGGTTGTAGCTCCGCAGCGCCTTCGGGTTGGCCGAAAGCGCCACCAGCCGCCCGCTGCGCCCGCCCGGCACGGACAGGGACGACGAGGGCGGCTTGGCCCGCAAGGTGATGCCGCCCGCGGTGACGGAGGCGGAGTACGGAATGGACAGGTAGATCTCGGGCCGGTGCACCTCGACCGGGACACCCAGGCCCTGCAGCCGGGCCACGAGCACGTCGGCGGCGCGGTTCACGTCTTCCGGCCGCCAGCGCGGCATGGTGGCGAATGTCTCGACCAGGCTCCAGGGCGCATCGAGGCCCACATCGTCCAGCACGCGTTGTTCGTCGGCGGTGATCATCGGGGCGTCTCCCTGGTGTTTCGCGATGGAATCATCCTCCCATCGCTCGCGCAACCCTTGAACCCCGCCCGCGCGGCGTGTTCACTGCTCGGACAACGAACGGAGACTGCGCCATGAACCGCTGGCTGCTCGCAGGCCTAGCCGCTGCCGCCCCGCTCGCCGCGCATGCGCAGCCGGGCGACCCCATCCGCCCCATCGTGCTGCTCACCCAGCCGCAGGCCGCCTCCCCGCAGGACTACCAGGCCGCCGAGATGGCCGCCGAGGCCTGGAAGCAGCTCGGCCTGCGCGTGACCGTCCGCCCGCTGCCGGGCCAGCAGTTCAGCCAGGTGGTCTGGTATGAGCGCCAGCGCTGGGACACGACCACCTGGCAGATGGTCGGCCGCCCCGAGCGCTCGGACCCGGATGAGCTGACCTACAACCTGTTCGTCAGCGCCAACATCGCCAACGGCTACAACCTCGTCGGCCTCAACAGCCCCGAATACGACCGCCTCGCCCAGGCGCAGCGGGAAGAGCTCGACCTGGTCAAGCGCCAGGGCCTCATCCGCGAGATCCAGGAGCTGATCAACCAGCAGCAGCCCTACGGCTTCATGGTGCACCCCAAGAACCTGGTGGCCTTCAACCAGAACGTCTGGGACGAAAGCTCCATGCAGGTGCAGGCCGGCATCGGCATCCGCAACTTCTGGACCTGGACCAACCTGAAGCCCAAGGGCGCGCAGCGCGACGTCATCCTGAACTCGGTGGCGCCGCCCACCAACCTCAGCCCGTTCAACATCCCCGGTGCGCAAGGCTCCTGGGCCACCGAGCTCGTGTGGGACCGCCTCATGCGGATCGGCCCGGACGGCCTGCCGCGCCCCTGGGCCGCCGAGACCGTGACGCGCCCGACCCCAACCACCGTCGAGCTCACGCTGCGCTCCGGCATGAAATGGCACGACGGCAAGCCCGTCACGATCGAGGACGCGGTGTTCAGCCTCGAGGCACCAGGCATGGGCGACAAGGCCCCGATGTACCGCCCCTTCGTCGGCAACATCGCAAGCGTCGAAACGACGGGCCCGATGAGCCTGCGCATCACCCTCAAGCGCCCCGATGCGGCCTTCCTCATCAGCTCGCTCGCCAAGCTCAACCTGGCGCCCAAGCACATTTGGGGGCCCATCCTCGAGGACCTGAAATCCAAGCCCGAGACGGCCGAGAGCATCATGGAGCCGCTGCCCATCGGCTCGGGCCCGTTCAAGTTCGTGTCCGTGAAGCTCACC
>JBBROS010000009.1:0-98827 GCA_038229135.1 Acetobacterales bacterium
ACGCAGAAGCTGCAGAACTTGTCGCACCCCTCCTGCACCGTCAGGAACGCGGTGACGCCCTGCGGCGCCGCTTCGTCCGGCAGGTGGTCGAACTTCTGCTCCACCGGGAAGTCCGTCTCGATCACCGCGCCCGCCGCCCGGCTTGCCCGCGCCACCATCTCCGGCAGGCGATGGTAGGTCTGCGGCCCCAGCACGATGTCCACATAGGGTGCGCGGGCCACGATCTCGGCGCCTTCCGCCTGCGCCACGCAGCCGGCCACGGCCAGGATCGTCGGCTTCCCCGCCGCTGCCCGCGCCGCCTTCACCATGCGTAGCCGCCCGAGCTCGCTGAACACCTTGTCCACCGCCTTCTCGCGGATGTGGCAGGTGTTGAGCACGATCATGTCCGCGTCCTCGGGCGTGCTCGTGGGCGCATAGCCGAGCGGGGCCAGCACATCCGCCATGCGGCCGCTGTCGTACACGTTCATCTGGCAGCCCCACGTGATCATGTGGAGGCGGCGGGGTCCGGAGATCGCAATGTCGGTCATGGGTGCATCCGGCCAGGCCGCCGGCCCAGCCCGGCGTGCACGCGGCGACGCATCGGGCAGCCAGCGCCTCCGGTCAAGCGGCTCGGCTCAAGCGCTACGATGTGCGGCCAACTGGGTCAGGCTGGTTCACCCTTCATCTCTGCCGGCAAGCTCACACAATCGCTGCCGTGCCTGTCAAGCGAAAGCAGGGTGAACGAGGCCGTCCTCGAGGGTCGGTTTCAGGGTCGGGGCCGGGGCAGGGCGGGGCACGGCCGGGCGGTTCTGCCGCAGCGTGGAGGCGCCGTCCGCCACCGTCTGCCACACGGCCTGGCTCAGCGCCTTGCGGGACGGGTAGTCGGCCGGGTCGAGAGGGGCGTGCAGCAGCACCGTGGCGCGCAGGCCCCGTTGCTGCGTCAGCCGCCAGAAATGGCTGCCGAGGTCCATGTCCCCATACCAGGCGAACATCGGGCGGCTCGAGCGGCCTGCGGGCAGGTAGCCGAGCTGGTCATACACCACGCTCACGGGCTGGATCAGCGGGCGCACATCGTCCCCGCCCTCCACCACACTGAAGAAGGCCGAGCGGAACGGCAGTACGCGGGAGCCGTCGTTGCTCGTGCCTTCGGGGAACAGCACCAGGTTGTCGCCGGCGGCAAGCCGCCCGCGCATCTCGTCCCGCTCGCGCCCCGTGTCCCGCGCCCGGCGGCTCACGAACACCGTGCGGCCCAGGCGCGCCACGGTGCTCACCACCGGCCAGCGCCCCACCTCGGCCTTGGCGATGAAGCAGGCCTCGAGCGAGCCCCCCAGCACCAACACGTCCAGCCATCCCGTGTGGTTCGCCGCGAACACCACCGGCCGCGCACCCCCGGCCCGGCGCCCCTCGCCCACCACCCGGATGCGCAGCCCGATCAGCCGGCACAGCGTGGCCCAATAGAACCGCGCGAACGCCACCTTCGCTCGCCCGGGCAGCACGATGCACACCGCCTGCACCACGATGGCCGCCAAAGTGAACAGCAGGATCGTCAGCCCCCGCCGCACCGCCCGCACCCGGCGCAACAGGCCACCACCCTCCGCCGTGTCCAGCCGCGGGTCGAGGGGGCGAAGGGTCATGCCAGGCTCACGCAGCCGGCGCGGGATGACGTTCATGGGACGAAACTACCTCTCCAACCGCGACGGGACAATTGCGGCGGGATGACACATCCGGGACAGGTTCCGGCTCCCGCATCCCTCACCCCGCCCCTCTTCCGGGGGGGGCGGGTGACGAACTTCGTGAAGAGGACGAGCCCCAACCCCACGCAGAGGTGTGCAGCCATCGGGCGCTCCATACCACATATAGGTGCATGGCCCGCCTCGGACCCCTCGCCGCCGCGGCGTTCCTCCTGCTCGCACCCCACGCCCGCGCGGCCGATCCGCTGCCCTACACCACCGCGCTGGCCCCGACGGGCGACGCGGCGCTCGACACGGCGCTCCGCGACAGCGCGAGCCTGCTCCGCCTGCGTGAGACGGCGCCGGTCGGCCCCATCGCCCTCATCACCCGCGCCCGCGGGGACCAGGGCCGGCTCGAGGCCGCGCTCGGCAGCTTCGGCCACTATGCCGGCCAGGTCGCCATAACCATCGATGGCCGCTCGCTCGACGACCCGGCGCTGCCGGACCGGCTGGAGGCCATCCCCGGCCCTGTGCCCGTGGCCATCGGCATCACGCCAGGCCCCGTTTTCACCCTCCGCCGCGTGGACGTGACCGGCCCCGGCGCCGACGAGGCCCGCCGGTCGCTGGACCTCGCGCCCGGTGCCCCCGCCCGGGCGGCGGACGTGCTGGCGGCGCAGACCCGCATGCTGGATGCGCTGCGCTCCAACGGCCACGCCCTGGCCCGCGTCCCCACCCCCGTCGCCACGCTCGACCCCGGCGCCCGCGCGCTGGACGTGCAGTATGCCATCGACGCCGGGCCGCGGGTGAACCTGGGCGCCATCACCATCGAGGGTGCGCCGGGCGTCGACCGTGGCTTCGTCCGCCGCCGCCTGCTCATCAAGGAGAACGAGCCGTACGACCCCGCCAAGATCGAGCGCGCCCGACAGGACCTGGCCCAGCTCGGCGTGTTCTCCACCGTCCGCCTGGATGCGCCGGACGCGCTGGACGGACTCGATGCCCGGGGCCGCCTGCCCATCGCCGTCGAGCTCGCCGAGCGCAAGCGGCATGTGGTGGGCGCCACCGCCGCCTTCTCGACGGACCTCGGCGGCTCGCTCGGCGTCACCTTCCAGCACCGCAACCTGTTCGGCGCCGCCGAGCAGCTGAACCTGGGTGCCGCGGTCACGCAGCTGGGCGGCAGTGCGGCGCGCGGCATCGGCTACGACGTGACCGCGAGCCTCGTGAAGCCGGACCTGTTCGTCCGCAACCTGACCGGCACCCTCTCCGCCCAGGGCGTCAAGGAAAGCCTCGACGCCTACGACCGCACGGCCGCCCTGCTCGGCGCGCGCCTGGCCTACGCGTTGAGCGAGCGGTGGACGCTGAGCGCCGGGCTGCAGGGGCAGCAATCGCAGATCCGGCAGGAGGGCGTCACCCGGGACTACACCCTGCTCGGCCTGCCGCTGGGCGTGCGGTACGACAGCACCGGCCCGCAAGGCCTGTTCGACCCGGTGCAGGGCTACAAGGCGAGCCTGACCGCGACGCCTACCGCGAGCCTCGGCAGCGGCCGCTCCTTCACCCGGCTCGAGGCGACGGCCTCCACCTACATCAACCTCGGCGAGCCCGGCCGCTCCGTGCTGGCGCTGCGGGGCACGCTCGGCAGCATCCAGGGCGCCTCCGTGTTCCAGGTGCCGCCCGACCAGCGGCTGTATGCCGGCGGCAGCGGCACCGTGCGGGGCTACAAGTATCAGTCCGTCGGCCCCCGCTTCCCCAGCGGCCGGCCCACGGGCGGCACGTCGCTGGCCGCCGCCACGGTGGAGCTGCGGCAGCGCTTCGGTGAGAGTTACGGCGCCGTGCTGTTCGTGGACGCGGCCCAGGTGGACACGGCGAGCGCCCCCGGCGCCGGCGCGCTCCGCACCGGGGTGGGGGTGGGTGCCCGCTACTACACGGCCATCGGGCCAATCCGGATCGACGTGGCGCTGCCGCTCAACAAGCAGCGGCGGGACGATGCGTTCGAGGCCTACATCGGCATCGGGCACGCGTTTTGAGGCGCCCCCTCCGCATTCTGGCCTGGACCTTGGGCGGCCTGCTGCTGCTGCCGGTGCTGGCCGTGGGCGGCCTGCTGTTGGCGCTCAACATCGGGCCGGGCCGGGCCGCGATGGAGCCGCTGCTGGTCAAGGTCACCGGTGGCCAGGTGGCCATCGAGGGCCTGTCGGGCCGCGTGCCGGACCGGTTGCGCCTCGCCCGCCTCACCGTGCGCGACGGCCAGGGCGTATGGCTCGAGGCCCGGGACCTTGCGCTCGACTGGTCCCCGCTGGCGCTGCTGCACGGCCAGGCGCTGGTCCACCGGCTGGAGGCGGCGCGCCTGGTCATGGCCCGCCTTCCCACCTCCGAGCCCGGTCCGACGCCGGCGGCCTCCGACACCAAGCCGTTCACGCTGCCCGTCCGCGTCACGCTCGAGCGCCTCGTGGTGGACCGCGCCGAGCTCGCTGCCCCCGTCGCCGGCGCCGCCGCCGTGCTCGCGCTGGACGGTGCCGCCGACCTCCCGAGCCTCGAGGCCGGCACGGGCCGCCTTGCCGTCCGCCGCCTGGACGCGCCCGGCAGCTACACGCTCGAGGCCACGGTCGATCCGGCACGCCTCAACGCCCGGCTCGCGCTCGAGGAGCCCGAGGGCGGCCTGATCGCCCGGCTCGCCAGCCTGCCCGCCATCGGTGCCATCCGCGCCGCGGCGAGTGTGGACGGCCCCCGCACCGCGCTCGCCACGACGCTCGATCTCGCAGCCGGGCCGCTCACCGCAACCGCCCGTGGCACCGTGGACCTGGACGGCAGTCGCGCAGCGCTCACCCTCACCGCCGACGCCCCCGCCATGCGCCCGGCCGAGGGCGTGGCGTGGCGTTCTGTCGGGCTCCAGGCCAAGGTCGAGGGGCCGTTCACCGCTCCCCGGGCCACCGGCACGCTGCGTGTGGATGCGCTCGAGGCCGGGGGTGCCGCCGTGCGCGCCATCGCGGCGGACCTTGCGGGCGATGCCGGCCAGGTCACGCTGTCCGCCGCAGCCGAGGGCGTCCGGATCCCTGGCCCCGACCCGGCGCTGCTTGAGGCCGAGCCGCTCCGCCTGCAAGCCACCGCGCGCCTGGATGACCCGAGCCGCCCCGTGCGCTTCTCCCTCGCCCACCCGGCGCTCTCCCTGTCCGGCACGGCTCGGACCGCCGGGGCCATCAGCGCCGAAGGCACGCTCGACCTGCCCTCGCTCGCGCGCTTCGCCACCCTGGCCGGGGTCGCGTTGGAGGGCCGCGCCACCCTCGCGCTGCGGGGCGCCACCGGTCCGGGCGGCACGTCGATCGGCCTCGAAGGCCCGCTTGCGCTCACCGCGGGCCCTGCACCCGCCCCGGCGCTGCTCGGCCCCGACGCGCGCATCGCCATCGCCGCCCGGCTGCAGGGCAACGATGTCTTGCTGGAGCGAGCCGAGCTTACCGGCGCGCACGTCACCCTGGCCGCATCCGGCACCAGCCGGGCCGGCGCGCTGGACCTCACGGTGCGCCTCGGGCTGCCCGAGCTGGCGCTGGCCGCCCCTGCGCTGGAGGGTGCCGCCACGTTGGACGCCCGCATCCGTGGCACGCCGGACGCGCTTGCCGTCGACGCGACGTTGGCCGGTGACATCGGCGCCCCCGGCATCGCCCGCAGCCCGGTGCGGCTCCAGGCGGCGCTGATGGGCCTGCCCGCGGCTCCCCAAGGCCGCATTACCGGCGGCGGCACCCTGCTCGGCGCTCCGCTGGACTTGCTGATCGACGCCGCCCGCACGCCGGACGGCACGCTCACCGCGCGGATCGCCCGCGCCGACTGGCGCAGCCTTCACGCCGAGGGCGCCGTGAGCCTCGCCCCTGGCGCCACGGTGCCCCAGGGCAACCTTGCGCTACGGGCGACGCGGCTCGACGACCTGCGCCCCTTCGTCGGACAGCCGCTCTCGGGCGCGCTGGAAGCCACGGCCACGCTGGGCGCCGACGAGGCCACGCTGGCCGCGACGCTGCGCGAGGCCGGGGTGCCGGGCAGCCGCGTGGGCCTGGCCACCCTGAAGGCGCAGGTGGCGCACCCGCTGGCGGACCCGGTGGTGCAGGCCACGCTCACGACCACGGGCCTGGCTGCGGGCGGCGTCACGGGTGCGCTGCGGCTCGAGGCGCAGGGCCTGCAATCGGCCCTCTCCCTCCGAAGCAGCGGCGAACTCGTCGTGGGCGGCACGCCGGTCCGCTATGGCACGGCGGCGATCCTCAACCTGCCGGGCAAGACCTTGGCCGTGAGTGCGCTGCAGGCTACTGCCCGACCGCCCGGAGCGGCGGCCGAGGAAACGGTGCGCCTGCTCGCCCCGGCCACCGTGCGGTTCGCCGGCGGGGTCGCGGTCGACCGCCTTCGCCTCGGTGCGCGCCAGGCCACGCTCGAGGTCGCGGGCCGCCTGTCGCCCACGCTGGATGCCACGGTGGCCCTCCGCACGCCCGCGGACATCGCGGCGCTCTTCGACCCGGCCTACGCCGCCGACGGCACGGTGGCGCTGGACGCGAAGCTCCAAGGCAGCCCCGCACAACCTGGCGGCACCGTGAAGCTGCAGGCCACGGGCGTGCGCCTCCGCACCGGCCCCGGTCGTGCGGCGCCGCCCGCGACCGTTACGGCTAACATCCAGCTTCGCGGCGGCGCGGCCCAGGTGGATGCGCGGCTCGCCGCCGGCTCGGCCCAGCTTGCCGTGGCCGGGCAGGCGCCGCTGGGTGCCGGGGCGCTGGCGTTGCGCGCCACGGGCGGGCTCGACCTGGCGCTGCTCGACCCCATCCTGAACGCAGATGGCCGCCGCGCCCGGGGCCGGCTCTCGATCGATGCAGCCGTGGGCGGCACCGTCATGGCCCCGCGCCTGAGCGGCACCGCCACGCTCGCAGGCGGTGAGGTGCAGGATTTCGCCCAGGGCTTCCGCCTGACGGACCTCGCGGCCACGCTCCGGCTCGAGGGTGATACGGTGCGCCTCGCGAGCCTCACGGGCCGCGCCGGAGCGGGCACGTTGGCGGGGCAGGGGACGATCGGCGCCCTGGCCCCGGGCCTGCCCATCGACCTCGCGCTCACGCTGCGCAACGCCCGCCCGCTGGCGTCCGACCAGGTCACGGCGGACCTCGATGCGGACCTCACCGTGCGCGGCTCCGTGAATGCCGGCCTGGCGCTGGGCGGCCGCATCGGGGTGCGCCGGGCCGAGCTCCGCATCCCGGACGCGCTGCCGGCGAGCGTCCCGGTGCTGGACGTGCGGCGGCCGGGCGCGAAGGCCCCCAAACCGGCCGCAGCCTCCGCGCCGATCGGGCTCGACCTCGCCATCGACGCGCCCGGCGCCGTGTTCGTGCGCGGCCGGGGCGTGGATGCCGAGATGGGCGGCACGCTCCGCCTGCGCGGCACCAGCGCCGCCCCACGTGTGGAGGGCGGGCTCGCGCTGCGCCGCGGGACCATCAGCGCCGCCGGCACCTCGCTCGACTTCTCGCGCGGCCGCGTGGGGTTCGACGGCGTTGGCCTCTCCGGCAAGATCGACCCCACGCTCGACTTCGCGGCCGACAGCACCGCAGGCGGCGTCACGGCCACGCTCGCCATCGGTGGCTACGTGAGCAAGCCCAAGATCACTCTCAGCTCCGTGCCCGAGCTGCCACAGGACGAGGTTCTGGCCACGCTGCTGTTCAAGCGCAGCGCGAAGGAGCTGGGGCCGTTCCAGCTCGCCTCCATCGCGGTGGCGCTGGCGGACCTCACGGGCGTGGGCGGTGGTGGGCTGGACCCGCTGGGCCGCGTGCGGAAGGGCCTCGGGCTCGACCGCCTGTCCGTGGGCGGCGGGAACGGCACGACGAACACCGGCCCCAGCGTGGAGGCCGGGCGCTATGTGGCCAACGGCGTCTACGTCGGCGCCCGCCAGGGCACCGGCAGCGGCGCCGGCACGCAGGCCACGGTGCAGATCGACATCACCCGCGGCCTGAAGGTGGAAACCGACGTCGGCACCGGCACGGGCGGCAACAAGTTGGGTTTGACGTACCAGTTCGAGTATTAGGACGAGCCATGGACACGGGGCTCCAGGGGACACCGGATGCGCGCTCTGCTGCTGCTTTTGCTCCTCGCGCTGCCCGCACGGGCCGCCGAGGTCGTTACCAAGCTGGACTTGGCCCTGCCCTCGGGCACGCTCGGTTTCACGGCCACCTACGACACGATGGTGCTCCAGTCGGCCGACGGCAAACCCGCGGCCGAGGTGGTCACGATGGCCTACGGCGTGGCTACGCCGGGCCGGCCCGTCGCGTTCGTGTTCAATGGCGGCCCGGGCGCCTCGTCGGCCTGGCTCCACATGGGCATGCTCGGCCCCTGGCGCGTGCCGCTCGCCATCCCCGTGGTGCCCAGCCAGGACCCGGCGCCGCTGCCGAACCCAGAGACATGGCTCGCCTTCACCGACCTCGTGTTCATCGACCCCCCCGGCACCGGATACAGCCGCATCCTCGGAGACGACGCCGCCCGCCGCGCGGCCTATGGCGTGGATGCGGACATCCGCATGCTCGCGACCGTGATCCGCCGCTGGCTGCAGGAGCGGGGGCGCCTCGGCTCCCCGGTGCTGCTGGTGGGCGAGAGCTATGGCGGCTTCCGCGTGCCCAAGGTGGCGCGCGCGCTGCTGCAGCAGCAGGGGGTGGGGGTGGCCGGGCTGGTCCTGGTGAGCCCCGTGCTGGACTTCAACGGACGTGATGCGCCGAACGACGCGCTGGGCCGTGTCGCCGCCCTGCCCACCATCGTGGCCGCCGCCCGCAACGCATCCGCGCGGGACCCGGAGGTGGAGGCCTATGCGCAGGGGGAGTTCCTCACGGACCTCGTCCGTGGCCCCGCCGATCCGGCGGCGCAGGCGCGCCTCGTTGCCCGCGTGGCGGCGCTCACCGCGCTCGACCCTGCGCTGGTCGCGCGCCGCGGCGGGCGCATCGACTGGGACTTGGTGCTGCGCAGGCCCGGCCAGGCCGCGAGCCCGTACGACGCCCGGATCAGCGCGCCCGACCCGTTCCCCTTCGACGCCTACTCGCACGGTCCGGACCCGGTGCTGGACGGCCTGCGCGGGCCCATCACCAGCGGCATGCTCATGCTCTATCGCCAACTCGAGTGGAAGCCGGAAGGCTGGCCCGCGCGGCAATACGAGCTGCTGAGCAACCAGGTGGCGCGCGACTGGGACTACGGCCGCAGCAACGCCCGGCCCGAGGCGGTGGGCGATTTGCGCCAGGCCCTGGCCATCGACCCCGCGCTCCGCGTGCTCGTCATGGGCGGGCTGTATGACCTCGTCACGCCCTACTTCGCCAACAAGCTCCTGCTGGACCAGGTGGTGCCGGACGCGGGCGGGGAGCGGGTGAGCCTGCGCGTCTACAAGGGGGGGCACATGGCCTACACCGATACGGCCTCGCGCCAGGCCATGCGGGACGATGCGGCGGCGCTGGTCAGCGCGGTGCTGGCCGCCCGTGCCGCCCGAGCGGAACCAGGAACGCTGCCGCAGCCACCCCCAGCCCCGCCAGCAGAAGGAACACGTAGCGCGCCGGCCAGTCGCTGATGAAGGGCGCGCTGACCAGCGGGGCCGCGGCCTGGGCGAGGATCACGGGCAGGGCGAGGCGCCCCACCCGCGTCGCGTAGCCCAGCGGCCCGAACAGGTGCAGGGGGAGCGTGCCGCGCGCGATGGTGAGGATGCCGTTGCTCGCCCCGTAGCCTATCACCAGCACCAGCCCGGCCGCCCAGGTCCAACGCCCGTCGCCCAACAGCACCATGGGCGCGAGCGCGAGCGGTAGGAGCGCCGCACCGGCCCAGGCGGTCGCCAGCGGCTCCCACCGCCCGCCGATCGCGGCCTGCAGCACGCGCATGCCCACCTGCGCCGGCCCGATGAGGGCCACGAGCCCGATCACCCCCTCCACCGGCACCCCCACGCCCAGCAGCAGCACGGGGGCGCTGATGGACATCACGGTCGCGACCATCGAGCGGATGGTGAAGAACGTCGCCATGCAGGCGAACGGCACGCCGCCGCTCGGGACCGGACCCCCCAGCGCCCGCGCCCCCGGCGCCGCCGGCGGCACGCCCCGGGGCAGCAGCAGCGCGAGCGGCAGCACCACGACGAGCAGGGTGACGGCATAGGCCACCAGCAGCCCACGCCACCCGAGCTGGGGCAGCAGCAGCGCGCCCACGGGCCAGCCCAGCGTGCTCGCGAACCCCGCGATCATGGTGATGCCCGTGATGGTCGGCCGCGCCGCAGCGCCCAACGCCCGCCCGGCCGTGGCGAACCCGGCGTCGTATAGCCCGCACGCCATCCCGAGGCCTGCGATGCACCACCCCGCATACCACCCGGGCAGGCTGGGCCAGGCCGCCATGGTGGCGAGCCCGAGCGCCTGGAGCACGGCCCCCATCGCCAGCACGCTGCGCCCGCCGATCCGGTCGATCCGGCGGCAGGCCCAGGGCGAGGCGAGCCCGGCCACCAGCAGCGCCAGCGAGAACCCGCCCAGCACCGGCGCCGGCCCCACGCCGAACGCGTCCGCCGCGGCCTGCGTGGCGACCGCCGGCACGTAATACGTCATCGCCCAGCTCAGGAGCTGCCCGAAGCCGAGCAGCAGGGTGAGGCGGCGCCCGATCGGCACGGCTACAGCAGCGCCGCCAGCGCCCCCGCCACGCCCGGCGAGGCCGCGACGAGTGGCCCGCCCGTGGCCCGGTGCGCGGCCACGAACGGACTGCACCAGGCCCCGGCCTCCTCGAGCAGCACCAGCGCCGCCGCGCAGTCCCACAGGTTGATGTGCCGCTCGATGTACCCGTCCATCCGCCCCGCCGCGACGTCGGCCAGCCCGAGCGCGCCCGAGCCGCCCGAGCGCGGCATGGCGCCGGCCTCCAGCACGCGGCCGACGAGCGCCAGGTAGTCCGGATGCGCCACCCGGGGCGACCAGCCGCACTCGACGATGGCCCGGTCGAGCCGCGCCGTGGGCGCCGCCCGGAGCGCGAGCCCGTTGCAGGTGGCGCCCGCGCCCGAGGCCGCCTCCCACCGCTCCTGCAGCGCCGGGGCTTCGAGCAGGCCGAGCACCGGCCGGTCGCCCTCGAGCAGGGCCACGCTCACACACCACCGTGCGGCGCCGCGGGCGAAGTTGCTCGTGCCGTCGATGGGGTCCACGACCCAGGTCAGGGCGCCTTCGCGGCCGCCCTCCTCTTCGCCCACGAAACCGTCGTCGGGGAACGCGCCGAGCAGCCCGTCCCGCAACAGCCGCTCCACGGCGCCGTCGGCCTCGGTCAGCCAATCCTGCGCGCCCTTCAGGTGGCCTCCTCCGGCCGGCTGCAGCCGCAGGGCCAGTGCCCCGGCCTCGGTGGCCAGCCGGCGCGCCACGGTCAGCCGGCTTGACAGGTCGGGCCGGGTGGCTTGGATGGCGCTCATGCGATCGATCGTCCCTCTGATGGCCGCCAGCCTGGTCCTGCTGGCCGCCTGCGGCACCACGCCGAAGCCTGGCCCGGGCACCCGCGCCGCGGACGAGGAAGCCTGCTCCGCCTCCCTGCCGGATGCAGTGGACAAGCGCAACGCCAAAACCATGCTCTCCTGGGTGGCTGGCCCCGTGCGCCGCTGGGGCCAGATCGACAGCGCCACCACGGCCTGCATGGCCGAACGCGGCCGCGGCACGACCCGCGCCTGCACCGAGGCCGAACTGCGCAGTGCGCCCGACGCGCTCGGCCCCGTGGTCCGCACCGTGACCGCCAACGGCATACGCTGCACCGACCCCGACCGGCGTTGAAGGTGGCCGTTGAAGCCGGACGTCGAAGCCGGGCGTCGAAGGCGGGCCTCGAAGCCCCTTGCATCCGCACCGCAACGGGACTAGGACAACGCCCTCGCGGAGCGCGGGCGTAGCTCAGGGGTAGAGCACAACCTTGCCAAGGTTGGGGTCGAGGGTTCGAATCCCTTCGCCCGCTCCAGTCGGTCGGTAGCCGAACGTCCTCTCCCTCATCGTTGGTAATCAGTGGCGCCCAGCACGAGTGTCGAACGAGGAGCTGAAGCGTGAGCTGGCGTGGCTCAACGCGAAATTGGCCCAGCACAAGCCGGCCTCGACCAGACCGGTCATTGAGGGTGCTCCCGAGCCGGACGACGAGACTTGAGCCGGCCAGCATGTTCACCACCCAGCAACGACCGTCGATCGGTGGTGAACATGCGCACGGGCGGGCTGTGGCCGAGAGCGACTGGCGGCCATGGAGCAGGCGATGTGGTGGTTAGATATCGCCGAGATCCCCTACTTATGAACGGTTAGGTGGAAGCTCCATCGTCTGTTGGGTGCCCACCCCTCGCGCTTCTGGCGCGAGCTCCCTGGACGCTGGCGAGCGCCAAATGCGCGCGAGCAATTATGTCATCCAGCGATGCGGGATCGGGTACGCGCAGAATGCGTCCGTGGAGGCAGAAGGCGGGCACCGCCGCGATACCGGCCCGTTTAGCAGCGCGGTCGGAGGCGAAGACCTCGGCCCTGAAGGCATCCCCGTCGAGCATCGCCCGAACCGCCTGGGCGTTCGCTCCGGTGAAGGCGCCCATCTCTGCCAGCGCGGTGCGGTCGCCGATATCCGCTCCTTCAGTGAAAAACGCAGTGGCGAGCTTTTCGGCGAGAAGCGCTGGAGCGGTTTCGCCCTCCACCGCAAGCAGCAGGCGATGCGCGTCGACCGCGGATGGGGTGCGCTTGATGCGTTCATAGTTGAAGGCGATGCCCACCGTGCGGCCAGCCTCCACGACACTTGCGTGATACCGACCGGCTGCTTCGCTGCTGAAGAAGCGTCGTCGCAAGTGCACATCCTGCGGTGTGCCCCCGGCAGGGGCGTCCGCATGCAGGAGATAGGGGCGCCAGACCCAACTGACGGCCAGCCCGGTCGCGGCAAGCGACCTGCAGGCCTGGTCGAGCCGGCGCCGGGCGATGTAGCACCAAGGGCAGAGAATATCGGCCACGAAATCGAGCGTGACGGCCAGGCCGGCCTCCAAGGGATCAGCACCGCCCATGCTAGGATGCCTTATTGATCAAAGGGAAACGCATGGACGGAGACGACGGGACGGAACGCGGCAACGCAAGGGGCACGGTGCGGGCCGTCAGTCGCGCGATCGCTGTGTTGCGCGCCTTCCGCCCGGACCGTGCCTCTCTCGCCTTGGCCGAAGTCGCCGGCGCCGCGCACCTCGACCGGGCCACGACCCGGCGCATGCTGGTGACCCTCATCGACGAGGGTCTGGTCCGGCAGGAGCCGGTCGGACAGCGCTATGGCCTGACCCTGCGGGTGCTCGAGCTTGCAGCCGCAGCCCCCACGGGCGGGCTGCGCGAGGAGGCTCGGCCGGTGATGCGCCGGCTGGCGAAGGCGACCGGAGTCACCGTGTTCCTGAGCGTTGCCGGTGAGCGAGGCGCCCTCTGCCTGGAGCGGATCGACGGCGACCACCCGGTTCAGGTGAAGTGGTGGGCGGTTGGGACGTACATGCCCTGGAACTGCGGTGCCGGGCCGCGCCTTCTGCTGGCGCACATGCCGGGTGAGGCTGCGGTCGCGGCGCTGCACCAGGCCGAACCGCTCAACGCCTTCAGCGCAACGGACCCCGCGTCCCTGACGCAGCATTTCGCGGCGGTGCGCGCCCGGGGCTACGAGGTCACGATCGACGACGTGGCTGTCGGGCTGAGCGCCGTCGCAGTGCCGATTACCAACGAGGCCGGCATAGTGGCAGCACTCAGCATCGGCGGCTTGACAGGACGGCTGTTGGACGGGGCCGGCGAGCCCCTCCACAAGGCTGCCCTGGCCGACGCCGTACGGGAAATCGGGGCCCACCTACCCAGCCATTTCACCTGTTGAACGCCGTTTTAAACGTTGTGTTCCGCCGAAGCGTCGCGTTAGGCTCACCCATAGAACGGGCCCGAACGAGGCTCGGCGGGAGGATCGATGGGCTTCACGTTGGCCGAAAAGGTTCTCGCCCGCGTTTCGGGCAGACCCGGCGTCCGCGCTGGCGAGGAGGTCATGGCAAAACCGGACTTCGTCGTCGTCTACGATTTCCCCGGCTACACCGACGTTATCTTCCGGCAAATGAAAGAGGATTTCGGCATCCAGAAGATTGCCGAACCCGAGCGTTTTGCAGTGTTCATCGACCACATGGTCCCCACCGCCACGCCCGCGGAAGAATTGCTGCACATCCAAACCCGCGAGTGGTGTCGCGAGAACGACGTTGCGCTGTATGAGCGGCGGGGGATCGGCCACCAGGTCAGCGCGGAACTCGGCTATGCCACTCCCGGCGCCTTCGTGGTGCATTTCGACGGCCATATCAGCCAGCTCGGCGCGTTCGGCACCCTGGCCATCGGGCTCCGGCGCAACATCCTCGAGGCGTTCGTGCGCGAGCGTGTTTCGCTGAAGGTGCCGGAGACGACGCGCATCAACCTGACCGGCTCGTTGCAGCCCGGTGTCATGGCACGCGACGTGTTCCATCACATCGTCCGCGTGCTTGGCCCGAGTTCGTGCCGGTTCCAGGTGATGGAGGTCGGTGGCCCGGCCTTGGCCGGCATCTCGATCGAAGGGCGGCAGGTGATCTGCGGTCTCGCGATGTTCACCGGTGCGATCACCGCCGTCATCAACCCTGACGAACTTACCCTCGGCTACAGCGCCCCGCGGGCCCGTGTGGCGATCGCCCCGGTGTATAGCGACGCGGACGCGACCTATGCCGCCGTGCACGAGATCGACCTGTCGGCGCTCGAGCCGGTGATCGTCATCCCGCCCAACCCGGCCAACACGCGCAACCTGGTCGACTATGCCGGGCTGCAGATGCATTCGGGCTACCTGGGAAGCTGCGCCAGCGGCCGGCTGGAGGACCTGCGCATCGCCGCCCACATCCTGAAGGGACGGCAGGTGGCCCCCGGGTTCTCGCTGCACGTCATCCCGACCTCGCAGGAGATCATGGCGGCGGCGGCGGCCGAGGGCCTGATCACCACGCTGGTGCAGGCCGGCGCCTTTACCAGCAGCCCGAGCTGCGACTACTGCTTCGGCCGGATCGGCACGATGTCGCCGGGCCAGCGCGCCGTGTCGACCGGGACGCTGAATGTGTCGGGGCGCATGGGCAGCCCGGATTCGGAGATCTACCTGTGCAACGCCGCCGTCGTGGCCGCCTCGGCGATCGAGGGGCGGATCGCCGACCCCAGAAAATACCTGTAGCCGGAGCGGCATATGGCATTAGCACCCATCAGCGGGCGCGTGGCCTGGATCTTCACCGAGGAGAACTTCGACGTCGATCAGATCGTCGGCGTGAAGAACATCAAGATCACCGACGTGGGCGAGCTGTCGAAGCTCGCGATGAAGGCCTACGACCCGGACTTCACCAGCGCCGTGCGGCCCGGCGACGTCGTGGTGGGTGCGGCGAATTTCGGCTACGGCCACCCGCATTACCCGCCGTTGCGGGCATTGCGTCACTTGGGGATCGCCGCGGTCATCGCCGAGAGCTTCTCGCCCGGCTTCTGGCGCGGCGAGATCAGCATGGGCACGCCCCTGGTGCCCTGCCCCGGCATCCTCGACTTCGTCCGCCGCTGGGATGAGGTCGAGGTCGACTGGGCCGGTGGGGTGGTACGCAACCGGAGCAGCAACACGGTTCGCCCGTTCGAGGCCTTGTCGATCGGCGACCGCGAGATGCTCGAGACCGGGGGACTGGTCCCGTACCTGAAGCGCGCCGCGGGCTCGGAAGTGCGGGCCTGATCACACCAACGAGGAGCCACATCATGGACTCGAGAAAAGTGCTTCGCGAGAAACTGTCGACCCGCCAGACGGTTTGGTCGGCCGGGGCATATGACGCGCTCAGCGCCAAGATGATCGAGGCGGCCGGGTTCGACGCGCTGCTGACGACGGGCTTCGGCATCTCCGCGTCGATGCTTGGGCAGCCGGACGTCGAGCTCTATACGATGACGGAGAACCTGAACGTCGTGCGGCAGATCGTGGCCGCGGTGGACATCCCGGTCGTCGCCGACTGCGACACCGGCTACGGCAACGCCGTCAACGTGATGCGCACTGTGCGCGAGTTCGAGCAGGCGGGCGTCGCAGCGCTGATCCTCGAGGATCAGGTGGTCCCGAAGCGCTGTCCGGCGATCGCCAACGTGATCGAGGTGCTGCCGATGAACGAGGGCGTGGCCAAGATCCGCGCCGCAATCGAGGCACGGCGCGATCCGGATCTCGTAATCATCGCGCGCACGGACGCGCCGACCGAGGCCGAGTCGCTCGAGCGAATGCGCGCCTATGTCGAGGCCGGTGCGGACATGGTCCAGCCGATCTCCAAGACCTTCAAGGACGCCGCAATGCTCAAGCGGTTGAAGCTCGCCGCGGGCGTGCCCGTGTCGCTACAGGTGCTCGGCTGGTTGGAAAATTTGACGCCGGAGGAACTCGGTGAGCTGTCCGGCATGGCGACTTTCCCGCTGGTGCCGCTGATGACCGTGGCGCATGCGATGCGCACCAACCTCGTCGCACTCGCCGCCACGAAGACCACTCGCAACCTGCCGTTGCCGCGGATGGAGCACATGCCGTTCGCCGACCTGCTGGGGTTCGCCAAGATCCAGGACATCCAGCATCGGCTGCTGCCGGACGCACCGGCCTGGCCTGGCCGCAAGGCCGGCTGACAACAACGAACATAACGCGTGGCGAACACGCGAACCAGGGAGATGACGATGGCACGACGTTTGGTTTGGCTCATGGCGAGCGCGATGGCACTTGGGACGACGGCGCAGGCTGCGGTGCCGCCGGGCGAGTATCTGGTCGGGTTCATCACCGACAGCACAGGGCCGCTTGCCGCGGCGGGCGTGTCGTACACGCGTGGCGCCGAACTGGCGGCGGCGGAGGTGACGGCCAGCAATGCCATCGCCACCGGGGCCAAATTGTCGCTAGAGATCAAGGAGGCTGGGGGCGACGCTGCCCGGTCGATCCAGAACATGAACCAGTTCATCGCCAACCGGCGCATCTTGGCAACGACGTGCTGCATCCTGTCGGGGATCGTGAACTCGTTGAAGCCGGTCGTTGCCGGCAAGATCCCGCTTGTGGTCTACGGCGCTACCGCCCCGGGCCTGCCGGCGCCACCCTGGGTGTATAGCGTGACGGCGCTGCCCGGCCCGAGCGACACGGCCACCGCCGCCCTGGTGGCGAACGCGATGAAGCCCAAGACGGTCGCCTACTTCGTCTCGGCCGATAACGACGCGTTCAAGGCCCGCATGGCGGCGGCCGAGAAGGCGGTGACGGAAACCGGGGCGAAGACCGTCGCCACCATCAGCGTGCTCGGCACCGACACCGACTTCACCGCACCGGCGACGCAGGCGATGGGTGCGAATCCGGACGCTATCATGATCTACACCACGCAAACCCCGTGTGCCGGCATCATCGCCGCCCTGCGCGCGCGCGGCTACAAGGGCATGATCGTCGGGAACGACGTGCTAGCCCCGGCCGCGATCTGGAAGAAGATCGGCGCGCCGTTGGTCGGCGTGCCGTTCCCGCTCAGCTTCTCACCCGAGGTCAACCAGACGGCCGAAGCGACGGCCTTCAGCGCCGCCTACGAGAAGGCCTACGGTGGCCCGCCCGACCTCTATTCCGCACAGGGCTATGCCGCCATCTGGCTGATCGCCCAGGCGATGCACGGGATGGACGGCACGCCGACGCGCGAGGGCCTGGCCGAGGCGCTGTCGAAGCAGACGGCGGTCACTCACAATGTATATGGCGGACAGGCGATCACCGGCGGCCAGGCCGCGGCCACCGGCCTCACGGTGGTGAACTGGACGGCCGAGGGCAAGCTCGTGAAGTGGTCGCCGCCGAAATAGGAGCCGGCCGGTGCAGTTGTTGCTCGAGCAGGTGGTCAATGGCTGTGCGATCGGGTCGTTGTATGGCCTGTTCGCAATCGGCTTCGGGCTGGTCTTCGCCACGCTGGGCATCCTGAACGCTGCGCACGGCACCTACGCGAGCTTCGCCGCGATCGCCGGGTACTACGCGGCAACGTCGGCGGGCCTGCCCTTCATCGCCTCCACCTCGGTCGGGGTCGCGGCGGGGGCGGCGCTGGCGGTGATGGTGGACCAGGTCGCGTTCCAGCCGCTGCGCCACCGGAAGGCGGGGATGATCGGCGCGCTGATCACCTCCATCGCGTTCTGGATGATCCTCGACCGGCTCGCTGGGCTTGCGACCGGGGAACAAAGCCTGAGCTTTCCGGCCGGCACCTACCCGGGCGGCACCTGGATGGTGGGCAGCCTGCCGCTGCCGCAGATGCAAGTGGTGGCCATCGTCTCACTGATCGTGGTCGCGGCCGGGGTGCACTGGTTGATCGCACATTCCCGGTTGGGAGCAGCGATGCGCGCGGTCGGCTGGAATGAGGCGGCGGCGCAGATCGCCGGGGTCAATCCCCGCCTGGTCATCCTCGCCACCGCAGCGCTGGCGGGGGCCACGTCCGCGCTGGCAGGGGTCCTGGCCGGGATCAGCACCAACAACGTTTCCGCCAGCCTGGGCGAGGGCATGCTGCTCAAGGGGTTCGCGGCCGTGGTGGTCGGCGGCTACGAAGACGTTCGCGGCGCTGCCATCGCCGGGTTGGGCCTGGGCATCGCGGAGGTGCTGTCGGCGCAATACATCTCGACCAGCATGCGCGATGCCATCACCTACGCGCTCCTGCTCGGTTTCCTGGTGCTGCGCCCGCGCGGGCTGTTCGGCCGCGTCTCGTTCGTGCGGGCCTGAGATGCTGTGGCTGTCGGATTGGTGGGCCGCCTACCAGAGCACGCTGGCCTTCTCGATGGTGAATGCGTTTTTCGCATTGAGCAGCTACGCCGTGATGGCGACCGGCATTCTCTCGTTTGCGACCGTCGCCTTTGCTGCGGCGGGCGGGTTCCTTGGCGTGCAGCTGCTGGCCGTGTTTGGCGTGCCGGTCTGGCTGGCGCTTCCCGCCGCTGCCCTGGCCGGGTGCGTGGCCTCGGTCGCGGTCTCGCTGATATTCCTCCGGCTAGAGAGCCATTGGCTGGCGCTGGCAAGCCTCGCCCTGATCCTGATCACCCGCATCCTGGTGCTGAACTCGCCCGCGCTGACGGGGGGCGTGAACGGGTTGAGCGTCCCGGTCGAGGCGCCGCTCTGGCTGCTCGCCCTGCTTCTGGCGGGAACCGCGCTGGTCTTCTGGCGGCTGTCGTCGTCCTGGTACGGGATAGCCGCGTGCGCCGTCCGCGAAGACCCGGCCGTTGCATCGAGCCTGGGGATCGCGCCGAAGCGGGTGCAGTTGGTCGCGTTCGCCATCAGCGGCGGCGTGGGCGGGCTGGGCGGCGTGCTGCTGGCCATGGTGCTGCAATTCATCTCGCCCGAGACCTACTACATCAATATCGCCTTCACGATGATCGCGGCGGTCGTGCTTGGCGGATCATATCACTGGGCCGGCGCGATCGTGGGGGCGCTCGTGTTTACCGCGCTGCCCGTGCTGATGCAGGCGCTGGTGCCGGCAGTACAGGATGTGGCGAACGGCTTGGCGCTGCTGGTGATCATGATCGTGCTGCCGCGCGGCCTCGTCGATCCGCGGGCATGGCGGGCGCGCCAGGCGGCGAAGTAGATCGAGCAATAGAACCGATGCTGAACCTGCAGGGCGTCGGCAAATCCTTCGGTGGCGTGCACGCCGTGTCGGACCTGTCGTTCGCCATCCGCCGTGGCTCGGTGGCCGGGCTGATGGGGCCGAACGGGGCCGGCAAGACGACGGTGATCAACCTCATCACCGGGCTGCTGCCCGCCGATCGGGGGGTGGTCACGCTCGACGGCGCCAGCCTTGCCGGACTGCCGCCGCAGGATATCGCAGCGCACGGGATCGGGCGCACGTATCAGAACGTGCGCCTGTTCAGCGGCATGACCGCGCTGGAGCAGGTGGTCGCCGGCTGCTTCCTGCGGCGCGACACGGGGCTGCTCGCCTCGTTTCTGGGCACGCCCGCCGCCCGCCGCGCCGCAAGCGCGACACGGGCCTGCGCGATGGCGCTGCTGGACCGGGTCGGCATGGGGCACCGCGCGCACGTGCTGGCCGAAGCCCTCTCCTACGGCGAACAGCGGCGGATCGAGATTGCGCGCGCGCTGGGCTCCGGCCCCAAGCTGCTGCTGCTGGACGAGCCGACGGCCGGGATGAACGCCAGCGAGTCGGAGGTGATCGGCCGGCTCTTGCACGAGCTGCGCGACGCCGGGCTGACGATCCTGATGGTCGAGCACAACATGCGGCTCGTGAGCGATTTCTGCGACCACGTCGCCGTCATGAGCTTCGGCCGGAAGCTCACCGAGGGCACCCCGGCGGCCTGCATGGCGCACCCCAGCGTGCAGGAGGCGTATTTCGGCTCGAAGGACAACGCGCCCCGATGCTGAGCATACGCGGGCTGTCGGCGAGCTACGGCGCTATTCGCGCCGTCCAGGGCGTCGACATCGAGGTCGGTGCACGCCAGTTCGTCGCCATCCTGGGGGCCAACGGCGCCGGGAAGTCCACCACGCTGCGCAGCATCGCGGGGCTGCACCGCCCCATCCGCGGCACGATCGAGCTGGAGGGGCGGCCGATCGGCACCTTGCCGGCCCATGCGGTGGTCCGCCGCGGCCTGGCCCTGGTGCCGGAGGGCCGCATGGTCGTGGCGCCGCTGACGGTGGAGGAGAACCTGCGTCTCAGCCGCTTCGCCGGCCGCGGGATCGAGCGGACGCTGCTGACAAAGGTGTACGACCTGTTCCCCCGCCTGGCCGAGCGGCGCTGGCAGCGCGCGGGCCTGCTAAGCGGGGGCGAGCAGCAGATGCTCGCCATCGGCCGCGCGCTGATGACGCAACCGCAGGTGCTGGTGCTCGACGAACCCTCGATGGGCCTCGCACCCTCGGTGGTCCGGCTGGTGTTCGACGCCATCGATGCGCTGCACCGGGATGGCCAATCGATCCTGATGGTCGAACAGGACGCCGAGATCACGCTGCCCCGGTGCGACTATGCCTACGTCATGAAGCGGGGCGAGGTGGTGGCGGCGGGCGACGCGGCCTCCCTGCGGGCCAACCCGCAGGTGTTCGACGCCTATCTCGGCTAGCGGAGGGCACGGCATGGGGCGGTTCAGGCTGGGAGACGTGACGGTGCAGCGGGTCGGCGAGATGCTGTCGCCCGGCTTCGAGCCGGCGTTCCTGTTCCCCGACTTCGACCCGGCGGTGTTCGACGAGGACCCCCAGCTCGGCGCCCCGAACCTCTGGCACGCGGAGACCGGCCGGCTGATGTCCAGCATGCAGAGCTGGCTGCTGCGGATCGGGCCGGACATCGTGCTGATCGACACCGGGTGCGGCAACGACAAGGTCCGCGACGAACCCGCCTTCCGCCGCTTCCACAAGCTCGCGTCGCCCTACCTGGAGATGCTGGCGCGGGCCGGCGTGCGGCCGGAGGACGTGACAGTGGTCATCAACACGCATCTGCATGTGGACCATGTCGGCTGGAACACGCGACTGGTGGAGGGGCGGTGGGTGCCCACCTTCCCGCGCGCGCGCTACCTGATCGGCGCCGCGGAATGGGCGCATTGGCAGGACCCGCAGGGCGGCCCGGCGCTGCACCCGCAAGGCATGCCAGCGATCGCCGACAGCGTGCTTCCGGTGTGGGAGGCGGGGCTGATCGACCTGATCGCCGACGGGGACGAGCTGCTGCCGGGCCTCGGCGCCCAGGCGGCGCCCGGCCATACCGCAGGACAGCTCGCCCTGAGGCTGCACGCCGGAGGGTTGTTTACGGCCGACGTGTTCCATCAGCCCATGCAGATCGTGCGCCCCGAGTGGAACAGCCGCTTCTGCGAGGTGCCGGACGCCGCGATCGCCACGCGCCGGCGCATCCTGTCGGCGGCCGCGGCCGACCGCACGGTGCTGTTCCCCTCCCACCCCGGCGCCCCGCATGCTGGGCGGGTGACGCGCACGCCGGCCGGGCTGCGATTCGCTCCACTCGGCACCGCGGAGATCGACGATGGTTGAGCTGCTTGGCCCGAACCGCTTCAAGCTCGGCCTGTTCTGCTACAACGTCGAGGGCGGGGTGGCGCTGACCACGGTTCCCGAGCGCTGGCGCGCCGGCTCTAGGGGCTCACATGCATCACTGCGGCGGTCAGCACCTGTCGCTCTGGAGGCTGTCAAAGACACGCGAAGTGGCAAGCTGTCCTGCATGGTCAGACGAGCGGCCGATATGGGGAAGGTCAGCCCATAACCGCCGTTGCCAGTCGATCGCCCAGATCGCACGATCAAGGGATGCACATACAAGCCGCAAGTGGCCTCATTCCCACGCAGCCTCCAATCGAGATCGTGACGCGGCCTGACCAGTTCGACGCGCTCGGGCCGGCATGGGATGACCTGTATCGCCGCGCTGGCATCGACAACCTGTTCATGCGCTTCGATTGGCAGCGTCGCGCCTGGGAAGCGGTGGGCGCGTCGGGGTGCCGTTCCCTGCGTGTGCTGGTGGGCCGCGTCCCTGGAGGCGCGGACGCCCCTGCGGCCCTCATCTGGCCGCTGGTCCGGGACGGGTGCTATTTGCGGTCCCTCTCGTCCGACACCGTCGAGTACCGGGACATTCTGGTCTCTCCCGGGGCCGACGCGGAGCGCTGGCTGGCGGCCGCCTGGGCCGTCGTCAGCCGGATGCCGAGCATTCACTGTCTCCTGCTGCAGGATGTCAGGCAGGATTCCCAGGTCGCCTGTCTGCTTCGTGGAAAGGCTGGGGCCAAGGCCGTCACGCCATCCCGCTACCTCCGGCTCGGCCACTTCGGCTCGCTGGCAGCCTACCTCGAGACCTTGCCGAAGCACATGCAGGCCGATCAGCGCAGGCAGTGGCGGCGGGTGGCCGCACGAGGCACTGTGCAATACCGGCGGGTCGAGGACGATGCCGGCCTGCTCACGACGCTGGAATGGTTATTCGAGCAGAAGCTGCAATGGGCCGAGACGAAGGGCCACCCGAGCGACAAGCTCCGCTCCGCCGCCTATCGCGCCTTCATCAAGGATGTCTGCCGGTCCGCCCAGGTTGCCGGCGAGCTGGTCGCCACCGCCCTCACGGTCGACGGACAAACCATTTCCGCCGGGTTCGGCTTCCGGGTCGGGGCGACATTCATATTTTACATGTTCGCCTACGATGCGGCTTGGGAGAACTATTCGCCGTCCCGGCTGTATCTGGAGCGCCTCATCGGTCAGTGTGTGGAAGAGGGCATAAGCGTGTTCGACCTCATGCCCGGCGCAATGGCCTACAAGGAGGTCTGGGGCAACGCCTCGGTTGACGTCGCCGACTACTTCGTCCCGCTTTCAATCGTGGGGAGCGGCCTCGTCGCCTGGCATGCGAGCGGCATCGTCAACTGGCTGCAAGGCGGGCCGGCGCACCGGGCTTACGGCAAACTGCCGGCCGCGATCCGGAGGCCGATCACCCGGCGCCTGCTGGCGCATCACGAGTATGCGGGGCGCTTGCAGCCATTCGGTACCGAAACGGCTCGTGATCCGCGCTAATGCTGCGAGTGGCCTATATCGGCTTCGACCTGTTCTGGCCCTGCCTGGACATGCTGCTCCGCCGGCCGGATGTTGCACTGACATGCGTCGTCACGGCCAACGCGCCGCGCTCGCGCCGCGTCCGGCAGCTTGCGCAACAGCATGGCATTCCGCTCCGGTTCGGGCCGCTGACGCCGGCCATCATCGCGGGGTTGGCGAACGACAATGCGCTTGTGGTGGTGGCGTCCTACCCACGAATGATACCGCTGCCGCCGCCGGGCGGTGCAGCCCTGCTGAACATCCATCCCGCCCTCCTCCCTGGCGGCCGCGGACCTAACCCGATCCCGTGGCTGCTGCTCGAGGCGCCAGAGCTTGCGGGCGTCACCATCCACCACCTCACCGCCTCATTCGATGCAGGCCCTATTGTGGGCGCCGCGCCGATAGACCTCGATAAGGCTCGGGACTTCTACACCTACGCCGCCCAGGCCGGCCAGGTGTCGGCCGTGCTGCTGAACGACGTCGTGGACCGGTTGGCCGTCGGCGCCCCGTTGCCGTCGGCGGCGCAGGAGGAAGGCGCTGCGCGGTTCTGGCCGATGCCCAGGCGGCCCGACTTGGAGCTGGCCCGGACGAACGTCGCCGAACTCCAGCGGATGATCGCCGCATATGGCCCGGCAGGCGTGGGAGTGGTGGGACATGACGGCGCGGCGTTCACGATCCACGGCCTGGTCGTCGCAGCCGGCCTGTCCGCCGTGCCGGGAGCCATCGTCCGATCGGCGATCTGCCTCGAGCTCGGCTGCGCGGATGGCACGATCCTGGTACGGGCCGGGTGGTATGAGGCGCGGGACACTGGCCCCAAACGCCCCCTATGGCGCCGCGCCGCCGCGCGGCTGGTCCGGGCCGGCCGGGCCCTCGCCTCAGATTAGCGTCACATCCCCTGGCGATGGACTACCCGGCCGCCCAGGATCGTCAGCAATGCCTTCGTGTCCCGGATCTGCATCGCCGGCACCGCCAGCAGGTCCTGGGACAGCACGGCCAGGTCGGCGAGCTTCCCCACCTCGATCGATCCACGCTCGGCCTCGGTTCCCATCGTGATGGCGTTGTTGATCGTGTAGAGCCTCAGTGCCTCCGCCGCCGTGATGGCCTGCTCGGGACCCAGGGCGTAGCCGTTGAGCGTCTGCCGGGTCGTCATCCACCACATGGACAGGAACGGGTCCACCGGCACCACGGGCCCATCCGTGCCGCCGCCCACGTGAACGCCCGCATCCATCACCGAGCGGATCGGGATGGCATAGGCCGCCCGCTCTTCGCCCCACCAACGCCGCTGGTTGTGGCCGAGCAGCACCGCGTGGTCCTGCATGGTCGCCATGATGCCCATCTCGGCCATCCGGCGGATCGCGCCCGGCGTCGGCAGGAACAGGTGCATGATCGTCCAGCGCCGGCCGCGGAGGGGGGTGTCCGCGTTCACCCGGCCATAGGCATCGACGATGACGTCGATCGTCTCGTCGCCGACGGCGTGGGTCTGCACCTGGACATTGGCCGCGGCGGCCAGGCGCAGGCCCTCCACGAACTCGTCGACGCCGCCCGGCGGCAACAGCAGCAGGCCCTTGTAGCCGGCGTCCGGCTGCTCGCCGGGCACGATCCTGTAGGGCTGGTACATCCTGGCGCCCTCGACGCCGCCATCCAGGGGGAACTTGATCCCGGCGAAGCGCAGCATGTCGTCGGCCGGCAAGGCCTTGTGCGTCAGCCCCTTGCGGACCTGGTCGCGCGTCAGGGCGCGATACAGCAGATCCGTCCGCACCGTCATCTGCCCGGCCTGGCGCAGTTGATCGTACACCTGGATCACCCGGTCATCGACGCCCGGGTCCACCACCGACACCAGTCCGTAGCCGTTCAGCTCGCGCATCGTCTCCTGCATGAGCCGCGCATACTCGGCCGGGCCGGGCGGGGGCGGCAGCACACGGCGGACGAAGTAGGCCGCGTTCTCCAGCAGCACGCCCGTCGCCTCCCCGGCCGGATCGCGCACGATGACGCCACCCGGCGGGTTGGGCGTGGCCGCCGTGATCCCGGCCAGCGCCAGCGCCCGGCTGTTCGCCGTCACGACATGCCCCCCGCGCGGGATGAAGACGGGGTTGTCCGGGGATACGGTGTCCAGCTCCTGGCGCGTGGGCAGGCGCCCTTCGGCCAGCAGGCTCTCATGCCACCCGGACGACGCCAGCACCCATTGGCCCTGCGGCGTCCGCGCGACGCGCGCTGCGATCGCCCTCTGCACGTCCGCCACGGACCGCGCATCCAGCAACGCCACCGCCGGCCGGTTCAGCGCCGCAAAGGACATGTGCAGGTGCGTGTCGATCAGCCCGGGAACCATCGTGCGCCCGGCGAGGTCCACCCCCTCCGTCCCCGGCCCGGCTTGCGCCATCGCCGCGGCGTCGTCGCCCACCACCACGAAGCGTCCGCCACGGATGGCCACGGCCGCAACGGTGCGGGACGCGCCGTCCACCGTGTGAACGATACCGTTGCGGAGCACCATGTCCGCCGGCTGGGCCCAGGCCGGCATGGCCAGCGCTACGAGCCACGCGACATGCCGCAGCGCAGGACCGACCACGTTATGCCGCCCCGATCGTCGCGTCCTTCAACTTGAACTCAGGCGATAGCTCCAAGCGCCCCGTCACCACCACCTCCTGCAACGCCGGCGCACCCGGTTCGAACTGCGCGGTCCGCACGGCGAGGCTGGCACTGAGGTCGTGCGTCGCGCCGCAAAGCTGGCATGGCAGGGACGGCTGCTCCGACAAGGAGAACTCCCGCCCGTCCAGGCTCGGCGACAGGTAGCCGCGGATGGTGACGGCCTCGGCCGCCAGGCCCCGGGCCAAGGCCGACGGCGCGCCGTCCGTGCCCACCAGCTCCGCGATGCCAGGACCCTCGATGGCGGCACGCACCCTCGTAGCCGGCAAGAGAGCCGCAAGCCCGGCGGCCAGCAGCACGGTGCGGCGACCCGGGGTGGGGACGGCATCACAACGAACGCGGACCATGAGCAATCTCCTGAACAGGCCACCCGATGATGCACCCAGACCGGGCATCGGCGTCAACAGCGGGTTCGATCGACCGTCCGTCGCGGCAACATGCGAGTGGCGCAGAACCCGCCGGGGGCGCACAATCTGTCCGGAGATGGACTCCTCACCGAGCCGGCATGGCACAATCGCCAGCATCGTTGCCTCCGGCAGTTTTCGTCGGCTCTGGGTGCTGGGCGGCCTGGTCAACGCAACCCGCTGGGTCGAGATGCTCGCCGCCGGGCTTTTCGTGTTCCGCACCACCGGCTCTGGGCTCGATGTCGCGATCGTTCTCGCCGCCCGAAGCCTCCCGATGCTGCTACTGGGCGCCGTGATGGGTGTGGTTTGCGACGCAGTCGACCGCCGCCGCATCCTCATGGCCGGCTTGGTGATCAGCGCCGCAACCGCGATCGCGATCGCGGTCCTGGGCGCGGCCGGACTGGCACGCCCCTGGCACGTGGCCGTCGCCGCCTTCATCAGCGGCGGCGTCTGGGCCACCGAACTTTCGGCCCGGCGCCGCATGATCGGCGAGTGTGCCGGCCTCGCCCACGTCTCCCGCGCGATAGCGCTCGACAGCCTGACCAACTCGCTTGCCCGCGTTGCCGGCCCGCTGATGGGCAGCCTTGCCTTTGCCTATACGGGACTTCCGGGGGCCTATGGGCTGTCCGCCGCTGCTTCCCTCCTCGGTCTCGTGCTGGTGGGCGGCGTCCGCTATTCCCAGACCACGCGCCCGTTGAAGGTATCGGGGATCCCGCGAGACCTCGCCGACGGGTTCCGGTACGCCACGCGTAATGTCACGGTGCTGGCCGTGCTGGCGGTCACCGCGGCCATGAACCTGTTTGCCTTTTCCTACACCGCCATCGTCGCCCCGCTGGCCCAGCTCGGCTTCGGCATGTCCGAGGCGATGACTGGTCTCCTGGCAGCCGGGGAGCCCCTGGGTGCCGCCATCGGCGGCCTGCTGCTGGCCAGACGCTCCATGCCGACCCGGCCCCTGCTTTTTCTTCTCGGCGGCTCGTTGGCGTTCATGGCCTCGCTCATGGTCATGCCGCTGATGCCCAGCTATCTGCTGGCGTGCCTCGTCCTGACGATCGGCGGGCTGGGCCTCGCAGTGTTCGGCAACATGCAGACGAGCCTGATCCTCACGGCAGTCCCGGCAGCGCTCCGCTCCCGTCAGATGGGGCTGATCACGGTCTGCATCGGGGTCGCGCCGCTGGGGCAGGTCCTGATGGGCCTGCTCGCGAACCAGTTTGGTCCTCGCGGCGGCGTTTTCGTCTCTGCGATCACCGGTGTCGCTGCACTCGGCCTCATCATCCTGTTTTGCACGCGCAAGGCCCGGTTTGCGCCTTCAGCCTGAAGGTCGTCGGGTCAGGGTCGCATCTTGTCACCAGACCTGACCCACATCGCGGCACACGCCGATGACGAATTGCGCCGCGCTCGTGCCACCTCACCGATGGCCGCGCGTTCACACGCGGTAATCCGCAGCGGGGAAGCCTGTCTTGAGCAGAATGGCGCGACGTCTGACGAACGGCGCAGGCGGCTTGGCCTTGATGATCGTGGGCGCGGTGATCGCAGTCGCGGTCCTCGACCTGAATGCGTTCAAGCCGCAGATCGAGGCGGCCGTGCTGAACGCGACCGGCCGGGCCATCGAGATGAACGGCCCCTTGCGGATCGGCTGGTCGCTGGAACCGACGATCGAGGCAAGCGACGTCACCCTGGCCAACCTGCCCGGCGGGAGCCGGCCCGACATCGCTCGTGTCGAGCGGATCCAGGCGCGGCTGTCGATCCCCGCGCTTTTCCGCCGCGAGATCGAAGTGACCCGCCTTACGCTGATCGGTCCGGATATCCTCTTCGAGCAGATCGGCTCGAAGCCCAACTGGTTGTGGGCCGCACCGCCTTCACCCGAGAACACGCCGGCACAGGCGAAACCTACCCCACGCCCGGTCCTGGAAGCGGGCCCCGGCTCCGATTCAAGCTCCACGTGGAGCTTGCGCATCCGCAGCGTCCGAATCGTGAACGGCATGCTGACGTGGCGCGGGCCGTCTTACACCAGGGTCATCGGCGTACGAACGCTGGCGCTGACCAATTCGGCCGATGGCGGCCCGGTCGACGTGAACGCCGTGCTTGTCTACTCCGATTTTAAGCCGTTCGACATTGAGGTCGCGGCCCAGCCGTCCGGCGGACTGCGCGATCCATGGACGGCGAAGCTGCGGATCAACGCGTTCGATACGACCGCAACCGCGGCTGGGACGTTCGACCTGGACGGGCCGTTCGACCTGCAGGTGGATGGCACGAGCGGCGCGTTGGAGAAGCTGAACGCGCTCCTGCCCGAGATGCGGTTGCCGCCGCTGCACGGCCTGACACTATCGACGCACATCCGCAACGGCCCCAAGTTGGGCGCTCTTCCCATCGTCGGCGCCACGCAATTGCACTTCAGCAACGCCGACCTTGCGGCGCCTGGTCTGTTTGGCAGCGTCGCCGGGCTCGTTCTGGGCGCGACGAAGGTGTCATTGCCGGCAGAGGGGGGAGTTGCGACCATCGCTTCGTCCGGCCGGTTTGCCGGGCAGGCGCTCTCCCTGGCGGGCACCGTCGGAGTGCCGAGACAGCCGGACGGCAAGCATGCCATCCCGATCGATCTCAAGGCGGAAGCTGGGGCTGGAAGCCTGGCCCTGAAAGGCAATGTCGCCATCGATGCGCTACGGTTTCGCGGCCTGGACGCGGTCGCCACGCTTCAAGCCCCGGCTTTGGCAGCATTGCGGCCGTTACTGTCCCCGAGTCTGCCGGCGCTGACCAACGTGCGTTTCGAAGGCCACGTCGCGGTGCCGGCCGATGGCGGCGCCCTCGCCGTGAGGGGTGGCAAGCTGGTTGCGGCCCAAGGCGACGTTGCCGGGGACTGGACGTTAGGGCTCAGGAGTGCGCTGTCCGTCGAGGGTAAGCTGGCTTCCACCCGCCTGGACCTCGATGCCATGCTCGTTGCGTTCGGTGTCGCCTTGCCGGCCGCGCCTGCAATGGCCGGCGCCCGGGGGCCGGCCATCTCGACCGCCCCGTTCGACTGGGCGCGCCTGCGAGGGCCGAAGGTGAACCTCACGGCGCAGATTGCCGCAATGCCGTTCCAAGGCGAGGTCTGGCGGAACGTGGGCTTGGCACTTCGGCTCGAGGGGGGCCGTATGGTGGCCGGTCCGGTCACGGTGTCCCTGCCCCAAGGCCCGCTGCACATGTCGTTCAAGGTCGATGCATCGGGCAACGGCATACCCGTCGCCGTCGACCTGCGCGCGCCGGGCATCCCGCTCGCGCTCGTGGCCCGCTACGCCGGCCTGCCCGGGCCGATGGAGGGCTTTGTCCGGATCGAGGCGAACCTGCAGGGCATCGGGAGCACTCCGCACGACGTCGCGGCCTCGCTGGGCGGACAGCTCTCGGCGACGTTGATGGGCGGCCGTATGACGAATGAGGCCTTCACCATGCTGACGTCCGCGTCGCTCGAGGCGCTCAGCATCAAGGTGCCCCCCCAAGGGGAAACGGCGTTGCACTGCCTCGGCCTCGTCGGGTCGTTCGAACGAGGGGTCGGGCGGTTCCGGACCGTTGCCTTGGACACGACGTATCTCAAGCTCGATGGCACCGGGACTGTCGATTTCGGCCGGGAGACGGTGGCCTTCAAGTTGCGGCCGATGACAGAGATCGCGGGTTCCCAAGTGGCTGTCCCGGTCGTCGTGGAAGGGCCTTTCCACGACGTGCAAGGCCGCCTCGACGCGACCGGCCTGGACAAGCTCGGCTTGTTCATCGACGGGCTGTTCGGCGGAGAACGCTCGACGGCTTGCGCCGATGCCGGGCTGGCTGCGCCACCGCCTGCTAGCGAAAGAGCGCGTTAAGAGAAAGTCGCCGGCCTACCGGTAGTCGTTCCAGGCGCTCGTGAACGGCTTGCGGAAGAACGTCGCCCAGATGTAGTTGGTGCTGTAGCGCAGGGCGGTCATGAACACCCCGTCCCCCCGTAACCGCCGGCCGCTCGACCGGGCCATCAGCTTCCACGTGAAGTCAACATTGCCCACGCGGCTCATACGCCGCGCGATGTCCGTGTCCTCGCCATAGAACTGGAACGTGTCGCTGAACCCGCCCGCCTGCTCGAGCGCGGCGCGCTTGACCACGAAGTTGCCACCCTGGATCATGCTGCCCACGCCCAGCACATGCTTGTTGAAGGCGTAGGTGCAGAACCCGATGGCATAGAACGCCCGTGCCATGTAACGGACGTGCAGCGGAACGTCATAGTAGTCATAGGGGCCGCTATAGGCCACGAGCGACGTATCCCGCTGAAAACCCGTCATGACGTGATCGATCCACCCCACGGGGATCTGGGTGTCCGCGTCGATATTGGCGATCAGCACGCCCTGTGCTGCTTCGTATCCGGCCCGTCTTGCAGCCACCAGGCTCTTGACCGGCTCGTTCACCAGCGTCACGCCCGGCGTCGATGCCGCCACTTCGGGCGTGCGGTCGGTGCTCGCGTTGTTCACAACGATCACCTCCGCCTGCACGCCCGATCGGTCGATCTCCGCCCGTATCGCCGCGAGGCAGGCCGGCAACAGCGCCTCCTCGTTGAAGGCAGGGACGACGAAGCTCAGTTGGACGGCGCTCGAGGGCGGGCTTGTCACGGTTGGGGCTGCGGTCATTCGGCTCGAACCTCTCGTTGACGCGGGCGAGGCACGCCAGACAGGATCGACGCGAGTCGGTCCAGCGACAAATTCATGTCACACCATGCCAACGCATCCCGGCGTGGACAAGTTCGCGTAGCCGGAGGACGTTGGCGCCGACTGGCCCCGGAGACACGCGCATGCCCTACGCCCCGCCCGACCATGTGACGCAGCATTGGCAGGTGACGAAGCCCGCCGCGACCGGCCGGCGCGGCATGGTGGCGAGCCAGTCGCGCGATGCGGCGCTGGCCGGCGTCTCGGTGCTCGAGGCCGGGGGCAACGCGGTGGACGCGGCGGTGGCGACGGCGCTGGCGCTGGCGGCAATGGAGCCATGGAACAGCGGGCTGGGCGGCATCGGGTTCGCGCTGGTGCACCGGGCCGGGCAGGCGCGGGCGGAGGTGGTCGATTTCGGCCCCCGGGCACCCGGGCGCCTGCAGCCGGACGTGTTCCGCCTCACGGGCCGCCGCGCGCAGGACCTGTTTGCCTGGCCCGAGGTGGAGGACGACGCGAACGTCCACGGCCCGCTCAGCTTCGCCATCCCGTCCGCCCCGGCCGGCTATGCGCTGCTCCACGAGCGCTTCGGCACGATGCCGATCGGGGAGCTGCTCGCGCCCGCCGTTGCGCTCGCCCAGCGGGGGTTGCCGCAGGACTGGTTCACCACGCTCAAGGTGGCCAACGCCGCGGTCATCCTGCGCCGCTACCCGAGCAGTGCGGCCATCTACCTGCCGAACGGCCTGCCGCCCGTGGCCCCCTACCAGGGCGCGCCCGGCTTCTTCCGCCTCGGCGCGCTGCCGGACACGCTGGAGCAGCTGGCCCATGCCGGGCTGCGGGACTTCTACGAGGGCGATGTGGCCCGCGCGCTCGCCGCCGACCTGAAGGCGCTCGGCGCTGTGCTGGACGCCGACGACCTGCGGGGCTGCACGGCAGAGATCCGCCCTTGCACCGAGCTGCCCTATGCCGGAGGCACGTTGCAGCTCGCAGGAGGCCTCACCGCCTCGCCCACCTTCGCCCGCGTGGTGGCGCTGATGCCCCGCAGCACGGCGCCCGACGCAGCCTGGTTCGCGGCGCTCGCCGGGGCCATGCGCACCGCCTATGCCGAGCGGCTCGAGGGCCTCGGCGACGCCGACCCCTTGGCCGCCGAGAGCTGCACCACGCACCTGACCACCTGCGACGCGGACGGCACGATGGTCGCCATGACGACCACGCTCCTCTCGTCGATGGGCAGCCGCGTGGTGCTGCCCGGCACGGGCGTGCTGATGAACAACGGAGTCATGTGGTTCGACCCGACGCCCGGCCGCCCGAACTCTGTAGGCCCCGGCAAGCGGCCGCTGACGAACATGCTGCCTGCGATCCTGGCCAGGGACGGCGCCCCCGTGCTCGCCGCTGGCGCCTCGGGCGGGCGGCGCATCATGGCCGCCGTCGCGCAGATGCTGGCCTTCACCGCCGAGTTCGGCATGGACCCGGCCGAGGCCGCCGCGCATCCGCGGATCGACGTGAGCGACGCCGACACGGTCCACGCCGACTGCCGCCTGCCGGCGGACGTGCTGGCCGCGCTGGAGGCGCAGGGCCCGGTCGAGGTGGTGGAGCACGGCGTGCTGCCCGTTAACTTCGCCTGCCCGAACCTGATCCAGGTGAAGGACGGCATGCGCACCGGCATCACGGACACCATGAGCCCGTGGTCGGCCGCCATCGCCCAATGACACCCATCGGGAGGCTGCGCACCCCGTTCGCCACGCTGGCCGACTGTCCGCGCAACGGCCGCAAGCTGCAGCCGCCGCCGGACTGCGTGGCGGAGTTGGACATGGCCTACGCGGCCGGGCTCGAGGGCATCGAAGGCTTCTCCCACCTGATCCTGCTCTACTGGCTTGGGCCGCAGCCGGACACGCTGCACGTCACGCCCGCGTTCGCGCGCGCAACGGACGGCAAGCCCCGCGGCGTGTTCGCCACCCGCTCCCCCGTGCGCCCCAACCCGATCGGGCTCAGCGTGGTCCGGCTCCTGCGCGTGGAGGGCGCCCGGCTGCACGTGCACAACCTCGACTGCCTGGACGGCACGCCGCTGCTCGACATCAAGCCCTACCTCCCCAGCACGGATGCCGAGCCCGAAGCAGCCATGGGCTGGCTGGAGCCCCATCGGACGGCGGTGCCGGCGTGAGCATCATGGATTCCGTCGCGTTCAGCCCCGTTCTGCTCCCGGCTCCGACATGACCGACCCCAGCCTGCTGTCCGCCGCCGCCCTGGCCACCGCCTACGAAGCCGGCACCCTCACCCCCGTCGAAGCCCTGCAGGCCACGCTGGAGCGGATCGCCCGCACCAACCCCGGCCTCAACGCCTTTGCCCTGCTGGACCCGGCCGCCCCCGCCGCCGCGCGCGCGAGTGCCGAGCGCTGGCACGCCGGCCGCCCGATTGGCCCGCTGGACGGCGTGCCCTGCACCATCAAGGACCTGGTCGACGTCGCGGGCCACCCCACCCGCCGCGGCTCCCGCACCACGGACCCGACGCCGGCCGCGCACGACGCGCCGTTGGTGACCAGCCTCCGCGCGGCGGGCTGCATCATCCTGGGCAAGACCACCACCACCGAGTTCGGCTGGAAGTCCCCCGGCGACTGCCCGCTGCACGGCATCACCCGCAACCCGCACGACCCGCGTTACAGCACGGGCGGCTCCTCCTCGGGCGCCGGGGCGGCGGCGGCCGCCTGCTTCGGGCCGCTGCACGTGGGCACGGATGCCGGCGGCTCCATCCGCATCCCGGCCGCCTGGTGCGGCGTGGTGGGCCTGAAGCCGAGCTTCGGCCGCGTGCCGCAATGGCCGCTGGGCGCCTTCGCCAGCGTCGCCGTGGCCGGCCCCATGACGCGGACCGTGCGGGACGCGGCGCTCATGCTGGACGCCATGAGCACGCCCGACTGGCGGGACCCGTTCTGCACCGCGCACACGCCCGCCACGCCCACTCTCGAGCACGGCGTGGCCGGCCTGCGCATCGCGGTTCTCGGCACGCCGGGGTTCGTGGCGCCCATCGACGGCCCCGGCATCGCCGCGGTGGAGCACGCCGCGACACTGCTCGGCGAGGCCGGCGCCAGGCTCGAGGAGGTGGACCCGGCCGCGTTCGGCCTGCCGGACACCGGTGCCCTTTTTGCGGACCTCTGGCGCACCGCCCTTCGCCTGGTCGTCGCCAACACGCCGGAGGACCGCCGCCCGTCGCTCGACGCCGGGCTGCTCAGGCTGGCGGGCGGCCCGGCGATGGGCGGCACCGAGCTGATGCACGCCATGGGCCAGCAGGTGCAGGCCGCGCACGCCATGGCCGGGCTGCATCGGCGGTTCGACCTCGTGCTCTGCCCCACCGTCCCCGGCCCGCCTCCGCTGGCCGACGCGCCGCTCGGGGATCCGGCCCACGACCTGTTGCACCACTGGGCGCCCTGGACCTTCGCCTTCAACCTCAGCCGCCAGCCCGCCATCAGCGTCCCGCTCGGGCGGCACGACGGCCTGCCCCGCAGCATCCAGCTCGCCGCCGCCATCGGCCGGGACGACGTGGTGCTGCGGGCGGCCCGCATCATCGAGAAAGCCATGGAGCCCAACCAATGAGCGTCGACGCCCCCGAAGCCGCCATCGCCAATTGGCTCGCCACCCAGCACGGCCCCATGATCGAGCTGTTGCGCGACATGGTCGACATCGACAGCGGCAGCTACGACAAGCCCGGCATCGACGCGGTGGGCGCCGTGGTGCAGCGCTTCCTCGAGGCTCACGGCATCCCCGTCGAGCACGTGCCCCAGAGCCGCCACGGCGACTGCCTCCGTGCGATCGTCCCTCACGAAGGCGGCGGCAATGCCGGGGGCAAGATCGTGCTCATGGGGCACCGTGACACGGTGTTCCCGGCGGGCGAGGTGGCGCGCCGCCCCTTCAGCATCGACGGCACCATCGCGAGCGGCCCGGGGGTGGCGGACATGAAGGCCGGGCTGGTGATGAACTGCTTCGTCCTGGCCGCCTTCGCCCGCTTCGGCGGCAGCCCGGGCCCGCTCGTGGGCCTCTTCACGGGCGATGAGGAGATCGGCTCGCCCGAGGGGCGGCCCGTGATCGAGGCCGAGGCCCGCGGTGCCCGCGTCGTGTTCAACTCCGAGCCCGGGCGGCCCAACGGCGGCGTCGTCACCGGGCGCAAGGGGGGCGTGTTCATGGGCCTGCGCATCGAAGGCCGCGCAGCGCACTCGGGCGGCAATTTCGAGCACGGCATCTCCGCCATCGAGGAGCTCGCCCGCAAGATCGTGGCGCTGCACGCGCTGACGGACCTGGCGCGCGGGATCACCCTCAACGTGGGCCTCGTCAGCGGCGGCCAATCGGTCAACACCGTGGCGCCCTGGGCCGAGGCGCAGATCGATCTGCGCTACGTGAAACCCGAGGACCATGACGACGTGATGGCCCGCATCGCCGCAATCGCCGCCCATGCCAACGTGCCCGGCACGCGGAGCACGCTCGAGATCAAGGGCGAGTTTTCTCCCTTGGTGCAAACGGACGCGGCACGGCGGCTGTTCGAGTTGTATGTGAGTACCGCCGCGGCCAGCGGCCTGAGCGTCACGGGCGAGTTCTCGGGCGGCTGCGCCGATAGCGGGTTCACTGCCGGGGTGGGCACGCCGACCATCTGCGCCGTGGGCCCCGTGGGCGGCAAGGCGCACACGCCGGAGGAATACCTGGAACTGGACACGCTGGTCCCGCGTGCCCAGGCCTGCGCGCGTGCGATCCTGCAGCTCGACAAGGCAGGGCTATGAGCGTGAAGACCCTCGTCGCCGCCCTCGCGCTCCTCGCCGCGGGCCCTGCCGCCGCGCAAGACGCCACGCGCGCCCTGGCCCCCACGGGGACGCTCCGGGCCGCCATCAACTACGGCAACCCGGTGCTGGCCCAGCGCGGCCCGGCCGGCCCGGGCGGCGTCTCCGTGGCCCTTGCCCGGGCGTTGGGTGCACGGCTCGGAGTGCCGGTCCAGCTCATCGAGTTCAACAGCGCCGGCGCCGTGACGGACGCGCTGGCGGCCGGCGGCTACGACGTCTGCTTCCTCGCCATCGACCCGGTACGCGGCCAGGGCCTGGCGTTCACGGCGCCCTACGTGCTGATCGAGGGCGCCTACGCCGTCCGGGGTGCCTCCACGCTGCAGGCGAATGCGGAGGTGGACCGCGCCGGCACCACCGTGCTCGTGGCCCGGGGCAGCGCCTATGACCTCTATCTCACCCGAGCGCTCACCCAAGCGACGCTGATGCGCCTGCCCACCGGGGAGGAAGCCGGCGCCGCCTTCGCGGCCGGGCGGGGCGACGTGCTGGCCGGCGTCAAGCAGGCCATGGGCGGCCTGGTTGCCGCCAACCCGGGCATGCGGCTGCTCCCGGGCGCCTTCATGGCGATCGAACAGGCCATGGCCACCCCGCGCGACCGTGTCTCCGGCGACTTGGCCGAGGCGCTGGCCACGCTCCAGGCCTTCATCGCCGAGGCCAAGGCCACCGGCGTGGTCGCCGCCGCCCTGGCCGAGACGGGCCAGCACGACGCGAGGGTCGCGAACTGATGAGGCAGATCCGCCTCAACGCCTTCGACATGGCCACCCCCGGCCACATCCAGCAGGGGATGTGGTCCCACCCTCGCGACACCGCACACCGCTACAACCGCCTCGATCACTGGACCGGCCTCGCCCGCCTGCTCGAGCGTGGACTCTTCGACGGGTTGTTCCTGGCCGACGTGCTGGGCCTCTACGACGTTTATGGCGGCACCCCCGATGCCGCACTCCGGGCCGGCGTGCAGGTGCCGCTGCTGGACCCGCTCCTGCTCGTGCCCGCCATGGCCGCCGCAACCCGGCACCTCGGCTTCGGCGTGACGTGCAACCTGGCCTACGAGCCGCCCTACCTATTCGCCCGGCGCATGAGCACGCTGGACCACCTGACCGACGGGCGGATAGGCTGGAACGTCGTGACGGGCTACCTCGACAGCGCCGCCCGTGCACTGGGCTACGCCGGGCAGATGGCGCACGACGACCGCTACGACCTGGCCGACGAGTACATGGAGGCCGTTTACGCCCTGTGGGAAGGCTCCTGGGCCGACGACGCCGTGCAGCGCACCCCGGGCCAATACACGGACCCGGCCCGCGTACGCCGCATCGAGCACGACGGCCCTCAATACCGCATGAGCGCCATCCACCTCTGCGAACCCTCGCCGCAGCGGACCCCGGTGCTCTACCAGGCCGGCGCCAGCGACCGTGGCCGGACCTTCGCCGGGCGGCATGCGGAGTGCGTGTTCGTGAACGGCACCACCCGCGCCATCGTGGCCGGCATCGTTGCGGACCTGCGCGCCCGCGCCGCCCCTCGCCCTATCCAGGTGATGGTGGGCGCCACGGTCGTGGTGGGCCGCACGGAGCGGGAGGCGCAGGAGATGCTTGCCGACTACGCCGCCCGCGCGAGCGCCGAGGGCGCGCTGGCCCACGCGTCCAGCTCGCTCGGCATCGACTTCTCCCGTTACGGCATGGACGAGCCCATCCAGGCCGGCCAGACGAACGCGATCCAGAGCAACGTCGCCGCCATGGCCAAGGTCGCGGGCCCCACCTGGACCAAGCGCAAGCTGCTCGAGCAGTCCGTGCTGGGCAGCCGCCAGCCCCCCATCGTCGGCAGCCCGGCGCAGGTGGCGGACGCGCTGCAGGCCTGGATGGACGAGGCCGGGGTGGATGGCTTCAACCTGTCCCGCACGGTGATGCCCGAGTGCCTGGAGAGCGTGATCGACCTGGTTGTCCCGCTGCTGCAGGAGCGCGGTGCCTACAAGGCCGGCTACACGCCCGGCACCTACCGGGAGAAGCTGTTCGGCGCCGGGCCCAGGCTGCCGCCGGAGCACCCTGCCGCGTGTCATCGCATGACCGCCTGAGGCTTGGCGGTCAGGCCCCGAACTGCGCCATGAGGTCCCGCGTGCGCTGGGCGTCGACCTGCTTCATCACCTGCCAGGTCAGCCGCTGGCAGTCGTCGATCGTGGTGCTGCGCACGGCCTGCTTCACGCGCGGCACGCTGGCGGCGTTCATGCTGAAGCTGCGCAGGCCGAGGCCCAGCAGCAGGGGCGTCATGGCCGGGTTGGCAGCCATCTCGCCGCACACGCTCACCGGGATGCGGTGCCGGGCGCCGGCCTCGACGGTAAACTGGATGAGCCGCAGCATGGCCGGGTGCAGCGGATCGTACAGGTCGGCCACGTCCGACTCGCCGCGGTCGACGGCCAGCGCATACATGCAGAGGTCGTTCGTGCCGATGGCGAAGAAGTCGGCGACGGAGGCCAGCGCATCGGCCGACAGGGCGGCGCCGGGCGTCTCGACCATGATGCCGAGCGGCGGAAGGGCGGCGGGCAGCGTCACGCCAGCCTGCCGCAGCGCCTGGGCGGCACGGTCGTAATGCACCCGGGCGGCGCGCACCTCGGCCACGTTCGTGACCATGGGAAGCATCACGCGCACCGGCCCCGCGAGGCTCGCGCGCAGGATCGCGCGGAGCTGCGTCTCGAGCAGCGCCGGCTGGCGCAGCAGGAGGCGGATGCCGCGGAGGCCCAGCGCCGGGTTCGCGTCGACCATATCCGGCACCAGGCCGGCCGAGCTCAGCGCCTCGATCTCCTTCTCGCCGCCCCAGTCCAGCACGCGGATGGTCACCGGGTCGCCCTGCATGGTCTCCACCACGGTGCGGTAGGTCTCGGCCTGCTGCGCCTCGTCCGGCACCGTGTCACGGTTCATGAACAGGAACTCGGAGCGTAGCAGCCCGATGCCGGCCGCCCCCGACTGCGCGATCATGGGCAGCTCGACGGGCAGCTCGAAATTGGCCTGCAGCTCGACCGCCTCGCCATCGAGCGTGACGCTGGGCAGGCGGCGCAGGCGGCTCAGGCGCTGCCGCTCGCGCGCGTAGTTTGCCACTGCACGGCGCGCGCCAGCCAGCGTGGCCGGCGCCGGGTCCACCACGACGGTGCCGGCGGACCCGTCCAGCACCAGCGTGGCCCCCGCCCGGAGGCCTGCGATCAGCCCCGGCGCGCCCAGCACGGAGGGGATCCCGAGGGCGCGGAGCATGATGGCGGTATGCCCGTCCGTCCCGCCCTCCTCGGTGGCCACGCCTGCGATGCGCGCCGGATCGATGAGGGCAGCGTCGCTCGGGCGCAGGGCCTCGGCCACCAGGATGGAGCCAGGCGCGCTGTCGGCGAAGCTGCGGAAGGGCGCGCGGGTGAGGTTGCGCACCAGGCGGCGGCCGATCTCGCGCACCTCGTCGGCCTGGCGCTTGGCATCCGCCGCCTCCAGCGCGTGGGCGATGCTGTTCGCCTCCTCCATGGTGGCGGTCTCGGCCGAAACGAGCTTTTCCTCCACCCGCGTCCGGGCGCCGCGCACCAGGCGTGAGGGGCCGAGCATCTGCAGGTAGGCGTCCAGCAGCGGCGCGATCTCACCCTGGCTCTCCTCGGGCAGCACGGCGACGCGGGCGCGCAGCTTCAGCAGCTGCTTGCGGGACTGGCGGATGGCGCTCTCGAGCCGGGCGAGCTCGGCCTGGATGTCGGCAGCGTGGATGCGCTGGCGGGTAACGATCGCGGGCGCCTCGACGGTGCGGAACACCGGGCCGATCGCGACGCCCGGGGAGGCCGGGATACCGACCAGCCGCCGCTCCTCGTGCGCTCCGCCCGCGTCAGTCCTGCTCATTGAAGCCAGCCTCGACGAGCGAGCCCAGCGCGTCCAGCGCCTCCTTGGCGTCCCATCCTTCGGCCTGGACCTCGATTGTGGAGCCCATGCCGGCGCCGAGCATCATGAGGCCCATGATGGAGCGTGCGGAGACGCTCTGCCCATCCCGCAGCACATCCACCGAGGCGCCGAAGCGCTCGGCCATCGTCACGAACTTGGCGGCCGCCCGGGCATGCAGGCCACGGCGGTTCACGATGCGGAAGGTTCTGGACAGGGTCGCCGACCCAGCCTCGTCGGTCACGACCCCGTCTTGCGGCAGGACGGCAGCACGTGCGAGGCGGCGGCGATGTATTTTCGCCCGGCCGCCTGCGCGCAGTCCACGCATTCGCCCAGCGTCTGGCTGCCGCGCACCTTGGCCAGCTTCACGAGCATGGGCAGGTTCACGCCCGAGAGCACCTCCACCCCATCCCGCGTCATCATCGAGATGGCGAGGTTGCTGGGCGTGCCGCCGAACATGTCGGTGAGCAGCACGACGCCGTCGCCCTGGTCCACCGCGTCCATCTTGGCACGGATGTCCGCACGGCGGCCCTCCATGTCGTCATCGGGGCCGATGCAGATCGTCGCGACGTTCCGCTGCGGGCCGACGACATGCTCCATGGCGGAGCGCAGCTCGTCGGCGAGACGGCCGTGGGTTACCAGCACGAGGCCGATCATGATCGGGGGGTCAAGCCTTTCCTGAAGCGGCGCTGGCGGACATCGGGCGATCGGCTCCTTGATCGCCTGCAATGCCGCCTTGTTCGCCGCGGGTCAATTCCTTCGACGCCTCGTCGGCAAGTTCCCGATGAAGTACGTTCACCTGCCATTGACGCAAACCGCCCGTCGCCTCCGCCGCGTCCCGCAGGGCCGGCGCCAAACGCTCGACGATGCGGACGGACCGATGCCGGCCGCCCGTGCAACCCACGGCGATCGTCGCGTATTTCTTGCCCTCCTGCACGAAGCGCGGAAGGACCAGCTGAAGCATGTTCTCGACCATGCCGTAAAAGACCTCGAAGTCCGGGTCGGCCTCGACATAGGCGGCGACTGCCATGTCCTTCCCGGTGCCTGGCCGTAATATGGGATCGTAGTGGGGATTCCGAAGAAAACGTGCGTCGAACACCATGTCGGCCTCGCGTGGCAGCCCCTCGGGAAATGCGAACGACGTGAGCGTGACAGCGAGCGGCCCCGGTCCATCGGTGCCGGGCAGGAACCGGCGTTCGACGATCCGGCGCAGCTCTGGCAGCGGCAGGCCGGATGTGTCGATGAACAGGTCAGCGCCGTGCCGGAGCGGGGCGGTCAGCGTGGCCTCGTGCTCGATCCCGTCCGCGACCCGGCCGTGCGGCGACAGGGGGTGGCGGCGACGGCTTTCCGTGTAGCGCCGGAGCAGCGCCGGGGTGTCGGCCCAGGCATAGACGAGGTCCACGCGGCGGCCGGGGTCTTGCCGGAGCTGGGCGAGGGTGGCGAGCACGCCGTCGGCGTCGAAGCCGCGGGTGCGGGCGTCGAGGCCGATCGCGAGCGGGCGGTCACCTCGGGCGACGAGCGTGTCGACCATGGTCAGCGGCGGGTTGTCGACCGCCTCGTAGCCGAGGTCCTCGAGGGCGCGGAGGATGGAGGCCTTGCCGGCGCCGGAGAGCCCGGTCACGAGCACGACCGGGTTCATGCGAAGGCGCCAGCCACAACGCCGATTTGGCCCTGCACGGCCTGGAGCGCCAGCACGAGACGTTCCGGGGCGGAGGCGCTTGCCGGGTCGATGTGTATGGCGGGCAGGCCTTGCCACGTAGAGGGCAGCGGCATGCGCTCGCCGCGGCCCATATGCGCCACGAGTGCGAGCCGCGCTGCCTCGAGGTGCGGCAGCCGGACCACGCCGAGGCCGCGGACCTCGAGCAGCCCGGCCAGGGCGGCCGGGGCCTGGGCCACTCCATCGACGATGTCCACGCGGTCGTCCGCCACCAGGTCGAAGCCATGATGGAGCAGCCGGAGCACGAGGTCGGACTTGCCCGAGCCTGGTGGCCCCATCAGCAGCACGCCTGCCCCGTTATGGGCGGCACAGCTTGCGTGGATGGACATCGTCCTGCGGTTTTGGGCCGGTTCGGGCCAGAAGGGAAGGGCTTTGTGCTCGCCCGGTTGTGCAGCCCCGGCCCGCATGCGACCGTTGGCGATGCTCAATCGCGACACGATCGAGGCGGCCGCCGCGCGCCTGTCATCCCACGTCCGGCGGACGCCGGTGATGCGCTTGGAGGATGACCTTCCGTCGGCCCCCGGCTGCGTGCTGAAGCTCGAGTTCCTGCAGCACACGGGCAGCTTCAAGGCCCGGGGCGCGTTCAACCGGCTTCTGACCGACGCCGGCCCGGGCGGCGTTGCCGCGGCGAGCGGGGGCAACCATGGCGCGGCGGTGGCCTATGCGGCGCGGGCGCTGGGCCGGGCAGCGACGGTGTTCGTGCCGCAGCCGACGCCCGAGGTGAAGGCCGTGCGGATTGCGGGCTACGGGGCGACGGTGATGCGGGGGGGTGCGAACTACGCCGAGGCAGCCGAGGCCTGTCGCGCCTTCGCCGAGGAGCGAGGGCTGCTCAACGTGCATGCCTACGACCACGAGGCGGTGCTGGCCGGGCAGGGGACCGTAGGACGCGAGCTGGAGGCGGATGCGCCGGAGTGCACGCACGTGCTGGTCGCCGTAGGTGGAGGCGGGCTGATCGGCGGTGTGGCCGCATGGTATCTGGATGGGCCGACGCGGGTGGTGGCGGTGGAGCCCGAGCTTTGCCCCTCGCTGCATTCCGCCCTGGCAGCGGGCCGCCCCATACCGGTCGAGGTGGGCGGGCTTGCGGCGGACAGTCTCGGCGCCCGGCAGGTGGGCACGCACATGTTCGCGGTGGCCCAGCAGTCCGGGATCGAGGTGGTGCTGGTGCCGGACGGCTCGATCCGTGCGGCGCAGCGATGGTTGTGGGAGCGCCTGCGGATCGTGGCCGAGCCGGGCGGCGCGGCAGCGCTTGCGCCGTTGCTCGACGGGCGATGGGTGCCGCCGCCGGGTGCGCGCTTGGGTGTCGTGCTGTGCGGCGCGAATACGGCGCCGGATGTTTCACGTGAAACGTAGCTAGGCCTGTGGCAGCCGCACCAGGAACCGCGCCCCGACCACCTTGCCCTCCCCGTCCCGCCGGTTCTCTGCGGCGATCCGGCCTTTCAGCGCTTCCACGATCTGCCGGCTGATCGACAGCCCCAACCCTGAATGCTGCCCGAACCGCTCGCCCGCCGGGCGCTCGCTGTAGAAACGGTCGAAGATGTTGTCGAGCTTGGCCTCTGGGATGCCGGGGCCGTCATCCTCGACCGCGATCTCGACGAAGCCGCCCTCGGCCTTGGCCCGGAGAGCCACCCAGCCATCGGGTGGGGAGAAACTGAGCGCGTTGCCGATGAGGTTGCGCAGCACTTGCACCAGGCGGCCCTCGACGGCCGAGACGACCAGCTTGCCGTCCGCCAGTTCGACCGCCATCACCGGGTCACCCGGGCGACGCGTGGCGTCATGGATCTCGGCCAGGGTCGACAGGATCGGCCCCACGTCGATCTGCGCCATGGCGGTGCGGGAGAGCTCGGCATCCACCCGGCTCGCATCGCTGATGTCGCTGATGAGGCGGTCGAGCCGGATCACATCCTCGGCGATGATCGCCAGCAGCCGGCGCTGCTGCCCGGCATCCTCGATGCGCCTCAGTGTCTCGATTGCGCTGCGGATGGAGCTGAGCGGGTTCTTGATCTCATGCGCCACGTCGGCGGCGAAGCGCTCCGTGGCGTCCATGCGGGTCCACAGTGCGGAGGCGCTTTCGGAGAAGGCGTGGGCGAGTTCGCCCACCTCGTCCGTCCGCTCCAGCAGGGCTGGCGGCACGGCTCCGGAGCGGCCACGGCCCTCGCGCATGGCGTGGGCTGCGCGGGCCAGGCGCAGGATGGGGCGGGCGATGGTGAGCGACAGGTACCACGAGAGCGCCACCGTGAGCACGAGCGCCAGCGCGAACAGGCCGAGGATGCTCATGCGGACGGTGAACAGCGAGTTGTCCACCTCCCGCGCCTCGCGGGTGAGCAGCACGATGCCCACGGTATGCCTGGTGCGCAGCACGGGCTCTGCGACCGTGACCAGCAGGCGGTTGTCCTGCGTGCGGCGCACATAGGGAGCCATGGCCTTGCCATCGTTGCTCGCGATGATCCGGAGCTCCTCCTTCACGTCCGGCTGCCACTCCGCACCACCGGCGGACGGGCTCAGCTCGAGCACGGGGCCCGGCGTGCGGTGCGGCAGTATCGCCAGGACCGTGTCGTAGGCGGCGCCGATCCAGCCCAGCAGGCGGCCTCGGTCCACCGCCGGGGGCAGCGGCTCCGTGACCACGGCGCCGCCCGCCCCTTCCCGCACGCGGCTGTCGGCGACGATCTGCCCGTCCGGCGCATAGAGCCGGGCCTGGGCGTTGGGCGTGGGCTCGGTCAGGCGGCGCAGCAGCGAGCGGGCGATGTCCGGCTGGAGCGTCGGGTTTTCGGGGTCCGCCTCCCGCACGGCGCTCTCGCCCAGGGCGCCGGCGTAGATGCGCGCCTGTTCGCGCAAGGCCTGAACCTCGGCCTCGAGCAAGCCGTTCTGGTATTGGTCGAGGTAGAGCAGGGCTGCGAGCAGCAGCGCCAGCGGCAAAGCGTTGACAAGCAGGATGCGGCGCAGCAGCGGCGAGACCCAGCGGTCCGTCACGTCCTTGAACGGCGGCTCCACCTTCGCCGGTTGTGGCGCGGTCGTGGAAAGGATGCCGCTGTCGGGCACTATTGCTCCTTGTAGCGGTAGCCGATGCCATACAGCGTTTCGATCTGGTCGAAGGTCTCGTCGCTGGCGCGGAACTTCTTGCGCAGGCGCTTCACGTGGCTGTCGATGGTGCGGTCGTCCACATAGATGTTCTCGCCATAGGCCGCATCGATCAGCTGGTCGCGGGACTTCACCATCCCGGGCCGGGCCGCAAGGGCCTTCACGAGCAGGAACTCGGTGACGGTGAGCTGGATGTCCCGGTCGCGCCAGAGGCACTGGTGCTTCGTGTCGTCGAGCCGCAGGTCGCCGCGGACCAGCACGCCGCCCGGGGCAGCCCCGGAACCCTCGGCCCGGCTCGCCTCGTTGCGGCGCAGCAGGGCGCGGATGCGCTCGATGAGCAGGCGCTGGCTGAACGGCTTCGTGATGTAGTCGTCCGCACCCAGGCGCAGGCCCATCAGCTCGTCCAGCTCCTCGTCCTTGCTGGTGAGGAAGATGACGGGCAGGGCGCTCTTGGCCCGCAGGCGCTGCAGCAGCTCCATGCCGTCCATCCGCGGCATCTTGATGTCGAGCACGGCCAGGTCGACGGGTTTGGCGAGCAAGCCCTGCAGCGCGCTCTCCCCATCCGTGTAGGTGCGCACGATGAAGCCCTCCTGCTCGAGCGTCATCGAGACGGAGGTGAGGATGTTCCGGTCGTCGTCGACCAGCGCAATGGTGTGTTTCATGCCGAATACCTTTACGCGCCTTGCAGGAATGCCAGGGCGTGCACAGGATTGAACAGTCAATTGTGGCGGAATTGCCGAATGCAACGACCAGATGCCGGGCGCGAGCCGATCCTGCTGCTCCGGAGTGCCCGTGCCGGCACGCTGGCGACGGCTGACGGCGGGCAGCCCTTCGCCTCGCTGATCACTCCCGCCACGGCGCCGGATGGCAGCGTGCTGATGCTGCTCTCGGGTTTGTCGGAGCACACGCGCCACCTGCTGGCGGACCCGCGCTGCGCGGTGATGGTGCAGGGCGCCCAGGATGGCCCGAACGTGCAGACGGCTCCCCGCCTCACGGTGCTGGGTGAGGCCGTGCGCGAGACCGACGCGGCGCTGAAGGCCCGCTGGGTCGCGCTGCATCCTTACGCCGCGTTCTACGCCGGGTTCGACGATTTCACCCTCTGGCGCGTGCGTCCCCGCGGCGGCAGCTACATCGGGGGGTTCGCGCGGGCCTTCCGGCTCAGCGAGGCGCAGCTCACGCCGGACCCGGCGCATGTGGAGGCCGTGGCGGGCGCAGAGGCCTCGATCGTGGCGCATTGCAATGACGACCATCCAGAGGCGCTCGAGGCCATTGCGGCCGGCACCGGGCTCCAGGCGGGGCCGTGGCGCATGGTGGCGTGCGACGTGGACGGGTTCGACCTCGTGCTGGACGAGGTGGTTCGCCGCATTGCTTGGCCGGCCCCGGTCGATGGGGGCAATGCCGTGCGCGCCGGCCTGGTCCATCTCGCAGGTGCAGCAAGAAACGCAGCAAAAACAAGCGCTGGACCGGGAGAACCTACTCCCGTATAGGGGCGGCTTTCAGATTATGAGCCGCCAGAGACACGTGCGGGAACGAGGAGAGCGCCCATGAGCCCCCATCAGAACGTCGTCGATGCGGCTGCCCTCGCCGCCGTCCAGGGCTCGGGCGTCGTGCCCGGCGGCTTCGTGCATGCCAACTGCGTGGCGAGCGAGCTCGTGGCCCACGCGCTCCGCCGGGGCGAGGGCGTGCTGTCCGCCGATGGCGGGCTCGTCGTCCAGACGGGCGTGCACACGGGGCGTTCGGTGGCGGACAAGTTCAGCGTCAACGACGAGGCCGTGACGGCGGACATGTGGTGGCGCCACGGCAACCAGAAGCTGGCGCCCTCGAGCTTCGAGATGCTGAAGGCCCGCGTGCAGGCCTACCTGCAGGGGCGCGAGCTGTTCACGCAGGACCTGTTCGCCGGCGCCGACCCGGCCCATCGGGTGCGGGTCCGCCTCGTCAGCTCCGAGGCGTGGCAGACGCTGTTCGCGCGCAACATGTTCATCCGCCCCACCAGCGAGGAGCTGGTCGGCTTCGAGCCCGACTACGTCATCCTGCACGCGCCCCGCTTCGCGGCCGACCCGGTGATCGACGGCGTGCGGAGCAGCACCGCCATCGCGGTGAGCTTCACGCAGAAAATGATCGTGGTGGCGGGCAGCGAGTATGGCGGCGAGATCAAGAAGTCGATCTTCGGCGTGATGAACTGGAAGCTGCCGGCCGAGGGGGTGCTGCCCATGCATTGCAGCGCGAACGTCGGGCGCGAGCACGGCGACGTGGCGCTGTTCTTCGGCCTGTCCGGCACCGGCAAGACGACGCTGAGTTCCGACCCGGCGCGCCCGCTGATCGGCGATGACGAGCACGGCTGGAGCAAGGACGGCATCTTTAACTTCGAGGGCGGCTGCTACGCGAAGGTCATTAACCTCAGTGCGGAGGCCGAGCCCGAGATCTACGCCGCGACGCACCGCTTCGGCACGGTGCTCGAAAATGTGGTGGTGGACGGCCACGGCAACCTGGACCTGACGGACGGGACGCTGACGGAGAACACGCGCAGCTGCTACCCGATCGAGTTCATCCCCAACTGTGACCGCACGGGCCGGGCCGGGCACCCGAAGAACGTGATCATGCTCGCCTGCGACGCGTTCGGCGTGCTGCCGCCCATCAGCAAGCTGTCGGAAGCGCAGGCGATGTATCACTTCCTCTCGGGCTACACGGCGAAGGTGGCCGGCACCGAAAAGGGCATGGGCCGGGAGCCGCAGGCCACGTTCAGCACGTGCTTCGGCGCACCCTTCATCCCGCGGCGCCCCGAGGTGTATGCCAAGATGCTGGCCGACCGCGTGCGGGAGCATGGGGCGGATTGCTGGCTGGTGAACACGGGCTGGACCGGCGGTGGCTACGGCACGGGAAGCCGCATGAGCATCAAGCATACTCGGGCGTTGCTGGCCGCCGTGCTGGACGGCTCGCTCGCCCATGCCCGGTTCGTGGAGCACGGGGCGCTGGGCCTGATGCTGCCGCAGGACGTGCCGGGCATCCCGAACGAGGTGCTGGACCCGCGCCGCTCCTGGGCGGATGGGGCAGCCTACGACAAGGCGGCGCAGCATCTGGCCGGGCTGTTCGAGAAGAACTTCGCGAACTTCCGCGAGGGCGTGACGGATGATGTGCGGGCCGTCGAGATCCGCGCCAAGGCCTGAACCAGCCGCAGCCCCGGGCGTTCTGACCCTGCAACGCCCGGAGCTGCCATGGCCTCCTACGCCGACCCCGGTTATTTCGAGCGGCTCTACGAGTCCGATCCGGACCCTTGGAAGTTCGCGACGAGCGAGTACGAGCGGACCAAGTACGCGGCGACCATGGCCGCTCTGCCGCCCGGCCGGTTCTCCCGATGCTTCGAGGTGGGCTGCAGCATCGGTGTGCTCACCCACCAGCTTGCCCAGCGCTGCGACTCGTTGCTGGGTGTCGACGTGGCCGAGAATGCGCTGGAGCAGGCCCGTGAGCGCCTGCAGGACATGCCTTGGGCCCGGTTCGAGCGTATGGCCGTGCCGACCGAGTGGCCGGAGGGCTCGTTCGACCTCGTGCTGTTCTCCGAGGTGCTCTACTACCTCGGCGCGGATGGCCTCGAGGAGGCAGCCCGGCGCACCGTGGCGAGCCTTGCCCATGGCGGGACGATCGTGCTGGTGAACTGGCACGGCAACACGGACGGCGCCTTCACGGGCGACGATGCGGCCGATCGGTTCATCCGCGCCGTGTCGCCCAAGCTCCGGGTGATCACGCATGAGCGAGCGGAGAAATATCGGCTCGACGTGTTGCGGGGCCAATACCAGGTCGCCTGAGGCTCAGCCGAACGGCAGGCCTTCCCGAAGATACAGCGCCTTGATGACCTCGAGCATGGTCACGAGCTCCGGCGAGGCGTCGTTCAAGCGCTGGCTCATGATGATGGGCGAAGTGGCGAGCGGGTCGTCGATGGGGCGGTAATGCACGCCGGAGCGCTGGAGGCGCTGCACGGAGGCAGGCACGAGGCAGATGCCGAGGCCTGCCGCGACCAGGCCGAGCGCCGTCTGCAGCTCCCGCACCTCCTGCACCGCGGCGGGGCGGAGGGCGTGGTGGCGATAGAGGGCGAGCACCTGGTCGGCGTAGCTGGGGCGCGGAGCCTTGGGATAGACGATGAGCGTGTCGTCCGTCAGGTCCTGCAGGTGCAGCGCCACCGGCTTCAGCAGGGCTGGGTGGCCTTCGGGGAGTGCCGCGATCATCGCCTCCCGCCGGAGCGTCTGGCGGGAGATGGCCTGGTCGTCGAACGGGATGCGGCCGAAGCCCACGTCGATCCGGCCCTCCTTCAGCGCAGCGATCTGCTCCATGGTGGTCAGCTCGAGCATGATGATCTCCGTCTCGGGCCGCGCGGCCCGGAAGTCCCGCAGCACGGCGGGCAGGTGGCCATACAGGGTGCTGGGCACGAAGCCGATGCTGAAGCGGCGAAGGCGCGCATCCGTCAGGCGCCGCGCGATGGTGCGCAGCTCCGCCACACGGTCCAGGATCTGCACGGCCTGCTCGAACAGCACGGCCCCGGCGTCCGTAAGCCGCGAGGGGCGGCTGCCGCGCTCGATGAGGGTCACGCCCAGCTCCGCCTCGAGCTGCTGCACCTGGCGGCTGAGCGGCGGCTGCGCCACGTTGAGGCGCTGGGCGGCGCGGGTGAAGCTCTGCTCCTGCGCGACGGCGACGAAGTAGCGCAGGTGGCGGAGTTCCATTCATACCTTTCGCGTATGGTTCAGGACCGATGCCGCATTGGACGCCGCGCGGGCGATGATGCAAGCTCTTTCCATATCCGAACCAGCGCGCCTGGTCTGAGTGAATGGTCTGAGTGAAACGACCGGGCAGCAAAGCCCGGCGCATACGGGGAGAGGGATCGATGAGCATCATTGCGCGTCCAATGTCGCGCCGCGGCCTAGCAGGGCTCGGGCTGTCGACGCTCGCCCTCCCGGCCATCGCCCAATCCGGCGGTGCGCCGCTCAAGGTGGGGCTCATGCTGCCCTTCTCGGGCACGTTCGCGGCCTTGGGCGAGAACATCGCGGCGGCCTTCGAGATGCACCTGGCCGAGCGCGGCGGGAAGCTGGGCGGCCGGCCGATCACGGTGATCCGCCTGGACGACCAGTCGGACCCGGCAGCCGCACCGCAGAACGTGAACCGCCTCCTCTCGCGCGACAAGGCGGACGTGCTGGTGGGAACGGTCCATTCGGGCGTGGTGATGGCGTTGGTCCAGGCCTCCCGCGAGAAGGGGGTGCCGCTGATCATCCCGAACGCGGGCAACGTGGCGGCCTCCCGCGAGCTGTGTGCAGACAGCGTGTTCCGCACGTCCTTCACCAACTGGCAGCCGGCGTACGGCATGGGGCTCGCTGTGGCCAAGACGGGCGTGAAGAAGGCAGCCTGGGTCACGTGGGACTATGCGGCGGGCAAGGAGAGCGCCGAGGGCTTCCGCGACGGCCTGAAGGCGGGGGGTGCCGATCTGGTGCAGGTGCTGTCCCTGCCCTTCCCGGAGACGAACTTCCAGCCGCTGCTGGCCCAGCTCCCGGGCCTTGGCGTGCAGGCCGTGGGCGCGTTCTTTGCGGGCGGCGGCGCCGTGCAGTTCGTGCGGGACTACGCTGCGGCCGGGCTGCGGGACAAGATGCCGCTATGCGGGTCGGGGTTCCTCACGGAGGGCACGCTGGCCGCGCAGGGTGCCGCGGCCGAGGGCGTGCAGACGGCGCTGCACTACGGCGACGGGCTGGACACGCCGAAGAACACCATCTTTCGCACGGCCTTCAAGGACCGGACCACGCGCGAGGCGGATGTGTATGCCGTCCAGGGCTACGACGCGGCGCAACTGCTGGCCGTCGGCCTCGATGCCACGAAGGGCGACGTGGAGGCCGACAAGGCCCTGTTCGCGGCCATGCGGGGCGCGAGGATCGACAGCCCGCGCGGCGCCTTCACCCTTTCGGCCGGACGCAGCCCGGTGCAGAACATCTACCTGCGGGAGGCGCGTGGCGGGCAGAACAGGGTCATCGGCATCGCTGCCCCGGCGCTCGCCGACCCGGGCACGGGCTGCAAGCTGGCCTGACCCCGAGGTGACCGGGGCGGGCCTTCTCGTTCAGGTGCTGAACGGGCTGCAATACGGGCTGCTGCTGTTCCTCATCAGCAGCGGCCTCACGCTGATCTTCGGGGTGCTGGGCGTCATCAACCTGGCGCATGGCAGCCTGTTCATGGTGGGCGCCTACGTGACGTTCCTGGTGGCCAAGGCGGGGGCCGGGCTGTGGCTCTCGCTCCCGCTCGCGCTCGTGGGCGGCACGGCGTTGGGCGTGGTGCTCGAGCGTGTGCTGTTCCGGCGGTTCTACCACCGGGAGCATCTGGACCAGGTGCTGCTGACGTTCGCCCTCATCCTGCTGTTCGAGGAGGGGCGCTCCTTCATCGCCGGCAACGACTTCCACAGCGTGCCGGTGCCGGCCTCGCTCGACTGGTCCGTGCCCGTTGCGGCGGGGTTCTCCTACTCGGCGTATCGGCTGGCGGTGCTGGCGGCGTGCCTGGTCGTGGCCGCGCTGATGTTCTGGACCATCGAGCGGACGCGCGCCGGGTCTGCCATCCGGGCCGCAGCCGAGAAGCCGGAGATGGTGGACCTGCTGGGGATGGATGCGCGGCGGATCCACATGCTGGTGTTCGGGGCCGGCACGGCGCTCGCCATGCTGGGTGGTGCGTTGGCGGCCCCGCTCTACTCCGTCTATCCCGGCATGGGGGACGGCTTCCTCATCATCAGCTTCGTGGTGGTGGTCGTCGGCGGCCTCGGCTCGGTGGCCGGGGCGTTCTGGGCGGCGCTGCTGGTCGGGCTGGTGGATACGCTGAGCAAGGTGCTGCTGCCCGTCGGCGCCGGGGCGGCCGTGTATGTGCTGATGGCGGTGGTGCTGCTGTGGCGGCCGACGGGGCTGTTCGGGGGCGCGCGGGCATGATCGTCGCGGGACGCGGCGGGCACCTGGCGCTGGCGGCGCTGGCCTTGGCGATAGCGGCGCTGCCGTGGTTCGGCTCCAGCTACCATGTGGGGTTCGTGGCCACGGCGCTGGTCGCGGCGCTGTTCGCGCTCAGCCTGCAGGTGCTGGTGGGCGCGGTGGGCATGGTGAGCCTCGGGCATGCGGCGCTGTTCGGCGTCGGGGCCTACGTGGTGTGGTTCCTCACGCCTACGGGCGGGCCGGCGCCAAGCATCGTCCTGACCCTGCCCACGGCGGCGCTGGCGGGCGGGCTGGTGGCGCTCGCCATCGGGGGGCTCGCGCTGCGGACCAAGGGTTTCTTCTTCCTGATGACCACCCTCGCCTTCGGTCAGATGGTCTTTTTCCTGTTCCACGACACGCCGCTCGGGGGCGGGGCGGACGGCGTGTTCATCACACGCCCGGCGCTGGGTGTGTTCGACTGGGTGTGGGAGGTGCCGCGGCGGCAGCGGCCCTCGGTGCTGCTGTGGATCGACCTGGGCGTGCTGGTCGCGGCCTATGCCGGGCTGGCCTGGCTGATGCGGACGCTGTTTGGGCGGGCGCTGCTGGGCATCCGCGCCAACGAGCACCGGATGGCGGCCCTGGGCCTGCCGACGCTGCGCTACAAGCTGTCCGCCTTCGTGCTGGGGGGCGCGCTGGCGGGGGTGGCGGGGCACCAATGGGCCATGACGGAGGCGTTCGTCAGCCCGGAGCTGCTCGGCTGGCACCGGTCGGCGCTGGCGCTGCTCGCCATCGTGTTGGGCGGTGTGGGGGCGCTGCACGGACCGATCCTCGGCGCGCTGGCCTTCGCCGTGCTGGGGGAGGTGGCGGGGCTGGTGACGGAGCGGCAGCACCTGGTGGAAGGGGCCGTGATCCTGTTCGTGGTGCTCGTCCTGCCGCGTGGGCTGGCCGGGCTGCGGCTTTGGCGACCCCTCGCCCATGCCCCCGCCCCCGCCCCTGCCCCCACCCCCGTTCCCATCGCCGACCCTGCCCCTGCGGCCGTGGTGGACCCGGCATGACGGCGCTGCTGCGGGCCGAGGGGCTGGTGCGCCGGTTCGGCGGGCTCGCGGCCGTGGGCGGCGTGTCGTTGGCGCTCGAGCGCGGGTGCCTGCACGCCGTGATCGGGCCAAACGGGGCCGGCAAGAGCACGCTGGTGAACCTGCTTTCGGGCGAGCTGCCGCCCAGCGCCGGGCGGATCGAAGTGGCGGGGCAGGATGCGGCGGGGTGGGCGGCCTGGCGGTTCGCGCGGGCGGGCGTGGGCCGCTCCTTCCAGCGGACGAACGTGCTGCGGGCCATGAGCGTGTTCGAGAACGTGCGGCTGGCGGCGCAGGTGGGATGCACGCCGGTGCGGCGGCTGCTGCGGGCGGCCGCGCGCGAGGCGGAGCCGCGGCGCCGGGCGGAGGCGGCGATGGCGCGGGCCGGGCTGGAGGGGCTGGCGGCGCGCGGCGCGGACATCCTCAGCCACGGGCAGCTGCGGCAGCTCGAGATCGCGATGGTGCTGGCGACCGACCCCTCGGTGCTGCTGCTGGACGAGCCGCTGGCGGGCATGGGGCCGGAGGAGGCGGAGCGCATCGCCGCCCTGCTGCGGGCGCTGGCCGTGGACCACGCGGTGCTGCTGATCGAGCACGACATGGACGTGGTGTTCGCCGTGGCGGACCGGCTGACCGTCATGGTCGACGGCCTGGTGCTGGACGAGGGCACGCCGGCGCACATCCGCAGCTCGGCGCGGGTGCGCGACGCCTATCTGGGCCACGCGGCATGACGCCGATCCTGGAGGCGGCCGGGCTGCACGCCTACTACGGCGCGAGCCACATCCTGCGCGGGGTGGACCTGGCCGTGCTGCCGGGCCAGGCGATCGGGCTGATGGGGCGGAACGGGATGGGCAAGACGACGCTGATCCGCACGTTGCTGGGCCTGGTGCCGGCACGGGGCGGCGCCGTGCGGCTGGACGGGCGGGACGTGGCCGGGCGGCCGCCGCACCTGCGGGCGCGGGCCGGCATTGCTGTTGTGCCGGAGGGACGCGGCGTGTTCGGGGCGCTGACCGTGCGGGAGAACCTGGTGCTGGCGGCACGGCCCGGGGTGGGCGGCACGGTGGCCTGGCCGCTCGAGCGTGTGCTGGCCGTGTTCCCACGCCTGGCGCAACGCATCGGGCACCGCGGCGGCCAGCTCTCGGGCGGTGAGCAGCAGATGGTGGCCATCGGGCGCGCGCTGATGACGAGCCCGCGCCTGCTGATCCTGGACGAGGCGACGGAGGGGCTGGCGCCGCTGATCCGGGACGAGATCTGGCGCACGATCGCGCTCATCCGGGCAGACGGGATCGCGACGCTGGTGGTGGACCGGACGGTGGCCGCCGTGCTGAGCGTGGTGGACCGGGCGACGGTGCTGGTGAAGGGCCAGGTGGCCTATGACGGCAGCCCGGCGGTGCTGGCCGGGGACGAGGCGATGCTGGCGCGGCATCTGGGCGTTTAGGGTGGTGCGTCCGCGCTGATTGCTTCCCTCTCCCCAGCCCTCTCCCGCAAGGGGAGAGGGAGCCGGTCGCCCCTTTCCCCTTTCGGGAGGGGTTGGGGGGGAGGGGTGACGGTGCAGCACGAGCCGTTGATACCCTTGGGGTATAAACTCAAACCAACTTCATCTTGGACGCGCCGCCGTCCCTGCGCCTATTCTGCGCACAACATCAGCCAGGGCCATGAAGCCCGGCACCCATGGGAGGGCAAGCATGCTCGACGCGATCCAGACGGCGCTCGACACGGCGGTGGAGGACGATGCGGACACCGGGCTGTTTCGGTGCAAGCGCAACATCTTCACCGATCCGGAGCTGTTCGAGCTCGAGATGAAGCACATCTTCGAGGGCAATTGGATCTACTTGGCGCACGAGAGCCAGATCCCGAATGTGAACGACTACTTCACGACGGTGATGGGCCGGCAGCCGATATTCATCGCGCGCAACAAGCAGGGGCAGCTCAACGCGTTCATCAACGCCTGCAGCCATCGCGGCGCTATGCTGTGCCGGCACAAGAAGGGCAACAAGGCCGCCTATACCTGCCCGTTCCATGGCTGGACCTTCAACAACTCGGGCAAGCTGCTGAAGGTGAAGGACGCGGACGGCGCCGGGTATCCGGAGAGCTTCAACAAGGACGGCTCGCACGACCTGACGAAGGTGGCGCGGTTCGAGGCCTATCGCGGCTTCCTGTTCGGGAGCCTGAACGCCGACGTGAAGCCGCTGCTGGAGCATCTGGGCGAGGCGGCGAAGATCATCGACATGATCGTGGACCAGGCGCCGGAGGGCCTCGAGGTGGTGCGTGGCGCCTCGAGCTACGTGTATGACGGCAACTGGAAATTGCAGACGGAGAACGGTGCCGACGGGTACCACGTGTCGTCGGTGCACTGGAACTACGCGGCCACGACGAATCGCCGCAAGACGCAGGCCGTCGAGGACCAGGTGCGGGCCATGGACGCGGGAAGCTGGGCCAAGCAAGGCGGGGGGTTCTACTCGTTCGAGCACGGCCACCTGCTGCTCTGGACCAAGTGGAGCAACCCCGAGGACCGGCCCAACTTCGAAAAGCGGGACGAATACATCGAGAAATTCGGCCAGGCCCGCGCCGACTGGATGATCGGGCGGAGCCGCAACCTGTGCCTGTATCCGAACGTCTACCTGATGGACCAGTTCAGCTCGCAGATCCGGACCTACCGGCCCATCGCGGTCGATAAGACGGAGGTGACGATCTACTGCATCGCGCCGAAGGGCGAGAGCGATGCGGCGCGGACCCACCGCATCCGGCAGTACGAGGACTTCTTCAACGCGAGCGGCATGGCGACGCCGGACGATCTCGAGGAGTTCCGGTCCTGCCAACTCGGGTACCAGGGTTCGGCGGCGCCTTGGAACGACCTGTGTCGCGGAGCCGCGCATTGGATCCATGGGCCGGACGAGGCGGCGGCCGCGGTTGGGCTGGAGCCGCTGTTGAGCGGGGCGAAGACGGAGGACGAGGGCCTGTTCGCCGTCCAGCACCGCTACTGGATGGACACGATGCGGGCGGCGCTCGCCAAAGATCGGGCTCGGGACCGCGCGGGCGCATGATGCTGTCGATCGAAGATGTGCGGCAGTTCCTGTATCGCGAGGCGCGCTACCTGGACGACAAGGACTGGGATTCGTGGCTCGCGCTCTATGCCCAGGATGCCAGCTTCTGGATGCCGTCCTGGGACGATGACGACAAGCTCGTCTCCGACCCGGCGCGCGAGGTGTCGCTCATCTACTACCCGCACAAGGGCGGGCTCGAGGATCGGGTGTTCCGCATCCGCACGGAGCGGAGCTCGGCCACGAGCCTGCCGGAGCCGCGGACGTCCCACAACATCAGCAACGTCGAGCTGCTCGAGCAGTCGGACCAGACGTGCAAGCTGCGGTTCAACTGGTTCACGCTGAACTTCCGCTACAAGACGGTCGACACCTACTTCGGCGCATCGTTCTACACACTCGATACTTCGGGCGTTGTGCCGTTGATCAAGGCGAAGAAGGTCGTTCTCAAGAACGACTACATCCACCACGTCATCGACGTCTACCATATTTAGGGCACAGCCATGGGCCACAGCATCGCACTGAACTTCGAGGATGGCGTCACGCGCTTCGTCGACTGCGCGTCGACGGAGACGGTGGCGGATGCGTCATACCGCATCGGTATCAACATCCCGCTCGACTGCCGCGATGGGGCATGCGGCACGTGCAAGGTGCATGTCGAGGCAGGCGCCTACTCCGGCGGCGACTACATCGAGGACGCGCTGAGCGACGAGGAGGCGGCACAGGGCTTTGCTCTGGCCTGCCAGATGAAGCCGCAAACCGACCTGGTGCTGCGCGTGCTGGCGGGCTCCGAGGCGTGCAAGACGCGCCCGGCGGCGCATGCGGCGACGATCGGGGCGCTCACCCGGCTCTCGGACACGACCACGGCGTTTACGCTCACGAATTGCGGGGGCATCGGGTTCCTGCCTGGGCAGTATGTGAACATCGAGGTGCCGGGCACGGGGCAGCACCGGTCCTACTCGTTCAGCTCGGCGCCGGGCGCGGCGGAGGCCGGGTTCCTGGTGCGGCACATCCCGGGCGGCCAGATGACGGGGTTCCTGGAGGGAGCGGCGCCCGGGGCGGCGATGCGCTTCACCGGGCCGATCGGCAGCTTCTATCTGCGCGAGGTGAAACGGCCGGTGCTGATGCTCGCGGGGGGCACGGGGCTCGCGCCGTTCCTTTCCATGCTGGGGCGGCTGGCCAGCGCGGGCTGCGCGCATCCCGTGCACCTGGTGTATGGCGTCACGCGGGATGCGGACCTCGTGCATGTGGAGGATCTCGCGGCCTATGCGGCGCGGATCGCAGGGTTCGGCTTCACGACCGTGGTGGCCGACGAGGCTTCGGCGCATCCCCGCAAGGGCTGGGTCACGCAGCACCTGGACCCGGCGCACCTGCATGGCGGCGACGTGGACGTGTATCTGTGCGGGCCGCCGCCCATGGTGGAGGCGGTGCGCGCCCATTTCGAGGCCGCTGGCGTGATGCCGGCCAGCTTTCATTGGGAAAAATTCGCGCCGAGCGGGGTGGCTGCGTGACACCCTGGGCCAACCGGTTCGCAGGCAAGGTGGCCGTCGTCACGGGGGCGGCGCAGGGCATCGGGCGCGAGGTGGCGCTGCGGCTGGCCGCCGAGGGGGCGCGCGTGGCGTTGGCGGACCGGTCCCCACTGGTGCAGGAGGCGCGCGACGAGGCGGGCGGCGAGGCCATCGCGGTCGAGGGTGACGTGGAGCAATACGGTGCGTGCTGCGCGCTGATGGACGCGGCCATGGCGGCGTTCGGGCGGATCGACGTGCTGGTGAACAACGTGGGCGGCACGATCTGGGCCAAGCCGTATGGGGAGTATGAGGAGCACCAGGTGGAGGCCGAGATCCGCCGCTCGCTGTTCCCCACGCTCTGGTGCTGCCGGGCCGTGCTGCCGCCCATGCTGGCCGGCGGCGGAGGCGCCATCGTCAACGTATCCTCGGTGGCCACGCGCGGGCTGAACCGGGTGCCGTATGCGGCGGCCAAGGGCGGCGTGAACGCGCTGACCGTCGGGCTCGCCTGGGAGTATGCGGAGCAGGGCATCCGCGTGAACGCGGTGGCGCCCGGCATCACGGAGGCCCCGCCCCGGCGCATCCCGCGCGGCACTCAGTCATCGACTCAGGCGGACCGCGCCGGGTTCCAGGTGGTGGTGGAGCAGAGCGTGCAGTCGAGCTTCATGCGGCGCTACGGCACCATGGGGGAGCAGGCGGCCGCGATCCTGTTCCTGGCTTCCGACGAGGCGTCCTACATCACCGGGACGGTGTTGCCGGTCGCCGGGGGGGATGTGGGATGAGGCTGCACACCACGACGCATCCGTCATCGCGAGCCGAAGGCGTGGCGATCCAGGGGCCGCCGGGCCTGCTCTGCGAGCCTCTGGATCGCCACGCTTCGCTCGCGATGACGCAACTCTGAAGCCTCGGCTCGAGGCGCAACAACAAGGGAGTAACGCCAATGTCCGACCTGTTGAACGACAGCCCCGTGAAGAACCTGCTGGACCGCATTGCGGGCCTGGACAACGACGCGGGCGACCAGCGCCTGAAGCAGATCGTGGCCCGCGTGGTGGGCGACATCGTCCGCACCGTGGAGGATTTCGACGTCACGCCCAGCGAGTTCTGGGCGGCGATGGCGTATCTTACGGAGGTGGGCCAGGCCAACGAGATGGGCCTGCTGGTGCCGGGCGTGGGGCTGGAGCACGTGATCGACCTGCGGATCGATGCCGAGGAGCGTGCCGCCGGCATCACGGGCGGCACGCCGCGGACCATCGAGGGGCCGCTCTGGGTGGAGGGGGCGCCGATGTCCAAGCACGAGGCGCGGCTGGATGACGGGGCCGAGCAGGGCGAGGTGCTGTTCATGCAGGGCCAGGTGCGGGACGTGCACGGCAAGCCGGTCCCGGGCGCCATCGTGGATGTGTGGCATGCGAACACCCTGGGCGGTTACTCGTTCTTCGACCCCAGCCAGGCGCCCTGGAACCTGCGTCGCCGGATCGAGACGGATGCGGAGGGCCGCTACCGCCTGCGCACGCTCATGCCCGCGGGCTACGGCCTGCCGCCAGATGGCCCGACGCAGAAGCTGCTCACCCAGCTCGGCCGCCACGGCCGCCGCCCGGCGCACGTCCACTTCCTCGTGTCGGCGCCGGGCTACCGGCAGCTGACCACGCAGATCAACATCGACGGCGACGCCTATCTGCATGACGACTTCGCCTTCGCGACCCGCGACGACCTCATCCCGCCCGTGACGCGCCACGCGGACCCGGCGGACCTCAACCGCCACGGGCTGAACGCGCCCTATGCCGAAATCGGGTTCGACTTCACGCTGAACGCCGAGACGGGCGCCCTGCCCGGCACCGTCGTCGAGCGCGCCCACGCGAAGGCGGCCTAGGTGCCGGACGCTCTCGTGCACGTGGCGGCGGACCTGGTGCGGGACCTGGTGCGGGACATGGTCGTCAGCACGCTCCACAGCACCATCGTGGACGTGCCGACGGTGCGGCGGCACAAGCTGTCGAACACGTCCGTCTCGGCGCAGAGCTACGTGATCGTGCAGGTGCGGCTGGCCAACGGGGTGGAGGGCATCGGCGAGGCCGCCACCCTGGGCGGGCCGCGCTGGAGCGAGGAAAGCGTCGAGGGCATCAAGGCCACCATCGACACCTACCTGGCGCCGGCCGTGCTGGGGCACAGGGCGGACCTGGTGGTGGCGGCCGGGGCCCGGATGGACCAGGCCGCCAAGCGCAACAATGCGGCCAAGGCGGCTGTGGAGACGGCGCTGTTCGACGCGGTGGGCCGCACGCTCGGCCTGCCCGTGAGCGCCCTGCTGGGCGGGGCCGTGCGGGATAGGATGGAGGTGCTGTGGACGCTGGCCTCGGGCGACCCGGTGCAGGAGGCGGAGGAAGCGGAGCGCAAGCTCGCGGCCCGGCTTCACCGCCGCTTCAAGGTCAAGATCGGCGCCCAGGCCCCCGCCGCCGACATGGCCCGCATGGCGCACCTGGCCCGGGCACTCGAGGGCCGGGCGGAGCTGATCGTGGACGCGAACCAGGCCTGGGACGAGGCCACGAGCGCCCGGTGCCTGCCGGTCCTGCACGAGTTGGGCATCACGCTGGTGGAGCAGCCGCTGCCGGCGTGGAACATCGCCGGGCTGGCGCGGCTGCGGGCGCGGCCGAACACGCCGCCGATCCTGGCCGACGAGTGCGTGTTCAGCGTGCACGACATGATGGCCGTGGGGTGTGCGGGCGCTGCGGACGCCGTGTCGCTGAAGCTCGTGAAGCACGCCGGGCTGCTGGGGCTGAAGCAGGTGGCGGCGGTGGCCGAGGCCTGCGGGGTCGCGCTCTATGGCGGCTGCCTGCTCGAAAGCTCCGTGGGGGCGGCCGCGCACCTGCAGGCCTTCGCGACCCTGCGGGAGGTTGCCTGGGGGTGCGAGCATTTCGGACCGCAGATCCTGACCGGGGACCTGGTGACGGAGCCGCTGCGCTTCGCCGATTTCGAGATCCATCTGCCGACGGGGCCGGGCATCGGGGTGCAGCTCGACCCCGACAAGCTCCGCGCCTACGCGCGCACCTAGGAGAGGCCCGTGCTGTATTGCGTGGAGATGGACGTCCGGGTGCCGCACGACGTGGATGCGGCGCTGTTCGACCGCCTGAAGGCGGAGGAGAAGGCCCGCGCCGCCGAGCTGCAACGCCAGGGCAAGTGGCGGCACCTGTGGCGCGTCGCCGGGCGCTACGCGAACATCAGCGTGTTCGATGTCGCAAGCCACGACGAGCTGCACGCCATCCTCTCGGGCCTGCCGCTGTTCCCCTACATGGCCATCACGGTCACCCCGCTGGCGCAGCACCCATCGGCCATCGTGCAGGAGGGCTGAAGGGCGCGGGTGGCGGGATCAGGGTTCGTTGTCGTCCAGCAAACACCGGAGCATAGTCGCGGCAAGAGCAACCGCAACCGGGTGGGCGTCATGATCGAGAACGAGGCGATGCTGACGGGCATCGTGCTGGACGCGATGCGGCCCACGCCGGATGCGCGGCTGCGGGCGGTGATGGCGGCGTTCGTGAAGCACGCCCATGCCTTCGTGCGCGAGGTGCGCCCCACGGAGCAGGAGTTCGAGGCGGCGGTCGGCTGGGTCGCGGGCCTGGGGCAGGCGACGAACGACGTGCACAACGAGGTGATCCTGGCCAGCGACGTGCTGGGGCTGAGCACGCTCGTGGGCCTGCTGAACAACCCGGCCTTCGCGGGTGAGACGGAGGCGGCGCTGCTGGGGCCGTTCTGGCGCAAGGGTGCGCCGGAGATGGCGCTCGGCGCTTCCATCGTGCAGCGGGCGGTGCAGGGCGGCATCCCCGTGCTGGTGCGTGGCCAGGTAATGGCGCGGGAGGGTGGGCCGGTGGTGGGCGCGCTGCTCGACATCTGGCAATCCGACCCGACCGGCTTCTACGACAACCAGGATCCGACGCTCGAGGGCATGAACCTGCGCGGCCGGTTCCGCACGGATGCGGATGGGCGCTACTGGTTCACGACCGTCCGCCCGGCCGGATATCCGGTGCCGCTGCACGGGCCGGTGGGCGAGATGCTGCGGGCCCAGACCCGCTCGCCCTACCGCCCGGCGCACATCCATTTCATGGTCAGCGCCCCGGGCCGGCGCACGCTGGTGACGCAGGTGTTCGCCGACGACGCCGAGCACCTGCATGCGGACGTGACCTTCAGCGTGATCCGCAGCCTGGTGGCGCGGTTCGAGCAGCGGGACACGCTGGAGGGCGCGCCTTCGGGGTTCACGGCGCCCTGGTGCCTGCTCGAATACGATTTCGTGCTCGTTCCCGGTGAGAGCCGGTTCCCCAAGCCCCCGATCCGCTAGAGGCCTGCCGCATGCCCTTGAACCCGACGCCGCTCGCCGGCCGCTTCGCCACGATCCTGGGGGGCTCCGGCGGGATCGGCGCGGCCACGGCGCTGCTGTTTGCCGAGGCCGGGGCGAGCGTGGCCGTCGTGGCGAGCAAGGACGTGGCCCGGGCGCAGGCCGTGGTGGCGCGGCTGCCGGGCTCCGGCCACACGGCGCATGCGTGCGCGGTGGAGGATGGGGAGGCGCTGCGGGGCCTGGCGCACGGGGTGGGCCGGTCGGACATCCTGGTGAACTCGGCCGGGTTCACCCAGGCCGTGCCGGCGGCGGACCTCGAGGCGCTGACGGACGAGCTGTTCGACCGGGTGCTGCAGGTGAACACGCGGGCGGCGTTCTCGGCCATCCGCGCCTTCGCACCGCTGTTGCGAGTGGGGGGGCACGGGTTGGTGGTGAACATCAGCTCGATCGCGGGCACCACCGGGACAGGCAGCTCCATCGCGTATTGCGCGGCGAAGGCGGGGATGGACGTCATGGGCATGGCGCTGGCCCGGGCGTTAGCGCCGGCCATCCGCGTGCTGACGGTGTCGCCCGGCGTGGTGGACACGGATTTCGTGCCCGGCCGGGACCTGGCGGCGCGGGAGAAGGCGGGGCGGGCCACGCCGCTGCAGCGCCTTTGCACGCCGGAGGACGTGGCGCAGGTGGTGCTGGCCTGTGCCACCACGCTCGGCTACTCGACCGGCAGCGTCATCCAGGTGGATGGCGGGCGGCACCTGTGACGCGGCACCCATGAGAAGGCTGCGGCTGGACGGGGCTGCGCCCGACATCGACTGGGTGTCGCCGCGGCTGGAGGAGTACGAGGACCTGGTCCCCGGCCCGGGCCAGGTGGTGGTCGAGGTGCGGGCGGCCGGGGTGAACCCGTCGGACGTGAAGGCGGCGATGGGGATGATGCCGCATGCCACCTGGCCGCGGACGCCGGGGCGGGACTTTGCCGGCACGGTGGTGGCGGGTCCGCGGGACATGGTGGGCCGCGCGGTGTTCGGCTCCTCCGGCGAGCTCGGCATAAAGCGGGACGGGACGCATGCGACCCACCTGCTGCTGTCGCGGGAGGCGGTGGTGGAGAAGCCGGATGCCCTCAGCATGGATGAGGCCGGGGCGCTGGGCGTGCCGTTCGTGACGGCGTCGGAGGGGCTGCGCCGGGCCGGGCTGCCCGGCCGCGAGGACGTGGTGCTGGTGCTCGGCGCCAATGGCAAGGTGGGCCAGGCGGCCGTGCAGATCGCCGCGGCGCGCGGGGCCCGGGTGTTCGGCGTGATGCGCGGGTCCGCGTTCGAAGGCCATGCGGCCGGCCCGGTGCGGATGATCGACGGCACCCAGGAGGACGTGGCCAAGGTGGTTCGCGCCGAGACGGGCGGGCACGGCGCCACCATCGCCTACAACACGGTCGGCAGTCCCTACTTTGCGGCGGCCAACGCCAGCCTGGGCATCGGCGGCCGGCAGATCCTGATCGCGACGCTGGACCGCGCGATCCCGTTCGACATCCTCGCCTTCTACCGCAAGCAGCTGACCTACGTGGGCATCGACACGCTGGCGCTGACGAGCGTGGCGACGGCCGCCATCCTGCGGGAGCTGCTGCCGGGCTTCTCGAGCGGGGCGCTGCGGCCATTCCCGGTGCTGCCCGGCGCCTGCTACGGGCTGGACCGGGCGGTGGAGGCGTACCGCGCCGTGATCGGCGGGGCGAAGGACCGGGTGGTGCTGCGGCCGTGACCGTCATCGCGAGCGCAGCGGGGCGATCCAGGGGCAACCTGGAGCAGGCTCGGCGGCCCCTGGATCGCCACGCCTTCGGCTCGCGATGACGACGTAGTTTCGCTCAGCGCAACGCAAACGAGGACACGCCCATGCAGACCGCCGAACAGGCCCATCGCAAGCCGCTCTGGACGCAACTTTACGTGCAGGTGCTGATCGGCATCACGCTCGGCGTGATCGTGGGCTGGTTCGACCCGAAGCTCGGGATCGACCTGCGTCCGCTCGGCGACGGGTTCATCAAGCTGATCAAGATGGTGATCGGGCTGATCATCTTCGTGACGGTCGTGAGCGGCATCGCGGGCATGCGGGACATGAAGACCATGGGCCGGCTCGGGGCCAAGGCGCTGCTGTACTTCGAGGTGGTCAGCACATTGGCGCTGCTGATCGGGATCGTGGTGGGCAACGTCGTGCGACCTGGTGCCGGGTTCAACGCGGACCTGTCGAAGCTGAACGGCGCCGCCGTCGAGCGCTATGCGGGGGCGGCGAAGAACCAGAGCACGGTCGACTTCCTGCTCAACATCATCCCGAACACGTTCATCGACGCCTTCGCGAAGGGCGACATCCTGCCCATCGTGTTCGTGGCGGTGCTGTTCGGCTACGTGCTGGCGCGGATGGGCGAGCGCGGGCGGCACATCCGCTCGCTGATGGACGAGGCGAGCACGCTGGTGTTCGGCGTGATCAACGTGCTGATGCGGGTGGCGCCGATCGGGGCGTTCGGCGCGATGGCGTTCACGGTGGGCAATTTCGGGTTGGGGGCGCTCGGGCAGCTTGCGGGGCTGGTGGCCACGTTCTACCTCACGGCGGCGCTGTTCGTGCTCGTCGTGCTGGGCGGCATCGCGCGCTGGGCCGGGTTCAGCATCTTCGCGCTGCTGGGCTACATCAAGGAGGAGCTGCTGATCATCCTCGGCGCCAGCTCGTCCGACCCGGCGTTGCCCGCGCTGATGGAGAAGATGGCGCATCTGGGGGTGAGCAAGCCCGTGGTGGGGCTGGTGCTGCCGACCGGCTACATCTTCAACGCGGACGGCACGAACATCTACATGACGCTCGCCGCCCTGTTCGTGGCGCAGGCGACGAACGTGGACCTGAGCCTCAGCCAGCAGCTGGCGATCTTCAGCGTGGCGCTGCTGACGAGCAAGGGCGCCTCGGGCATCACGGGGGCCGGGTTCATCGCGCTGGTGGCGACGCTGAGCGTGGTCCCGGCGATCCCGGCCGCGGGCATGGCGATCATCCTCGGCGTGGACCGGTTCATGAGCGAGTGCCGGGCGCTGGTGAACGCGATCGGCAACGTGGTGGCGACGATCGTGCTGGCCAAGCACGAGGGGGAGCTGGATGTGGCGCGGATGAAGCGGGTGCTGGCCGGGGAGCTGGTGGAGGACTACCCGGTGGGCGGGGAGAGTGTGGCCGCCGTCATTGCGAGTGGCGCGAAGCAGTCCATCGTCGGTTGAATACGTTCCTCGGGCGCCGATGGAGTGCTTCGCCTGCGGCGCGCAATGCCGGCCTGGACGCAACCCCCACCCCCCCGGCCGCCTTGTAGCCCCCGGCGGCATGCAAGCCGCGGAGGGTGAGCATGGACCGTCCGTTGCCCGAATGGGGCCTGACGCGGGGCGAGGGTGGGTATCGCGCGGCATTGTGGGCGCCGGACATCGCGGAGGTTCTGCTGGACGCTGAGGGTGCGGCGCCGGTGCGGCTCTCGAGCGAGCCGGACGGGTGGCACCGGGGCGTCGTGCCGCTCCGGCCCGGGGACCGGTATCGGTTCCGGGTGGACGGGCGCGAGGTGCCGGACCCGGCCTCCCGCTTCCAGCCGAACGGTCCGCATGAGTGGTCCGAGGTGGTGGAGCCGGCCGAGTTCCGTTGGAGCGTCGAGGGCTGGCGGGGCGTGCCGTGGCACGAGGCGGTGATCTACGAGCTGCACGTCGGCACGTTCTCCGCCGAGGGCACGTATCGCGGCGTCATCGCGCACCTGGACCACCTGGTGGCCCTTGGCATCACGGTGGTCGAGCTGATGCCGGTGGGCTGCTTCGCTGGGCGTTGGGGCTGGGGATACGACGGCGTGCTGCCCTTCGCGCCGGACAGCACCTACGGGCGGCCGGAGGACCTGGCGGCGCTGGTCGATGCCTGCCACGCGCGGGGGGTGGCCATCATCCTCGACGTCGTCTTCAACCATTTCGGTCCGGAGGGGAACTACATCGCGGCCTACGCGCCGGAGTTCTTCACGCAGAAGCACCGCACCCCCTGGGGCGAGGCGATGAACTTCGACGATGCCGGGTCCGACGCGGTGCGCGCCTACCATATCAATGTCGCGCTGCAGTGGGTGCGGGATTACCGGTTCGACGGGCTGCGGCTGGATGCGGTGCAGGCCATCCTCGACGACGGCGAGCGGCACTTCCTCGAGGAGCTGGCCCACCGGGTTCGCGCGGCGGCCCCCGGGCGGCATGTGCTGCTGACGCTCGAGAACGACCTGAACGAGGCGCGCTGGCTGGCGGATGGCGACTACGACGGACAGTGGAACGACGATTTGCACCACGTGCTGCGCGTGCTGATGACGGGGGACACGGAGGGCTACTACGTCGACTACGCCACCGACCCGGTGCAGCACCTGGGCCGGGCGCTGACGCAGGGGTTCAGCTACCAGGGGCAGGAATCGATCCACCGCCCGGGGATGATGCGGGGCACGCCTTCGGCGCAATTGGAGCCGTGGCGGATGGTGGGGTTCATCCAGAACCACGACCAGGTGGGCAACTCGCCCTATGGCGCCCGGCTGACGGAGTTGGCGCCCCCCGCGGCGGTGCGGCTGGGCACGGCGCTGCTGCTGCTGGCGCCGCATGTGCCGATGCTGTTCATGGGGCAGGAATGGGCCTCGTCCCGGCCGTTCGACTTCTTTGCGGATTTCTCGGAGCCGCTGGCCGGCATGGTCCGCAATGGCCGGCGGGAGGAGGCGAAGCGGTTCGAGCGCTTCCATGACGAGGCGGCGCTGGACAGGCTGGCAGACCCTACGGCGGAGGCCACGCGGGACGGGTCCCGGCTGGACTGGGGCGCGCTGGACCACAAGGAGCATGCGGACTGGCTGCGCCTCCATGCGGCACTGCTCGCGCTGAGGCGGCAGGTGGTAGGGCCGTTGCTGCCCCAGATGCAGGGGCATGCCGGGTCGTTTCGGGTCCTCGGCGAGCGGGCGCTCGAGGCACGGTGGACCGCAGGCGGGCAGACGCTGGTATTGGCAGCCAACTTCTCCCAGGCAAGGGTGGACTATGCGGCCGAGGGGGAGGTCTGGCGGTTGGGCGACGGGCCTGGGCTCGGGGCGTGGGGGATGGTGTTGGGAGTGTTGCAGGGCTGATGCCGCCCGATAACACCGGAGGCCCCGGCAATTCGGCACAGAGGCGGCAAGCACGAGGCCGGCCGCTGTCTGCGTAGTTGCAAGGCCGCGATACGGGAGCGGGATTCGGACGCGTCGAAGGCGGCCAGGGGGTGGACGATGTCACGTCCAACACGCTGAAGACTATCGCAAACCCGACGACGACAGCCTTGAGTTGGTGCGCCTCGGATCCCACGGCGAGCTCGGCCTATGAGCGTCGAGCAGCGCGAGGTGGATGAGCCACGGTTCGAGTGCACCGCGGGCCAGCTCATTGCAGAACAGTGCTGCGGCCGGATCGTCGGTGGGTTTCACCCACCCTACGAGCCTGGCGCAGGGAGGGCGTAGACCACCGACGGCGGTCGAGGCCGGTTCACATCGGCGGCGTGAGCCCGTTTTTTCCGGCGGCCACGCGGCTGGCGCTCAGCGTCCCGTCCGGGGCGCGGGTGGCGGTGATGATGACCTTCGTACCGGGCTTGAGCATGTCCTTGGAGCCGGGCTCGAACGTCACGATGGGCGCATCGGGCGGGACGGCGACCTTCAGGCTCTCGGCGCCGAACTTGAGCGTGAGGTCACGGCCGTTGGTGCTGGACACCTCGTTCTCGACCGTGGCGTTCGTCATGGTGCTCTCGGGCACCAGGTCCCACGGGCGGTGGCCTTCGCCGGTGCCGCGCATGGCTTCGGGGAAGATCAGCACCTCGAGGGCGCGCAGGCGGTCCTTGGGGCCCACGGCGGCGGTGCCGATGTAGGTGCCGGGCTTGATGTCGGCCAGCGTGGCGGGGATGACGGCCGTGACCTCGTAGTTGGAGGCGAGCACGATCCTGGCCTCCGGGCCCTCGCGGGTGGCGACGACGAGGTTGGTGCCCTCGAGTCCCACGATGCTGCCGCGGATGCGCTGAGTGGGCGTTTGGGGGGTGGGCGTTTGGGAAGCGGGCGTCTGGGCCTGGGCCGGAAGTGCGGTTGTGAGGGCGGTGAGCAGAAGGGCTGAGGCGAGTAGGGCGCGGCGCATGATTGGTCTCCGGAGTTGGACACACCCTGGGGCGGGAGGCCCGGCATGTCCAGTTTTCAGCCGTCTCGCCGCGTGTTACCGGCCTCCCATGGATTTTCTCGCGCTCGCCAAGGCCAACCTGCTGTCCCCGTTGCTGTTGTGCTTCGCGCTGGGCGCGGTCGCCACGCTGGTGCGGAGCGACCTGCGGTTCCCGGAACCGGTGTTCAACGGGCTCTCGATCTACCTGATGCTCTCCATCGGGCTGCGCGGCGGCGTGGAGCTGGGCACGGGCGAGATCGCCCACGTGGTCGGCCCGGCCGGGGCGGCGCTGGCGCTGGGGGTGGCAATCCCGCTGTGGAGTTACGCGCTGCTGCGGTGGATGCGGTTCGGCGTGGCGGATGCGGCAGCGCTGGCGGCGCATTACGGGAGCGTGTCCGCCGTCACGTTCGTGGCGGTGCTGGCCTACCTCGATGGCGCCGGCATCGCCTACGAGGGGTTCGTGCCGGCGCTGCTGGCCTTGATGGAGGTGCCGGCCATCGTGGTGGCGCTGGTGCTGGCCAACATGGGGGGCGCGGGCGGCGCCAAGGGTGCGGGGGGCGGCGGCTCGATGGGCCAGGCGCTGCGAGACGCCGTGACGGGCAAGAGCGTGCTGCTGCTGACCGGGGGGCTCGTGATCGGGTGGCTCGCGGGGCCGGCCGGGTATGCGCCGGTGAAGCCGGTGTTCGGGGATCTGTATCGCGGGCTGCTGTGCCTGTTCCTGCTCGAGCTCGGGCTGCTGGCGGCGGCGCGGCTGCGGGATTTCCGGCGCGTGGGTGCGGCGCTGGGGGCGTTCGCGCTGGTCATGCCCGTGCTGCACGCGGCCGTCGGGGTGGCGCTGGCACGGGCCGTGGGCATGGGCGTGGGCGGGGCCGTGGTGCTCGCCACGCTGGCGGCCAGCGCGAGCTACATCGCGGCGCCGGCTGCCATCCGGCTGGCGCTGCCGCAGGCGAACCCGAGCTACTACCTCACGGCGTCGCTCGCCATGACGTTCCCCTTCAACCTGGTGGCCGGCATCCCGCTGTACGCGGCCATGGCGCAATGGTGGTATTCATGACCGACGCCCTGGCCCCCATGCGGCTCGTCACGATCGTGGCCGAGGAGGTGCTGGCGCCGCGCCTGGTTGCGGCGGTGATGGCGGCGGGCGCCACCGGCTACACCACCAGCCCGGCGAGCGGCCTCGGCTCCCGCGGGCTGCGGAGCACCACGCTGGGGGGCGAGAACGTGCGCGTGGAGACGCTGGTGGCCCCGGCCGCAGCGGAGCGCCTCATGGCGGTGCTGGCCCGCGACTGGTTCCCGCACTACGCGGTCGTGGCCTGGGTGGCGGAGGTGGCCGTGGTGCGCGGGGAGAAATATGGCGCCAAGCTTCATGAGTGAGCTCCGGCTGGAGGCCCCGAGCCTCGCGTTGCTGCCGGAGTACGAGGCGGCGGTGCGCCGCGGCTGGTCGGCCAGCAACGCGCGCGACGTGAGCGGGGAGCAGCTCGCCGCGATCGAGGCGGACCCGGTGGCCTTCATCGACGCGTTCACCTGGCGCGAGGGCTCCATGGTCGCTCTGCCGCAGGGCGTGATGCCGCGCCTGCCCGGTGCCACGTTCTGGCTCATGGAGAACGGGTTCTGCGGAGCCATCAACCTGCGCTACCAGCCCGGCACCGAGGACCTGCCCCCTCATGTGAGCGGGCACGTGGGCTACGCCGTGGTGCCCTGGCGGCGGCGGGAGAGGGTCGCGACCCGGGCGCTGCGGCTGCTGCTGCCCATCGCGCGGGCCGCCGGGGCTGGAGCGGGTGCGGCTGACGGCCGACGAGGACAACGTCCCCTCGCACGTCGTGATCGAGGCGGCAGGGGGCGTGCCGGACGGAGTGGCGGACGGCAAGGCCCTGTACTGGGTGCGGACGTCAGGCTGGCCCGAGTAGGTCGGGGTCGGCGAGGGCGTCGACCAGGGCCACGGCGAGGCTGGCCGGGCCGGCAGCGTGCGCCATCGCCCGCTCGCCGGCACGGGCGAACAAGGTGCAGGCCGCGATGGCTGCAGGCAGCCGCGGCGCCACCGCGGCGCAGGCGGCCGCGACGGCGCTCAGGGTGCACCCCAGGCCGCTGATCCGCGCCATGAGCGCGGTGCCGCCCGGGATGAGGTGCATCGCTGCCCCGTCCGTCACATGATCGACCGCGCCCGTCATGGCCACCACGGCGCCGCTGGCCCGCGCGAAGGCCCGCATCGCTGCCAGCGCGGCGGCGGCGGGCGCCGTGCTCTCTGGCCCACGCCCGGTGCCGACGCCCTCGGCGAGCGCCAGCACCTCGGACGCGTTGGCCCGCACGATGCACGGGCAGGAGGCGAGCAGGCCGCACGCGAACTCGCGCCGTGCAGGGATGGAGCCGGCGGCCACCGGATCCAGCACCCAGGGCCGCCCTGCCAGCATGGCCGCCTCCACGGCAACGCGGATGGCCGTGGCGCGCCCTGGCGTGAGCGACCCGAGGTTGGCCAGCACGGCATCCGGCCGGAATGCGGCCGCCTCGTCGGCATCCTCCACCATGGCCGGGACGGCGCCCACCGCCAGGAGTGCGTTCGCCGACAGCGCGGCCGCCACCGGATTGGTCAGCACATGCACGAGCGGCGCACGGGCGCGCACGAGGCGGATCAACGCGGCAGGGAGCATTTGCCCGTGTTAGCGCAGCCGGGCGCGTCGTGGCGAGGGCCGCCGGGGCCGAGGGCTAGGGCGGGCGGGAACGGGGGCGAGAGCGTGCGGCCCCGTCAAAGCGCCAGCGACCGGTTCGGCTCGCGCCCGGTGCCGCGGACGACGAGGCGGTCGGGGTAGACCTCGACCACGCTGAACGCGGTGGTGTCGGGCGTGTCGACCATGCCGCAGAAGTTCACGTAGTGCGTGGTGCCCGACTGCCCGTAATTGCCGGCGTGATTGTGGCCGTTGAGGTAGGCCACCACGTTCGGGAAGCGCCCGAGCGTCTCCACCAGCCGGACGTCGTCCAGCATGTTCGCGTCGCGCGCGGGGAACACGGGGTAGTGGCCCATGACGATGGTGCGCTCGCCCGCGGCCTTGGCGGCCTCGAGCGTGGTCTCGAGCCAGGTGAACTGCGCGTCGGACATGCCGCCGTTATAGGGCTTGGCGTTGATGGCGCCGCGCGCCTGCATGCTGGCCAGGCGCTCCGTGGCCGCCCGGTGCGTGGGGCTGCCGGGCGGGGCGGAGAAGAGCGAGACCTCGTTCTGGTCGAGCACGACGAAGCGATAGCCGGCACCCTGGAAGCTGTAATGCGCCCCTCGCGTCAGGCCGGTGGTGCGGTGCACCGAGGTGAGGTAGTCGGGCGCCACGGAATAGTCGTGGTTGCCGAGCAGGAAGAAGCGTTCGGCCTTGAGCTGGTCATACAACGGCAGCACGTGGCCGAAGCTCTCCCAATGCCGGTCGATGATGTCGCCGAGGGTCACGACGAAGGCGAGGTCTTCCTTGTTGAGCGTGGCGATGGCCTCGCTGAGCTTCCACAGCGTGTTGCCGTAGTAGCGCTTGAGGGTGAGGTTCGGCACCACGGGGGCGTATTGCGGGTCCGCGATCACGCCGAACCGGAAGAGCGGTGCGCCGGGCGTAGCGATGCCCTGGGCTGCAGCGAAGCCTGGGAACTGCGCGAGCAGGGCGGAGGCGCCGCCGAATTGCAGCGTTGTGCGTCGGGTCGGTGCCATGGCCTGTCTCCAGAACGTGCGACCATACGATCATGCGGCCGTGACCATCGGTCAGGCGGTTCGGTGACGGTTCGGCGACAACGGTGGGCCGCCTTTTGACTGGCAATGCCCCATCCCGTGCGCCAATGTAGCGAAACGATCAAGTGTCGCCTGCATGCTTGGTCCCATGCCTGCCCCACCTACCGGATCAAGGACCGCTTCATGCACCGCCGCACGTTGCTCACCGCCGCCGCCCTCATCGCCGCCCCGCATGTCGCCCGCTCGCAGACTGCGCGCACCCTGCGCTTCATTCCGCAGGTGGACCCGTCCATTCTCGACCCCGTCACCACCAGCGCCTACATCGCGCGCAACCATGGCTATGCCGTGTTCGACACGCTGTTCGGCCTGGACAGCAGCTTCAACCCGCAACCGCAGATGGTGGACCAGGTGGCGACCGAGTCCGATGGCCTGCTGTGGCGCCTCCGGCTGCGGGACGGCTTGCGCTTCCACGACAACACGCCGGTCCTCGCGCGGGACTGCGTCGCCAGCATCCGGCGCTGGGGCAAGCGGGACGCATTCGGCCAGGCGCTGATGGCTGCGACCGACGAGATTGCGGCCGCCGACGACCGAACGATCGTGTTCCGGCTGAAGCGGCCCTTCCCGCTGCTGCCGGCAGCGCTCGGCAAGGTGGCCAGCAACATGTGCCCGATGATGCCCGAGCGGCTGGCCATGACGGACCCGTTCACCAACATCACGGATGCGGTCGGGAGCGGCCCGTTCCGCTACATGGCCGAGGAACGGGTGCCGGGCGCGCGCACCGTCTACACCCGTTTCGAAGGCTATGTGCCCCGCCCGAGCGGGACGCCGGATTGGACCAGCGGGCCGAAGGTCGCCTACGTGGACCGGGTCGAGCTGACGGTGATCCCGGATGCGTCGACGGCGTTCGCCGCGCTGAAGTCCGGCCAGATGGATTGGTGGCAGGAGCCGGCGCTGGACCTGGTGCCGGCCATGCGGCGCGAGCGTGGGATCAACGTCGTGGATCTCGACCCCACGGGCGCGCCGGCCATGATGCGGTTCAACCATCTCCACCCCCCGTTCAACAACCCGGCCGTCCGCCGTGCGCTGCTCGGCGCCGTGAACCAGAGCGAGTTCATGGAGGCGGTGGCCGGGGCCGAACGCGAGTTGTGGAAGGACGGGACCGGGTTCTTCCCGACCGTCTCGCCGCTCGCCAACACCGCCGGGATGGGGGCCATCAAGGCCAAGCCCGACCTGGCCCGCGCGCGCGCCGACCTGGCTGCGGCCGGCTACAACGGCGAGCGCACGGTCGTGCTGGTGGCCACCGACCTTCCGGCCCTCGCGGCGATGGGCCTCGTGGGCGCGGACATGCTGAAGCGGGTCGGCATGAACGTGGACGTGCAGTCGATGGATTGGGGCTCGGTCATCCAACGCCGCTCCAGCCGCGAGCCTGTCGACAAGGGTGGCTGGAGCGTCTTCTTCACCAGCTTCTTCGGCCTGGACCAGCTGACGCCGGCCGGGCACCTCGGGTTGCGCGGCAACGGGACCAACGGCTGGTTCGGCTGGTGCGACAGCCCGCAGCTCGAGACCCTGCGCGACGCCTGGTTCGCCGCACCCGACCTGCCGGCGCAAAAAGCGGTCGCGACCCGGATCCAGGAGCAGGCGTTCACCGACGTGCCCTACATCCCCTTGGGCGAATACTCGATCCCGACCGCAATCCGGCGGGACATCACGGGCATGCAGAAAGGCATCCCGGTGTACTGGGGCCTCCGCAAGACGGCGTAGCTACCGTCCGGCCAGGTAGCGCCAGGCGGACACGGCGTGGGTGCGGACGACGTGGAGGAACTCCTCCACGTCCACCCCCTCGTCCGGCCCGCCCATGCCGGCCGGGGAGGGGCCGTAGACGAACGCCGGCACCCCACGGCGGCGCCAGAAACGCGCATCCGTACCCCCGAGCGAGACGATGGGCGGCGGCCGGAACCCCAGCAGGCCCTGCACGCTGTCCTGCAGGATGCCGACCATCGGGTGCGCCGGGTCGGAGAACGTCGGGTCCACGGCGGCATGGGTGGGCCATTCGATCGACACGCCCGGAAAGCCGGCGGTGATCCGTTCGACCTTCGCGCGCATCTCATCCTGCGTGACGCCGATCGGCAGGCGGATGTCGGCGGTGAAGGAGCAGTCGCCCGGCAGCATGTTGACCGCCACACCGCCTTCGATCCGTCCGATGTTGAGCGTGGCGCGCCCTGCCACGTCGGCGGCGCCCGCGCCCAGCCCGCGCTCGATGGCGGCAACCACGTCGGGCCGGGCCAGCAGCCCCGCTACCGCGTCCGGCATGATGGCGCGCACGCCTTCCACCTCGGCCAGGGCGACGATGAGCGCTGCGGCGGTCCGCGTCGCGCTGGCGGACAAATGCGGGTATGCCCCGTGGCCGCCCGGCGTGCGGACGCGGATCGTCATCCAGCACATCGCCTTTTCCGCGAAGCGCAGCGTGTGGATGGACGAGGGCTCGCCGTTCAGCAGGCAGTCGCCCAGGACGTCGGCGGCCAGGTGCTCGGTCAGGTAGTCGGCACCCCAGCGCCCCCCGGTCTCCTCGTCCGAGACGATGGTCAGCGTCAGCCGGCCCGGCACGTCGCCGATCAGTTGCGCGAGGTAGAGGTAGGTGAAGAGGGACGCCGTGGTGCCCGCCTTCATGTCCACGGTGCCGCGGCCCCACACCCGTCCTGCATCCAGCTCGCCGCCCAGCGGGTCCCGCGTCCAGCGCGCCCGGTCGCCGATGGGGAACACGTCGAGGTGGCCGTTGAGCACCAGGTGCCGCGCCGGCGCCGGGCCGGCCACGCTGGCCACGAGGTTGGGCTTGTCCGCGTGCGGGGCCACCGTGCGGAACGGGAGGTTCGCAGCATCCAGCATCCCGGCCACGAGGTCCGCGCCGCGGCGCGTGTCGCCGGGCGGGTTGCAGGTGTCGATGCGGGTGAAGTCTCGCAGGAAGCCGAGCAGGCGGTCGCGGTCCCGCTCGATCCAGCGGAGGATGGTCTCGGCGGACATCAGCTCACCACGAGGCTGGGCGCGGACGCGCGGAAGACGGTGTCGCCCCCGCGGACGACGGCGTGGACGGGACTCCAGGCGATGCGGTAGGGCAGCTCGGCCGGGTGGCTCAACTCCCACAGCACGAGGTCGGCGCGCTTGCCGGGGGCCAGGGTGCCGCGGTCCGCAAGCAGGCCCAGCGCCCGCGCCGCCTCCCGCGTGAAGCCGGCCACCGCCTCCTCCGACGTCATGCGGAACAGGGTGCAGCCGAGGTTCATGATGGCCGTGGGCATCAGGCAGGGCGAGCTGGACGGGTTGTTGTTGGTTGCGAGCGCCATGGGCACGCCGTGTTCGCGGAGCAGCGCCACCGGGGGCTTCTGCACTTCGAACAGGGTGTAGTTCGCGCCGGGCAGCAGCAGGGCCACCGTGCCCGCCGCGGCCATGGCCCGCACGCCCGCCTCGTCCACGTATTCGACATGTGCTGCGGACAACGCGCCGTGCCGTGCCGCCAAGGCAGCGGCGCCGGCCATGGAATACTGGTCCGCATGCAGCGTGACCGGCAGGCCGTGCGCGGCGGCGGCCTGGAACATGCGGCTGGTCTGCGCGTGGGTGAAGCCGCGGAAGGCCGGCGTGTCGCAATATGCGTCCACCATGTCCACCAGGCCCTCCGCCACCGCGGCGGGCAGCACCGCGTCGCAGAGGTAGGCGATGTACTCGTCCGCCCGGCCCTCGAACTCCGGCGGCAGGCCGTGCGCGCCCATGAACGTGCTGACCACGCCCACCGGCATGCGGCGGCCGATGGCACGGGAGGCGCGCAGGATCCGCAGCTCCGTCTCGAGATCCAGGCCGTAGCCGGACTTGCTCTCGAGCGTGGTTACGCCGTTGCCGATCAGCGCGGACACGCGCCGGGCCGACTGCTCGAACAGCGCCGCGTCGTCGGCCGCGCGGGTGGTCAGCATGGTGCCGCGGACGCCGCCATTCACCCGCACCAGGTCGTCGCGCGTGGCGCCGGCCAGCCGCAACTCCCAGTCACCACGGCGTTCGCCGGCATGGACCACGTGGGTGTGGGGGTCGCACAGGCCCGGCGTCAGCACCATCCCGGCGCAATCCACGACCTCGGCCGCGTCCCGGTGCGGCAGGTCGGCGGTCGGCCCGACCCAGGCGATCCGGCCATCCTTCGCCGCAACCGCGCCCGCCTCCACCAAGCCGAACGGCACCCCGCCCGGCTCCATCGAGGCCAGCTGGGCGTTGATCCAAAGTCGATCCCACATCGGCGCGCTCCCTAGAACACGGACGTTTTAGGACGGTTTGGAGCAACACGGGAGGGCATGATGGTGGAGGGGGCTGGATTCGAACCAGCGTAGGCGTACGCCAGCGGATTTACAGTCCGCCCCCTTTAGCCACTCGGGCACCCCTCCATGGGAGCGGGCGGGTTAGCGCCCGAGATGGGGGCTTGTCAACGCGCCCGGCGAGGGAAGGATGGCAAGCGGGGCCTGGGCGGCTATAAGCGGGGGATGAGAATGAAACCGCCTGGGCCGCCTTCGGGGACGTTTGGTGGGCGCGCCCCCACGCGTGAGGGGCCGCCCCGTGACAGGGCGGGCCGTGATGCGCCCACCCGTGATGGGCCCGCCCGCGAGGCGCCCGCCCGCGATGCGCCCACCGGTGATGCGTCTGCCCGGGGAGCACCTGCGCGGGGTGGGCCTCCACGGGGTGCGCCTTCAAGGGGTGCGCCTTCGCAGGGTGCGCCTTTGCGGGGTGCGCCTTTGCGGGGTGCGCCTCCGGGGGGTGCGCCTCCGGGGGATGGCACGCGCCCGGGGGATGGTACGCGCCCGGCCGCGCCGCAGCGCACGCGGATGTCGCCGCCCGATCGGGCTCGCGCGGGTCCGCGGCCGAGCCGGCCGCCGGAGCCTGGGGAGGAGCGCAAGCCGCCGCGGGTGGTGCGCCCGGTGCCGCCGCGGCCCGCTGCCGATGCCCGGGCACCCGAGCCTCGGCTGGCGCCGCTCGTGGCGTCGCGGCCCGTGCTGGGGCCGGACACGCTGCGGGCGCCGAAGGCCGAGGCGCGGCCGAGCGAGCCGCAGCCGCATCGCGGAGAAGGGCGTGCGGCGCCGCGGGGCAGCGTGTGGCTTCACGGGATCCATGCCGTGGCGGCCGCGCTCCAGAACCCGGCGCGGCGCCTGAAGCGCCTCGTGCTGACCGAGGAGGCCGAGGCTGCGCTCGCCGCCCGCGTGGGGCAGCCCTGGCCGCTCGTGCCCGAGCGGATGGACCGCACCCGGCTCGATGCGCTGCTGGGCCGCGACACCGTGCACCAGGGCGTGGGGCTGCTGGCCGACCTGCTGACCCCGCCTTCGCTGGCCGCCGTGCTGCTGCAGCCCGGCCCGGTGCTGGTGCTGGACCAGGTGACGGACCCGCGCAACGTGGGCGCCGTGCTCCGCAGCGCCGCGGCCTTCGGCTGTGCCGCCGTGGTGCTGCAGGAGCGCAACGCACCGGAGGAGACGGGGGTGATGGCCAAGGCCGCCTCGGGCGCGCTCGAGACGGTGCCGTTGTTGCGGGCCGTCAACCTGGCCCGCACGCTGGTGGCGCTGAAGGCGGCCGGGCTGTGGGTGATCGGCCTCGAGGCCGGGGCGGCCCGGCTGCGCGGCACGGACCTGGCCGAGCGGCGCGTGGCGCTCGTGCTGGGCGCCGAGGGCGACGGCATGCGGCGCCTCACGCGGGAGACGTGCGACGAGCTGGTGGGGCTTGCCATGCCCGGAGTGAAGGACGGGGGGAGCATGGAGAGCCTGAACGTGTCGGCGGCCGCGACCCTCGCGCTGTATGAACTGACGCGGCCGGCATGAGCTTCTCCCCGGACCGGACGGCCGCCCACCTGCTGGGGCAGCGCCGGAAACCTCGGCCATTGCGGACGCCGATCGGGCGGCTGGCGGACGAGCTGCGGCCGTCGACCCTCGCCGAGGGCGTCGCGGCGCAGCGGGCGCTCGCGACGCTGACGGATGCGGCGGCGCCGGCCGGGTTCAAGATCGGGGCCACGGGCGCACGGATGCAGGCCTACCTGGGCCTGGATGGGCCAGTGGCCGGGTTCATGGCGCAGGACACGGTGCATGCGAGCGGCAGCACGCTGTCCGCCGCCCCCTTCCTGCGCCCCGGCGTGGAGTGCGAGCTCTGCGTCCACCTGGCGCACGACCTGCCGCCGGCGCTGACCACCGTGGAGCAGGCGGCGGCCGCGGTGGACACGCTGATGGCGGCGATCGAGCTGGTGGAGAACCGGTATGAGGAGCTGGGCGCGTTCGGCACGCCCTCGTTGATGGCCGACCAGGTGTATCACGCGGGCGCCTTCATCGGCGCGCCGCTCGCGGAGTGGCACGGGCTGGACCTGGCGGCACTCCGCGGCGTGATGACGGTGGACGGCGCCGTGGTGGGCGAGGGGCTGGGGCGGGAGCTGCTGGGGCACCCGATGGCGGCGCTGGCCTGGCTCGCAGGCTCGGCCGAGGCGGCGGCATTCGGAGGGCTTCGTGCGGGCCAGGTGATCATGCTGGGCAGCGTGTGCCCGCCCGTGTGGCTCGAGGGCGACACGGGAGGGCGGGGGCGGATCGAGGTGCGGTTCGACGGGTTGGCGGAGGCGGTGCTCACCCTCGTGTGACGCGGCGCAGCAGGACCATGTTAACACCTGGGTCGTAGAACATGCGCATCGACCGCGTGTCCGCGGCATTGTTCAACGCGCCAAAACGGCCTGATCGGGACGAATTGCCCCCATGATCGCCGAGTGGAACGCCCTCCCCGAGCCCTTGCAGCTCTATGTTGCGCAACAGGCCTTCCGCCAGGCGGCGGAGACCATCGCCGGCCAGGCGGACGTGCTGGCGCACGAGTTCGAATCCGGCACACTGGCCGACCGGGGCGGGGCCGAGGCGCTGCGCCTCATGGCCGCCATCGTCCGCGCCCTGGGCCAGGGCGCGCCGGACGCGGCAGGGACGGCTTGACCGGACGTGATCGCGGGCTTGATCAACGCGGTCGAACCCGCTAATCCCGCGCCTCTGCTGGCGCCCAGGTAGCTCAGTTGGTAGAGCATGCGACTGAAAATCGCAGTGTCGCTGGTTCGATTCCGGCCCTGGGCACCATTCCCTCACAGCCCCAGCTCGTTCAGTCCCGGATGGCCCTCCGGCCGGGGCCCGTGCGGCCAGTGGAACAGGCGGTCGGCTTCGGCGATGGGCACGTCGTTGATGGAGGCCTCGCGCCGGTGCATCAGGCCTTGGGCGTCGAAGGCCCATTGCTCGTTGCCGTGGCTGCGGAACCAGGTGCCCTTGGCATCGTGCCATTCATAGGCGAAGCGGGCGGCGATCCGGTCGCCCGTGTAGGCCCAAACGTCCTTGATGAGGCGATACCCGAGCTCGGTCGCCCATTTGCGCGTCAGGAAGGCGATGATCGCGTCGTGGCCCTGCAGGAACTCCGAGCGGTTCCGCCAACGGCTGTCCCTCGTGTAGGCCAGCGCCACGCGGGAGGGGTCGCGCAGGTTCCAGGCGTCCTCGGCGCGGCGGGCCTTCAGGGCGGCCGAGGCGGCGTCGAACGGCGGGAAGAGGGGGCGGGGCTGGAGCGGGGTCATGGCGGTCCTGGCAGGTAGGGGCGGCGCCAGGCGAGGGCGGGGCGCTCGATCCAACGGTAGCTCAGCCAGGCGATCGGGGTGAAGGCGGCGAAGCCGAGTGCGGAGCCGAGGAGGGAGGCCTCGAAGCCGATCTGCGCGAACAGCGGCGCGAAGCCTCGGGTGAGGTGCGGGATGGCGAAGCCGTGGAGCAGATAGAGGGAGTAGGAGCACTCGCCGGCACGGGCCAGCAAGGGGCCCAGGCGCCCCGGGCGGGATGGGTGCGCATCGAACCAGGCGACGAGGGACGCGAACGCGGCGCCCTCGATGGTGGGCAGGACGACCCAGAGTTGAGAGGCCTCGCCGGACCAGTAGCCTCCCTGGGCGAGCAGCCCGGCATATGCGGCGCAGAGCAGGAGCATGCCGATGACCACCGGGCCGGCACGGACGCGCAGGCCTGCTGCCGCGAAGCCCAGGACGAACGGGTCGAGCCGGCCCAGCGCCGTCCAGTAGGTCAGCCACATGACCTCGCCCTGTGCGGCATACAGCCCGGCGCGGATGGCCAGGGCGAGCGCCACGAGCGCCAACGGGGCGGCGGCGTGGCGGCGCCGGAGCCAGAGCAGCATGGGCAGCAGCGCGTAGCAGTGCAGCTCGGCCGTGACGGACCAGCCGCCATGCGGCCAGCTGGGCAGGACGAGGCCCAGCGCGATGCTTTGCAGGTAGTCCGGCTCGAGCCGTCCCGCCGCAAGCCGGCCGGCCGCCACGAGGGCCATGACCACCAGCATGAGCGGTGCCAGACGCAGCGCCCGGTTCCAGGCAAACGCGCCCCAGCGCACCGGGCCCGCGAGCGGCAGCAGACGGCCGAACAGGGTGCCGCTGATGGCAAAGAACAAGGAGACGCCGCAATGGCCCTCCTGGAAGGGGGCCTGCAAGGGCGCGAGGAGCGGCAGGAGCGCAGCCGGGCCGGGCGCCTCGGTGGGGCGCGTGAGGTGCCAGGTGAACACCATGAACGCGGCCAGGGCCCGGAGCTGGTCCAGGCGGGGCGAGTATTGGCCGGCGGTGGCGCGCATGGGTCAGCCTACCCAGGCCCGAACCTTGTTGACACCCCCGGCCGCGGCCCGCGAACGTGGCGCCGTCGATCGAGGGGTGTGTCATCGGAACCTATTTGCGCCCGGAGCAACTGGACGAAGCGCTAGGGGCGCTCGCGGCCGGGCCGCGCGTGGTGGTGGCGGGGGGCACGGACCATTACCCGGCGCGCGCGGTGTGGGAGCCGGAGGAGGATATCGTCGATATCGGGGCGGTGGCCGGGCTGCGGGGCATCGGGCGCTCGGGCGGCGCATGGCGGATCGGGGCGTTGGCAACCTGGACGGATGTGATCGAGGCACCCCTGCCGCCGCTGTTCGCCGGGCTGGTGCGGGCGGCGCACCAAGTGGGCGGGTGGCAGGTGCAGAACGAGGGCACGGTGCTGGGCAACGTCTGCAACGCCAGCCCGGCGGCGGACGGCATCCCGGCGCTGCTGGCGTTGGGCGCCTCGGTGGAGCTCAGCAGCAGGGCCGGGGTGCGCGTGGTTCCGCTGCAGGCGTTCGTGCTCGGGCCGCGGCGGACGGCGCGGCGGCCCGATGAGTTGGCGACGGCGCTGCTGGTGCCGGAGCGCGCGGGTAAAAGCGTGTTCCTGAAACTTGGCGGGCGGAGCCACCTCGTGATCTCGATCAGCATGGTCGCGGTGAGCCTGGGGCTGGACCGGGGCGGACGGGTGGACTGGGCCGGGGTCGCGGTGGGGTCGTGCGGCCCGGCGGCGTCGCGGTTGCCAGGGCTGGAGGCGGCGCTGCTTGGAGGGGTGCCGGACCCGGCGCTGGTGCGGACGGAGCATCTGGCGGCGCTGGCCCCGATCGACGACGTGCGGGCCACGGCGGCATATCGGCTGCAAGCGACCGAGATGCTGTTGCGGCGGGCGCTGGAAGCGCTGGCATGAGGTCCGCCGCGCAGGCACTGGCTTTCACGCTGAACGGCAATGCGGTGCAGCTGCACGTGGCGCCGGGGCGGCGGTTGAGTGCGGTGCTTCGGGAGGATCTGGGGCTGACCGGCACCAAGGTGGGGTGCAATGCCGGGGATTGCGGGGCGTGTACGGTGCTGCTCGATGGGCGGCAGGCCTGCGCGTGCCTCGTGCCGGCGGCGCGGGCGGCGGGGCGGCGCGTCACCACCGTCGAGGGGCTGGCGGAGGAGGGCGCGCCGAACGCGCTGCAGGCTTCGTTCCTGCGGCACGGGGCGGCGCAGTGCGGCATCTGCACGCCGGGGATGCTGATGGCGGCGACGGACCTGCTGGCGCGGGTGCCGCACCCGAGTGCGGACCAGGTGGAGGCGGCGCTGGGCGGCGTGCTGTGCCGCTGCACCGGGTATCGGATGATCATCGATGCCGTGATGGACGCGTCGATGACGCCGGGGAGCCGGCCGGAGGCGCCGGGTCCCGTTGCCGGGGCCGCCGTGGGCGCGCGCATGGGCAAGGTGGACGGGCTGGCCAAGGTTACCGGCGCCGAGCGGTTCGGTGCCGATGCGCTGCCTGAGGAAGGGTGCCTCGAGGCCCGCGCCATCCGCAGCCCGCACCCGCATGCGCGCTTCACGCTCGGGGACATGGGGCCGCTGCTGGCGGCACATCCGGGGCTGGTGCGGGTGCTGACGGCGGCCGACGTGCCAGGGCGGAACCTGTATGGCATCTACCCCACGGGCAAGGACCAGCCCGTGCTGGCCGAAGGATACGTGCGGCACCGGGGCGAGGCGGTGTGCGCGCTGGTGGGCGAGGCCGACGCGCTGGCCGCGATCCCGGATGGCGCCGTGCCCATCGTGTGGGACGTGCTGCCCCCCGTCGGGTTCATGGAGGAGGCGCCGGAGCTGCACGCGCATGCGCCCGGCAACGTGCTGTGCCACGGCCGCGTGGCCTGCGGCGTGCCTCGCCCTGCCGCCGCGGAGGCCGGCATCGAGACCGAGACGGCCTTCGTCGAGCACGCCTACATCGAGCCCGAGGCCGGGTATGCACGCCGGGTTGGCGACCGGATCGAGATCGTGGCCTGCACGCAGACGCCGTATATGGACCGGGACGAGCTGGCGCCGATCCTGGGCATCCGGCCCGACCAGGTGCGGGTGGTGCCGACGGCTGTCGGGGGCGGGTTCGGGGGCAAGCTGGACCTCTCCCTGCAGCCCATCGCCTGCATCGCGGCCTGGCTGCTCGGGCGGCCGGTGCGGATGGAGTATTCGCGGACCGAGAGCATGGCCTCCACCACCAAACGGCACCCGGCGCGGATCGCGGCGCGGCTGAGCGCGGATGCCGAGGGGCGGCTCGTGGCCATGCGGTTCCATGGGGATTTCGATACCGGGGCCTATGCCAGCTGGGGGCCGACGGTGGCCAACCGCGTGCCGGTGCATGCGAGCGGGCCGTATCGGCTGCCGCACCTGGTGGCGACCACCACGGCCTGGCACACGACCGGCCCGTCCGCGGGCGCGTTCCGCGGCTTCGGCGTGCCGCAGGCGGCGCTGGCCACCGAGGCGCTGATGGACGACCTGGCGGAGGCGCTCGGGCAGGACCGGCTGGCCTTCCGCCGCCTGAACGCGCTGCGGCCCGGCGACGCGACGACCACGGGCCAGGTGCTGGGGGTGGGTGCGGCGCTGGTGGAGTGCCTGGATGCGCTGGCGCCGCACTGGGCGCGCATGCTGGCCGCGGCGGAGGCGGCCAATGCGGCGCCCGGGCCCATGCGGCACGGCGTGGGCGTGGCCTGCATGTGGTACGGCATCGGCAACACGAGCATGTCGAACCCGTCCGAGATGGTGATGGGGATCGACCAGGCCGGGCGTGATGGCCAAGTCCGGGCGGTGCTGTTCTCGGGCGCGGTGGATATCGGGCAGGGCAGCAACACCGTCATGGTCCAGATCGCGGCCGACGCGCTGGGCGTGGCGGCGGGCGAGGTGGCGCTGGTGGCGGGCGACACGGACCTCACGCGCGATGCCGGCAAGACGAGCGCCTCGCGGCAGACGCTCGTGAGCGGCAATGCGGCCCGGGCGGCCGGCCTCGCGCTGCGGGCGGCGGTGCTGCGGCAGGCGAATGCAGGGGAGGATGCCGTCATCCGGCTCGGGAACGGCGTGTGCGTGGAGCATGACGGGTTGGTGACCCGGCTGGAGCTGGGTGCCCCCGGCGCGGACGGGTTGGTCCTGCGGGGGGAGGGGCGCTACGACCCACCGACCACGGCGCTGGATGCGGACGGGCAGGGGGTGCCTTATGCGGCCTACGCGTTCGCGGCGCAGCTGGCCGCGGTGGCGGTCGACACGGGGCTCGGAACCGTGAAGGTGACCGAGATCGTGGCGGCGCATGATGTTGGGCGCGCCATCAACCCGCTGCTGGTCGAGGGGCAGATCCATGGCGGCATCGCGCAGGGGCTGGGGCTTGCGCTGATGGAGGAGTACGTGCCGGGGCGGACGGAGAACCTGCACGACTACCTCGTGCCGACGATGGGCGACGTGCCGCCGATCACGACGATACTGGTCGAGGCCGGGGATGCGCATGGTCCGCACGGGGCCAAGGGCGTGGGCGAGCCGGCGCTGATCGCGACGGCGCCGGCGATCCTGGGGGCGATCCGGCATGCGACGGGGGCGCGGCTCACGCGAGTGCCGGCGACGCCGGCGCGGGTGCTGGCGGCGCTCACATGAGCCGTCATCGCGAGCGGTTGCGGCAGGGCGCATGACAGCCCAGGCCATCGTCGTTTGCGACGCCTGCCCCGTGCTGTGCCGCATCCGCCCCGGGCGCCTGGGGGCGTGCGACCGTTACGGCAACGAGGAGGGCCGGCTCGTGCGGACGGACCCGCTCGTGGTGCTTGCCGCGGACCCCACGCGGGTGCCGGTCGGCGCGTGGGACGGGAACCCGTTGCAGGCGCAGGACCTCGTCGTTACCGCCATCGGCGCGGGCACGACCTATCCGGACTACAAGCCGGCGCCCTTCATCGTGGGCAGCACGGTGGATGGCGTGGACATGGTGACGGTCGTGAGCGAGGGGGTGTTCAGCTATTGCGGGCTGAAGGTGAAGATCGACACGGACCGGCATCTAGGCCCGGAGACGGCGACGGTGCGGGCGCAAGGGGAGCCGGTGGGCCATGTGACGACGGCCGAGTATGGCAGCCAGATGCTCAGCCTGGGCGGCGTGCGGCACCTCACCGGCGGGGGCAAGCGGGAGGGGGTGGTGGCCTGTGCAACCATGCTCGCGCTGGCCAACAAGGAGGCGGTGGAGCTCCGCATCGATGGCGGCGCCACGGTGGTGGTGCAGGCCGGGGCGGCGCCGATCGTGGACGGGGTGCTCGAGACGCGGATGCGGGTGGGGTGCGGGAGTGCGGCCATCGGCATCTTCGGGCCGCAATGGCAGGGGCATGCGGACGAGGTGGTGGTGGTGGACGAGCACATCACGGGGGTGCTGACGGAGCACCAGGCCGGCCGGTTCCTGGGCATGCGCCCGGCGGGCATCCGCGTGCGGGGGCGGCGGTCCACGCCGGGGCGGTATTTCCAGGTGGCGAGCCCGGGGCCGGGCTGGGGCGGGACGGACGTGACGGACCCGCTCGAGATCATCGAGCGGATCGACCCGGCGCTGGCCTGGCCCGGGCTCCGGCTGCTGATGGTGAGCACCACGGGCGAGCACGGCGCCTGGTTCGTGCTGGACGAGGCGCTCGTGCCGCGCCCGGCGCCGATGCCCGACGCCATCGCAGCGGCGGTGGCGCGGGTGGGGGAGAACTGCGAGCCGGCGCTGTGCAGCGTGCTGTTCATGGCCGGCGCGGGGGGCAGCCTGCGGGCGGGCGCCACCGAGAACCCCGTGCTGCTGACCCGGAGCGTGCAGCGGAGCCTGACGCGCGTCACGTCGGGCGGAGCACCCGTGTTCCTGTGGCCGGGCGGCGGCATCACCTACATGGTGGACGTGTCGACGATGCCCGACCGCGCCTTCGGCTCCGTGCCGACGCCCGCGCTGGTGGCGCCGATCGAGTTCAGCCTGCCACTTGCCGACTATGCGGCGCTGGGCGGCTACACGGGCCGGGTGCGGCCCGTGGCGCAGGTGCTCGCCGAGCGGAGGGATGTCCGCATCATGCGTCCTGGAGCACCCTCGGGCGGCGCTCCGGGGCCATGGGCCGCGGAATGAGGCAGTCCGGCAGCGGCTTGGGCGCGGGCGGGCGTGGGGGCGGTGCAGGCGGCGGCGGCGGTCCGCCACGGTCCGCCCGGCGCAGGGCCAGCAGCTCGTGCAGCGCGAACAGCAATGGTACGCCGAAGGTGAGGAGGCCGCTGAGCAGCACCTGGGTGGCGGGGGACATGGGCCCTTCTCCCTGAGTTGGTGATCCAGCACACGCTAGCATGGTCGTGTTCGCGATTGCCTGTAAAATTCCGGCCAGCGGTTGCTCCGGCGGGGCCGCGGGTGCATAGCGGCGGGATGGACGAGGGCAAGACGATGGCCCCTGACCTGGAGGGGCCCGGTTTCGACGAGGCCGAGAAGGGCGCGCCAGGGGGGATGGGCGCTGGCCCCGCCTTGGCCGCTCGCAAAGGCCAGCAAGAAGGCGGGCGCGAAGGCCAGCAAGAAGGCGGGCGTGAAGGCTGGCGTGAAGGCTGGCGTGAAGGCTGGCGCCAACGCTGGAGCGAACAGGGTGGCGGTGCGGCGATCCGTTTGCACCAGGTGTTGCTGGCCAGCGTGGTGCTGCTGCCGGCCCTGCTGTTCGCCGCCGCCGCGTGGCAGAACCACGAGGATGTGCTGCGTGAGGGCCGCGATGCCATCATGCGCACCACCGCCGTGATGCAGGAGCATGCGCGCAAGGTGTTCGAGACGGCCGAGCTCACCCTGGGCCGGGTGGACGAACGGATCGACCGACAGGACTGGGCGACCATCGCCTCGCCCGACACGAACGAGTTCCTCGCCCGGCTCAAGGCGCCCATGGAGCAGGTGGTGAGCATCTGGGTGGCCGATGCGGACGGCACCGTGCGCGCCGGCAGCCAGCCCTGGCCACCCGGCAGCGGCATCGCTTCGCGCGAATTCTTCCAGTCGCAGAAGGCGGCCGACCTCGGCACCTACATCGCCGCGCCCTTCACGGGGGCGGCCACGAACACGAGCTCCTTCGCAGTGATCCGCCGCCGCTCGACGGTGGACGGCACATTCGACGGCACGGTCCACGTGGGAGCGAGCCCCGATTACTTCAGCCGTTTCTATGCCGAGATCTCGCCGCCGTACGAGCATGCGGCGGCCCTGCTGCGCGACGACGGCACGCTGCTCGCGCGCGACCCGCCGCAGGCTCAGGCCGTGCGGATCGGGCGCACCACGCCGCTGATGAAGCGGATCGTCGAGTATCGGAACGGCGACAACCGGCCCGAGGGCTTGATCCGCGACACGTCGGTGAACGGGCGGGAGGTGGAGTCCTCCTTCCGCCGTGTGGGCAACTACCCGGTTTACGTGGTCTTTTCGGTGCCGCACGACGTCCTGCTGGAGCGGTGGTACGACAACCTGCAGCTGTATGGCCTGGTGTCGGGCGGGGCGGCGCTCACGCTGCTGGCCGTGTCCTGGCTCGCGCTGCGCCGGGCACGGGCGGAGCAGACGGCGCTGGTGGCGCTACGGGAGGAGAGCCGGCAGCGCCAGGCGGCCGAGAGCCAGCTGCGGCACGCCCAGCGGATGGATGCGGTGGGCCAGCTGACGGGCGGGATCGCGCACGACTTCAACAACCTGCTGACGGCGATCCTGGGCAACCTCGAGATGATCGCGCGTGCGCCCTCGGGGCCGGAGGGTGAGGCGAAGGTGAAGCGGCTCGCGGGGGTGGCGATGCGCGCGGTCAGCCGCGGTGCGGGGCTGACGAAGAGCCTGCTGGCGTTCTCGCGCAAGCAGCCGATGAACCCGGAGGCGCTGGACGCGGGTGCGCTGCTTGGCGAGTTCATGGAGCTGGTGCGGCAGGGCGTGGGATCGCGCATCGCGGTAAGCTTCGAGCCGCAGCCCGGCCTGCCCCGCTGCGTGGCGGACCCGGCGGAGCTGGAGGCGGCGGTGCTGAACCTGGCCATCAACGCGCGGGATGCGATGCCGGGGGGCGGGCAGCTGACGATCCGGACGGCCGTGAGCACGCTCGACCAGGAAGCGCTGCTGGGCAACACCGAGGCGCGGCCGGGGCGGTTCGTGAGCATCGCCGTGGCCGACACCGGGCATGGAATGCCGCCCGACGTGGCGCTGCGGGCGTTCGAGCCATTCTTCACGACGAAGCCGATCGGGCAGGGAACAGGGCTGGGGCTGAGCCAGGTGTATGGTTTCGTGCGGCAGCTGGGCGGGCACGTGACGGTGGCCAGCGCGCCCGGCGAGGGCACGGCGGTCACGCTGCACCTCCCGGTGGCCCCGGCCTAGGGCTTCACCGCAGGCCTTCATCGGGCTGTCATCGAGCCGTCACCGGACTGACTTGGCGTGGGTGATACCCCGCGCTCATGCCAAAGAACGTTTTGTTGATCGTCGTGGACCAGTGGCGGGCGGATTGCGTGCCGCACCTGGGATGCCCCGTGCTGCGGACGCCGAACCTGGACCGGCTGTGCCGGGCGGGTGTCACGTTCGCGAACCACGTGACCACCACGGTGCCCTGCGGCCCGGCGCGGGCGAGCCTGCTGACCGGGCAGTATGCGATGAACCATCGGGCCGTGCAGAACACGGTCCCGCTCGACGCAAGGCACATGACCTTGCCGCGGGCGCTCCGGGCGCTGGGCCACGACCCTGCGCTGGTGGGCTACACGACGACCACGCCGGACCCGCGCACCACCTCGTCGCGCGACCCGCGCTTCCAGATCCTGGGCGACACGATGGATGGCTGGCGCACGGTGGGCGAGTTCGGGCCGGAGCATGACGGCTATTTCGGGTGGCTTGCGCAGAAGGGCTTTCCCTTGCCGGAGAACCGGGACGACATCTGGCTGCCGGACCACGAGACGAGCCGGGGGGCCACCGTCCATCCGGCGCGCATCCCGGCCGGGCTGAGCGACAGCGCGTTCTTCACGGAGAAGGCGCTGACCTACCTCAAGGGCCGCAACGGGAAACCGTGGTTCCTGCACCTCGGGTATTACCGCCCGCACCCGCCCTTCGTGGCCAGCGCGCCCTACCACGCGATGTATGCGGCGAACGACATGCGGCCCCCCGTGCGGGCCTCGAGCCCCGAGGCGGAGGCGCGGCAACACCCTTTGCTGCAATGGTATCTGGAGAACACGCACCAGAAGAAATTCTTCCAGGGCGCAGAGGGCATGGCGTCCGGCATGGACGAGGCGACCGTCCTGCAGCTGCGGGCCACGTATTACGGCATGATGACCGAGGTCGACGACCGGTTGGGCGAGGTATTCGCCTTCCTGGACGCGAGCGGGCAGTGGGACGACACCATGATCGTCTTCACCAGCGACCATGGGGAGCAGCTGGGCGACCATCACCTGCTGGGCAAGCTCGGCTATTTCGACGAGAGTTTCCGGATCCCGCTCGTGATCAAGCTGGACGACAACCCCCGTGCGGGCGCCGTCGAGCACGCGTACACGGAAAGCATCGACCTGATGCCGACGATGCTCGACTGGCTGGGCGGCGCCGTGCCGCGCAGTTGCGACGGGATGAGCCTGGTGCCGCTGCTGGAGAGCGGCCGGCCCGAAGGCTGGCGGGACGCGCTGCACTACGAATACGACTTCCGGGACGTGCACTACTCGAGGCCGGAGACGGACCTCGGCCTGGCGATGGACGCATCCAGCCTCTGCGTGCTGCAGGACGACGATTACAAGTACATCCACTTCGCCGCCTTGCCGCCGCTGCTGTTCGACCTGCGTGCAGACCCCCACCAGCTCGACGACCTGGCGTCCGACCCGGCGCATGCCGACGTGGTCCGCGTCTACGCGCAGCGGATGCTGAGCTGGCGCATGCGCCATGCGGACCGGACCTTGACGCATTTCCGCTCGTCCCCGCGCGGCCTCGAGTGCCGCACCGACCTCGAAGGAGCCCAACCATGAGCCTGACCCGTCGTGGCCTTATCGTGGCTGGCGCCACCCTGCCTCATTTCGCGGTCGCCCAAGGCGAGCAGCGGCCCGGCATCACCATCGCGGTGCAGAAGATCAGCAACAGCAACACGCTCGACGACCTGCGGGAGCAGAGCAACCTCGGCACGCGGATGGCGGTGTTCTTCGTCGAGCGGCTGATCGACCTCGACTACCAGGGGGCGCTCGAGCAGAAGCCGGGCCTGGCCACGAGCTGGCGGCGGATCGACGAACGGACGGTGGAGGCCACGCTGCGGCAGGGCGTGCTGTTCCACAATGGCGACGAGATGACGGCCGAGGACGTGGCCTTCAGCTTCTCGCCGCAGCGCATGTTCGGGGACACGCGGCCGACGGTGCAGGGGAAGACGCTGCCCATCCAGGGCGGCGGCGTGCCGACGGCGCGGGTGAAGCAGTTGCCGCCCGAGCTGCCCCCGGTCGCGCGGCGGCTCTGGCCCGCGTTGGACCGCGTGGACGTGGTGGACAAGTACACGGTGCGCTTCGTGAACGCCACGCCGGACCTCACGATGGAGGGCCGCATGAGCACCCGCGGCAGCGGCATCGTGAGCCGGCGCGGGTTCGACGAGGCGGCGAGCTGGCTGGACTACGCGCGGGGCCCTGTTGGCACCGGCCCCTACAAGGTTGCGGACTACAAGCCGGACCAGAGCCTGCTGCTGGTGGCGCATGACGGGTACTGGGGCGGGCGTCCGCCGCTGCGGAGCATCCGGCTGGTGGAGGTGCCGGAGGTGTCGGCACGGGTGGCCGGGCTGCTGGCCGGCGAATACCAGTTCGCCTGCGACATCCCGCCCGACCAGATTGCCGGCGTGGAGCGGAGCGGGCAGTTCGAGGTGCAGGGGGCGCGCATCCCGAACCATCGCCTCACGACGTTCGACATCAACCATCCGCAGCTGCGGGACCCGCGGGTGCGGCAGGCGATGACGCACGCGATCGACCGCAAGGCGATCGTCGACAGCCTGTGGCTGGGGCGCACGGCCATCCCGCGTGGGCTGCAGTGGGATTTCTATGCGGACATGCTGGTGAAGGACTGGACGGTGCCGGCCTTCGACATGGCGCGTGCGCGGGAGCTGGTGCGCGCGTCCGGCTACAAGGGCGACCCGATCCCGTATCGGCTGTTGAACAACTACTACATCAACCAGGTGCCGACCTCGCAGATCCTGGTCGAGATGTGGAAGCAGGCCGGGCTGAACGTGCAGATCGAGATGAAGGAGAACTGGACGCAGATCTTCGAGCGCAACGGCCAGCGGGCGGTGCGCGACTGGTCCAACTCGGCGACGTTCAACGACCCGGTGAGCAGCTTTGTGAGCCAGCACGGGCCGAACGGCGAGCAGCAGCAATATGGCGAATACACGAACGCCGAGGTGAACCGGCTGAGCGTGGAGCTCGAGACGGGCACGGACCGGGCGCAGCGGCAGCGTCTGTTCGCGCGGCTGCTGCAGATCGCCGAGCGGGAGGACCCGGCCTACACCGTGCTGCACCAGAACGCGGTTTTCACGGGAAAGCCCAAGAGCATCAAGTGGAAGGTGGCGCCGAGCTTCGCGATGGACTTCCGTGCGAACAACTGGGGATAGTGCCCCGGCGAAAGGACTGGCCCGAATGGCACCGACAGCACCCCTCGTCAGCATCCGGGACCTGCGGGTGGCGTTCCGCGGGCTGCCGGCGCTGCTTGGGATCGACCTCGACGTGGCGCCGGGCGAGAGCCTGGGCCTGGTGGGGGAGAGCGGGTGCGGCAAGTCCGTGACCTGGTTGGCCGCGCTCGGGCTGCTGCCCGGCAGCGCCTCGGTGTCGGGCAGCGTGACACTCGGGGGCGAGGAGCTGCTGGGTGCGCCGCCTGCGGTGCTGGACCGGGTGCGCGGCGGGCGTGTGGCGCTGATCTTCCAGGACCCGGCGAGCAGCCTCAACCCCGTGCACCGGGTGGGGCGCCAGGTGGCGGAGGCGGTGCGGCTGCATCGTGGGATGGAGGGTGCGGCGGTGCGGGCCGAGGCGCTGCGGCTGCTGGACCAGGTGGGCATCCCGGACGCGGCACGGCGGCTCGATGCGTATCCGCACGAGTTGTCGGGGGGGCAGAACCAGCGGGTGATGATCGCGATGGCGCTGGCCGGGCGGCCGGAGCTGCTGGTGGCGGACGAGCCCACCACGGCGCTGGACGTGACCATCCAGGCCGGCATCCTCGAGCTGCTGCGGCGGCTGCAGGCCGAGACGGGGATGGCGCTTGTGCTCATCAGCCACGACCTCGGCGTGGTGGCGGAAACCTGCGAGCGGGTGTGCGTGATGTATGCCGGGCGGATCGTGGAAGCGGCGCCTTCGGATGCGCTGTTCGAGCGGCCGCTGCACCCCTATGCGGCCGGGCTGCTGGCGGCGCTGCCCGGCATGGTGGGTGCGCGGCGGCGGCTGAACGCGATCCCGGGCGGGGTGCCGGAGCCGGGGCGGCTGCCGCCCGGCTGTGCGTTCGCGCCGCGGTGCGGGCTCGCGCTGCCCGCGTGCGATGCGGCGGTGCCCGAGCTGCGGGCGCTTGGGCCGGCGCGGCTTGCAGCGTGCATCCGGGCCGAGGCCGCGATGTGCGAAGCGGTGGCTGCTTGATCCTCGAGGTGGAGGGCGTCGTGCGGGCCTATCGGCAGCGGCGCGGGCTGTTCGGCGGCGGCGTGGACGTGCGGGCGGTGGATGGGGTGAGCCTGGCCGTGCCGGAGGGGCGGACCCTGGGCGTGGTGGGGGAGAGCGGGTGCGGCAAGAGCACCACGGGACGCGTGGCGCTAGGGCTCGAGGCGCCGGATGCGGGGGTCGTGCGGTTCGAGGGCGCGGCCATGCCCGGTGTGGGCACGGCAGCGTGGCGGCGGCTGCGGGCGCGGATGCAGCTGGTGCCGCAGGACCCGCTGGGCGCGCTGGACCGCCGGCTGACGATCGCGGACCAGGTGGCCGAACCGCTCGCGATCCATGGCCTGCCGGGCGGGGAGGCGCTCGTCATGGGCCTGCTGGACCAGGTGGGGCTGCGGCCGGACCTCGGGCGGCGGCACCCGCATGCGCTGAGCGGCGGGCAGCGGCAGCGCGCCGTGCTGGCCAGGGCGCTGGCGACCGAGCCGCGGCTGCTGGTGCTGGACGAACCGGTGAGCGCGCTGGACGTGAGCATCCAGGCGGGCATCGTGAACCTCCTGCAGGACATCCAGGCGCAGCGGGGCCTGGCCATGGTGTTCATCAGCCACGACCTGAAGGTGGTGCGCCAGGTCAGCCACGAAGTGGCGGTGATGTATCTCGGCCGCGTGGTGGAGCAGGGGGACCCGGATGCGGTGTTCGCCGAACCCGCGCACCCCTATGCGGAGGCGCTGGTGAGTGCGATCCCGGTGCCCGGGCCACGGCGCCCGGCGCGGATCGTGCTGCAGGGGGACCCGCCGAACCCGGCCGACCGGCCGCCGGGCTGCGCGTTCCACCCGCGGTGCCATAGGGTGGCGCCGCTGTGCCGGGTGGCGGACCCGGTGTTGAAGGCTCGGGCGGATGGACGCCTGGTGGCGTGCCACGTGGCGCATGGAGAGGCTCATGGTTGAGATCGGTCGTCGGGCGGCGCTGAGCGGCCTCGGGGTGGCGGCGGCGGCGCTGCCGCGGGTGGCGATCGGGCAGCCGGCGCGGCCGACGTTGACGGTCGCGGTGCAGAAGATCGCCAACACGGGCACGTTGGACCCGCTGCGGGAGCAGAGCTCGAACGCGAGCGAGCGGTATTTCGGCCTCATCGCCGAAACGGTGATCGGCCGGGACCAGCAGCGCGACCTGCGTCGCGTGCCGGCGCTGGCGACCGCATGGCGCCGGGTGGATGCGCGCACGGTGGAGCTCGATCTGCGGCCGGACGTGGCGATGCACGATGGGCGCACCATGACGGCGGACGACCTCGTTTGGTGCTTCGGGCCGCGCCTGTTCGGGGGCGACACCCCGGCGGACGCGCAGGCCGTGGGGCGGCGCTACTGGCCTTCGCTGGAGCGGGTGGAGGTCGTGAGTGGAGGCGGTGGCGGGCCGCGCACGGTGCGCTTCGTGAACCGCACGCCGGACCTGACGATGGAGGGGCGGCTCGCGGCGGGCGGGAGCCAGGTGTTCAGTGCTGCGGCGCATCAGGCGGCGGGCTGGGCGGCGGCGGCGCGGAAGCCCATCGGCACCGGGCCCTACAAGGTTGCGGGCTGGCGGCCTGACGTGGAGCTGATGCTCGAGGCGCATGACGGTTACTGGGGCGGGCGGCCGCCCTTCGCCGCGGTGCGCGTGCTGGAGGTGCCGGAGGCGGCGGCGCGGGCGGACGGGCTGCGGTCCGGCCTGTATGGCATGGCGAGCGACATCGGGCCGGATCAGATCCAGGACATCGAGCGCGACCGCCGCCTGGTGGTGCTGGGCGGGCCGGTGCCGAACCACCGCATCGTGGTGTTCGACAGCAAGCACCCGCAGTTGAAGGACCCGCGGGTGCGGCTGGCCATGGCGCACGCCATCGATGGCCAGGCGATCGTGGATGGGCTTTGGGCCGGGCGCACGGTGGTGCCGGCCGGGCTCCAGTGGGATTTCTACGGGCCGATGAAGGTGGAGGGCTGGACGGTGCCCCGCTTCGACCCGGCACGCGCCCGCACGCTGTTGGCCGACGCCGGCTACAAGGGCGCGCCGATCCCCTACCGCATCCGGAACAACTACTACACGGCGGAGAATGCGACGGCGCAGGTGCTGGTCGAGATGTGGAAGCAGGTGGGGATCAACGCCGAGATCGAGATGAAGGAGAACTGGAGCCAGGTGCTGGACACGAGCCGGCCCCGGGCGGCGCGGGACTGGAGCAACTCGGCCACGTTCGACGACCCGGTGAGCAGCATCGTGAACCAGCACGGCCCGAACGGCGCGCAGCAGACCAATGGCGAGTGGACGAACGCCGAGATGAACCGGCTTTCTCCCTTGCTCGAGGGCGGTGAGGACGCGGGCGAGCGGAAGCGGGTGTTCGCGCGCATGCTCGAGATCTGCGAGCGGGAGGATCCGGCCTATCTGGTGCTGAACCAGAACGCGAGCTTCACGGCGGTGCGGCGGGACCTCGGGTGGCGCGCGAGCCCGAGCTTCTTCCTCGACCTGTCGCCCAAGGGCTTCGCGCCGGCATGATCCGGTTCTTCGCCCTTCGCGCCGGGCGGGCGCTGCTGACGATCGGGCTCGTCGTCACGTTCGCCTTCGTCGTGCTGCGGCTCTCGGGCGATCCGGCGATGCTGATCCTGAACGTGGACGCGCCGGCGGAGGCGATCGCGGCGTTCCGCAAGGCCTGGGGGCTCGATCAGCCGGTATGGGTGCAATACCTCGAATACGTGCGGCACGTGGCGGTGGGCGATCTGGGCCAATCCATGCGGGATGGGCGGCCGGCGGCGGCGCTGGTGTGGGAGCGGGTGCCGGCGACGCTGCAGCTGACGATCCCGGCGTTGCTGATCAAGGTGTGCGTGGGCGTGCCGGCCGGTGTGTATGCGGCGCTGCATCGCGGGTCCTGGATCGACCGGGCCGTCATGGCGGCGGCGGTGGCCGGGTTCACGGTACCGAGCTTCGTGCTGGGGCTCGTGCTGGTGCTGGTGTTCGCGGTGCAGCTCGGGTGGCTGCCGAGCGGGGGGCAGGATAGCTGGCTGAGCCCGGTGCTGCCGGTGATCACCTTGGGCGTGGGCGGGGCGGCGATCCTCGCGCGGTTCACGCGGAGCGCGATGCTCGAGGTGCTGGGACAGCCCTACATCCGGACGGCGCAGGCGAAGGGCGTGCCGTGGGCGGCCGTTGTGCGCGGCCATGCGGCGCCGAACGCGGCCATCCCGACCGTGACGATCATCGGGTTCATGGTCGGCAGCCTGCTCGCCGGCGCGGTGGTGGTGGAGAGCGTGTTCAGCTGGCCCGGCGTCGGCCGCCTGCTGGTGGTGGCGGTGAGCAACCGGGACCTGGCCGTGGTGCAGACCATCCTGCTGCTGGTGGCCTGCACGATGGTGACGGCGAACCTGGTGGTGGATTTGCTCTATGGCGTGCTCGACCCGCGGTTGAGGAGCGCTCGGTGATCTCTGTGATCGTACCCTCGCGCCCCGACGATCGTCATCGCGAGCGAAGCGTGGCGATCCAGGGGCCACGCAGCCCAGTCCCGTCGGCCCCTAGATCGCCACGCCTTCGGCTCGCGATGACGCCACCTCGCGTGTTCGGGCACGTGCGGCCATGAGCGCCACCACTCTCGACCCCGCGCTGGCCGGGCGCACGCCGTGGCGGCGGGCGCCGGTGCTGGTGGTGTTCGCCCTCACGTGGATCGCGGTCGTGCTGCTGGTGGCGATCTTCGCGGACCAGCTGCGGCCCTACTCCATCACGCAGTTCGACCTGCGGAACCGGCTCGCGCATCCCGGCAACCCGGCGCATTGGCTCGGCACGGACGAGCTGGGGCGGGACGTGCTGAGCCGGCTGATCGAGAGCATCCGGATCAGCCTCGTGATCGCCTTCGGGGCGACGTTCATGGCAGCCGTGCTTGGCACGACGCTCGGGTTCCTGGCGGCGCAGTTCCGCGGCTGGGTGGAGCAGGCGGTGCTGATGCTGATCGACTTCCAGGCGGCGCTGCCGTTCCTGATCCTGGCGTTGAGCGTGCTCGCCTTCTTCGGCAACTCGCTGCCGCTGTTCGTGGCGCTGATGGGGCTGTACGGGTGGGAGCGGCATGCGCGGATCGCGCGCGGGCTGGCCATCGCGGCGGGTGCGCAAGGCTATGCGGCGGCGGTGCGGCAGCTCGGGGCCGGGCCGTTGCGGGTGTATCTGCGGCACGTGCTGCCGAACATCGCGAGCACGCTGATCGTGTCCGCCACGCTCAGCTTCCCCGAGGTTATTCTCCTCGAGAGCGGGCTCAGTTTCCTGGGCCTCGGCATACAGCCGCCCATGACGTCGCTCGGCAACATGATCGGGTATGGGCGGGAGTATCTGACGCGGGCGCCGTGGATATTGCTGGCGCCGAGCGGGGTGGTGGTGCTGACGACGTTCTGCGTGAGCGTGCTGGGCGACTGGCTGCGGGACCGGCTGGACCCGACGCTGGGATAGCTGCCTCGCGGTGGGATCCTTGTGTGCGGTCCCCCTCCCCCGGCCCCTCCCGCAAGGGGAGGGGGGAAGAGGGGGCGACCGGACCGCAGCCATCGCTTGAGCGCCACGTCCTCACGGGGCAGGCTACGCCTTCAAACCCCCAAGGAGCCCCCGCATGACCGATTTATGGCGACTTCCCGCGACCGAGATCGCGGACGGCGTGCGGGCGCGGCGGTTCTCGGCGCGGGAGGCGGCGGAGGCGGCGCTGGCGCGGATGGAGGCGGTAAACCCGGTGCTGAACGCCGTGGTGATGTGCCGGCCGGAGCTGGTTCGGGCGCGGGCCGATGCGGTGGACGCGGCGGTGGCGCGCGGCGAGGATCCGGGGGTGCTGGCGGGGGTGCCGATCACGGTCAAGGTGAACGTGGACCAGAAAGGGTTCGCCACCACGAACGGGCTGCGCGCGCAGGAGCACCTGGTGGCGGGGGAGAACTCGCCGGTGGTGGACAATCTGGAGCGGGCCGGGGCGGTGATCCTGGGGCGGACGAACACGCCGGCGTTCAGCCTGCGTTGGTTCACGAGCAACCTGCTGCATGGTGCGACGAAGAACCCGCGCGATGCGGCCCTTACGCCCGGGGGCAGCTCCGGCGGGGCGGCGAGTGCGGTGGCGGCCGGGATCGGGGCGCTGGCGCATGGCACGGACATCGGCGGCTCCGTGCGCTACCCGGCCTATGCGTGCGGGGTGCACGGGCTGCGGCCGGGCCTGGGGCGGGTGCCGGCGTGGAACCCGACGGGGGCGGAGCGGGGCATCGGGCCGCAGTTGATGGCCGTGAGTGGCCCGCTCGCGCGCACGGTGGCGGATGTGCGGCTGGGGCTGCTGGCGCTGATGCAGGGGGATCCGCGGGACCCGTGGTGGGCGCCGGTGCCGTTCGCGCTGCCGCCGTTGGCCAAACGGGTCGCGCTCAGCGTGCGGCCGGATGGGATGCCGGTGGCGCCGGAAGTGGAGGCGGCGCTGCGCGATGCGGCGGCGCGGCTGGAGCGTGCAGGCTACGTGGTGGAGGAGGTGGCGGCGCCGAGCTTCCGGGAGGCAATGGAGCTGCAGGTGAAGCTCTGGCTGGGTGACGGGTTCGCCGGGTTCCGCGCGGCGGTGGAGCGGGAGGGGGACCCGGGGGCGATGGCGGTGATGCAGGCGGTGCGCGAGGAGGCCGAGGCGATGCCGGCCGACGTGGTGGCGCGGACGCTGGTGCAGCGTGCGACGCTGGTGCGGGAGTGGACGCGGTTCATGGCCGAGTGGCCGCTGCTGCTGATCCCGGCCTCGGGCGAGCTCCCGTTCGCGGACGGCCTCGACATGCAAGGCGGGGCCACCTGGGCGCGGATGCTCGAGGCGCAGCTGACGCAGATGGGCATGCCGACCTTGGGGATGCCGGGGCTGGTGGTGAGCACGGGGATGGTGGGCACGGCCCCGGTGGGCGTGCAGCTGATGGCGGCGCGCTGGCGGGAGGACCTGCTGCTGGAGGCGGGCGAGGCGATCGAGGCGGGGGGTGCGCCGCCGATGCCGGCGATGGGGTAGGTCCGGGTCGGCCGCGTGGCCCCCTCCTCCCGCAAGGGCTGGGGGCGGGGGTTCAGTGCCCGCGGATGAGCTCGAAGATCTGTCGTTTCAGCGCGTTGAACCCTGGTTCGGTCAGCAGCGAGAGGCCGCGGGGCCGGGGCAGGTCGATGGGGATGCGGGCCTGGATGCGGCCGGGCCGGGCGGACATGACATAGACGGTGTCGGCCAGCAGGATGGCCTCGTCGATGTCGTGTGTGATGAAGACGATGGTCTTGCGGTAGCGGTCCCACACCTGCAGCAGCAGCTCCTGCATCTGGAGCCGGGTCTGGGCATCGAGCGCGCCGAAGGGTTCGTCCATGAGCAGGACCTGGGGGCGCATCAGCAGCGCGCGGGCGATGCCGACGCGCTGCTTCATGCCGCCGCTGAGCTGGTCGGGCCAGTGCTGCTCGAAGCCTTGCAGGCCGACGGTGGCGAGGAGCTCGGTGGCGAGCGCCTCGTAGTCGGCGCGGGGTTTTCCCCCGAGGCGGGGGGCGAAGACCACGTTGTCCCATACGGACAGCCACGGGAAGAGCGCCGGCTCCTGGAACACCACGGCGCGGTTGGGGCCGGGCTGCTGCACCGGGGCGCCGAAGACCGTCACGGCGCCGACCGACGGCGCCTCGAACCCGGCGACCAGGTTCAGCAGCGTGCTCTTGCCGCAGCCGGATGGGCCGAGGATGGCGGCGAACTCGCCTTCGGCCACGACCAGGTCGATGCCTTCGAGCGCCACCACCTTGCGGCCGCCGCCATCGTAGGACTTGCCGAGCCGTGTCGCCTGGATGGCTTCAGCCACGGGTGACGAGCCTCCACCTGAGGACCCGGCGTTCGAGCACGAGGATGACCTGGTCCGAGAGGAAGCCGACGAGGCCGATCGAGACCATGTCGGCGATGACCACGTCCATGCGGCCGATGTAGTAGGCGTCCCACAGCACGTAGCCGAGGCCGGACTTGACCGCGACCATCTCGGCCACGATCACGGCCGTCCAGGCGATGCCGAGGCCGATGCGCAGGCCCGTGAACACGGACGGCATGGCGGCCGGGAGCACGACGCGGAGCAGGAGCTGGAGCGGGGTGGCCCCCATCATGCGGGCGGCGCGGACGAGGTTGCGGCTCACGTCCCGGGCGCCGTGGGCGGCGTTGATGACGATGGGGTAGAAGGCGCCGAGCGCGATGAGGAAGATGGCGCCGAACGCGCGGATGCCGAAGATTGCGATGCAGAAGGGCAACCAGGCGGTGATGGGCACCGGGCGGAGGGCCTGGATGGTTGGGTCGACGAGCCGGGCGGCCAGCGGGCTCCAGCCGATGAGGATGCCGAGCGGCACGCCCACCAGAATGGCCAGGAGGAAACCCTGGCCGACGCGCTGGGCGGAGAACAGCACGTTCGACAGCCACGTGCCGCTGTAGGCGTTGAGCCCGAAGGCGTTGCGGCCGAACGCCCAGTCGTGCCAGCCCGCGGCCACCGCGCTGGGCGGCGGCAGGATGCCGGGCGGCAACCAGGCGAGGCGGCCGCACACCTCCCACAGCAGCAGGATGGACACGGGCAGCAGGAGCGTCTGCAGCCCGGTCAGCCGCGGGCGGCGCCAGCGGGGCGGCGGGTCGGGCAGCGATGTGGCGACAGCCTGGCTCATGGGCAACGGTCCTGGGGGCAAAGGTCCTGGGGGCAAAGGTCCTGGGGGCAAAGGTCCTGGGGGCA
>JBBROS010000010.1:0-98173 GCA_038229135.1 Acetobacterales bacterium
AGCTGAGCTCGATCTTGGCCTTCTCGGCGGCCTCCTTCAGCCGCTGCAGGGCGAGCTTGTCCTTGCGGAGGTCGATACCCTGCTCGCGCTTGAACTCGTCGGCCAGGTAGCCGATGACGCGGTTGTCGAAGTCCTCGCCGCCCAGGAACGTGTCGCCGTTGGTGGACTTCACCTCGAACACGCCATCGCCGATCTCGAGCACGGACACGTCGAACGTGCCGCCGCCGAGGTCGTAGACGGCGATGGTGCCGCCGTTCTTCTTGTCCATGCCGTAGGCCAGCGCCGCGGCCGTGGGCTCGTTGATGATGCGCAGCACCTCGAGCCCGGCGATCCGCCCGGCGTCCTTGGTCGCCTGGCGCTGCGCGTCATTAAAGTAGGCGGGGACCGTGATGACGGCCTGCGTGACCTTCTCGCCGAGATAGGCCTCGGCCGTCTCCTTCATCTTGCCGAGGATGAAGGCGCTGACCTGGCTCGGCGAATACTTCTCGCCACGGGCCTCGACCCAGGCGTCGCCGTTGTCGCCACGGGCGATGCCGTAGGGGACCATGCCGCGGTCCTTCTCGACGAGCGGGTCATCGAAGCGGCGGCCGATCAGGCGCTTGACGGCATAAAGGGTGTTGGACGGGTTCGTCACGGCCTGGCGCTTGGCGCTCTGGCCGACGAGGCGCTCGCCGCTGTCGCTGAAGGCGACCATGCTGGGGGTGGTGCGTGCGCCCTCCGCGTTCTCGATGACCCGGACGTCGCTCGCGGCGCTGCCCTCCATAACGGCCACGCACGAATTGGTGGTACCGAGGTCGATACCGATGACCTTGCTCATAGATGTCTCCTTGTCAGCGGCGGCATGCGGCCCGAGGCACCGCGTGTCGCCCTATACGAACCCAGGCAGGGGTCAACGAGGCGGGATGTATTCTTCCGGGGGGTGGGGGACAAGGGCCGCGGTGCACAATACCTGGGCATGGGCGCGTTGCAGCCATCTCCCAGCTATGCTTCGGGCATCTGCAGCGGGGCGGCGGCGCGGGGGAGGGTCCGGGCCGCCTCGGCCATGCCCATGGCCCAGAAGCGCTGCAGCACGGCCGGGGCGATGAGGGCGTCGTACTTGCCGTGACCGATGCCTTTCACGTCGACTGCCAGGGTCTCGAGGTCCGGCGCGCCGTTGGTGGCGAGGTGGGCGAGGCGGCGATTGAGGCGCGGGATGTCGGGGCCGGAGACGACGACGCCGACATCGTGCGGCCAGCAGGTGAAGCGGTCGGCGGCGAGGATGAGCGCGAGGAGCGCGTTGAGCCGGGTGCCGTGCCAGGTGAAGAGGTGGGCCTCGGCGCCGGAGCGGACGGCCTGGTGCTGGCCGAGGCCCAGGCGCGCGTAGGCCTCGCGGCCCTCGGCGACGAGCCGGGCCAGCGCGTCGTCGGCGCCGGGGGCGGGTGCCTGGTCCTGGTAGACAGCGCGCATCTCGGCCGACAGGCGGTCGTCGACGGGTTCGGCCGAACCTTCGAAGCCAGGCACGCGGCCGCCCTTGTGCGGCGCCACGGTGATGATGCGGGCCTGCTCGTCCACCGCCACCACCACCCAGCGGCGCCCGGCGAAGACGAGGAGGTTGCCGGGTGCCACCGGCTCCCGCAGCGGCAGCGCGCCGAGGGAGCGGCCGGTGGTGACGAGGCGCCACTCCTCGTCGGTGGCGAACAGCGCGTAGAAGTCTCGGGCGGAGGTCAGGCGCTCGCCGGCCTCACCGAGCATGAGGGTGCCGTCCGGGGCCTGCTCGAGGAGGCGCCGCGCCGGGTCGCCCATGCTGCGGAGTAGCGCGATGTAGAGGTCGGGCGGCACGGCGGCGAAGGGGCCGGGGCCGCAGAGGGCCTGGTGAGCGCGGTCGGCGCGGATGCCGCCGTGCTGGCAGATGAGGGAGAGGGTCTGGTGCAGCAGGGCGCTGGCCAGCGTGTCCGGGGCACCCGGGGCCTCCACGAACCCGGCGCCGAGCAGGCGGATGGCGGCTGCGGCGCGGATGGCGCGGGGCCGCAGCTGGTCGAGCGGGCCGGCCTTGGAGTCGAGCTCCGGCTCGAGCACGTAGAGGCGCAGCGCGGGGGCGGCGCCGCGGCGGCCGGAGCGGCCGAGGCGCTGGCGGAGGGCCGAGATGGAGCGGGGCGCGCCGATCTGGGCCACGGATTCGACGGAGCCGATGTCGATCCCGAGTTCGAGCGTGGAGGTGCACACGGCGGTGGTGGGGAGGGTGGACGCCTTGAGGCGCACCTCGAGGTCCTCCCGCAGGTCGCGGGAGAGGTTGCCGTGATGCGGGAAGAATTCGTTGGGCAGGCCTTGCGCCTCGCAGCGCTCACGCAGGCGGTCGGCGAGGATCTCGACCGTGGCGCGGCTGCCGCCGAAGACGAGGGCGTTGGTGCCGCGCAGGGTCGCGAGCAGGCGCTCGGCGATGGTGAGGAGGCCGGCGCGGGACTCGCCCTCCTCGGCCTTGGATGTAGCGGACCGGGGTGTGGCGGACTGGGGAGTGGCGGACTGGGGCCGGAGGGGCTCGAGGATGCCCTGGACGGAGAGCATGATCCGGCCGTCGGCCTGGGCGGAGGTGACGAGGGTGACGCGGGCCGGGCTGCCGGGGCGGAGCCAGGTTGCAGCGGCCTCGAGGTCGCCGAGGGTGGCGGAGAGGCCGACGCGGCGCGCCGGGCCAAGAGAGGACGGTTCGGCCAGCGCCTCGAGGCGGCGGAGCAGCGAGGCGAGGTGGGTGCCGCGGGGCCCGGCGAGGAAGGCATGCAGCTCGTCGACGATGAGGAAGCGGAGCTGGCCGAACAGGGCGCTTGCGGCGGCAGGACGGCGGCAGAGGAGGGCCTCGATGGACTCCGGCGTGATCAGCAACACGCCGCCTGGGCGGGCGAGCAGGCGGCGCTTCGGGCCATCGGCCGCATCGCCGTGCCAGCGCGTGACGGGAAGCGACAGGCGCTCGCACAGCAGTTCGAGCCGGCCGAACTGGTCGTTGATGAGCGCCTTGAGCGGGGCGACGTAGAGGATGGGCAGGCCCGGCGGCTGTTCTTCTGCAACGAGGGAGAGGATGGGCAGGAAGGCGGCCTCGGTCTTGCCGGCGGCGGTGGAGGCGGAGACGACGAGGTCGTTCCCGCCGTCCAGGATGTGGCCGATCGCCTGGTCCTGGATGTCGCGCAGGCCGGCCCAGCCCTGGTCCCGCACCCAGCGGCGCACCTCCGGGTGGAGCCGGTCGAAAGGCGGCATCAGAGGCGGAAGGCGGTGAGGTCGCTCGCGGCGTCGGCAGGTGCGGGGCCGGGGCTGGAGGCGCCGGAAGGCGGGACGGCCGAATCGGGGGCGACCTCGACGGCGCCGAGGAGGGTGCGCCAGTCGGTGCCCGGGTTCTGCTCGAGCACGGAGAGGAGCTGGCAAAAGGCCTTGATGGTGTTGCGGGGTGTACGGAAATAGGCCTCGCCGATGCGCCGGTTGCAATGGTCCATGAAGGCGTGGAGCGCCTCGTCCGGCACCAGGTGCTGCGCCGGGTCGCCGCCGGCGAACACGGTGCGGAGGTTCTGCAGGAGCACGAGCAGCTCCTCGGGCGAGAGGCCCTGGAGGCGAAGCACCGGGCCCGAGAGGTCCACCAGGCCGTCCCGGGCGAAGCCGTTCTCGGCCAGGCGGGACTGGAGGGCGGCGTAGGAGTAGAGGCCGCGGCGGGTGTCGGTCAGGAACTCGGGGGTGCCGCCGAGGACGAAGCCGATGCCCTGCGTGTTGCCCTGCAGCACGTCGTTCAGGATGGCCAGGATCTGTTCGTAGTTCTGGTCGCGGGCCTGCTTGCTCTGGAGCTTGTGCAGGTTGACCAGCTCGTCGAACACCACCAGCAGCCCGGCGTATCCGGCGAGCTTGGCGAGGGCGGCCATGAGCTTGAGGCCGTCATACAGGTTCTGGTCGTCGATGATGGTGCGGACGCCGAGGGCGGCGCGGGCCTCGGTGCGGGTGGGGAACTCGGCGCGGAGCCAACGGAGCGCGTGGGCGCGGAGGGCGTCGTCGTTGGTCTCGCTGGCGCGCCAGTAGGCCTCGACGACGGTCGCGAAATCATGGCCGCCGCCGGATTCGTGCAGGTGGGCGAGTTTTTCGCCGAGGGCGCGGCGGACCGGGATGCCCTGGGCCTGGGCGGACTGGGCGAGGTCGGCGATGAAACGCTCGAGCACGCTGGCCAGGGCGCCGCCGTCGGGCCTGGTGCGGGTGGCCATGTTGCGGACGGCCTCCCCGAACAAGGCGCGGGCCTGGCCGTTGGTGGCGTGGAGGCGGCGGTCGGGGCCGAGGTCCGCGTTGACGGTGAGGAGCCGGCGCTCCAGAGCGACGAGGCGGACGAGGCTGAGAAAGAAGGACTTGCCGGCGCCGTACTCGCCGATGACGAAGCGGATGGCAGAGCCGCCGTCGGCGATGCGGTCGACGTCGCGGATGAGGGCCTGCAGCTCGCGGACGCGGCCCACCTGGATGTGCTGCAGGCCGATCCGGGGGACGACGCCGGCGGAGAGGGCCTGGATGATGGTGTCGCGGTCGCGCGGGCGGATGCGGGGGGTCATCGTGCATCCTGCAAAGCGAGAAGGGGGGCGCGGAGATCGGGCGCGACGGCGATTTGGGCGTCGTCGGTGTCGAGCAGGCGGTCGCCGAACCGGTCGAAGGCCCAGTCGTCGATGGTTTCGATGGCGCCATCGGGGAGCAGGGCGTGGGTTCGGGCGAGTTGGACGAAGGCGGCGGTCGCGAGCGGGGCGGCGAGAAGGGCCTCGAGCAGGGCGGCGTGGGGGGGCTGTAGGCCGGCGAGGGGGGAGGGAGGCGGGCGCGGGGGCGGCTACTGCGCGTCCTCGGTTTCGAGGAAGATGCCGGCGAGGAGGGTGGAGGCGTCCTGCGTGTCCTGCCGGATGCGGGCGAGGCGCGCCGGGTCCATGCTGCCATGCGTGCGCGCCGGGGCGGCCCCCGAGGTCTCGTGGAGCCCGGTGTGGACGAGCGCCTGGTCGAGCTGGAGCACCGCGGCGGCGCGCTCGAGGAAGGCCACGGCTTCGGGCGAAGGCGGGCCGCCGGCGAGGAGCACGGCGGCGGCGGCGCGAAGCATGGCGGGGCGCGCGTCGGGCGGCAGCCCGGCCAGGCGGGCGGGCAGGTTGCGCGGCGGCTTGGGCCGGTTGCGGAGCGCGTGGGCGAGGGCCTCGAGCCGCGCGGCCTCGGGCGCGTGCAGGCCGGCATGGGTGTGGAGGTGCCGGGCCAGGGCGGCGCGCTGGGCGTCGGTCAGCGGGCCTGAGACGGCGGCGGCCATGGTGCCGACCTCCACGGCGGCGCGGGCGGCGGCATAGGCGGGACGGTCCGGGTCGATGGCGCCACCGAGGGCGAAGAGGGTGAGGTCGGAGGGGAGGTGAGCGAGCTTGCCGTGCCGGGGGTCCGGCTCGAGGCCGTGGCCCAGCTGCTCGAGGTGGGCGGCGGCTTTCTCGAGCAGGGCGGCCGGGGGGCGCTCGGCGTTGCGGGGCAGCTCGAGGCCGAGGGCGGCGAGCACGCTCGGCACCGGGAGCGAGCAAAGGGCGGCGCCGTCCAGAAGTCCGGCCAGAGCTGCGCGCGCCCGCGCGGCAGCCGGCTGCAGCGACTCCTCACGCAGCGGGGCCGGCAAGAGCAGCGCCGCCTCGATGGTGCCGGACGCGGCCGGCCTCGTGCCGATCAGGCGGCTGTAGGGGATGAGCTCGTCCTCGCAGAGGCGGAGGAGCGTCCGCTGCCGTTCGAGCGGGGCGCTTACGGATCCGATGTCGGGCAGCTGCCCATGAGCACCCTCGATGAGGGTCGAGCCGCTGTAGGTTGCCTGGTAACGCGCGTCGATCCGCGCCGTGGGCGTCTTCATGGCCAGCCCGTTCTGGTGACGCTCGCCGAAGCGCACGGCGAAGAGGCGCCGCAGCTCGGCCAGGCAGCGATGGCCGGGCGTGCGAAGGGTCGTCTCGTGATGGGCCAGGACCCAGAGCAGGGCGTCGTCGGCGCCGAGCGGGCCGCCGTTCGCCAGCGCCTGGCCGAGGTGGATGCGGGTGGCGAGCGGGATCTGCCAGGTGCCGTCCAGCCGTGGGGCGGGCTGCACGGGGCGCAGGGGCCGACCGGACAGCAGCAGCGCCGCCGTCCGCAGCTCGATGGCCGGGCCGATGAAGGGCGATCCCAGCCCGGCGTCGAGGAGGCGGTCCAGCTCCGCGATGACGAGGGGGGCGTCCTGGACCGCCCGGTCGTGCACGAGCCGGCGCTCGAGGCCGAAGAAGTAGAGGCGGAAGAAGGCGGGCGAGATGGCGGCCGGGTGACGCTCGCCGGCGAGCCAGCCGAGGTAGGTGCGGCGGTGCGTGGAGGTCAGGGAGTGGTAGCTCGGCCAGTACGTCCCGACCTCGCGGCGAGTGTCGCCGCCGCCGGGCGGGTCGACCTCCAAAGCGGGGTCGATCCAGCAGGCATTGGCGCCCCAGTGGCCGCCCGGGCCGCGGCCAACGTGGATCAGGCCGCCCCTGATCTCGATGTCGCCGATCAGGACGGGCGTGCCGGGGTAGGCCCAGCCCATGCCGCGCTTGCGCTTGGCTTGGCCGGACGGGGTGTGGGGCGGTTGGGCCTGATGGGGCTGGGCGTGGTGCGGCTGGGCGTGGTGTGGCTGGGCGTGGTGTGGCTGCGCGTGGTGTGGCTGTTCGGGAGCAAGCGTGAAGACGTCCGGCACGGGCGATGCCGGCGGTTGCGCTGCGCGTGCCGCTGGTCGGACCGGCCGGGGAGATGACGGCTCCGCGACGTTGAACGGGACCAGGGCTGCGGCAGCATGGCCCGAAGGCTGGGCCGGTGCGCTTGGGGCGTGGTTGCCGGTCGGCCGCTCGGAGGGGCGCTCGATATGGCGGTGGCGCATGGCGGCCGCGTCGTGGGCGTTAGCGGCCATGAGCGGCCCCATGGTGCGGGTCCGGACGATGCGCCGCGCCACAAGGCGCACCACAAGCCATGCAGCCCCGACCGCGCCCGGTACCCCGAACCATTGCAGCGCGTCCACGGTGCTCGTCACACCTCGAAGACTGGCCCGGCGGCGGGGCGGGCGTCCAGGGGTGGGGCTGGCCGTCCCTCAACCCGAGGGAGCCTCCGGGGGAGAGGGTGCAGGACGGCTCATGCGGCGTCGGAAGCCTTCGCGACAACGACCATGGCGGGCTTGAGAAGCCGACCGTTGAGGGTCCAGGCCTGGGTCCAGGCCTGGAGGACGGTGCCGGGGGCGTGGTCCGGCGAGGGCTGCTCGCTCATGGCCTGGTGGAGGTTGGCGTCGAAGGGCTGGCCCGTGGGATCGCTCGCCTTGATGCCGTTGCGCTCCATGATGCCGACGAAGCTGCGCTCGACGCCCTCGAAGCCTTCGCGAAGCCGGGTGACGGTGGCGGGCTCGTCCGGCTCGGGGGCGGGGAGGGAGGCGAGGCCGCGGCGGATGTTCTCGGCGGCTTCGACCACGTCGGCGGCGAATTTCTGCACGGCGTACTGGCGCGTGTCGTCGATGTCGCGCTTGGCGCGGGCGCGGACGTTCTGCATGTCGGCCTCGGCGCGGATCCAGCGGTCGCGCATGTCGTTGCGCTCGTCCGTCAGCTGGGCGACCTGCTCCTGCAGGTCCGGCGCGGGTTCGGCGCCCTCGCCCCCGTCGGTGGCATGGGCGCGGGCGTCGGTGTCGAGGGCCGGGTCGAGCTCGGGCGGGGTGGCGAGGGGTTCGTTGCTCATGGGCCGTGAGTTAGGCGGTCGGGCGGGGCGGGACAAGGCTTGATCGAGCAAGGCGGGGCGTCAGAGCACGAGGGCTGCAAGCAGCGCGTCGAGGCGGAGGCGGCCTTCGGTGGTGGCGGCGAGGGTGCCGTGGTCTTGGGTGAGGTAGCCGGCCTCGAGGGCCTGGGCGAGCACGTCCGGGTCGATGGCAGCCGGGAGGGGGAGGCCGGTGCGGGCTTCGAAGCGAGCGGGGTCGATGCCTTCGGTGAGGCGGAGGCCCATGAGAAGCATCTCGCGGGCGCGGTCGGGCGGGACGATCGTCTCTTCCGCCGTGCTGCCATGGCCGTGCCGTTCCACGCGCTCCGCCCAGGGCTCGGGGGCGCGGTGACGGCGGGTGGCGACGAGGCGGCCGTCCAGGGTGATCCGGCCATGGGCGCCGGGGCCGATGCCGGCATAGTCCTCGTAGCGCCAGTAGGCCAGGTTGTGGCGGCTCTCGCGGCCCGGGGCGGCCAGGTTGCTGACCTCGTAGGGGGCGAGGCCGTGGGCGGCGCAGGCCTCGATCGTGTCGTGGTAGAGGGTGGCGGCGGAGTCGTCGTCCGGAAGCACGATGCGGCCCTGGCGATGCAGCGCCTCGAAGCCGGTGCCGGGCTCGATGGTGAGTTGATAGAGGGAAAAATGGTCGGCCACGAGCGCCAGTGCCTGGTGCAGCTCCGCGGCCCAGGCGGCGCGGGACTGTGCCGGCCGGGCGTAGATGAGGTCGAAGCTGACGCGGGGGAAGGTGGCGCGTGCGTGCTCCAGCGCGTCGATCGCCTGCCCGGCGCTGTGCTCGCGACCGAGGAAGGCGAGGGCCTGGGCATCGAGGGACTGGACGCCGAGGGAGGCGCGGTTGACGCCGGCCTGGGCGAAGGCCTCGAGTTTGGCCCGTTCGACGCTGGTGGGGTTGGCCTCGAGGGTGATCTCGAGGTCCGGGGCCGGGTCGAACAGGGTGGTCGCGTCGGCGATGAGGGCGGCGACGGTGGCAGGGTCCATCAGCGAGGGGGTGCCGCCGCCGAAGAAGATGCTGGCGAGCGGGCGGCGGCCGAGGCGGGCGGCTTCCCAGGCGAGCTCCGTGCGAAGGGCGGCGGCGAACCGGGCCTGGTCGATGCGGTCGCGGACGTGGCTGTTGAAGTCGCAATAGGGGCACTTGGCCAGGCAGAATGGCCAGTGGATGTAGAGGGCGAGGGGGAGGGTCACATGAGGTGTCCGGCGGGATGCGTTTGCGGGTTCGGGCTGGCTTCCCTCTCCCGCGAGGGGAGGGGGAAGGCAGCTATGCCCTTAGTTCGGCGGCGCGGACGGTGTTTTCCAGGAGGCAGGCGATGGTCATGGGGCCGACGCCGCCGGGGACGGGGGTGATGGCGCCGGCGATCTCGGCGCATTCGGCGTAGGCGCAGTCGCCCACCAGGCGGCCGTCGGGGAGGCGGTTGATGCCGACGTCGATGACGGTGGCGCCGGGGGCGATCCAGCTGGCGCGGACCATCTCGGGGCGGCCGACGGCGGCGACGAGGATGTCGGCGCGGCGACATTCGGCCTCGAGGTCGGCGGTGCGGGAGTGGGCGATGGTCACGGTGGCGTCGGCCGCGAGCAGCAGGGCGGCCATGGGGCGGCCGACGATGGCGGAGCGGCCGAGCACCACCGCCCGGGCGCCGCGGACCGTGGTTCCGGCGGCCTCGAGCAGGTGCATCACGCCGCTGGGCGTGCAGGGGGCGAAGGTGGGCAGGCCGTCGTGCAGGCGGCCGACGTTGAGCGGGTGGAAGCCGTCGACGTCCTTGGCGGGGTCGATGGCCTCGATCACGGCCTTGGGGGTGTGCTGCGGCGGCAGCGGAAGCTGGACGAGGATGCCGTGGACGGCAGGGTCCGCGTTGAGGCGGGCGATGGTGGCGAGCAGCTCGGCCTGGGTGGCTGTCGCAGAGAGGCGGATGGTCTGCGCCTCGATCCCGGCTTCCTGTGCCGCACGGTCCTTGTTGCGGACGTAGACGGCGCTGGCCGGGTCCTCACCGACCAGCACGACCGCGAGGCCGGGGGCGAAGCCGAGGGCCTGCACGCGGGCGGCGACGCGGACCCGGAGGGCGGCGGCGACCGCCCTGCCGTCGATGACCCGCGCGACCAAAGGCGCGGACATTACAGCAGCGACCAGGAGCCGGTGCGGAGGCCCTGGTAGATGGTGGCGAGCAGCGGGCGTGCGACGAATTGCAGGAGCAGGATGACGACGATCGGGCTGATGTCGAGCGAGCCGAAGCTGGGCAGCGTGTTGCGGACGGGGCGCAGAACAGGTTCCGTGACGCGGTAGAGGAAGTCCCCGATGGTCCAGACGAGACGGTTGCGGGTGTCGAGCACGCCGAAGGAGGCGAGCATGCTGAACACGGCGGCCAGGATGAGCGCCCAGACGAACAGGCCGATGACGGCGTTGAGCAGGTCGTAGATGCCGGTGATAATCACGCGGGGGCCTCTGGTGGTGATTGGGCCGGTCTAGCATGTCGCGCGCGGCACGCAACGGGGGTGGTCCCCGCTTGGCCTCGGCCCGGACAGGGTTGACTCGCCTGGGCGGCATCATCATTGTCCGCGCCTCGCACGGAGGGGCTGTAGCTCAGTTGGGAGAGCGCGTCGTTCGCAATGACGAGGTCAGCGGTTCGATCCCGCTCAGCTCCACCACTCCCGTGCGCTACATCAAACGCTGCCACAGATGCACCAGCAGGGGCGCTAGAACGGCCGTGATCAGGCCGTTGAGCGCGAGGCCGAGCCCGGCGAAGGTGCCCGCTCGCTCGTTCACCTGGAAGGCGCGGGCGGTGCCGATCCCATGGCTCGCGACCCCTGCGGCGAACCCCCGGGCCGCGTAGTCGGTCAGGCCCAGGGCGTTCATCACGGGCGTCACCATCACGGCCCCGGTGATGCCGGTGAGGATGACGAGCACGGCCGTGAGCGCCGGGGTGCCGCCGATCTGCTGGGCGATGGCCATGGCGATGGGGGTGGTGACGGATTTGGGCGCGAGCGAGAGCAGCGTGGCCGGGCTGGCGCCGAGGGCCCAGGCGGTGGCCGTGGCCGTGATGATCGCGACGATGGAGCCCACCACGACGGCGGCGATCATGGGGACGAGCAGGCGGCGCACGTCGTTCATCTTGGCGGCGAGCGGGACGGCGAGCGCCACCGTCGCGGGGCCGAGCAGGAAGTGGACGAACTGCGCGCCGTCGAAATAGGTGGCGTAGGGCGTGCGGGTGGCCGCGAGAACCAGCACGAGCGCGGCGACGGCGAGCAGGACCGGGTTGGCGAGCGGGTGGCGGCCGAGGCGGCGCTGCAGCTCGTCTGCCAGCGCATAGGCAGCGAGCGTGGCGGTGAGCCAGAGCAGGGGCGAGGTGCGGAGGTAGACCCAGAGGGTGACCACGCCGTCTAACTCCACCGAGGCCGCTCCATCAGGCGCCGACCAGGCGGGCGACCGCGCGGAAGGTAAGGGCGGTGGCCACGAGGGACGCGGCGGTCGAGACCAGGATGGCGCCCGCGATGGCCAGCCCCTCGGAGGCCAGCAGCGGCAGGAGCTGCACGACGCCCACCGCGGCCGGGACGAACAGGAGCGAGAGGTTGGACAGCAGCGTGGCCGCGACCGGGCCCACGGTGGCGTGGAGCGCAGGACGGCGGAGCAGGAGGATGGCGAGCAGGGCCAGGCCCAGCACCGGCCCGGGGACGGAGAGCCCGGCGCCGCGCGCGACCGCCTCGCCCACGAGCTGGCAGGCCAGCAGCAGCAGCACTCCGTTCAGCATCGGCATCCTCCAGCTGGGTCAGGCTGGGGCGTGGCTCGTCTTGTGTAAAGGCGGGCTGCGCCAAGGCGGGCTGCGTCAAGGCGGGCCGTGTAACGGCGGGAGCGGCCCCGGGCGCACGGCGTCGCCCTGGAACAGGCCGATGCCGACGGAGCGGCCCCAGTGGACGGCGTCCGGCCCGTCGGCGCGGGAGAGCAGCCAGCGGGCGGTGCCGGCGCGGAGTGCCCCCGGGTCGAGCGCGGTCAGTGCCGGGGTCCAGCGGAGCTCCACGAAGTCGAGCTCGAGGGCAGCGAGGTCGAGCAAGGGGATGAGCGTGGGCCCGAGGGCGCGCATGAGGATGCGGTAGCCGCGGGCGCGGGCATAGGCGCGGGCGAAGGTGAAGGTGGGCAGGTCCGCCATGATGTCGGCCGGATGCAGCGCGAGCACGGCCTGGCCGCGGAGGGCGGCGGGCAGCGTGGCGTCGAAGCGGATGAACTCGGGGCTCAGCACGCCGCCCACGTTCAGGTCCAGGCTGAACGGCCCGGCCTCGTGCAGCTCGGCCTTCGTGGTGAGCAGGGCGAGCATGCGGCGATCGAACATGCGGGTAAGGCGGCGGAAGAGCCAGGGGTCGGCGAAGGCGTTGCGGTCGGGCGCCAGCTCGCTCATCAGCTCGGCGACGTTGAGGTAGCGGGTTTCCCAGGCCGGGGTGAAGCGGTCGTTGCCGAGGCGGCAGACGATGCGGCGCCGGGCGAAGCGGGCGACGTTCGCGGCGGCGAGGCGCGTCTCCATCAGGCCGAGGCTCGCGGGGTCGAGCGGGGGGCGCGGGCGCGGCGGGGGCGGGACGTAGGGGAGCGGCGCGTCGGGTGCCGCCGGGTCGGACCCGATCCGGCCCGGCGGGTCCGTGGCGAGGGCCAGCAGGGCGGCGCCGTCGCGCGGCAGGGCGAACAGCCGGGCGAGCTCGGGCAGCGCTGGGCCATCGAGCGGGTTGCCGCCGAGCACGGCCTCGATGGCCTCGAGCGTGCGGCGCAGGCGGTCGGGCGCGTCCCCACGCCAGCTCACGGCGAGGCGGTCGTGTCCGAGCTCGTGCAGGCGGCCGCGCTCGGCGGCGGCCAGCGGCTCCAGCGCATCCCGCAGGCGCGCCAAGTGGCCTGAACGTGCCCCTGGACGTGCCGCTGGACGTGCCCCTGGGCCTGACCCGGGATGCGTGTCGAGCAGGTCCGTGCGGAGCAGCAGAACCTGGCGGGCGACGCCGGAGACCGAGCAGTCCCGCACCAGCGTGGTAAGGGCGGCGAGGCCGGGGGGCAATGCAAAGAGGTGCGGGTCGGCCGGATGGAGGCCGGGTTGGTGCGTGTCGGGCATCAGGCCGCGAGCCTCGCCGGCGGTGTCGCGGGCCGGGTGAGGGGGGCGCCGAGGTCGAGCAGGGCCAGGTTGCGGCAGCCGCCGCGGGGGCCGAAGTCGGTGGCGGCCGCACGGTCGAGACAGGCCCGGAGCGTGCAGCCCTTGGCCTGCGGGCAGGCGCCGAGCCGGGCGGCGGCGAGCACGGTGTCGATGTAGCGGCCCTGGAACATGACGATGCCGTGGCGCATGCCCCAGCCGATGGCGCTTTCATCGTCGATGCGGTGCAGCATCAGGCGGCCGTGGCCGAGGGCGCCGTTCAGCCGGGCGATGGCCTGCAGCACGGGCGGCGCGGGCGTGAGCAGGGAAGCGGACCAGCTGAGCTTGACCAGGTCCGGCTCCAGCGTCTCGGGCGCCGTCAGCGCCAGGGTGTCTGCCGTCAGGCCGTCGAGCACCACGGCCATGCCGGCGAGGCGGATGCGCTCGCGGGCCAGGACGTAGGCGGTCGGGTCGGCGAAGATCTCGGCGAACGGCAGCTCGATCCCGATCCGCAGCCCGGCCGCGAGCGCGGGTGCGGCGGCGGTGGCGAGGCGGGCGAAGCCTTCGGACAGGGCACCGGGCAAGGTGAGGTTGACGTGCAGGGCGCCGGGGCCGGTGCCCGCCGAGAGGGGGCCGGCAGCCGGGACATCCTGCAGCAGCGCGGCGAGCATGCGCTGGTCGAGCCGGGTGGCGAGGTGGCTGAAGAGGAACGGGTCCGACGCGGCCGGCAAGCTGGCCAAGCGGGCCTCGAGCGCCGTGGTGGCGATGGCGACCTCGCGGAAGGCGGGGACGAGCGGATCGGCATGGCCGGGGCGGAGCAGGACGGCGGTTTGCCGATGCACGATCTCTCCGGTGGACATGGATTGGAGCGCGCCGTCGAGCGCCGCGTAGTGGGCGGCGCTGGCCTGCGCATCGGGGGCGGTGGCGCTGCCGGGCTCGGTCGTTGCATGGGCGCACCGCAGCCAAACGAGGGCAGGGTCGGCGGCGGCGGGGAGCGGCCACAGGCTGCAAAGCGTCTCGGGCGGCAGGAGGGTGGCGAAGACGCGCGCAAGGGTGGCGACCACGGCGGCGCCGCCATCCGCGGGGCTGAACAGGAGTGCCATGTCCGCCCCGAGCGCGTGCAGCTGGCCGCCGCCGCGCTCCGCCGCCTCCCCCAGCAGCGCCGCCGCGATCCGGCGGTGATGCGCGTGCAGGCCCGGGGCGCGGGAGAGGTGCAGGCCGAGCAGGGTGGGCGGCGGCAACCCCGCCGATGGAGCCGAGGGCCGGGGGCCGTCGGCCCGGGCCAGCCGCTCGATCGTCTCGAGCAGGTGGCGCGGCGCGGAGGGGGCGGGCTGCGTGGGGTCGGTCGGGCGCGCCAAGTCTCGTGTCCCGCTGGAAGGAGGGAAGGGGTGGCGCTAGTATGCCGGCGCGATGGTGGACAAGAGGTTAAGCGCGCCGATGACGGACCGATCGGGGGCGGCCCGCCTCCCGCCGGGGCGGCGCGTGTATGCGGTGGGCGACGTGCACGGGCACCTGGACCGGCTGCGGGCGATCCATGCAAAGGTTGCGGCCGACCTCGTGGCCCGGCCCGTCGCCCGTCCGCTGCTGCTGCACCTTGGGGACCTGATCGACCGTGGCCCGGACAGCGCAGGGTGCGTGGCGCTGCTCGCCGCCGGGCCGCCGCTGCGGGGCGTGCCGACCCTGAGCCTCATGGGCAACCACGAGCGGATGATGCTGGACGCGCTGGACGGCCACGGCTCGTCGGAGGCGGCGGAGAGCTGGATGGACAATGGCGGCGACCGGACCCTGGCGAGCTGGGGGCTGCGCAGCACGGCGGGGCCCAGGGCGTGGCTGGACGGGGTTCCGGCGCGGTCACTCGTGTTCCTGCAGGGCCTGGCGCCGATGCATTCGGCGGGGCGCTATGTGTTCGTCCATGCCGGCGTGCGCCCCGGCGTGGCCCTCGCGGCGCAGCGGGCGACGGACCTGCTGTGGATCCGCGAATCGTTCCTGCACCACCAGGGCCCGGCGCTGCCCGGCGCCGAGGCGGACCGGGTGGTGGTGCACGGGCACACGCCCTCGCCGCAGGCCGAGCTGCTGCCGTGGCGCCTCGGGCTCGACACCGGGGCGGGCAAGGGTGGGCCTCTGACCTGTGCCGCGCTGGAGGGTGACGAGGTGCGGCTGTTGCAGGCTTGATCGGGGTGCCCCCCGGGAGGGGCCTTGCCTTGGCCCCGGCGGAAAGCTAGCCGTAACCCGATGGACATCATCACACCCGGGGGCGACGAGCCTGGAGCGGGCGCCCCCGGACCAGAGACGGGACCAGAGCCGGGACCCGAGACGCCAGCCGTGCGGCAGGATGGGGGGCCGGACGTCGAGGCCTTGGCGCAGGCTGTCCGGCGCCTGGCGCGGACGAGCGTGATGGTGATCGGGGACGTCATGCTGGACCGCTACGTGTTCGGCAGCGTGACGCGGATCAGCCCCGAGGCGCCGATCCCGATCCTGACGGTGGAGCGGGAGCTCGCCATGCCCGGCGGCGCCGGCAACGTGGTGCGGAACCTGACGGCGCTTGGCGCGGCGGTGGCCTTCGTGAGCGTGGTCGGGGATGACCAGGCGGGATCGGACCTCACCGGCCTCGTCGGCGGGCAGCCCGGCGTGGAGCCGTGGCTGCTGGTGCAGGGCGGGCGGGCCACCACGGTCAAGACGCGCTTCGTGGCCTCGGGCCAGCAGATGCTGCGGGCGGACCGGGAGGAGACGGCACCGATCGTGCCGAAGCTGGCCGAGCGGATGCTGCGGATTGCAGGAGACGCTATGGCGGCGACGTCGGTTGCGGTGCTGTCGGACTACAACAAGGGCGTGCTGGCCGGGGACGTGGCGGCGCAACTGATCCGCCAGGCGAAGGCCAGCGGGCGGCGGGTGGTTGTGGACCCGAAGGGGACGGACTTCGCCCGGTATGCGGGGGCGGACGTGATCACGCCCAACCGGCGGGAGCTGGCCGAGGCGACCGGGATGGCGGTGGACGACGAGGCGGGGGTGGTGGCGGCGGCGCAGGGCCTGATCGCGGCGCACGGGTTCGGGGCGGTGCTGGTCACGCGGTCCGAGGACGGGATGAGCCTGGTCGAGGCGGGGCGTGTGACGCATTACCCGGCCGAGGCGGCCGAGGTGTACGACGTGTCGGGCGCCGGTGACACGGTGGTGGCGACGCTTGCGGCCGGGCTCGCGGCCGGGCTCGAGCTGCGGATGGCGGCGCGGCTCGCCAACATCGCGGCCGGGATCGTTGTGGGCAAGGTGGCGACGGCGGTGGCGCGCGAGGCGGACCTGCTGGCGGCGCTGAGCCCGCAGGGTGGCGCGCTGCGCAAGGTGGTGAGCCGCGAGGTTGCACAGGACACGGTGGAGCGGTGGCGGCGCCGGGGCTGGCGCACGGGGTTCACCAATGGCTGCTTCGACCTGCTGCACCCCGGCCATGTGCACCTGCTGGAGCAGGCGCGCGGCCAGTGCGACCGCCTTGTGGTGGGCCTGAACTCGGATGCCAGCGTGCGGCGGCTGAAGGGCAGCACGCGCCCGGTGCAGCCCGAGGCGGCGCGCGCGGCGGTGCTGGCACACCTCTCGGCGGTGGACCTGGTGGTGGTGTACGACGAGGACACGCCCCTCGAGACGCTGGACGCGCTGCGGCCGGAGCTGCTGGTGAAGGGTGCCGACTACACGGTCGAGACGGTGGTGGGCGCCAACGAGGTGCAGGGCTGGGGAGGCCGGGTGTTCCTGGCGGAACTGCTGCCGGGGCACTCCACCACGGCGGTGGTGCGGCGGATCGCGGGCGCGGGGTAGGCTACTCGCAGGCCAGGGCCGAGCGGAGGCTCGCCTGGGCGCCGGGGTCCTCGTTGGTGGCCAGGCGCTGCGCGGCCAGAGTGGCGAAGCGGTGGAGGAGGGCGCGGCGGCGGGCGGGCGCCAGGCGGTGGTCCGGGGCCTCGCGGATGAGTTCGGCCAGCGGGCCCACGGATACGATGAGGCCGGCGTCGTGGGGCAGGATTGCCTGGGGGAAGTCCTCGTCGACGGCGAAGTAGAGGGCGTCCGCGTAGGCGCGGTACTCGGGCCATTTGCAGTCCGCCAGGAAGTCCCGGGCGCCGGATTTCACCTCGATGCAGGCGAAGCTGCCGTCGGCGCGGAGGGCCAGGATGTCGGCGCGGCGGTTGTTGGGCAGGGGCACTTCGTGGATGGGGGACCATCCGAGTTGGAGGCAGAGGCGCGCGGCGCTGCGGCGTATGGCGCCGGTTCGGTCGGCAAGGGGGCGGTCCGGGCTGGCGAGCGGCTGCATTCACGTTTTGTACCAAGTCTGGCCGGCGCTGCCAAGCCGTTGTAACAATGCCGGGTGGCCCGCAACTGGCGGGGCCTGCCGAGCATTGAGTCGTCCATGGTCGCTACCCGGTTTGCCGTTGCGCTGCACATCCTGCTGCTTCTGGCCTCGCGCGGGAGCTGCGCCGCCGGACTGCCTGCGACCAGCGAGTGGATTGCGCGGAGCGTGAACACGAACCCGGTGGTGGTGCGGCGGATCACGGGGCAGCTGGCGCGGGCCGGGCTGGTGCGGGTGCGGCGGGGGCCGGGGGGTGCGGAGCTGACGCGGGCGCCGGAGCTGATCACGCTGTGCGACGTGTGGCGGGCGATGAACATGGGGCTGCCGGGGCGGATGCTGCCGCTGCATGCGGAGCCGAACCAGGCGTGCCCGGTGGGGCGGGCCATCCATACCGTGCTGGGGCCAGCCTTCGCGGGGGTGGAGCGGGCCATGGAGGGTGCGCTGGCGACGACCACGCTGGCGGGGCTGGCGGCAGGGATGCCGGGGTAGGGGGCAGGTGGGCCAAGCTCCCTCATCCCAACCCTCTCCTGGGGGCAGAAGGGATCAGAGCAGCGCGTCGATCGCTCGTGCCAACCTTACATCGCGGTCGGAGAGGCCGCCGGCGTCGTGGGTGGTGAGGGTGATGCTCACCTTGCCATAGACGTTGGACCATTCCGGGTGGTGGTCGTGGGTCTCGGCGAGGAGCGCCACCCGGCTCATGAAGGCCCAGGCCCGTGAGAAGTCGGGGAAGGCGAAGCGGCGGGTGAGGGCGTCGCGGCCGGGCTCGGGCGTCCAGCCGGGGAGCGTGGTGGGCAGGGCGGCGCGGGCGTCGGGGGCGAGTTGCTGCATCTCAGGTTGACCTCGGGGCCATGTTGAAGCGGAGTGCGGCCCATGCCGATCTATACCTTGCCGCCGGGCCCCGAGGACATCGCCGAACTGGCCGACCGCGCGTTGGGCGCGATCCCGGCCCAGCTGCGTGCGCGGGTCCGCGGGGTGGCGATACTGATCGAGGAGGCGGCGGACGACGACACGCTGGGCGAGCTCGGGATCGAGAACGCGTGGGAGCTGACGGGGCTGTATCGCGGGGTGCCGTTCGGCCAGGCCGAGGGGCGGGTGGTGCAGGGCCCGGACACGATCGTGCTGTATCGGGAGCCGATCCTGCTGGAGTGGATCGAGAGCGGGGAGGACCTGTTCGGCCTGGTGCGGACCGTGCTGATCCACGAGATCGCGCACCATTTCGGGTTCAGCGACGACGACATCGCGCGGCTGGAGAACGAGTAGCGGGCATGCGGGTTCTGGGGATCGGGGCGCGGGTGGACCTGGGCTCGCTGTATCGCTCGCTGCTGCGGGAGGGGCACGAGGTGCGGGTGCATGCGTCCGACCCGGCCTTCGAAGCGAGCTTCGAGGGGCTGGTGGCGCGCGTGCCGGATTGGCGCGAGGCGCTGGACTGGGTTGGCCGCGCGGACTCCGGCACGGGCGGGGTGGTGCTGTTCGAGAAGGTGGGGATGGGCGCCACGCAGGATGCGCTGCGGGCCCAGGGCTACCGCGTGATCGGCGGCAGCGCGCTGGGGGACCGGCTGGAGTACGACCGCGGCTTCGGGCAGCGGACGCTGGAGGCGGCGGGGGTGCCGACGGCCCCCGCGCACGCGTTCGGCTCCGCGGAGGAGGCTGCCCACTGGCTACGCGCCAACCCGGCGCCGATGGTGCTGAAGCATTTCGACAATGCCCGGGCCACCTTCGTGGGCACGCACCGGAGCGGGGCGGACGTGCTCTACGAGCTCGGCCGTGCGCCGGCGGGGGGCAAGCTGCTGATGCCGGTGCTGAAGGGGGTGGAGGTGGGCGTGGGCGCCTATTTCGACGGTGAGCGCTTCCTGGAGCCGGCCTGCGTCGACTTCGAGCACAAGCGGTTCTTCCCTGGGGAGGCTGGCGGCGAGATGGGGGAGATGACGGGCGAGATGGGCACGCTGGTGAGCTACCGCGGCGCGGGCACGCTGATGGCGTCCACGCTCGGGCGGCTGGCGCCGGTGTTCGCGGCGGCCGGGCACGTGGGCTACGTGAACCTCAACATGATCGTGAACGACGAGGGCGCGTGGCCGCTGGAGCTGACCTGCCGGTTCGGCAACCCGGGCTACGCGATCCTGGCGCCGCTGCAGGCGGAGGGCTGGGGCGCGCTGTTCGAGCGGATGCTGACGCGCGCGGGCGGGCCGATGCCGACGCTTGACGGCTGGTGCGCGGGGATCGTGCTGACCATCCCGCCCTTCCCGGAGGAGCGGCCCGGGGCCGATCGGGCGCAGGATCCGCCGGTGCTGTTCCACACGCCCATGGACGACCCGGCGCACTATCATTTCAGCGACATGCGGCTCGACGGGGACCAGCTCCATGCCGGGCGGCGGACGGGGTATGCGATGGTGGTGACGGGCCGGGGCGACACGATCGAGGCGGCGCAGGCGGCGGCGCAGGCGCGGGCGCGGACGGTGTGCATCCCGGACCTGCGCTACCGGATCGACATCGGGGAGCGGGTGCGGCTCGGGCAGTTGGAGACGCTGCGGCGGCTCGGGTGGTTCGACCGATGAGCGCCGTCGAGGACGCCGCGGCGGGGCGCATCTCGCCCGAAGTGGCGGTGGCGCGGATGGTCATGGCCGGGCTGGATGCGGCCGCGATGGCGGCGGCGCTGCAGGGCGTGGACGGCGCGGCAGCCGGGCGGATGCGGGCGCTGGTGGCCGAGCGGGGGGCGGGCCTCGACGACCTCGCGCGGGAGATCAGGTCGACGGTCGCGAACCACCATGCGTCGGGGGCGACTCCGGCGGAGGGTGTGGCGCGGATCGCAGCGTTCTTCGACGGGGCGGTGCAGTATTCGCCCGAGGCGAGCGTGGCCGTGTATTCGCTGGGCGACCCGGCGATCCTGGCGCAGGCCACGGCGGAGGTGGTGGCCTGGCTCGAGGCGGAGGGCCTGCTGCGGGCCGGGATGGACGTGGTGGACCTCGGCTGCGGCATCGGGCGCGTGGCGGGGGCGGTGGCGCCGCTGGCGCGCACGGTGCTGGCGCTGGACGTTTCGCCCGGCATGGTGGCGGAGGCGGCGCGGCGGCTGGCCGGGCAGGCGAACGTGGCGGTGCGGGTAACCGGGGGCGAGGACCTGGATGCGCTGGCGCCGGGCTCGGCGGACCTGGTGCTGGCGATCGACAGCTTCCCCTACCTGGTGCAGACCGGCGAGGCGACGGCGCTGGCGCATGTGGCGGGTGCGGCGCGGGCGCTGCGGCCGGGCGGGGCGCTGGTGGTGCTGAACTTCTCCTATGAAGGCGAGGCCAACGACCGGCGTTGGGCAGCCGCCTGGGCTGGTGCGGCGGGGCTGCAGCTGGTGCAGGCCGGGGTGCGGCCGTTCCGCCTGTGGGACGGGACGGCATATGTGTTCGTAAGGTGAGGTGGCTGGCGCTCGCGCTGCCGCTGCTGTCGGCGCCAGCCGCGTGGGCCCCCGCTGCCTGGGCGCAAGGCGGGACGCTGGTGATGCTGTCGCGCAGTGCAGCCGGCACGATCGACCCGCAGGTGAACTACACGGCGCAGTTCTGGCAGGTGTTCGGGGCCGCATATGATGGCCTCGTGGCGTTCCGGCGCGTGGCCGGGCCGGACGGGCGCAGGATCGTGCCGGACTTGGCCGAGGCGGTGCCGGAGCCGGAGCGCGGTGGGCTGCTGTGGCGCTTTAGGCTGCGGCCGGGCGTGCGCTTCTCGGACGGGCGGGCCGTGCGGGCGGAGGACGTGGTGGCCTCGTTCCGCCGGCTGTTCCGCGTGGGGTCGCCGACCGGGGAGACGTTCTACGGAGCCATCCTCGGGGCGGAGGCATGCCTGAGGGCGCCGGACACGTGCCGGCTGGAGGGCGTGCGGATCGAGGACGGGGCGGTGGTGATCGAGCTGGTGCGGCCGGATGGGGAGCTGCTGCAGAAGCTCGCCTTGCCGCATGCCAGCGTGCTGCCGGCGGATGCGCCGGGGCGGGACGTGGGGACGGCGCCGATCGCCGGGACGGGTCCCTACCGGATCGTGCGGTATGACCCGAACGACGGGCTGGTGCTGGAGCGGAACCCGTATTTCCGTGAGTGGAGCGCGGACGCGCAGCCGGCGGGACGGCCGGATGCCATCAGCTATCGGTTCGGGCTCGAGGCCGGGGCGCAGGTGTCGGCGGTGCTGGGCGGGCAGGCGGACTGGATGTTCGACACGCCGCCGCCGGACCGGCTGGGGGAGGTTGCGACCAGGCCGGAGCAAGTGCACCTGAACCCGGCCCATGCGGTGTGGATGCTGCCGCTGAACACCCGGCTGCCGCCATTCGACGACGTGCGGGTGCGCCGGGCGCTGGACCTGGCGCTGGACCGGCGCGCGGCCGTGCGGCTGTTCGGCGGGCGGCGGCTGGCGGAGGCGCTGTGCGGCGTGGTGCCGCCCGGGCTGCCGGGGCACCGCGCGGACTGCCCGGCGCCGGACCTGTTGGCCGCGCGCCGGCTGATGGCGGAGGCGGGTGCGGCGGGCCAGGCGGTGGCGCTGGTGGTGGACGATGCGGCGGTGAGCCGGGCGCTCGGGACCTACGTGGTCGAGGTGATGGGCGACCTCGGGCTGCGGGCGCGGCTGGTGGTGCTCTCGGCCAACGTGCAGTTCACCTACATCCAGAACACCGCCAACCGGGTGCAGGCGAGCCTTACGAGCTGGTATGCGGACTACCCTTCGGCGGCGAACATCCTGGCGGGGAATTTCGGGTGCGGCGCGTTCCGGCAGGGGTCGGATTCGTCGACGAACATCGCCGGGTTCTGCGATGCGGCGCTGGATGCACGGCTGCAGGCGGCGCTGGCGGCGGGCGATGCGGCCGGGGTGGCGGCCGGGGTGGCGGCGGTGGCGGGCGCGATCGACGCCGAGGTGCCGGCGGTGGCGCTGTTCAGCCCGCGCTATATCGACGTGGTGTCGACCCGGGTGCGCGGGTTCGTCTACCACGACACGTTCCGCTTCCTGCCGAGCCAGGCGGTGCTCGAGTGACCCGCGGTGGGTGGGCGGGGGTGGCGGTGCTGGCCTGCATCGTTGCGGCCTGCCTGGCGGCGCCCTGGTATGCGCAGGCGGTGTCGGGGACGGACCCGTTCCGGAGCAACCCGCTGGGCCAGGTGGCGGGGCGGGACGTGCTGGCCGAGCATCCGGCGGGGCTCGGGACGCTCCCCATGGGCCCGCAAGGCTGGGGGCCGTACGCGCTGGGAGCGGACGGGCTGGGGCGGGACGTGGCGGCCCGCATCCTGTGGGGCGGGCGGACGTCGTTGCTGGTGGCCGGGCTCGCGACGGGGCTGTGCTTCGTGCTCGGGGGTGCGCTGGGCGTGGCGGCGGGGGCCGTGGGCGGAGCGGTGGACCGGGGTGTATCGGCCATGCTGGACCTGGTGTGGGCGTTCCCCGTCACGCTGCTGGCCATCGCGCTCAGCCTGGTGCTGGTGGCGGGGCCGGTGCGGGTGGGGCCGCTGGTGCTGGGTGCAGGCGGGGTGGCGGGGCCGGTGCTGGTGCTTGGGGTGATGATGTCGCCCTACGTCGCGCGGCCGGTGCGGGCGGCGATGGCGGGGCTGCGGGCGGCAGATTTCGTGGAGGCGGCACGGGCCACGGGTGGTTCAGGCTGGCGCGTGGTGTGGCGGCACATGCTGCCGCAGCTGGGGCCGCTGGTGGGTGGGTTGGTGCCGGTGGTGGCGGCGACGATGCTGCTGACGGAGGCGGCGCTGAGCGTGCTCGGTGTGGGGGTGCAGGCGCCGGGGGCGAGCTGGGGGACGCTGATCGCCGACGGGCAGGACCTGCTGCACGAGCGGCCTGTGGCGGCACTGGCGCCGGGGGCGTGCGTGGTGCTGACGGTGCTGGCGCTGAACATGCTGGCGGAGGGACTGGTGCGGGACGGCCATGGGCGCCGCTAAGGCTGCCGGGCGGGCGCTGCTGCGGGCGGCGCTGGTGCTGTGGGCCACGAGCCTGGTGGTGTTTGCCCTGTTCTTTGCCACGCCGGGAGCGGACCCGGCGGCACGGCTCGCCGGACGCGGCGCCTCGCCGGAGCGGGTGGCCGCGGTGCGGGCGGAGCTCGGGCTCGATCGGGCCTGGCTGGTGCAGTACGCGGCCATGATGGGCAAGCTGTTCGTGTCCCGGGACCTGGAAAGCGCGGTGAACCGTGGGCAGCGCGTGGTGCCCTCGGTGCTGCGGGCCGCCCCCGTGACGGCGGCGTTGGCGCTGGGGGCGGCGGTATTGTGGGTCGTGGCCGGCGTGGCGCTGGGGGCGGCGGGGTCGGGACGGCGGGGCGGGCGGGTTCTCGGGGCCGTGGCCCTCGCGGGCGTCTCGGTGCCCGCCTATGTGCTGGCGGAGCTGGTGGCGTATGCGACGCAGGGCCCGGGGCGGGCGGCGGCGTTCGCGTGGGTGCCGGCGCTGGGCGCGCCGCCGGAGGGAGCGATCGGCTGGTTGCGCGCGCTGGCACTGCCGTGGCTCACGCTCGCCGTGCTGTATGCCGGCACTTACGGCCGTGTCCTGCGCGGCGGGATCGGGGAGGCGCTGGCCGCCGACTATGCGCGGACCGCGCGGGCCAAGGGGCTGGGCGAAGGGCGCGTGCTGTGGCGGCATGCGCTGCCGAACGCGGCCGGGCCGGCGCTGGCCCTGTTGGGGCTGGACCTGGGCGCGCTGCTGGGCGGCGGCACGGTGCTGGTCGAGGTGGCGTTCGGGCTGCCCGGAGTCGGGCGGCTCACCTATGACGGGCTGCGCGGGCTGGACCTGCCGATGGTGCTGGCTTGCGTGCTGTATGGGGCGGCGATGGTTTGCGCTGCCACCGGCACCGTGGACGCATCGAAGGCGTGGCTCGACCCGCGCCAGAGGTAAGCCATCATACCGAGCCTTGCTCACGAAAAAGTGTACGGCGCGGTTGTGCGCTGGTCTCGTCGCGCTTGGCAGTCAAGTTGGCCTGTTTCCGGGAACAAGGCTTCGTTTCAAGGCTGCAACCTGCGGTGGTTGAGTTACCGACCGTGCACATTCGTTAACTCGTGTTAAGACAGTCTTTGTCATAGACCGTTAGCACTAGGTCTGAATCGGTTAGGCACGCTTCTTGGACTATGTAGGCGTAGTTGGAGATTACAGTCCCTGGCTGGTGATACTGTTACCGTAGCGAGTTACAGCCACCGATCACGAAGTAACTTAAAAGATGTGATTGGCGCCGCCTTAACCGATCTGGTTCACCTACGTTCAGAAGTTATCGCCTGACGCGACTTGGAGATTGGGACTATGAGCACCTACACCTTGAAAGCAGCCGCCCTTGCAGCCGTGATCGTAACCGGGACGAGCGTAGCCGTGCAGGCTGCGCCGCTGCCGCAGTTCACGTTCAACCCGGCCGGGGTCGGACTGAGCGGGTCCGCATTCACCGGCGACGCGCTGATCCTCTCCGACTTCGCGACGGTGACCCTGACGCCGACCGCGAACCCGGCCGTGCAGAACTTCGTCGAGGGCGGCGTGCTCGCGGTGCAGAACATTCAGCTGATGAGCTCGGATGTGACGGGTACCGGCCTGAACACCACGTTCGGCCTTTACTTCCAGTTCCGCGGCACGGGTACCCAGACCACGCTTGCGCCCGGTGTCTCCGCAGGCACGTTCAGCACGCTCAGCTACGAGCTGTTCGGCTACAACAAGACCGATACGGTGACCTATCAGCCGGCCGACGTGACGCCGACCGGCGTTACCTCGCCGATCAAGCTCGCCGAGGGCACGCTCGGGTCCGGTGCCGTCGGGACCACGGCCGGCGTGCCGAACGCGCAGACGCAGCTTACGGTCGCGGTCGACACACTTCCGTTCTTCGTGAGCCCGCGCCCGTTCTATGACCTGGTGTTCGCGGCTTTCACCAACACGCCGACGCAGGTCACGAATACCCCGACCGGCTTCATCATCGCGCAGGGCGGTGGCACGGCGAACTTCGCACGTGTGCCCGAGCCGATGTCGCTGGCGCTGCTGGGACTGGGCCTCGCCGGAACGGTGGTGCTGCGTTCGCGTCGCGCTCGGTGAGACGACTCACGTGAAGGCGCCGTTCGACTACGGCGCCGCGTTCAGCCGCAACCTCGGCTGGACGACGGAGTGGGAGCAGGCGGCCCTGCGGGAAAGCAGGGTCGCCATCGCAGGTCTCGGGGGCGTCGGCGGGGTTCACCTGCTGACGCTTTCGCGTTTGGGGGTCGGCCGGTTCAACATTGCCGACCTCGATCTTTTCGACGTGGTGAACCTGAACCGCCAGGTCGGCGCGACCGCTGAGAGCCTAGGGCGGCCCAAGGTGGACGTGCTGGCCGAGATGGCGTTGTCCATCAATCCGACGCTCGAGTTGCGACGGTTCCCGGGCGGGGTGGACGCGGCCAACGTCGATGCGTTCCTCGAGGGCGCGGACCTCTATGTGGACGGACTCGACTTCTTTGCCTTCGACGTCCGGGCGCTCGTGTTCGCGCGCTGTGCGGCGCTGGGCATTCCCGCCGTCACGGTCGCGCCGATCGGGATGGGGGCCGGACTGTTGGCGTTCCGGCCCGGCGGACAGAGCTTCGAGAGCTATTTCCGGCTAGACGGTCATCCGGAGGACGAGCGCGCGTTGCGGTTCCTGATGGGAATGGCGCCTGCCGGGCTTCACCGGAGCTACCTCGTCGATGACACCCGGGTCGACCTTGCGGCCCGGCGTGGGCCATCGACGGCGGCGGCCTGCCAGCTCTGCGCGGGGGTCGCGGCGACCGAGGCGCTCAAGATCCTGCTCGGGCGCGGCGGCGTGCCGTATGCGCCGCTGCACCTGACATATGACGCCTATCGCGGGCGGTTGGTGCGGAGCCGGCTGCCATGGGGCAACGCCGGGCCGCTGCAACGGCTGAAGCGGATCGTGGCCCGGCGTGCCTACGCGGCCATGGCACGGCGCCCCTCCATCCCGTCTGCGCCTGCGCCGCGAGATACGCTGGATGTCGTGCTCGACGCCGCACGCTGGGCGCCGAGCGGGGACAACACGCAGCCCTGGCGCTTCGAGCGTGGGGCATCGGTCGACAGCCTCGTGGTGCACCTGGCAAGCGAGGCGACGACGAACCCCTACGAGTATCGCGGCGGGGAGCCGACGCTGCTTGCGGGTGGCATGCTGCTGGAAAGCCTACGGATTGCTGCGTCGGCGCATGGGCGTGGGCTGCACTGGTCGGTGCGGGGCGACGACCCTTGGCGCATCGAGGTGTCGCTGCCCGAAGCCGCGGTGGCGCCGAGCGCGCTGTTGGCAGCGCTGCCCATGCGGTCGGTAGGGCGCCGTGGGTTCGGCACCCGGCCGCTGACTCAGCGGGAAAAGGCGGCCCTCGAGGAGGCGTTGGGGCCGGGTCTGCGCGCCAGCTGGTTCGAGCAGCGGTCCGACCGGCTCGCCGTGGCGCGACTCGGGGCGCAGGCCACCGCGATCCGGCTGCGGCTGCGGGAGGCGTACGAGGTGCACCGCCGCGTGGTGGATTGGGAGCGGGCGCGCAGCCCGGACGGTTTGCCGGTGGGTGCGATCGGGCTCGACCGCATGACGCTGCGGATGATGCGGTGGGGCATGGCCCGGTGGGACCGGATGGACCGGATGAACCGCGTGCTCGGGACGGGTTTGGCGGCGCTCCAGCTCGACGTGGTGCCGGGCCTGCGCTCGGCGGCCTTCTTCTCGATCCGAGCGCTGGAGCCCGTGCCGCGGGAGGGGCGGGCGACGGCGCTGCTCGCCCATGGTGAGCGGCTGCAGAGGTTCTGGCTGACGGCGACGCGGCTTGGGCTTGCGATGCAGCCCGCCCTGGCGACGCTGGCGTTTGCCGACCATGGCGCGAATGGCACGGCGTTCACGGCGGACGAGAGGCTGCGCGCCCGGGCTGCGCGGTTGGCGCCCGAGGCGGCCCGGGTGCTTGGGCCGCTCGAGGGTTTGCTGTTCCTGGGGCGGATCGGGCAGCGGCCGGACGGGTTGCCCGGCCCGCGATCCGTGCGTCGCCCCCTGCACGCGCTTGTGCAGGAGACGGGTGCGCAGAACGCGTCGAGCCCGGTGCGTCAGCCCACCGAGTAGGCGGCTTCGGCCTCGTCCTGCCAGAACGCGCCGTCGGCGGTGATGAAGCTCCAAACGATCGGCTGCTCGCGGCGGATACGGCTGAGCACCGTGTCGATGGCGCCCACGGCTGGCTGGCGGGTGCCGTGGTGCTGGACGGTGGGGCCCACCGGCTCGAAGTGGATGGCGGTGGCGCGGAGCAGGCGGATCAGGCTCTGTTCCATCATGGCGCACCAATGGGTCAGCCGAGCGCGACCGCTGACCTCGACGATGCCGCGCATGAGGCAGAGGCGCATGAGGGCCGCCGCGGCCGGGCTCACGCCCTCACGGTCGCGCGTGAGGGCGAAGCGGGAGATTTCACCGGTGGCGCTGGCGGGCAGCGGGTCCAGCACCCAGGGCTCGCAGACATGGGCCATGGGATAGGGCTCGGGCTGGTCGGCGTTGGGCAGGACGACTCGGACGGTGCCGAGGACGCGCCCGGTGATGCGGCTTCGGACGAGCACGTGGCTGGCGTAGGGGTCGTAGGGGCAGCACTCCATCCCGTCGGCGCCGGGCTCGAAGCCGCGCTCCTCGCAATAGACCCGGTAGCGAAGTCGTTGAGCTTCTTGGATTTGTTCGGGGCTGACGGCCAGCTCGACCTCCAGTTCGTCGCTTGCTGCTGCGATTGCGTCTTGGAAGGCGGGCTGAGGCATGGGCCGTCTCCTGAAAGTTAGGCGCGTATCAACACTTCATCGCGACCAATGGCAAATTGAGACTCACGGGACGGTGAGCAACCCGGAACGGTCCGTCTCAGTTCTGATACGTTCACCTTACTGTGACGTAAACCCAGCGGATAAACCCAGCCATGAAGGGATCGGGTTCGTCAGCTTGCGTTGTGGGTGCCGATCGAGGGGCGCGGGCCTGGTCGGCATCCTGCCCGGGGGGTGGGCCGAGGGCGGGCGAGGATGGGCGAGATCGGGGCAAGCCGCGCGCTGCCGGAGGGCCTGCGGGACTCGGGGCGCGAGTGCCGCGCTCCGGGTGGGACCCGACCGTGGTGGTGTCCGGCACCGCGAGCTGGGACATTCGAGACGGCGCGGGGAGAGGCTGGCGTGGTGGGGGCGGGCCCTCCCCACGCCGGGGATTGCTCTGTAGCGTGCCCGCACCCCGGCCCTCTCCCTGAGGGAGAGGGAGATGAGGGAGGCGTCGTTGGTGAAGCATGTGGCCGTGCTGGGGTGCGGCACGATCGGGGCGAGTTGGGCGGCGAACTTCCTGGCGCAGGGGCTGAGCGTGGCGGCCAGCGACCCGGCGCCGGGGGCGGAGGCGTTCTTGCGGGCATTCGTGGACCGGGCCTGGCCGACGCTGGAGGCGCTGGGGTTCTCCCCTGGGGCGGACCGGGGGCGGCTTACGTTCCATGCGAACCCGCTCGAGGCAGTCGCCGGGGCGGAGTTCGTGCAGGAGAGTGGGCCTGAGCGGATCGAGGTGAAGGTGGCGCTGTTCGAGCAGGTCAGCCGGGCGCTGCCGCCCGAGACGATCATCGCAAGCTCGTCCAGCACCTTGTTGCCCACGGCCATGCAGGCGCGGGCGGTGCATCCGGAGCGGGTGCTTCTGGGGCATCCGTTCAACCCGCCCCATTTGATCCCGCTGGTGGAGGTTTGTGGTGGTGCGGCGACCAGCGAAGCGGCGATCGGGTCGGCGATGGCGTTCTATGCGGCGGTGGGAAAACATCCGATCCGGCTGAACAAGGAGATGCCGGGCCATGTGAGCAACCGGTTGCAATCGGCGCTGTGGCGGGAGGCGGCCTACCTGGTGGAGCAGGGCGTGGTGAGCGTGGCGGACGTGGATGCGGCGATCAGCATGGGGCCGGGGCTCCGCTGGGCGCTGATGGGGCCGATCCTGACCTTTCACCTGGGCGGCGGGGCCGGCGGGCTCGGCTACCTGATGGAGCATATCGACGTGAGCACGCTGTGGCCCGGGCTGGGGACGCCGGAGATGAGCCCGGCGTTCAAGCAGGCGCTGATCGCGGGCGTGGAGGCGGAGGCCGGGGGGCGGCCCGTCTCGGCGCTGGCAGTGGAGCGGGATGCGCGGCTGCTGGCGCTGCTGCAGGCGATCGGGCACGGTGGCCGCTCCGAAGCGGGGGACACTGCGTGATCAAGCTGGTGGGAGTGCTGGTGTTGCTGGCGGCTGGCGTGCAGGCGGCGGAGCTCAAGGTCATGACGGCGGGGGCCTACAAGCCTTCGTTGCTGGCGCTGGCGCCGGAGGTGGAGCGGGCGACCGGGCACAGGCTGCTGATCGACAACGACACGGCCGGGGGCGTGGCGAACCGGGTCAAGGCCGGGGAGGCGCTGGACATCGTGGTGTTGCCCGTGGCGGGGGCGGCTTCTCTGGGCGCGCTGCTTGGGCCAATAACGCCGCTGGCGAAGGTGGGCGTGGCCGTCGCGGTCAAGGAGGGCGCGCCGTTGCCGGACATCGGCAGCGTGGAGGCCGTGCGCAAGGCGGTGCTGGCCGCGCGGGCGCCATCCTGGATCGCGCCGGAATCGGGCGGGTCGTCCGGGATCTACCTCGAGAGGCTGTTCGCGGAATGGGGCATCCTCGACACGGTGAAGCCGCGGGCGGTGCGGATCATGGGCGGGCTCGTGGGCGACAAGCTGGCGAGCGGCGAGGCGGATTTCGGCTTCCAGCAGCGGAGCGAGCTGGTGGGGATGAAGGGCGTGCACCTGGTGGGGCCGCTGCCGGCGGGGATGCAGCTCTACACCGTGTATGCCGGGGCGGCGCCGGCGAAGGGCGGGCAGCAGGACGCCGCGCGGTCGGTGCTGGCGTGGCTTGCGGGGCCCGGGGCGGAGGTGGCGCTCGCGGCGCGGGGGATGGAGCGGCCCTGAGCGCCTAGGCCGGTTCGGGCGGCCCCGCCTCCGGCGAGGGGAGGGGGGGAGCGAGCGTGTGTGGGTCTGCGGCCGGCTCGAGTTCAGGGGCCATGTCGACGCCGGGTTCCGGGGGCGGGGCCGGCACCTCGGGCTCGGGCGGTCCCACGGGCTGGGCCGCAGGATGGTCGGGCGCGGCTGCGGGCGGGGCGCCTGGCTCGGGGGCGGTTTCGGCCATGGCGGCGGCGACGGGGGCAGGCGGCTCGGGCTGCGCTGCGGCGGGAAACGCGCCGTCGGTCTGCACGGGGCCGGCCAGCGGGTTCGCGGGCACGAGGAAGCGGCGGCCGGTGTGGTGGATCTCGAGGAAGTTCGCGTTCTCGCGGGCTGGTTTGTAGACGTCGAAGGCGCCCATCACCGACAAGGTCGCCGCCGTCTCGAGGGGGCCGAAGAACTCGGCCGATGGGGTGCCGAACACGGGCGAGGTGGCCACGCGCTCGAGCTGCTGGGCGGTGAGGAAGAAGCAGCCGGAGTGGACGTTCTCGACGCGCTGGAAGGCATAGGTCTGACCGAACGCCTCGGCCTCGAGCCGGGGGCGGACGGTGATGTCCTGGAACTGCGCGGAGAGCGTGGGGCGGGTCGTGTTGCCATCGATGTAGAGCTTGGCGGTAGCGAGGTCGGAGGCGACCTCGAAGCGGTTGGGCTGCAGCAAGGCGCTGGGGCCGAATTGCTGGCCGAACCAGGCGAGCTTCTGCAGGAACAGGCCGTCGGTGATCTCGAGGTCGTCCTCCATGAAGGCATACCAGTCGTAGCGGCCGATGTTGTCGCGCATCAGCTCGTGGCAGACGAAGCCGAGGGCGCGCGGGCCCTTGTCGGTGATGGCGTGGATGAACAGGTGGCGCGGCAGCAGGTCCACGAGATGCTGGTCGGGCGTGGTGACGACGACGACGTCGAGCTCCACGGCGGCGGCGTGGTTGGCGGGGGCGATGGTGCGGGCGGCGAGGAGCTGGCGGGGGCCGAGGTGCTGGTGGAGGGCGCAGATGGCGCGCTCGACCTGTTGGGCGCGTGCAGCGATGTCGCCCGATTCCGAGCCGTACATCCCTGGCGCCTCATCGCTCGGCGCATTGCGGCGGCAGTAATGGGGCATCATGACGAGCATACGCATGGAGCTGGCCTCGTTGCGGCCGGAGGCGGGCCTGATGGGCGGGGTGGTGCCAAGCAAGCCGCGTCCGGTCAAGGGCGGGGGCGGCTTGTGGGTTCCCAGGTGGGCGGCGGGGTGGCACGGTGCGGCGCGGAGGAAATGAAATGAGTGCGTTGGCGCGGTTCAAGGTGGTCGATCTCACGCGGGTGCGGGCGGGGCCGACCTGCGTGCGGCAGTTCGCGGATTTCGGAGCGCAGGTGGTGAAGGTGGAGGCGCCCGGGGCGGCGGACGCCGAGATGGGCGGGCCGCGGCACGGGTTCGACTTCCAGAACCTGCACCGCAACAAGCGCTGCATCACGCTCGACCTGAAGGCGCCGCGCGGGCGGGAGGCGCTGCTTCGGCTGGCGGCACAGGCGGACGTGGTGGTGGAGAACTTCCGGCCCGACGTGAAGGACCGGTTGCGCATTGGCTACGAGGACATGCGGGCGGTGAACCCGCGCATCGTCTATGCGAGCATCTCGGGCTTCGGGGAGGACGGGCCGTATCGGATGCGCCCGGGCTTCGACCAGATCGCGCAGGGCATGGGCGGGCTGATGTCGGTCACCGGGGAGCCGGGACGGGGGCCGATGCGGGCGGGGATCCCGGTGGCTGACCTCACGGCCGGGCTGTTTGCGGCGCAGGGGATCATGGCGGCGCTGCTGGAGCGCGAGGTATCGGGCGAGGGGCAGTGGGTGAAGGTCAGCCTGCTCGCGTCGCAGATCGCGATGATGGATTTCCAGGCGGCGCGCTACCTCATGGATGGCGAGGTGCCGAAGCAGGCGGGCAACGACCACCCGACGAGCATCCCCACCGGCGTGTTCGCGACGGCGGACGGGCACGTGAACATCGCGGCGGCGGGCCAGGTGATATGGAAGCGGATGTGCACGGCGCTGGGGCTGGAGGCGCTGGCGGAGGACCCTCGTTTCGCGGGCGGGGCGGCTCGGTCGGACAACCGGATGGCGCTGAACGCGGCGATCGCGGCCGTGACGATCACGCGGAGCTCGGCCGATTGGGTGGAGGCGCTGGAGGCGGCCGGGGTGCCGTGTGGGCCGATCTATTCCATGGACCAGGTGTTCGCCGACCCGCAGGTGCAGCATTTGGCCATGGCACCGCGCGTGGTGCATCCGGTGCGGGGCGAATTCGCGGTGGTGGGCCAGGCGGTCGGGCTGAGCCGGACGCCGGCGCACATCCATACGGCGACCGCGGAGGCCGGGCAGCACACGGACGAGGTGCTGCGCGAGATTGGCTACTCGGAGGCGGAGCTCGCCTCGATGCGGGCGGAAGGGGTGATCTGATGGACCAAATCGTGGCGAGCGAGGACCTGCTCTACAGCGTGAAGGACGGGGTGGCGCGGGTTGTGTTCAACCGGCCGCAGGCGCGCAACGCGATGCTGTTCTCGATGTACGAGCGGCTGGCCGAGATCTGCGCCGAGATCGAGGAGGATCGGAGCATCAGGGTGCTGATGCTGACCGGGGCCGGGGAAAAGGCGTTCGCGTCGGGGACGGACATCAGCCAGTTCCGGGCCTTCCACAAGCCGGAGGACGCGCTGGAGTATGAGAGCCGGATCGACCGGGTGCTGGGCGCGCTGGAGCGGCTGCGGGTGCCGACCATCGCGGTGATTGCGGGGGCCTGCACCGGGGGCGGCGCGGGCATGGCGGCGTGCTGCGACCTGCGGATCGGCGCGGCCGGGATGCGTTACGGCTTCCCGGTGGCGCGGACGCTGGGCAACTGCCTGAGCATGAGCAATTACGGGCGGCTCGTAGCCCTGGTCGGCCCGGCGCGGGTGAAGGAGATGGTGTTCACGGCCCGGCTGATCGAAGGCGACGAGGCGCTGCGGATGGGGCTGGTGAGCGAGCTGCTGCCGGACGTGGCGGCATTGCACGCGCGGGCGGATGAGTTGGCGGCGCTGGTGGCCTCGCACGCGCCCCTCACGCTGCAGGCGACGAAGGAAGCGCTGCGGCGGATCAAGGAGGCGAGCGTGGACACGTCGCAGAAGGACCTGATCCTGATGTGCTACATGAGCGAGGATTTCCGGGAGGGTCTCGACGCGTTCCTGACGAAGCGGTCCCCGAGCTGGAAGGGGAAGTAGCTTTGTCCGGCCGGAGATCGCGCAGGCCGTGACCCCTCTCCCCGGCCCCGTCCCGCAAGGGGAGGGGGCGCAGATCAGGCCTCGATCATGCCGCGCATGACGGCGACAGCCGCGCCTCCGACGCTCGCGCGGATGCCTTCAGGGGTGCGGCGGGCGCTGGTGTAGAGCTGGCTCGGGCGGCCGAGCTCGGCGCCCTGCCCGAGCTCGAGGGTGAGCGCATCCTCGCCCGAGGCGTGGAGCAGGAGGGCGGCGAGGGCGACGGCGGCGCTGCCGGTGGCCGGGTCCTCGGCGATGCCGCCCAGCGGGTTGAACATGCGGACATGGCGGCCCGCGGCCGTGCGCTCGTGCACGTAGAGGGGAAAGCCCCAGCGGCCGACCGTGTGGCGGCGCAGGGCCTCGCGCATGGCGGACAGGTCTGGAGTGGCGCGACCGACGGCGCCGGGGGCGAGCTCGGCGATGACGAACGGGTTGCCGACGCCGGCGACGACCGGGGCGTGGGTGGCGGTGAGCACGTCCGCCGCCGCCAGCCCGGCGCAGGCGGCGATGGTTTCGGGCGGGATGGCTTCGCCCAGGGTAAGCGCCTGAGGCGCCTCGAGCGTGGCGGTGCGGGCCGGGCCGTCACCCTCGAACATGACCGTCACGAGCCCGGCCAGCATCTCGAAGGTGAGCGTCGCGGGGGGCGTGGGCATTGCGGCGGCGAGTGCCAGGGCGGTGCCGACGGTGGGGTGGCCCGCGAAGGCGAGCTCGGCGGCGGGGGTGAAGATGCGGAGCAGGGCCGTGTGGGCCGGGTCGGACGGTGGGAGGACGAAGCTGGTTTCGCTCAGCGCAAACTCGCGGGCGATGGCCTGCAAGGTGGCCGTGTCCAGGCCGCGCGCGTTGGGCAGCACGGCGAGGGGGTTGCCGCCGAAGCGGGTCGTGGTGAAGACGTCGAGCGTCTCGAAGGCGTATTCGGGCATGCGGCCAGGCTGGCAGGGGGCGGCCAGGGCTGCAAGGAACGTAGGGCGATTGCGCCCATTTGGTCCGGCCGATAGCGTCGACGGCCATGGACACGCACGCGCCGCTGCCGGCGATCCTCGCCATCGATCAGGGCACCACCTCCACGCGGGCGATCGCGTTCGCGCTCGATGGGCGGGTGCTGGCGCAGGAGCAGGTGGAGCTCGCGCAATCCTACCCGGCCGACGGGTGGGTGGAGCACGATGCGGAGGGGATCTGGCGGGACACGCTGGCGGTGGCGCGGCGCGTGCTGGCGCGGGTGCCGTGCGAGGCGATCGGGATCGCGAACCAGCGCGAGACGGTGGTGGTCTGGGAGCGCGAGAGCGGGCGGCCGATCGCGCCGGCGATCGTGTGGCAGGACCGGCGGACGGCGGGGGCGTGCGCGCGGCTGCGGGACGCGGAGCCGATGGTGCAGGAGCGCACCGGACTGCTGTTGGACTCGTATTTCTCGGCGACCAAGCTGGCCTGGTTGCTGGACCACGTGCCGGGGGCGCGCGCTGCCGCGGAGCAGGGGCGGCTCGCGGCCGGGACGATCGACAGCTTCCTCCTGTGGCGCCTCACGGGCGGGGCGGTGCATGCGACGGACGCGACGAATGCGAGCCGGACGTTGCTGTTCGACATCCATGCGGGCACCTGGTCGGAGGAGCTGTTGCGGCTGTTCGGCATCCCGGCCGGGCTCCTGCCGGAGGTGGTGGACAATGCCGGGGCGTTCGGGACCACGGCGCCCGGCGTGCTCGAGCGCGCGTTGCCGGTGTGTGGCATGGCCGGGGACCAGCAGGCCGCGCTGATCGGGCAGGCGTGCCTCGTTCCCGGCATGATGAAGGCGACGTATGGCACCGGGTGCTTTGCCCTTTGCCACACGGGGGACCAGGCCCTGGCTTCGAAGCACAGGATGCTGACCACGGTGGCGAGCCGTCTCGGTGGGCGGACGTCGTATGCGGCGGAGGGGGCGATCTTCGTGGCCGGGGCGGCGGTGCGATGGCTGCGGGATGGGCTGGGGCTGATCGGCGGCGCGGGCGAGACGGCGGCGCTGGCGGCGACGGTGCCGGACAGCCATGGGGTCTACATGGTGCCGGGCTTTGTGGGGCTGGGGGCGCCGCACTGGGCGCCGGCTGCGCGGGGGCTCGTGTGCGGGCTGACGCTGGACAGCACCGGGGCGCACCTGGCCCGGGCGGCGCTGGAGGCGGTGGCGTATCAGACGCTGGACCTGGTGGAGGCCATGCGGGCCGATGGCGGGGTGGCGCCGCAAGCGTTGCGGATCGATGGCGGGATGGCGGCGAACGATTGGCTCTGCCAGTTCCTGGCCGACGTGCTGGGCACCCCGGTGGAGCGCCCGGCGGTGCTGGAGACGACGGCCTGGGGCGCGGCGTTGCTGGCCGGGGTGGGGGCCGGGCTGCTGGCGGGGCTGGATGCGGTGCCTTGGGCGTCGGAACGGCAATTCGTGCCGCGGATGGACCGGGCGGTGCGGGATGGGTTGGTGGACGGGTGGCGGGTCGCGGTGCGGCGGGCCTTGGGGTAGGCGGGCGGCGCCTCGTGGCCCCCAACTCTCGAACCCTCTCCCGCAAGGCGAGAGGGGCAGTCCCTCGGTCTCGACCTAGCGGCCCAACCGGTCGAAGGTGCCGCCCTCCGCGAAATGCTCGCGCTGGGCGGTGGGCCAGTCGGTGAAGTGGTCCTCGAGGCGGAAGGTGGGGGTGGTGGGGAAGTCGGCGCGGGCGAGGGCGGTGGGGCTGACCGGGCGGCAGGCGTGGCGGGCGATGACGTCCTGGGCGTCCTCGGTCCAGAGGAAGCGGAGGTAGGCTTCGGCGAGGGGGCGGCTGCCGCGGCGGTCGGCCACGCGGTCGACGAGGGCGGCCACGGGTTCGGCGACGATGGTGAGGCTGGGTCGGACGATCTCGAGGCGGCCGGCGGAGGCCCGTAGGGCGAGGGTCGCGTCGTCCTCCCAGGCGAGGAGAACGTCGCCCTGGTTGCGGCGGGCGAACGTGATGGTGGCGCCGCGTGCCCCCGTGTCGAGGATGGGGACGTTGCGGAACAGGGCGGCGAGGGTTGCCTGCGGATCGCGGCCCTGGCGCAGCGCCCAGCCCCAGGCGGCGAGATAGATCCAGCGGGCGCCGCCGGAGGTTTTGGGGTTGGGCGTGATGATGGCGGTGCCGGGGCGGAGGAGGTCCGGCCAGTCCTGGATGGATTTCGGGTTTCCGCGGCGGACCACGAACACGATGGTCGAGGTCCAGGGCACGGCGCGATCGGGCAGCCGGTCGCGCCAGTCCGCGGCCACCAGCCCGGCGCGGGCCATGGCGTCGATATCGGGCTGGAGGGCGAGCGTGACGATGTCCGCCTCGAGGCCGTCCATCACGGCGCGGGCCTGGGCGCCCGAGCCTCCGTGGCTCATGCGGATCCGTGGCGTGGCGCCGGCCTGCTGCTGCCAGGCGCGGGCGAACATCGGGTTGAGGGCGGCGAAGAGCTCACGGGTCGGGTCGTAGGAGGCGTGGAGGAGGCTCGGGGCTGGTTGGGCTTCGGCGCGGGCCGCGGCGAGGAGGGGGATTGCGAGGAGGGTGCGGCGGAACATGGGCGAGCTCCGTTGCGGTTGGCGTTCGACGAGTCCCTCACCCCGACCCTCGCCCGGAGGGGAGGGGATGCGTCAGGCCGCCGCCAACCTTAGCCGGTCCAGGGCTCTCGTACGGCCGATCAAGGGTAACAGGTCGGCGAGGTCGGGGCCGTGGTCCTCGCCGGTGAGGGCGAGGCGGAGGGGGGCGTTGAGGGCCTTGCCCTTGCGGCCGGAGCGTTCGCGGAGCGCGGTGGTCCAGTCGGACCAAGTGGTAGGGCCCCATGGGTCTGGGGGGAGGTGGTCCATGGCGGTGGCAAGGAACTCGTGCTCGCCCTCGAGGAACGGGGGCACGATGGCGCCGGAGGCGACGTCCCACCAGCCGCGGGCCTCCCGCATCAGGTCGAGGCTGCCGCGGATGGCGTGCCAGAATGCAGGGGTGGCGGCGGGGGGCAGGCGGGGCTGGGCGGCCTCGAACGGCATGGCGGCAAGGGCCTGGCGGTTGGTCTTCAGCAAGTATGCCGGGTCGAAGCGGGGGGGCTCAGGGGCGATGCGCGTGAGGTCGAAGCCGGGGGCCAGCCCGGCGGGCGTAGTGGGGACGGGGGTGGCGCCGGTGCCGAGGGCCGCGAGGGTGCCGGCCAGCGCCGTGGGCTCGATGCCGTCGTTGCGGAGCGAGCGCAGCGAGAGGCCGCCGCGGCGTTTGGCGAGTTTCCCTCCGCTGTCGTCGGCGAGTGGCGGCAGGTGGGCGAAGCGGGGCGGCGGCGGCGGGCGTCCGCGGCCCGTGGTGGGGCGGAGCGCTGCCAGCAGGTCCAGCTGCAGGCCGGTCAGCGTGGTGTCGCCCTGGCCGCGCACGATGTGGGTGATGCCGTCCTCGAGGTCGTCGACGGCCGTGGTGAAGGCGAGGAGCGGCGTGCCGTCGGCGCGGATGAGCACCGGGTCGCTGGTGGCGGACAGCTTCACCTCCTGCCGGCCGAGCACCATGTCGCCCCATTCGGCGGGCACGCCGGAGAGGAGGAAGCGCCAGTACGGCCGCTTGCCACCGGCCTCGGCGGCCGCGCGCTGGGCGGCGGTGAGCTTCAGCATGGCGCGGTCGTAGATGGGCGAGAGGCCGCGGCGGATTCGGGCCTCGCGCTTGCTGGCCAGCTCCTCGTCGCTCTCGAAGCACGGGTAGAGGCGGCCCGCGGTGCGGAGGCGGTCGGCGGCGGCTTCGTAGGCGGGCAGGCGGTCGCGCGTGTGGACCAGGTCGTCCCAGTCGAGGCCGAGCCAGGCCAGGTCCTGCTGGGCGGCGTCGCCCTGGTCGTTGCGCTCCGGGTCCGCGTCCTCGAGGCGGAGGCTCACCTGGCCGCCGTTGCGCCGGGCGAGCAACCAGGTGGCGAGTGCCGCGCGCGCCTCGGGCACGTGCAGGAGGTGGGTGGGCGAGACGGCGATCCGCAGCCTCAAGCGCTGCCCTCGCGCTTGGTCGCGGGGGGCTGGATGGGGCCGAGAGGGTCCTCGTCCAGGTCGTCGTCCTCCTCGTCCTCGTCGACGTCGTCGTCGTCGTCGTCCTCGGCCGGGCCGTGCAGGCGAGGATCGAGCGAGCGCCAGTCCCGGTCCTCGGGTGCGGCGAGGGCAGCGGCGAACGCCTCGAGTTCGGGGGCGCTCTGCCAGCCCTCCTCGGTGTCCGGCACGATGGCGTCCTCGCCATAGGCCTGCCACGCGTCCAGCACCGCGCGGGCGTCCATGCCCTGTGCCCGGCAGCGCTCCACGCTGTCCCGGACGTAGCGTTGGGCGAACAGGTTGGCCACGTCGAGCGTGTCGAAGGGTCCGACCTCTTCCACCACGTTGTCGCCGCTGTCGTCGGAGAGGTCGATGATGCGGACGCGGAAGGTCATTGCCCAAGCCTTGTCATTGTATCAGCCCGGTGAAGCCGTTGGTGATGGGGTAGCGCCGGTCCCGCCCGAAGGCGCGCGGGGTGAGCTTGACGCCCGGGGGGGCTTGGCGGCGCTTGTATTCCGCGCGGTCCAGCATGCGCCAGACGCGCAGGATGGTGGCCCGGTCGTGACCGCGCTCCACGAGGGCGTCGACCGATTGCTCGCCCTCGACCAGGCCCTGCAGGATGGCGTCGAGCACCTCGTACGGGGGCAGCGTGTCCTGGTCGGTCTGGTCGTGCTTCAGCTCGGCACTCGGGGGCTTGGTGATGACGCGGTCGGGCATCACGGGTCCGGCCGGGCCGAGGCCGGGGGGCGTGTGCGCGTTGCGCCAGCGGCAGAGGTCGAACACGGTGGTCTTGTAGACGTCCTTCAGCACCGAGTAGCCGCCGCACATGTCGCCGTAGAGCGTGGCGTAGCCGACGGACATCTCGCTCTTGTTGCCCGTGGTGAGCACCATGTGGCCGAATTTGTTGCTGATGGCCATGAGCGTCAGGCCGCGAAGGCGGGACTGGATGTTCTCCTCGGTGATGTCCGCCTGGCGACCCTCGAAGGTGGGGGCGAGGGCCCCCGTCATGGCCTCCATGCCGGGGGTGATCGGGATCGTGTCGCAGCGGATGCCCAGCAGCCGGGCGCATTCGGCGGCGTCGTCCAGGCTCGATCGGCTCGTGTAGGGGCTCGGCAGCATGAAAGCGCGGACGCGGTCGGGCCCCAGCGCGTCCACGGCGACGGCCGCCGAGATGGCGCTGTCGATGCCGCCCGAGAGTCCGAGGATGATGCCGGGGAAGCCGTTCTTGTTCACGTAGTCGGCCAGGCCCAGCATCATGCAGCGATAGAGCACGTCCAGGCGGTCCGGTTCGGGGGGCAGCGGCTGGGGCGTGCACACGAGGCGGTCGGTGCCGTTCGTGACGCGGCGCCATTCGGTCAGGGTGACCGACTCTTCGAAGCGCGGCATCTGGGCAGCGAGCGAGCGGTCGGCATTCAGCACGAAGCTCGCGCCGTCGAACACGAGCTCGTCCTGGCCGCCGACCTGGCCGACGAACACGAAGGGAAGGCCGGTCTCGACCACGCGGGCGACGCCGATGTTGATGCGGAGGTCCGTCTTGCGGTCCTCGAAGGGCGAGCCGTTGATGCTGAGGAGCATCTCGGCCCCGCTCTCGGCGAGGGTCTCGCTTACGGCCGGCAGCCAGAAATCCTCGCAGACCATGAGGCCGATGCGCAGGCCGCGGAGTGCCACGGGGCCGGGGTGGGGGCCGGGGTCGAAGACGCGCTTGTCGTCGAACACGCCGTAATTCGGCAGCTCGTGCTTCGCCCGGCGGGCCACGACCTTGCCGGCATCGAGCACGAACGCGGCGTTGTAGAGCTTGTCCCCGTCGCGCCAGGGGCCGCCGACGATCAAGGCCGGGCCGCCGTCCGCGGTGTCGGCGGCGAGCGCCTCGATGGCGGCCTCGGCGGCGGCGACGAAGGCGGGCTTGCGGACCAGGTCCTCGGGCGGGTAGCCGCCGATGGAGAACTCGGGGGTGACGACGATGTCGGCGCCCATGCGGGCGGCTTCGGCGCGGGCGCTCCGGATCCGGGCGAGGTTCTTGTCGACCTGGCCCACGTGCAGGTTCAGCTGCGCGAGCGCGATGCGAACGGTGGTCATGCGGCAGATGTCGTGGGCGGGGCGCGGCGTTCAACCCGGGCAGGCGTCACGGCGGCAGGGCGGAGCAGGAACTCGCGGCCGGCCTTCACGCGGGGCACGCCATCGTAGGCCACGATGTCGGCGGTGGCGTAGGTCTCGTGCCAGTCCTCGGGGATGAAGCTGCCGGTGCCGACCACGTCGATGGGCGCCTGCGTGTCGGCCATGACGCGGCACTTGCCGACGCCGAAGCCGGACGAGACCACGATGCGCACGCGCGGGAACCCGGCCTCGTCCAGCGCTTCCCGCATGCGCCAGATGGCGGCGGCGCTGACGCCGGTGCCGACCAGGTGGCGCAGCTCGGTGTCGCTCCGGTAGTGGCGGATGGCGCCCGGGGCGTGGCGGTCCAGCACGGCGTAGCTGGCGGCCGGATCGAGGCCCTCGAGGTAGCGGCCGCCATGCGTGTCGAGCCGGACGGAGAGGCGCCCGGCGGCGGCGAGCTCGGGGAAGCGGCGGCAGACGGCGAGGCCGTCGGTGATCTCGGCGCCGAAATAGTCGGTGAGCACGGTGAGGTCCTGCCCCGGGCAGGCCTCCACGAACATCTCGGCGGCGCGGAGGGTGGAGCCGGCGTAGCCGATGAGGGCATGGGGCATGGTGCCGCGGCCGTGCTTCTGGCCCAGGGCGCGGGCGCCCACGTCCGACGAGCTGCCGACGAAGCCCGTTGCGCCTTCGCGCCGGGCGGCATCGGATCCGACGCGGACGGCGTAGGCCATCAGCGCCTGCATCTCGGCCCCGGCGCAGTGGCGCGCCTCCATGGCGAGGAAGGCTGCGCGGGGCAGGGCTGCGGCCATCTGGTAGGCGTTGTGTGCGGCGACGCAGGCCGGGCCGAGCTTCTGCAGCATGAGGGTCTCGGCTTCGGCGAGGGCGGTGAAGGGGCCGGTGATGGTGACGATGGGCTCGCCCGCGCCCACCCAGGCGCCCTCGGCGTAGCGCACGTCGTAGGCAAAGCTGACGCGGTGCGCCTTGGCCACGCCGTCCAGCCAGGCGAGCATCAGGCGCGGGGCGGCGATGACGGGGCGGCGAAGGAAGACGGCGTAGGTGACGGTGGACTCGCCGAAATGCTCCACGATCTCGCGGGTTCGGCTGAAATATGCGTCCGTACGGTCCGCCACGTCGGTCATGACGGGTTCGGGGCTGACCGGTTCGGGGATGGCGGGCTGGGTCATTGTGCGGCGATCGCGGGGGCGCGGGGGGGGATGCGCCTGGCCTTGAGCTCTTCTGCGATGAGGAAGGCGAGCTCGAGGGACTGCTCGGCGTTCAGGCGCGGGTCGCAGAAGGTTTCGTAGCGGGCGCCGAGGTCGGCTTCGGTGAGGCGGTGGGCGCCGCCGACGCATTCCGTCACGTCCCGGCCCGTCATCTCCACGTGCACGCCGCCGGCCCAGGAGTTGTGGGCGGCGTGGATGTCGAAGAACTGGCGCACCTCGGAGAGGATGGCGTCGAAGCTGCGGGTCTTGACGGGTGCGGCGTTGCTGCCGCCCGTGGAGATGGTGTTGCCGTGCATGGGGTCGCAGAGCCACAGGACGCGGAGCCCTTCGGCCTGCACGGCGCGTAGCAGCGGCGGGAGCTTGCGCTCGATCTTGGTGGCGCCCATGCGGCTGATGAGGGTGAGGCGGCCGGGTTCCTGGCGGGGGTTGAGGGTTTCGGCGAGGCGGAGGAGGTCCGCGATGTCCGTCTCGGGGCCGACCTTGATGCCGATCGGGTTCTGCACGCCGCGCAGGAACTCGACATGGGCGCCGTCCGGCTGGCGGGTGCGGTCACCGATCCACAGGAAGTGGGCCGAGCAGGCGTACCAGTCGCCGGACGTGCTGTCGACGCGGGTGAGGGCCTGCTCGTAGGGCAGGAGGAGGGCCTCGTGGCTGGTGTAGAAGTCGGTTTCGCGGATCTGCGGCGTGTTCAGGCTGCTCATGCCGCAGGCGGCCATGAAGGCGAGCGTCTCGTCGATGCGGGACGACAGGTCCTGGTAGCGGGCCGCCAAGGGCGAGCGAGCGGCGAAGTCGAGGTTCCAGCGATGGACCTCGTGCAGGTCCGCGTATCCGCCATTGGCGAAGGCGCGGAGCAGGTTGAGCGTGCCGGCGGACTGGAAGTAGCCGGTCTCCATGCGGGAGGGCTCGGGGGTGCGGGCGGCTTCGGTGAAGTCCGGGCCGTTCACGATGTCCCCGCGGTAGCTGGGCAGGCTCGTGCCGCCCTGGGTTTCCATGTCGGCACTGCGGGGCTTCGCGAACTGCCCGGCCATGCGGCCCATCTTCACCACGGGCACGCTGGCGCCGAAGGTGAGGACGACGGCCATCTGCAGCAGCACGCGGAAGGTGTCGCGGATGATGTTGGCGTTGAAGTCGGAGAAGGATTCGGCGCAGTCCCCGCCCTGGAGCACGAAGGCCCGGCCGTCGGCGGCGAGCGCCAATGCGTCCCGGAGGCGCCGGGCCTCGCCTGCAAAAACGAGGGGCGGATAGGACGCCAGGCGCGCCTCGGTGGTGGCGAGGGCAAGCTGGTCCGGGTAGTGCGGGGCCTGCCGGATGGGGCGGGTGCGCCAGGTGGTGGGCGACCAGTCCGGCGCGGGCTGGGTGGTGTGCATCTGTGTTCTCCGACGCGCGCGGGCTCCGCCCGAGAACGCGTTATCGCGCGGAATGCGGGGCGGCGCTACTGTTTGGGCTTCGGGTGGGGGATCGGCCGATCTGCATTGCGCCTTTAACGTGGCCGTGCGCGCAGGGGCCGTGAGACGCTGCGGCCATGACGGACAGTGTCATTCTCCCGCGTAAGGCGGGCCTCGCGTCGGGCGGGCTGCTCTGGGGCGGGCTCGGGGTGCTCGCGTTCTCGCTGAGCTTGCCGGCGACGCGGCTGGCGGTGCAGGGGCTCGACCCGGTGTTCGTGGGGGCGGCGCGGGCGGTGGTGGCGGGGGTGGTGGCGGGGGCGGTGCTGCTCGTGGAGCGTGCGCCGTTGCCGGGGCTGGACCGGGCGGGGAGGGTGGCGTGGGGCCAGCTCCTGCTCGTGTGCCTTGGCGTCGTGGTTGGGTTCCCGCTGCTTTCGACCATGGCGATGGCTCGGGTCGGGGCGGTGCACGGGGCGATCCTGACGGGGCTGCTGCCGGCGGGGACGGCGGTGGCGGCCGTGCTGCTGGCGCGGGAGCGGCCGAGCCTGCGGTTCTGGTCGGCTGCGGCGGCGGGGCTGCTGTGCGTGCTGGTGTTCGCCGCCGTGCAGGGGGCGGGGCGTCCGGGGCCGGCGGATGGGCTGCTGCTGCTGAGTGTGGTTGTGTGCTCGGCGGGGTATGCGGCGGGCGGCGCGCTTGCGCGGACGATGGGCGGTGTGCGGGTGATCGGGCTTGCGCTGATGATGGGGCTGCCGATCACGGCCGGGCTGGCCTGGGGGCATTGGGACGGGGCGGCGGTGGCGCGGGCGCCGTGGCAGTCCTGGGCCGGGTTCGCCTACGTATCGCTGGTCAGCCAGTATCTGGGGTTCTGGGCCTGGTATCGGGGGCTTGCCGAGGGTGGGGTCGCGCGGGTGGGGCAGCTGCAGCTCGGGCAGCCCGTGCTGTCCATGGCCTGGGCGGCGCTGCTGTTGGGGGAGGCCGTGTCGGGCGCCTCGATGCTCGCCGCCGCGGCGGTCCTGGCCTGCGTGGTCATGACGCAGCGGGCGCGATAGGGTTGGGACGTCAGCAAGGAGTGCGCGGGTGCAAACGATCGGGGTGAGCGCCGGGCCGTATCGGTTCCGGGCGCGGTTCGAGGACGCGAAGTCACCGCAGACCTGCGCGGTGGTGCGGGCGTTGCTGCCCTACTCGGAGCGGCTGATGCATGTGCGCTGGAGCGGGGAGGCGGTATGGATCCCGCTCGGCGACCGCACGTTCGGCGTGGGGTATGAGGACTCGAAGAGCCTCCCGGCGCCTGGGGAGATGATCTTCTATCCGGGCGGCGTCTCCGAGACCGAGATCCTGCTGGCCTATGGGCCGACGCGGTTCGCGAGCAAGGCCGGGCAACTCGCGGGCAACCATTTCCTGACGATCGTGGAGGGGCTCGAAAATTTGCATGCGCTGGGGCGGCTGACGCTCCTGGAGGGCGCGCAGCCGATCTCGTTCGAGGCGGGCGTGTCCGAGGGGGCGTATCCTAGCGGGGCGCGCCGGGGCGGGCGTGCCGGGGCGGGCATGTTGGAGGCGGGTGGCTAATCGTCACGAACGGTCGGGCGTCGGTTCCGGCCGTGTTGACGTTGTGGTAAGGCCAGAGCAGGATGGTAACGCCGGGACGATATCAGCCACGGGGGCGGGCCCGAGCGGCTTCCATCGACGAAGGGTACTACCATGAGCTGGACGTTCGAGACGCTCGGCAACGCGATGATCCAGGTGTTCAAGGACGGCCATCCAATCCTGGCCACCGACCCCTGGATCGTGGGCGGGGCCTATTTCGGCAGCTGGGGGCTGGAGCGCCCGCTGTCCGGGGCGCAGATCGCGAACGTCAAGGCGTCGAAATACCTGTGGTTCAGCCACGGGCACCCGGACCATTTCCATCCCGAGAGCCTCGACCAGCTGAACCGGGACAGCCTCGTGCTGCTGCCGGACCAGTATGACCCCGAGATGGCGCGGACGCTGGACGAGCGGGGCTTCAAGCACTCCACGTTGCCCCACAAGCAGTGGGTGGACCTGATGGACGGGCTGCGCATCCTGTGCGTGGACAACGAGAACATGGACGCGATCGTCGCCATCGAGGCGGGCGGCGCGCTGCTGTTGAACAAGAACGATTCGCCGTTCTGCGGAGACGACCCGTTCTTCCGCAAGCTGGTGGCGCAGTACGGGCAGAGCTACCTGTTCGCGCTCTGCGCCTTCGATGCGGACATGATCAACATCGTCGACGAGCACATGAACAGCCTCATCGGCCCGCCGGACGAGCGCAAGCCCGGGACGGTGTTCAGCGTGGGCAAGACGGCAGAATACCTGCGGGTGAAGAATTTCTGCTGCAGCTCTTCCCAGCATGTGTACACGCGGCCGGACAGCGCCTGGGCGAACGACTACCGGATCACCTGGCCCGAGATGAAGAAGCTGTGGCCAGCAGACGCGATCCGGCTGATCCCGCCCTACTCCACCATCGACCTGGCCACGGGCGCGCTGCTGCACACCGCTGCCGACGATGTGGGCGAGCCTTCGGCGCGCGTGCTGCCCGAATTGGGCGAGGACTGGGGCGCGCGGTTGTCCGAGGAGGAGTGGCGCCGCGTGGAGACGTTCGCGAGGCAATTCCAGACGCTCGCCTTCTGGCAGGACTTCATCGCCTTCACGGTGGGTGGGGAGACCCGGACCTTCTTCCTCAGCCAGGCTTCGGAGAGGAAGCCGGCGGCGCGGCGCGTGGGCGTCACGTTCCATGTGCCACGGGGGTCGTTGCTCGAGACCGTCGAGTACGGCTACTTCGACGACCTGCTGATCGGTAACTTCATGAAGACACAGCTTCACGGCATGACGCTCTACCCGTTGTTCTCTCCGCGCGTGGCCAAGCTCGGGGGGAACGCGAAGGTGTTCACGAACAGCCAGCTCTGGCGGTTTCGCCTGCACTACCTGGCGCGGTCGCCGGGCGCATTCCTTCGGTATCGTTGGGAACTGTCGCGCAACGCCGTGCTGATGCCGGCGGCGCGACGCTGGGCGCGGGCGGTGGGGCTGTTCGATACGCTCAAGGGGCTGCGGCACCGGGTGGTCGGGGCGCCGCGCGCACTTTGACGGGCGCCGCGCCTTTCGTCGCCGCGGAACCTGCCGCCACCCACGGACGGGCGGTGCGGGCGCCGATCCGCCTGCCTGTGGCAACGCAACCGCTGCTGGTGATCTCGATCGATTGCGAGGAGGGGTTCGACTGGCGGTATCCCGTCCGGGGCACGGAGTTCGACCTGACCTCCATCGCGCAACTGCCGCGCGTGGCGGACCGGCTTCGGCGGCATGGTGCCCGGCTCACCTGTGTCGCGACCTACCCCGTGGTGGACGACGACGCGACCTGGGCGGTGCTTGAAGGCATGGCGGCGCGGGGGGACGCGGTGCTGGGGGCGCACCTGCACCCATGGGTGACGCCGCCCTACGACGAGGCGCCGACGCGGTTCAACTCGTATCAGGGCAACCTCGAGCCGAAGCTCGAGGCGGCCAAGGTGGCGCGGATCGCGGGGCGGATCGCCGACCGGACCGGCGGGCGGCCCACGCTGTTCAAGGCCGGGCGCTACGGGTTCGGCCCTTCAACCGCGGCGGCGCTGGCCGAGGCCGGGTTCGAGATCGACCTGAGCTTCATGCCGTTCTGGGATTACGAGGACGAGGGCGGCCCCAGCTTCGTGGACATCGGGAGCGACCCGGTGTGGCTCGAGATGGCCGACGGGGCCGGGCCTGCGCTGCTCGAGCTGCCGCACACGGCGGGCTTCGTGGGCCTCGGGCGGCGGTGGGGCGCGCAGGCTTTCCCACGGATGGACACGAAGGCGCTGCGGCAGTTGAAGGTGCCGTCGGCGTTTGCCTGGGCTGGCCTGCTGAACCGGATCCGGCTGAGCCCCGAGGGCGTGACGCTGGGGGAGGCCAAGCGACTGACGGAGCTGCTGCTCGAGGACGGGCAGCGCGTGTTCCACCTGAGCTTCCACAGCACGTCGTTGGTGCCGGGGCTGACGCCGTATGCGCAGACCGAGGCGGAGGTGGAGCAGCTGCTGGGCTGGCTCGACGCCTACGTCGATCATTTCACGGGGCGGCTCGGCGGCCAGGTGGTGACGCCGCACGAGGTGCGCGCAGTGTTGGAGGGCGGCATACCGGACATCTCGACCGGACCAGCCGCGAGGGTGGCGCATGATCCGAAGCCGCCGATCAACGTGATGCTGTGCTGCAACGAAGGCTTCATGCAGCATGTGGCCGTGGCGCTGGTTTCGCTGCTGGCGAACAACCCGGGGCGCGCGTTCGACATCGTCGTGGTGAGCGGCGACCCGCTGGTTGAAAGCTGGCCCAAGCTGCAGCGCACGCTGGCGCCATGGCGGGACAGCACGGTGCGGCTCGTGCGGTTCCAGGCGCCGGCCGATCTCGAGCTGCCGCTCAACAACCGCTACACGGTGGAGGCCTACACGCGGCTCTGGATCGAGCAGTTGATGCCGGCATCGGTCGAGCGCGTGCTGTATCTGGACGGCGACCTGATCGTGCGGGGCGACATCGGGCCGCTGTGGGACGTCGAGCTGGGCGGGAGCCTGCTTGCCGCCGTGGACATCCCGGGGTCGACGCGCTGCGCGCTTATCGAAATCCCGGAGGAGGAGGGCTACTTCAACTCGGGCGTGATGGTGGTCGACCTGGCGCAATGGCGGCGCACCGGGGCACTGCCGGAGCTGCTGGACTATATCAGGCGGCGGCCCGAGACGCTGTTGGACGCGGACCAGGATGCGCTGAACGCGTGCTTCCATGCGCGGCGGACCCGGGTGGATTACGTGTGGAACGTGATCAGCCCGTTCTACTTCGCCTACCACCCGCTGGGCCTGTCCGACGCCGAGCTCGAGCGGGTGCAGCGGGATGCGCAGATCGTGCACTTCAACGGCGTGAGCAAGCCGTGGACCTACATGAGCCGGCATCCGCACCAGGCAGAGTACTACCGCTATCTCGCCATGACGGAGTGGCGGGACTACGTGCCGAGCGACAAGACGCTGCCCAACATGGTCAAAAAGACGCTGGCGCAGGCAGTGCCGGAGCCGGTGCGGCGGGCGCTGCGGCGGTAGGCGGTGGACCTGATCCCGATCGCCCCGGGCATCGGATTCGACCCGCGGGAGCTCGATGAGAGCTTCATCCGGGCTTCGGGGCCGGGTGGGCAGAACGTGAACAAGGTTTCGAGCGCGGTGCAGGTGCGGCTGGACCTGCGGCGGGAGGGGTCGTTGCCAGAGGCGCTGAGGGCGCGTGTGGAGCGGCTGGGCGGCTCACGCGTCACGGGGGATGGCGTGCTGGTGATCACGGCGCAGCGGCACCGCTCGCAGGACCGGAACAGGCAGGATGCGCTGGAGCGGGTGGTGGCGCTGCTGCGTGAGGCGGGGGTGCGGGAGGTGCGCCGGGTGAAGACGCGGCCCAGCCTCTCGGCCCGGCGGGAGCGGGTGGAGGGCAAGGTGCGGCGGGGCGCGGTGAAGCGGCTGCGTGGCGCCCCGGAGCCGGATTAGGGCCGCGCTGTCGTCCCCCCTCCCGCGATGGGAGGGGAAACCTCAGTCATGACTGGGCGTCGGGGCTGACCACGATGCAGTTGGTGCGGGCTCGGGCGAGGCGCTCGCAGGCCTGTGCTGCGGCATCCCGCGAGAGGCCGCCGAGGCGGGCGCGGTAGAGCGTGCCTTGACCCTGGCGCACGGGTGTTACGCTCGGCCGGGCGGCGGCGAGGGCCACCCCGGCGTGGTCGCGCGCCGCGGTGGTGGCCGATGCGGCGAGCCCCGGGTTGGCGAATGCGCCGACCTGGACGGCCCAACTGCCGCCCGCGGGCGCCCCACCGCGGGGTATCGGGGCGGCGTTGGCTGGGGTGAACAGGCTGAACCCACGGCCCTCCCCCTGGCGCGGCCCGAGCGGGGTGAGCGCCGCGGAGGCGAGCTGCGTCTGGTTGGCGCGGTAGGCTGGCGGGCGCGGCGGCTCCGGCATCTGCGCGAAGCTCGGCGCGGGGGTGGGCGCGAAGGTGGGCGCGAAGGTTTGGGCCGTGCCACGGTATGGCTCGAGGCGGGACGGCTCGGGGCGAGAAGGCTCGCGATACGGTGCGAAGCCGGTCGGCTCGGGCAGGGAAGCGACCTGGACCGGCGCCGCGCTCGGCGGGTTGAGGCGGATGAACGGCCGAGCCGGCTCGGACAGCGGCGTCGGCAGCGCGGCGTATTGCACGGGCGCCGGCGGGTTCAGCACGATCGGGGCGGAGGGCGCGCTGTAGCGGATGGAGGCGGCGTAGCGCGGGCCGTCGGGGATGCTGAACGGCACGGCGTTCATGGCATATTGCTCACCGGGCGAGCTGCGGCTCGGGCTGCTGCCGGCGATCTTGGGGCCGATGGACGCCACGTAACGGCGCGTCTCTTCCGGCAGCGTGCGGTTGCGCGTCAGGTAGTCGTCGAGCCGCCCGGGCCCGGCGTTGTAGGCGGCGAGGAAGCCTGGGGAGCCATAGATGTCGTACATCTCGCGGATGTAGGCGGTGCCGGCCATGATGTTGTTGTGCGGGTCGTAGGGGTCTCCGCCGAGCTCGGGGTAGCGGCCGCGGATTTCGTCGTAGGTGGCGGGCATGACCTGCATCAGGCCCATGGCGCCGGCGCCGGAGGTGACGAGGTCCCCGTTGCGGCCGTAGAGGCGGCCCCCCGATTCCTGGCGCATGACCTCCCGGATCCAGCGCTCCGGCACGTCGAACTTCGCTGCGGCCTCGACGATGTAGGGGCCCCACGGGTCGCTGGCCGGGCCGGGCGGCGTGTAGTTGCGGCCGGCGCGGGAGCGGTACTGGTTGCTCTCCTGCTGCGCCGAGAGCTGCGGCTTGCTGGCGCAGGCACTGAGCGTTGCGGCCACCGCGAGAACTGCGGTGAGGCGGGCGAAGGTCTGGAAGGTCAAGCGGTGGTCTCCGTCGGCTGGTCTCGTGCAGCCGAAGCGGGCTGCCGGGTTGCGAACGTTCAGGCAGGCTTACGGGCCGGCGCTCAACCGTGCGAGGAGCAACGCACCCGAAGCCGCTAGCCTGAAATGACGCACAAGGCAAGATTTTGCGACGCCGGCGGCGCGGTTTCGGCTTCGGGCGTGGCCGAATGGCCCGGTGTTGCGGGTGGGCGCCGGATCGGCTACGGCGCAGGGCAATGACCGTGTCGCCGTCCCCCGCCCTCCCGGCTGCGGAGTCGCAAGCCTCCGTGGCGATGCCGAGCCGCTCGATGCGGCTGCAGTCCAACCTCGACTTCGCGGCCCGGCAACGGCAGGCGGTCGCGGACCTGGCGGGTGCGGCGCAGCTGTGGCGGCTGGCGCTGGCGCTGGGCTGGTTCGACATCCGGCTGCGCTACCGAGGCTCGGTGCTGGGGCCATTCTGGCTCACGCTGTCCACCGCGGTGATGGTGGTGGCGCTGGGCGTGCTCTACTCCGCGCTGTTCAAGATGGAGCTGCACGACTACCTGCCGTTCCTCGCACTTTCGCTGGTGCTATGGACCTTCCTGCAGACGCTTGTGAGCGACAGCTGCACCTGCTTCCTGCAGGCCGAGGGCATGGTGCGTTCGGTGCGGATGCCGTTCTCGCTCTATGCGGCGCGGGTGCTGGTGCGGAATGTCCTGACCCTGGCGCACAACGTGGTCGTGATCGTGGCCGTGTGGGCCTGGTTCGACGTCTGGCCCGGCCTGGCCGCGCTGGGCGCGCTGCCGGGGCTGGCCCTATGGCTGGTGGACGGGGTTGCGGCCTGCCTGTTGCTGGGCGCCCTGTGCGCGCGGTTCCGGGACATCCCGCCGATTGTGGCGAGCCTGATGCAGATCGCGTTCTTCGTGAGCCCGATCATCTGGAAGCCGGAGCTGCTGGAGCCGCCGCAGCGGGCGCTCCTGCCGCTGAACCCGTTCTTCACGCTGCTCGAGGTGGTGCGGGCGCCGCTGCTTGGGGCATGGCCCTCGAGCACGGTGTGGGCGTCGGCGCTGGGGTTCAGCGCGGTGCTGGTGCTGGCCGCCTGGTTGCTGTTCGTGCGGGTGCGCGGGCGGCTGAGCTTCTGGGTATGACCATGCCGGGCGGGGGGGCTCGCATCGAGGTGCGCGGGGTCGATGTCGATTTCCCGATCTACCATGGCAACAGCCGCAGCCTGAAGCGGACGGTGTTCGCCGCGGCCAGCGGGCGGCTGCAGGAGGATGCGCGGCACCGGATCGTCGTGCAGGCCGTTCGAGGCGCGAACTTCTCGCTCGGGGCCGGGGAGCGGCTGGGGCTGATCGGGCATAACGGCGCCGGCAAGACGACGCTGCTGCGGACGCTGGCCGGCATCTACGAGCCGGCGGTGGGCGAGGTCACGGTCGAGGGCAGCGTGGGTGCGTTGTTGGACCCGAACCTGGGCATGAACCCGGAGATGACAGGGCGCGAGAACATCGTGCTGCGGGGGCTGATGAACGGCCTGCCGAAGCCCGCGATCAAGCGGCTCGAGGACGATGTGCAGGACTTTGCCGAGCTGGCCGAGTTCCTGGATTTGCCGATGCGGTTCTACAGCTCGGGCATGATCGTGCGGCTGGGCTTTGCGCTGGCAACCGCGATCCGGCCGCAGGTGCTGCTGATGGACGAGTGGTTCCTGGCGGGGGACGCCGCGTTCATGGAGAAGGCGAAGGTCCGCCTCGAGGACATGGTGCGCGGCGCCGAGATATTGGTGCTGAGCTCGCACAACGACCAGGTGGTGCTGGACTGGTGCACGCGGGTGATCTGGATGGACCGGGGCCGGGTGAAGATGGACGGGGCGGCGGCCGACGTGATGGCGGCGTATCGGGAGAGTGCGGCGGGGTAGGGGCGGGGGGCGTTCAGGTTCCCTCATGCGGCCCGCCCTCCCCCGGCCCCTCCCGCGAGGGGAGGGGGGAAGCGTCAGTCGCCTCGATGCCGAGTCCTTCAAACCAGGCGAGGGTCGCGTCGAGCGCTTCGGGCGGGCCGTAGGCGGCCAGTGCCATGAGGCCGAAGGGTTCTGCCCCGATGGCGTCGATGCGGCCCGAGATGATGTTGAGGTCGACCCCGAAGCGGCGAGAGGCCTCGCTGATGACGGCGCGGGTGGCGTGCGGCCCGGCGAAGAGCACGCGCAGGATACGGCGCTGCTCGCCCGGGCTCGGGGGCGGCAGGCGGGCGACGGTGCCGGTCGGGATGGCGTCCCCGATGGCCTCGGCGACGAAGCGGCGGGCGAGGTCGCTCTTCGGACGCGTGAAGACGTCGAACACCCGGCCCTGCTTGACGATGCGGCCCTGGCCCAGCACCGCCACCTCGTCGCAGATGGCGCGGACCACGGCCATCTCGTGCGTGATCAGCAGGACGGTGAGGGCCAGGCGGTCCCGCAGGGTGCGCACGGGCAACCGCAAGGGAGACGCCGTCGAGCGCCGCCATCGTGCCGCCCGCGGCGGTGCGGACATTGCGGCGGACGCCCTCGAGCTGGACGAGCGGTTCGCTCAAGGACGGCACCAGACGGTCATGGGTGCGGTTATGGCGCGGGCGCCTGGTCGTCAATGTCGCGCGTTGGCAGCTTGCGCCCGTGCTGGCGGCACCTTATTGCAGCCCCCAACACCTCAACGGTGACATTTGGGAGAACGTCCGATGCTCGCACGCCGCACGCTGCTTGCCGCCACCGCCGCCGGGCTGTCGCTCCCCGCGTCGTCGAATTCCGCGCTGGCCGCGACCAAGACCCTGAAGATCAGCCACCAGTTTCCGGGCGGCACGCTGGAGCAGGGGGATTTCCGGGACCGCCTGGCGCGGAAGTTCGCAGCCGAGGTAACGAAGCGGACCAATGGCGAGCTCGGGTTCGAGATCTATCCGGGCTCGAGCCTGATGAAGACGGTCGCGCAGTTCTCGTCGCTGCGGCGGGGCGCGCTGGACATGACGGTGTATCCTCTGGCGTACGCGGGCGGCGAGGTGCCGGAGGTGAACATCGGGCTGATGCCGTGCCTGGTGACGACCTACGAGCAGGGCATGGCGTGGAAGACGCAGCCGATCGGGCGCGAGCTGGTGAGCCTGCTGGACAAGCGAGGCGTGAAGATCGTGACCTGGATCTGGCAAGCCGGCGGCACGGCCAGCCGGAGCGTGCCGGTGGTGCAGCCGGACGATGTGAAGGGGCTCAAGATCCGCGGCGGCTCGCGCGAGATGGACCTGATGCTGAAGTCGGCGGGCGGGATCATCAGCTCGGTGCCGAGCAACGAGATCTATGCGGCCATGCAGACGGGAAGCCTCGATGCGGCGGTGACGAGCTCCACGAGCCTGATCTCGTTCCGCCTCGAGGAGATCAGCAAGGCCATCACGAGCGGAAAGGCGGGCAGCTTCTGGTTCATGTTCGAGCCGCTGCTGATCAGCAAGATCGTGTATGACAGCCTGCCGGCGGCGCACCAGAAGGCGATCGACGATGTTGGCCTCGAGATGGAGGCCTTCGGGCTGCAGGCGGCGAAGGCCGACGACGACGACCTGGCGAAGGTCTATGCCAAGGTGGGCGTGACGGCGCGGGAGATGGACGCGGCCGCCATCGGCAAGTGGAAGGCGCTGGCGCAGGCGACGGCGTGGAAGGACTTTGCCGAGCGCAACGCGGCCTGCGCGGCGCTGCTGAAACTCGCGGAGGCGGTTGCTTGAGCACCCACGGGATCGACGCTGCTTCAGGCGCGATCCCGGTTGCGGACGTTCCGCGGGCCGGGGTGTTGGGGGTGCTGCAGGCGGCGCTCGATGCGGTGAACGGGGTGATGGCGGCGCTGTCGGGCCTGGCCATCGCGGTGGCGGGCGCGGTGCTGACGTGGGAGGTGGCGGGGCGCTACTTCTTCAAGATCCCGAGCGATTGGCAGGATGAGCTCAGCACGTTCCTGTTGATCGGGGCGACGTTCGCGAGCGCGGCCTGGGTGCAGGCGCGGCGCGGGCACGTGGCGATCGATGCGCTCGGGGCGATCCTGCCGCCGGGTGCAGACCGGGTGCGGCGGTGGCTGGCCGACGTGCTGAGCCTTGCGTTCGTGACGTTCTTCACCTGGAAGAGCGCGACGCTGCTCGAGGAGGCGCTGGTGGACGGGCAGACGACGAGCTCCGCCTGGGGGCCGCCGCTGTGGATACCCTACGGGTGCATGACGGTGGGCATGGGGCTGCTCGGGCTGCAGCTCTTGCTGCAGGTGCTCGGCGTGCGGCATGGCGACAGCCAGCCGGCGCATCTGGCGATCCCGCAGCAAGCAACGGCTGCGGCTGGGCCGAAATGAGCGCGCTGCAAACCGGTCTCCTGTATGGCGGGGCCACGCTGGTGGCCTTGTTCAGCGGGATGCCGATCGCGTTCGCCCTGGGCGGCGTCGCGGTCACGTTCATGCTGTTCTTCATGCCGGCGGCCTCGCTCGATACCGTGGCGCAGAACGTCTATGAGGAGCTGGCCAGCATCACGCTGCTGACGATCCCGCTGTTCATCCTGAAGGGTGCGGCGATCGGGAAGTCCCGGGCGGGCAAGGATCTGTATGACGCGCTGCACACGTGGCTGCACCGGGTGCCCGGTGGCCTCGGGGTGGCGGTGGTGCTGGCGTGCGGCCTGTTCGCGGCCATGGCGGGGAGCTCGCCGGCCACGTGCAGCGCCATCGGGAGCTCTGGCATCCCGGAAATGCGCAAGCGCGGGTATTCGCCGGGGTTCGCGGCCGGGCTGGTGGCGGCTGGGGGGACGCTGGGGATCCTGCTGCCGCCCTCCATCGTGCTGATCCTGTATGCGGTGGCGGCGGAGCAGAGCCTGGGGCGGCTGTTCCTGGCCGGCATCGGGCCGGGCGTGCTGCTGGTGGCGCTGTTCGCCGGGTATGCGGTGTTTCATTGGAAGCTCGAGTTCACGCAGGCCACGGCGGTGGCGGCGGCGGGCGGGCCGCGGAGCGAGATCCTTCGGCAGGACACCTACACCTTCAAGGACAAGCTCGTGGCGCTGCCGCGGGTGCTGCCGTTCCTGGTGCTGCTCACGGGTGTGATGGTGGCGCTGTATGGCGGCATCGCGACGCCCTCGGAGACGGCGGGGCTGGGTGCGGTGCTGGCGCTGCTGTTGATTGCGGCGGTGTATGGCGCCTACCGGATGGTGGACATGAAGCCGATCTTCGCCGGCACGCTGGGCGAGAGCGGGATGCTGCTGCTGATCATCGGAATGAGCCTGCTCTACAGCTACGTGATGAGCTACCTCCACATCAGCCAGGCGGCCGCGGGGTGGATCGTGGGGCTCGAGCTTGGCAAGTGGTGGCTGCTGGCGGCGATATTGCTGCTGGTCGTGGTGCTCGGGTTCTTCCTGCCGCCCGTGTCCATCATTCTCATGACGGCACCGATCATCCTGCCCCCGCTCCGCGCGGCCGGGTTCGACCTGGTGTGGTTCGGGGTGGTGATGGCGGTGGTGATGGAGATGGGGCTGATCCATCCGCCTGTTGGGCTGAACATCTTCGTCATCAACCGGATTGCGCCCGACATCGGGCTCGGGCCGATCATCTGGGGGACGCTGCCGTTCGTCGGGCTGATGGCGGTGGCGGTGGTCATCCTGTCGTTCTTCCCCGGGATCGCGATGGGGTTGCCGGACCTGGTTTACGGGGCGAAGTGACTTTTCCTTCTCCCTCTGGGAAATGTCTGGGGTGAGGGCTCTTCGTGGTTAGCGCGTGCCGTGGGTCCCTCACCCCGATCCTTTCTCGGGGGAAGAGGGAGCAGTCAGGGCGGCGGTGACGTCGTCGAGGACAGGGGCTCGGCCGGCGAACAGAGGGGTCATGGCGGTGATGATACCGATGTGGCCGAGGCCGGGGTAGATCTTGGCCTGGACCGGGCCGCCGGCCTGTCGGACCTTGGTGGCCAGGGACAGGGTGTTGCGGGGCTGGACGATGTCGTCGGCGTCGCCTGCGAGTAGGGTGAGGGGCGGGTTGCGGCCGTCCACGTAGTTGATCGGTTGGGTGAGAGGGCCGGGGTCGGGCGCAAACACCTCGCGCTCCGCGCCCAGCATGGGCAGGAAATCATAGGGGCCGGCGAGGCCGATGACGCCCGCCAGGCGGTCACGCGCGGTGCCGGCGCCGGCCATCCACCGGGGGTCGAGGGCGAGCATGGCGGCGTTGTAGGCGCCCGCCGAGTGGCCCATCAGGAACACGCGGGACGGGTCGGCGCCCAGGGCGGCGGCGTTCGCCAGGGCCCAGGCGGTGGCGGCCGCGTTGTCCTCCAGGAACGTGGGGAAACGCACTTCGGGGAACAGCCTGTAGTCCGGGACGACGACGGTGATGCCGCGGGCGGCAAGGGGGCGGGCGACGAAGGCGAAGTCATCCCGGCGCCCGGTTCGCCAGGCGCCGCCGTAGAGGAACACGACGAGGGGGCCGGCCGGGCTGTCGGGGCGATAGACGGTGAGGCCGCCGCTCGGGCCGGGTGCGTAGGCAGCCTGCTGCACCGTGACGCCGCGGCTGGACACGGTGGCGTTGATCAGGTCCGTGGGGCTGCAGGCGGCGAGGGCGGCGGGAAGGGCGACCAGGAGGCGGCGGGGGAGCGTCATCCGGCGTCAACCCGGCATTGGATCGCGAGTTCCCTCAGGCAGGGGGAGCGGCGAGAGCCCATCCGGCCCAGGTGGCGAGCAGGCAGAGCAGGACGGAGGCGGCGACGTAGGCGAGCGCGGGGAGGGGGCGGCCGGACTGGAGCAGGTCCAGCGTTTGCAGGCTGAAGCTGGAGAAGGTGGTGAAGCCGCCGCAGAGGCCCACCATGACGAAGGCGCGGGTGGTGGGCGCCGGGCTGGCGGCGCCGGCGAGGCCGATGAGGAAGCTGCCGCCCACGTTGATGAGCAGCGTGCCCCAGGGGAAGGCCGGGCCGAGCCAGGCGGCGACCGCGATGGCCAGCCAGTAGCGCGCAAGGCCGCCGAGGGCGGAGCCGGCGAGGACGTAGAGGGAGAGGGTCACAGGTGATCTTCGCTGAGGGCCGCGCGGTCACCCCTCCTCCCAGCCTCCTCCCGCAGGGGGAGGAGGGGCGGGCCTGTTCGCGTGTCGTCGTCACTCTCAAGGCGCAAGGTTTGGCCGTGGGACAGTCGCCTCACCCCTTCTTCACGTTCCAGAAGAGGGGGGGCTGGCCCGTGAGATGGCCGGTGATGTTGCTGCGCCAGGCGGCGGATTGGAAGTATTGGCCGAGCGGGACGTACATGGCCTCCGTGAAGGCCTGCGTCTGGATGGCTGCGGCGGCGCGTTGGCGTTCGGGTTCGGCGGGGGCGTCGATCCAGGCCTGGCGGTATTCCTCGATCTTCGGGTCCGTGGGCCAGCCATACCAGGCGGCGTTGCCGATGCCGCGAAGGCCGGGGGCGGCGAGAGGGTCCACGTAGTCGAGCGCGGGGAAGGAGGTGCAGAACAGCGACCAGCCGCCCTTCTCGACCGTTTCCTTGCTGTTGCGGCGCTGGACGACGGTGCCCCAGTCCATGGCCGCGTCCTCGATGTTGAGGCCGATGCGCTTCAGGGTGGCGGCGACCACCTGGCACATGGCGTCGTAGAAGGGCTGGTCCGTGGGGTGCAGCAGCGTCATCTTCTCCCCGGCGTAGCCCGAGGCGCGGACCATGGCGCGGAGCTCGGCGTCGGGCTTCGGGCCGAGGCGGTCCATGGACGCGGCGTTCGCGTAGGGCGTGCCGGGCAGGAAGCAGCCGACGGGGGCGTTGTAGGTGCTGCTGTCGTCGCCCATCACGGCCTGCATGACCTCCCGCGGGTCGATGGCCGCCAGCATGGCTTGGCGGAGTGCGCGATTGGCGGTGGGGCCGTGCAGGTGGTTGGGGCGCATGACGGGGTAGAGGCCGTACGGGTCGAGCTTGCCGACGACCACGTTGCGGTCCTTCTTGAGGCTCGGGATCAGGTCCGGGATGGGCATCTCGAGCCAGTCGATCTCACCTGAGCGGAGGGCGTTCACGGCCGTCTGCGCCTCGGGGATGATGCGCCACTCCACACGGTCGATCAGCACGCGCTTCGCCCCGGCCACGGAGCTGGGTGCGTCGTCGCGGGGGACGTAGCCCTCGTGCTTGGCGAAAACGGCGCGGCTGCCGCTGACATACTGGTCGGGCAGGAAGCGGAAGGGGCCGGAGCCCACCACCTCCGTGATCTGCTTGAACGGGTCTGTGGCGGCGATGCGCTCGGGCATGATCATGGCCGGGCTAGGCTGGGTCTTGGCGAGTGCCGCGAGCAAGGGCGGGAACGGGCGCTTGAGGCGAAGCACGATGGTGCGGTCATCCGGCGCCTCCATGGCGTCCAGCAGCGAGGCGACGGTGGTGCCGAGGCTGTCGCGGCGCATCCAGCGGGCCAGCGAAGCCGTGCAGTCGCGCGCCAGCACGGGGGTGCCGTCGTGGAACACGAGGCCGGGGCGCAGCGTGATGGTCCAGCGCAGGCCGTCATCCGAGACGGTGTGGCCCTGCGCCATCTGCGGCTGCGGGCGGAGCTGGTCGTCCGTGCCGTAGAGCGTGTCGAACACCAGGTAGGCGTAGTTGCGGGTGACGGTGGCGGTGGTCCAGATCGGGTCGAGGCTGGTGAGGTTGGCCTGGGGCACGAAGACGAGCGTGCGGCTTCCGGCGGGTTGTGCGATGGCAGGCAGCGGCAAGGTGGCCGCGGCGGCGAGGAGCGTGCGCCTGTGCATGGTCGGTGCCTCCCGGGCATTCGTTTTGCGGTAGTGTAGCGGCTTGTCGCGCCGGTGAAAGCCTGCGACGTGTTGGGCAACAATAAAGGAATCGTTCGATGCGTCATGCCGCCTATGCCCTGCTGCTCGCGCCCTCGCTGGCCGGAGGCGCCGCCCTCGCCCAGGAGCGGCTGCCGACCATCCCGCCGGCGCAGTACGACGAAGCACAGAAGAAAGCGGCGGCGGAGTTTCTGGAGGCGCGAAAGACCGCGGTGTTCGGGCCGTTCGAGCCGCTGATGCACAGCCCCGAGGTGATGACGCTGGCGCGCTCCATGGGCGACTACCTGCGCTACAAGCCCGGCATCGGCACGACGCTGTCCGAGCTGGCCATCCTGGTGACGGCGCGGGAGTGGAGCCAGGATTACGAGTGGCACGTGCACGCGCCGATCGCGGCCAAGCAGGGGATCAAGCCCGAGATCATCGCCGCCATCCGGGATGGGCGGCGGCCGGAGGGCATGAGCGTGGACGAGACGACGATCTACGATTTCTGCATCGAGCTGCTCCGCAACAAGCGGGTGAGCGACGCGACGTTCGCGAAGGCGGAGAAGCGTTGGGGCAAGCCGGCGGTTGTCGATCTCGTGGGGATCAGCGGCTACTACACGTTCCTGGCGATGCAGCTGAACGTGGCGAAGTATGCGGTGCCGAACATGCAGGGGGTGCCGCGGCTGCCGGAGTGAGGCTGCGGCTCGAGAAGGCTGGGATCTTCGTCCCGCCATTTCCAGCGTCATCGCGAGCGCAGCGTGGCGATCCAGGAGCCGCACAGCGCCGGCCCGTCGGCCCCTGGATCGCCGCGCCTTCGGCTCGCGATGACGGAATCGTTTTGCTGGGGCGTATAGTCAGCACGTAACGTCTTTGTTAACCAATCCCTCAACACAGGGAGCGCAAACTGATGGCCAAGCCAGTCAGCCAGATCACCAACAACCCGCCCGCGCCGTTCGAACTCAGCATGACGGACGATGCGCTCGTGACGTTCGGGCCGCCGGTTGGCCCCGGGGCGCTGTCGTTCACCGACGTGGGCTACTTTCCGGTGAACGCGCTCACGATCGGGGGCATGGCCGAGACGCTGAAGGGCAAGTTCGATGGGCTGTTCGTCCAGTACACGTCGAAGGGCGTGCAAAACTTCGCGCCGACGGGGCAGCCGACGAATGCCGACTACACGAGCCTGCATTACGACCTGGTGGCCTACAAGGGCGATGTGGTGTTCGGCCGTGCGGCGGACGGCACGCCGACGGTGGCCGGCGGCAAGCACGTGACGGTGGTGGCGCAGGGCGACCTGATCTCGGGCCATCTCGGCTTCCTGCCCACGGGCGGGATTGGGGGCGAGGTGCTTGCCTCGTTCAAGGTGGACGGCAAGACGCTCGGCACGCTGGACCTGACGGTGCAGCACGCGGCCGGAGACATCGGGCCGCGGGCGACCGGGTTCACGCTGGACGGCGGCAACCTGCACGCGACGTTCGTGCCGCTGCCGGCTTAAGGCTGCCCGCAGCCAGCCGTCATCGCGAGCGGAGCGTGGCGATCCAGGGGCCGCACGGGGCGGTGTTGGGGCTCCTGGATCGCCACGCCTTCGGCTCGCGATGACGAGGTTGGCAGGTCAGGGCATGATCGGCCGCACTTCCCCTCGCACGGGCGGCATCATGATCAGGTCCCAGATGCTTGGCATCTCGCCGCACGGGACGTGCACGAGCGCGGGCGCGCGGAGGGCGAAGGCTTCGCGGAGCCGCGCTTCGAGTTCGGGGGCGGTGGTGGCGCGGAACGAGGCGATGCCGAAGCTGTCGGCGTAGAGGGAAAAATCGGGGTTGGCGAGGTCGTTGGCGATCTCGCGGCCGCCCCAGGCTTGTTGCTGGATGCGGCGGACGTTGCCGAAATGGCCGTCGTCGAACACGACGACCACCACGGGCAGGTTGTGGCGCTTGGCGGTGGCGAGTTCGAAGGCCTGGTAGCCGAAGCCGCCGTCGCCGGCGATGCTGAGCACGGCGCGGCCGGGGCTCGCGGCGGCGGCGCCGAGGGCGGTGCCGTAGCCGTAGCCGAGGTTGTCCTGGTAGCCGGAGAAGAAGCGGCGGGGCGCATGGACGGGGAAGGCCATCCGTGCGGCAAAGCCCATCTGGGTTATCTCATCCACCAGCAGGCCGTCTTCGGGGAGGGCAGCGCGCATGGCCCGCAGGAAGCCCATTTGGGGCTCGAGCTTCGTGAGGCGGTCGTCGAACCAGGCGCGGTGGGCGGCGAGTTCGGCCGTGCGGTCCTCCCGGGCGGCCATGTGGGCGGGGAGGGCGTCGATGAGCGCGCGGAGGCCTTGGGCGGAGTCGGCCACCATGGCGGCTGCGGGTGGGGCGTAGCGGCCGGGTTCTTCCCCGTCGATGTCGATGCGGAGGACCTGCAGGCCGTCTGCGCCCCACTGGCTGAGCGGGTTGTAGAGGCGGGTGCCGATGCCGAGCACGACGTCCGCCTCGGCCCAGAGGCGGCGGGCGACGGGGAGGGCTGCGGCGAGCGGGTGGTCCGTGGGCAGGATCCCGCGGCCGCGGCGGTAGGAGCCGACGGGGGCGCCGAGGAGTTCGGCGAGCGCACGCAGTTCGGGGGCCGCGTCCATGGCGCCGCCGCCCACCATCAGCAGGGGGCGCTTCGCGGCGCCCAGTATGCGGGCGATGGCCTGCACGGCGTCGGTGTCGATCTCGGGCGTGGTGGGCGGGATGGGCGCCACGGGGCGGACGGGGGCGGACTGGCGCAGGGCGTCGATCGCGCATTCGAGCGCCACCGGGCGGCGGCGGCCGGACATGGCCTGGTGGATGGCGTGCGCCACCATCGGCCCGGCCTCGTGCGGCGCGGTGATGCGGGCGGCGTGCTTGGTGAGGCTCCGGAGGACGCCGAGCTGGTCCGGGATCTCGTGCAGGTGGCCGTAGCCGCGGCCGATGGCGTGTGCGGGGATCTGCCCGGCCAGCGCCAGCACCGGCGCCTCCATGCCCCAGGCGGTGAGCAGGGCCGCCGTGGTGTTGAGCACGCCGGGGCCGGGCACGGCGCAGTAGGCCTGCGGGTGCCCCGTGGCCATCGCGGCGCCGAGTGCCATGTAGGCGCCTGTCTGCTCGTGGCGGGCGTGCAGCATGCGGATGCGGTTGCGGGCGCCGTGCAGCGCGTCGAACAGCGGGTCCAGATGCACGCCGGGCACGCCGTAGACGGTGTCGATCCCGTGCGCGTCGAGGCTGGCGACAATGGCTTCGGCGGTGGTCATGCGGGGCAAGTCGGACACTGGATCGGCCCCTCTCGTCGTTGACACCTCGGAGGCCGGGCCATACCACTTGGCGCATAAATAACAAATGGGGACCGTTCATGCGCCGGCATCTCGCAACGTTGCTTCTGGCCGCGACCGTGTTGGGTTCGGGCGTCGCCTTCGCGCAGGTGAAGGTGGGTGTCACGATCAGCACCACGGGTCCTGCGGCGAGCCTCGGGGAGCCGCAGCGGAAGTCCATTTCGCTGCTGCCGACGAGCATCGGGGGGCAGACGGTCGAGTGGATCGTGCTCGACGACGGAGCCGACAGCACGCGAGCGGTGGCAAATGCGCGGAAGCTGATCGACGAGAGCGGCGTGGACGCGCTGATGGGCAGTTCGACCACCCCGGCCTCGATGGCGATGATCGACGTGGCGGGCGAGAAGAAGGTGCCGATGATCTCGCTGGCGGCCAGTGCGCGGCTGATCGAGCCGGTGGAGGGCAACCGGCGCTGGGTGTTCAAGACGCCGCAGAACGACAGCCTGATGGCCGACGCCATCGCGGGCCACATGAAGGCGGCGGGCGTGAAGACGGTGGGGTTCATCGGGTTCAACGATGCATACGGCGATGGCTGGCTGGCCGAGACGCAGCGGGCGCTGAAGGCGCAGGGGATCGAGTTGGTCGCGACGGAGAAATTCGCGCGGGCGGACACGAGCGTCACGGGCCAGGTGCTGAAGCTGGTGGCGGCCAAGCCCGATGCGGTTCTGATCGCGGGCGCCGGGACGCCGGCCGCGCTGCCGCAGAAGACGCTGGTGGAGCGCGGCTATGCCGGGAAGTACTACCAGACGCACGGGGTGGCGAACGCCGACTTCCTGCGCGTCGGCGGCAAGGACGTGGAGGGCACTGTGCTGCCCGCGGGCCCGATCCTGGTGACGGCGCAGCTGCCGGACAGCAACCCGGTGAAGGCCGTGTCGGGCGAGTATGTCCGCAAGTACGAGGCCGCGAACGGCGTGGGCTCCGTGGCCACGTTCGGGGCGCATGCGTATGACGCGGCGCTGCTGCTGGAGAAGGCGATCCCGGTGGCGCTGACCAAGGCCAAGCCGGGCACGGCGGAGTTCCGATCGGCGTTGCGGGATGCGCTCGAGGCGGAGAAGGGTGCGGTGCTGACGCATGGGATCGCGACCATGTCCGCCACCGACCATAACGGGTTCGACACGCGGGCGCGGGTGATGGTGACCATCAAGGACGGGACCTGGAAGCTGCTGCCCTAGTCGCCGAGGGCTGAAGGGCGATGGACGCCGACATCGCCCTGATCCTGCTGCAGGATGGCGTCGTGAACGGCGCCATCTATGCGCTGCTGGCGCTGAGCCTGGTGCTGGTGTTCGCCGTGACCCGGGTGATTCTGATCCCACAGGGCGAGCTGGTGGCGTTCGGCGCACTGACCTATGCGGCGCTGACGGAGGGGCGGGTGCCGGGCAGCGTGTGGCTGCTGCTGGCGTTGGGAGTGCTGGCGTTCGGGGCGGGTCTGGTGGCGGGGCGGCGGACGCTGCGGGTTCGGAGCGTGACGACGCTTGTAGCGGAGACGCTGCTGGTGCCGGCGCTGGTCGGGGGGGCGGTGCTGTGGCTAGGGCCGCTGAAGCTCGGGGTGGCCGGGGCGGCGCTGCTGACGTTGGCGGTGGTCACGCCCATGGCGCCGTACCTGTATCGGATCGCGTTCCAGCCGCTGGCGGAGGCGTCCGTGCTGGTGCTGCTCATCGCCTCCGTCGGCGTGCACCTGGCCATGGTGGGGCTGGGGCTCGTGTTCTTCGGGCCGGAGGGCTATCGGGCACCGGGGTTCAGCGGGGCGCGGTTCAGCGTGGGGCCGCTCATGATCCCGGGGCAGGCACTGTGGATCCTCGGCACCACGGTCGCGCTGATGGCGGCGCTGGCGCTGTTCTTCGACCGCACGCTGGCCGGCAAGGCGCTGCAGGCGACGGCGGTGAACCGGCTGGGCGCGCGGCTGGTGGGGATCGGGACGGCGCTGTCCGGGCGGATCGCGTTCCTCATGGCCGGCGCCATCGGGACGCTGTCGGGCGTGCTGATCGCGCCGCTGACGACGGTCTATTACGATAGCGGGTTCCTCGTGGGGCTGAAGGGGTTCGTGGCGGCCATCATCGGGGGGCTGGTGAGCTACCCGCTGGCGGCGGCGGCGGCGGTGCTGGTGGGATGCGTGGAAAGCGTGTCGAGCTTCTATGCGAGCGCCTTCAAGGAGGTGATCGTGTTCACGGTCATCATCCCCGTGCTGCTCTGGCGCAGCTTGCGCGGCCCGGCGGAGGAGGAATGAGCGGCAACGAGGTTGGCCACGGAGAGATTGCCCGGTGGCTAGTGATCGGATCGGTCGACGCCAGACGCACGCGGCTCGTCTCCGCTGCCTTGGCACTCCACCTGGGCTCGGACGCATGAGCTCGCGAACCCTGTTGCTGGCAGGTTTTGCGCTTTGGCTGTGCGTGCCGCTGCTGCCCGTGCCGGTGTTCTGGATCACGCTCGCCAACTATGCGGGGATCGCGGCGGTGGTGGCCACGGGGCTCGTGGTGCTGACCGGGTTCGGGGGCATGACCTCCTTCGGGCAGGCGACCTTCATGGGGTTCGGGGCCTACGCCACGGCGCTGCTCACCACCCAGGCGGGCTGGTCACCCTGGCTCACGCTGCCCGTGGCGCTGGTGGTGGCGGGGGTGGCGGCGGTGCTGATCGGGGCGATCACGCTGAGGCTTTCGGGGCATTATCTGGCGCTGGGCACGATCGCCTGGTCGGTCAGCCTGTACTACGTGTTCGCCAACCTCGATTTCTTCGGACGGAACGATGGCATCTCGGGCATCCCGCCGCTTCGGTTCGGGGATGTGGCGCTGACCTCGAGCCGGGGCTACTTCGTGGTGGTGTGGGTGGCGGTCGGCGTGGCGCTGCTCGCCACGCGGAACCTGCTGGACAGCAGGGCGGGGCGGGCGATCCGGGCGCTGCGGGGCGGTGCGCAGGCGGCAGCGAGCTTCGGGGTGGACCTGGCAGCCACGCGGATGCTCGCCTTCACCTATGCGGCGGTGCTGGCCGGGCTGGCCGGGTGGCTCTACGCGCACATGCAGCGGAGCGTGAACCCGACGCCGTTCGGCTTGAATGCCAGCATCGAATACCTGCTCATGGCCGTGGTGGGTGGCGCCGGGGCGCTGCCGGGGGCGCTGCTGGGGGCGGGCGTGGTGACGGTGCTGAACGACCAGCTGCAGAGCTGGCTGCCGAAGCTTCTTGGGCACACCGGCAATTACGAGGTGATCGTGTTTGGCGGGCTGCTCGTGCTGCTGCTGCAGACCGCGCCGGAGGGGCTATGGCCCCTGCTGCGGCGCCGGGCGCGCCTGGTGGCCCGGCCCGAGGTGGTGGCGCCCGACCTGGTGCGGCGCGCCCAGCCCGGCGCCGGCTCGCTGGTGCTGGAGGCCGAGGCACTGCGCAAGGTGTTCGGCGGCCTGGTGGCGGTGAACGACGTGTCGTTCGCGCTGGCGGCCGGCGAGATCGTGGGGCTGATCGGGCCCAACGGCGCGGGCAAGAGCACGACGTTCAACCTCATGACAGGCGTGGCGCGTCCGAGCGGGGGGCGGGTGCGGGTGCTGGGGACGGACCTCGCGGGGGCCACGCCGCAATCGGTGGCAGCGCTCGGCGTGGCGCGGAGCTTCCAGCACGTGAAGCTGGTGCCGGGGATGAGCGTGCTGGAGAACGTGGCGCTCGGGGCGCATCTGCGGGGCCGGGCCGGGGCGCTTGCGGCGCTGCTGCGGCTCGATCGGGCGGACGAGGCGGCGTTGTTCCAGGAGGCGCGGCGGCAGTTGGCGCGGGTGGGGCTGGCCGCCGAGGCGGCACGGCCGGCGGACAGCCTGGCGCTCGGGCAGCAGCGGGTTGTGGAGATCGCGCGCGCCCTCTGCCTCGACCCGGCGCTGCTGCTGCTGGACGAGCCGGCGGCGGGCCTGCGCCATGCTGAGAAGCAGGAGCTGGCAGCGCTGCTGCGGCGGCTGCGGGGGGATGGCGTGACCCTGCTGCTGGTGGAGCACGACATGGACTTCGTCATGGGGCTGGCCGACCGGCTGGTGGTGATGGAGTTCGGCACGAAGCTCGCGGAGGGGGCGGCGGGCGTGGTGCGGGCCGATCCGCGGGTGATCGAGGCTTACCTGGGCGCCCCGGCGTGAGGAGGGCTGCGTGAGCCTGCTCGAGATCGACCGGATGAGCGTGGCCTATGGCGGCATCGGGGCGGTGCACGATGTGAGCCTGCACGTGGGCGCGGGTGAGATCGTCACGGTGATCGGGCCCAACGGGGCAGGCAAGACGACGCTGCTGAATGCCGTGATGGGCGTGCATGGCGGGCGGGGTGGGGTGCGGTTCCAGGGGAGGGAGCTCGGGCCTTGGGGGATCGAGGAGCGGGTGCGGGCCGGCCTGTGCCTGGTGCCGGAGAAGCGCGAGCTGTTCGGGAGCATGACGGTGGAGGACAACCTGCGGCTGGGGGCGTTCCGCTTCCGGGGCCGTGGTGCCGGGCCGGCGCTGGAGGAGGTCTACGGGCTGTTCCCGCGCCTGCGGGAGCGGCGGGGGCAGCATGCCGGCACGCTCTCGGGTGGCGAGCGGCAGATGCTGGCCATGGGCCGGGCGCTGATGGCACGGCCGGACCTGCTGATGCTGGACGAGCCGAGCCTGGGGCTCGCGCCGCTGATCGTGCGGGAGATCTTCCGGATCGTGGCCGGGCTGCGGGAGCGGGGGTGCTCAATCCTGCTCGTGGAGCAGAATGCGCGGGCGGCGCTGGCGGTGTCGGACCGGGCGTACGTGCTTGAAGCGGGGCGGGTCACGCTCGAGGGGCCGAGTGCGGCGCTCGCGGGGGATGCGCGCGTGGTGGCCACGTATCTCGGGGGTGGGTAGGCCCTTGATGGCTGCGAGCCCTCACCCCGAACCCTCTCCCACGGGGAGGCCCAAAGGGAGTGGGAGAGGCTCATGCGTGCGCTCGAGACGATAGCCGGGGTCGTGCTCGTGGCACTCGTGCTGGGCGACGTGTTCCGGTCCGTGGTGCTGCCGCGGGCGACGAAGCGGACGCTGCGGCTTGGCCCGGGGCTGGGGCGGGGGATGCTGGCCGTGCTGATCTGGGTGGCCGGGCGGCGGCCGGCGCGGCGGCATGCGATATTGGGGTCGCTGGGGCCGCTGCTGATCGTGATCGAGGCCATCATCTGGGTACTGCTGCTCGTGCTCGGTTATGCGCTGCTGCTGCATGCGAGCGAGGGGCTGAGGCCGCAGGCCGGGTTCGACACGGCGCTGTATGCGGCGGCCAGCGCGTTCTTCACAACCGGGCTCTCGGGCATGGAGGCGCAGACCGGCCTGGCGCGCACCATGGTGAGCGTGGCGGCGTTCTCGGGGCTCGCGGTGGTCACGCTCGTGGTGACGTTCCTGCTCTCGGTGCAGGGGGCGCTGCAGCGGGGGGAGGCGCTGGTGCTGCTGCTGCGGGTGCGAACGGGGCCGGGGCCGACGGGGGTGGGGCTGCTGGAGCGCATGACGGAGCATGGGCAGCGGCGGCAGGCCTCGATGGATGCGTTGCTGGCCGCGTGGGAGGCTTGGGCGGCGGACGTGCTGCTGACGCACCGGGCTTTCCCGATCCTTGGGTATTTTCGGTCCACGGACGAGGATTGCGGATGGATGGCGGCGTTGGGGGCCGTGCTGGACGCGTCCGCGCTGCTGTGCGTGCTGCCCGGTGAGGACCCGTGTGGCCAGGCAGCGCGGACGCATCGGATGGGGGCGCGGCTGATTGCGGACATGGCCCGGCAGTTCGGCCTCGAGGCGCCGTACGCGCCGCTGGTGGATCGGGCGACGTTCGAGGCGGCGCTCGGGCGGCTCGCTGCGGCAGAGTATGCCTGCGCCGACCCCGGGGCGGCGTGGGACCTGTTCGCCGCGTTGCGTGCCCGGCACGCGCCGCCGCTTGCGGCAATGGCGGAGCGGTTCGGGGAAGTCGACGCGCGGCTGCTTGCAGACCGCGCATAGCGCCTCAGCGCGGCCCTGGCCGGAGCAGCGTCCGGGCCTGGTTGCGCCATTCGGCGTCCCCTGGGGCATCCGGGCTGGGTGGCGTGGCGAGGGCGCGCTCGAGGAGGGTGGTGCTGGCCTGGGTGAGGCGGCCCTGCTGGTTGCGGATGACCAGCTCGGCGGTGCGGACCGCGAGCGCCGGGTCGAATTTGGCGGCCAGCGCGGTGCCCCAGGCCTGGACGGCTTCCGCGGCGCGGCCGCGGGCTTCTTCGACGGTGCCGAGCAGGATCCAGCCTTGGCGGGCCTGGTCGGTGGCCGGGTCGAGCGTTTGCAGGCGTTCGCGGAGCTGGCCGACGAGGGTGGCCTCCTCCATGAGGCGCATCTGTTCCGCGTCGCCGGCGCCGGCGGCGATGGAGGGCATCGCGGGGGCGCCGCCGACCATGTAGAGGCCGAGGGCTGCCGCCGGAACGAGGGCTGCGGCGGCGAGCAAGGGCCAGCGAGCGCCGGGGGCGGCCACGGTCTCCGGCGCGTCGGCGGCGGACAGGAGGCGGCGCTGGACCTCGAGGCGGGCGGTGGCGTGCTCGGGGGCGGCGATGCGGCCCTCGGCGAGGTCGCGGTCGAGCTCGACGAGCTGGGTGCGGTGCAGGTCGACGGCCAGGGCCTGGGCGCCACGGGACTGCGTGCCGCCGAGGGCGACCGCAAGGGGTGCCAGGGCAGCGATGGCGAGGAGGGTTATGGCGATCCAGATCATGGGGGCTAGTGGAGGGTTTCGGGCGTCCGGGTCAAATGGACGGCGGAGGTGTGCCCTGCGCACCGCCAGGGGGAGCCGCCCCGGACCCGCCTCGGGTGCGGGCCGGTTTGGCTAAGCTCGCCCTGGAACCGCTCGGGCTCGTCATCGCGAGCCGAAGGCGGTGCGGTCCAGGAGCCGCACGGAGTAGGCGCGGCGCCTCCTGGATCACCGCGCTTCGCTCGGGATGAGGGTGTTGGCCGCGTCTTCCTCGTCACGTCAGGACAGCTCCGCGAGACGGGCGCGCTCGGCATCCGAAAGCGGCGCGGGGGGGCCGGGGCGGCGGCGGTTGAACAGGATGGCGGCGGCGCCTGCGGCGAGGGCCAGGAGGGGGGAGGCCCAGAGGAGGGCGGTGGTGGCGTTCACCGGGGGGCGGAGGCGGACGAAGTCACCGTAGCGGGCGACGACCCAGTCGACGGCCTGCGTGTCCGTGTCCCCGGCGGCGATGCGGGTGCGGACGAGGCCGCGGAGGTCCTTCGCGAGGTCGGCGTTGGAGTCCTCGATGGACTCGTTCTGGCAGACGAGGCAGCGGAGCTGGCGGCCGACCTGTTGCGCGCGGACTTCCTGGGCCGGGTTGGGGAGCATCTCGGCGGGGTCGCTGACGGCGAGGGCGGGGGTGGCGAGACACAGTGACAAGAGCAGCACGGTTCGAGCGAGTGTTTTTACCGGGCCGTCATCGCGAGCGAAGCGTGGCGATCCAGGGGCCGACGGGCATGCTTCCTGGCCCCTGGATAGTGACGCCTTCGGCTCGCGATGACGAAGGCTCATGCCAGCGCCTTCAGCTTGGGGCGGAGCTGCTCGTTGGCCACGTCCGGGGTGATGGGGCCGGCGGTGCGCCAGCGGATGATGCCGTTGGCGTCGAGCAGGTAGGATTCCGGCACGCCGTAGACGCCCCATTCGATGGCGACGCGGCCGGGTAGGTCGGCGGCGATGCGGGCGAAGGGGTTGCCGTTGCGGGTGAGGAAGGCCGTGGCGGCGTTGGGCTGGTCCTTGTAGGCGATGCCCCAGATGGGCAGGCCGTCGCGCTGGAGCGCCATGAGCTCGGGGTGTTCCACGAGGCACGGGACGCACCAGCTGGCGAAGAAGTTGACGAGCACCGGGCGGCCCTGGGAGGCGAGGGTGGCCGCGTCGAAGCCCTGGAATTGGGCCAGCCCGGGCAGGGAGAAGTCGGGCGGGCGGCGTCCTATGAGCTGGCTCGGGACCTCGTGCGGGTCGAACCGGCCCTGCTTCATGCGGCCGAGCACGGTGTAGAAGCCGGCGCCGGCCAGCGCGACGGCGCCGAACGGGGCGAGCAGCAGGGCGCGGCGCCGGGCGAGTGGACTCATGCGGGCTGCACGCCGGAGCCGGCCGAGCGGGCCCGGGTTGGGGCGCCCACGCGGACCCGGCGGTCCAGCAGGCTGAGGCCGCCGCCCAGCGACATGATGAGGGCGCCGACCCAGATCCAGGGCGCGAGCGGGTTGTAGTGCAGGCGCATCAGGGCCGCCCCCTCCCGCTCCTCGCCGAGCACGGCGTAGATGTCGGCCATGCCGTTGGTATGGATGGCGGCTTCGGTGGTGGTCATCTTCTGCACGGGGAAGCTGCGGCGGGACGGCTCCATGCGGGCCACCAGCTCCCCATTGCGAAGGATGCGCATGGTGGCGACGCGCTCGGCGTAGTTGGGGCCGGCTTCGTCGCGCAGGCTGTCCAGCGCCCAGGTGTAGCCGGCGCTCTCGGCGCTCTCGCCGGGGTGGAGGAGGACGACGCGCTCGGTAGCAAGCGACATGCCGGCGACGCCTGCGACGAGCACGCCCATGCCGGCATGGCCGAGGGTCGTGCCGAACACGCTGAGCCGTAGCCCGGCGAAGCGGACCCAGCTTTCGCCGAGGCTCGTGCGGAAGAGCCGGGTACGCTCCACGATCTCGGCGAACGAGCCGAGGATGAGCCATGCGGCTGCGCCGAACGCGAGGGCGGGGAACGCTTTGGCCGGGCCGAGGGCGGCGGTGAGGCCGACCGCCAGCGCCACTATGGCGGCCCACCAGAGGCGGATCAGGGCCGGCGCCAGGCGCGCACGCTTCCAGGCGAGGCCAGGGGCCACGACCATGGCGAGCAGGAGCGGGATGCTGAGCGGCAGCACGGTCGCGTTGAAAAAGGGCGCGCCGACCGAGATCTTTGCGCCGAACACGAAATCGGCGACCAGCGGATAAAGCGTCCCGGTGATGACGACGGCGGCGATGCTGCAGAGGAGCACGTTGTTCAGCACGAGCGCGCCCTCCCGCGACAGGGGTGCGAACAGGCCGCTGGCGGCGAGGACGGGGGCGCGGAAGGCGAAGAGCAGCAGCGAGCCGCCGATGACGAGGCCGAGGAGGCCGAGGATGAACACGCCGCGCGTGGGGTCGTTGGCGAAGGCGTGGACGGAGTTGAGGATGCCCGACCGGACCAGGAACGTGCCGGAGAGGCTCAGCGAGAAGGTGCCGATGGCGAGGAGGACGGTCCAGACCTTCAGGGCCTCGCGCTTCTCCACCACGATGGCGGAGTGCAACAGGGCGGTGCCCGTCAGCCAGGGGAGGAGGGAGGCGTTCTCCACCGGGTCCCAGAACCAGAAGCCGCCCCAGCCGAGCTCGTAATAGGCCCACCAGGAGCCGAGCGCGATGCCGCCCGTGAGCAGGCACCAGGAGGCGAGCGTCCAGGGGCGGACCCAGCGGCCCCAGGCGGCGTCGATCCGGCCCTCGAGCAGGGCGGCGACGGCGAAGGCGAAGGGCACGGCGAAGCCGACATAGCCGGCGTAGAGGATGGGGGGGTGGAAGGCGAGGCCCGCGTCCTGCAGGAGCGGGTTCATGTCCCGCCCGTCGAACGGCGGCGGCCAGATGCGGTTGAAGGGGTTGCTGGCGAGTAGGCAGAACAGGAGGAACCCGACCGAGGAGCCGCCGAGGACGCCGATGACGCGGGCGCGAAGGGCCGAGGGCAGGCCGCGCCCGAAGGCTGCGACGGCGCCGCCGCACAGCGCCAGGATGAGGCCCCAGAGCAGGATGCTGCCCTCGTGGTTCCCCCAGGTGCCGGTGACCTTGTAGAGCAGCGGCTTCAGCGTGTGGCTGTTCTCGGCGACGTTCTGCACCGTGAAGTCGTCGGCGACGCTGGCCCAGACGAGGGCGGCGGCGGCGGCGAGCAGGGCCAGGAGTTGGCCGAGCGCGAGGGCCGGGGCGGCGGCCATGAGGCGCGCATCGTTGCGATGGGCCCCCCAGATGGGCAGCACCGTCTGCGCGGCGGCGATGGCACAAGCCAAGGCGAGGGCGAAATGGCCGAGTTCGGGGATCATGAGGCGGTCCTGGTCGGGGTAGGCTTTGCGGGCTCGAGGGTGTTCCAGGTGGCGGCGGGGGGTGGGGGGCCCTCCTCCGGGCGCCACTGGCCGTTCTTCTTCAGCGCCTCGGCCACGTCCCGCGGCATGTAGGTCTCGTCGTGTTTGGCCAGCACCTCGGAGGCGCGGAAGGTGCCATCCGGCAGGAGGCGGCCGAGCGTGACCGCGCCCTGGCCCTCGCGGAACAGGTCGGGGAGGATGCCGCTGTAGGTCACGTCGACCGCGGCACGGCCATCGGTGATGCGGAAGCGGGAGACTGGGCTGGCCTTGTCGGCGCTGCGCTGGATGGACCCCGCTTCCACGAGGCCGCCGAGGCGCAGCGTGCGGCCGTTGGTGGTGTGCTGGGCGAGGTCGGACGGGGCCACGAAGAACACCAGGTTGTCGCTGAAGGCGCTGAGGCCGAGGGCGGTGGCGGAGCCGAGGCCGCCGACGCAGGCGAGCACGATCCAGAGGCGGCGGCGCTTGCGGGTCATTCTGCTTGCATCCGGGGGTCGATCGCGGCCAGGCGGCGGCGGGCGGCGCCGAGCCGCTGCCAGGCAAGGATGCCGAGCAGGACAGGGACGCCGACGCCGAGGGCGTAGCTGGCGGCGATGAAGGGAAGGTGGGTCATGCGTTCACCTCAGGCGCGCTCGACTTGCGCCATCAGCAGCCCGCGGATGCGCCGCTCCATGACGGCGGCGCGGAGCCGGCCGACCACGATGGCGGCGAAGGCCAGCGTGGCGCCGAGCGCGCATGCGAGCAGCGGCCACAGCATGTCCCGATGCATGCCGGAGGCACTGGTGAGGCGGATGGAACTGGTCTGGTGCAGAGTGTTCCACCAGTCGACGCTGAACTTGATGATGGGGAGGTTGATCGCGCCAGCGAGCGCCAGGATGGCGCCGGCCCGGGCGCCGCGCACCGGGTCGTCGAAGGCGCGGACCAGGGCGATGTGGCCGAGATACAGGAAGAAGAGCACCAGCACGGAGGTCAGCCGTGCGTCCCACACCCACCAGGTGCCCCACATGGGCTTGCCCCACAGGCTGCCGGTGGTGAGGCAGACTGCAGTGAAGGCGGCGCCCACGGGGCCGATCTCGATGGCGGCGAGGTCGGCCAGCGGGTGGCGCCACACGAGCGAGGCGAAGGCGCAGAGGGCGAGGGAGGCATATCCGGCCGAGGCCAGCCAGGCGGAGGGCACGTGGATGTACATGATCCGCACGCTGTCGCCCTGTTGCCAGTCGGCCGGGGCGAGGACGAGGCCCCAGAGCAGGCCGCCGCCGAGGAGCAGGATTGCGGGCACCGTGAGCCAGGGCTGCACCGTGGCGGCCAAGCGCAGGAATCGGCCAGGGTTGGCGAACCTGTGCAGGTTTCGCGCCGGGCGGGCAGCGACGGGGGATTGGGTCTGGGCGCTCACAGGGGGAAGATAACACCATTCCGCGCGCTTTGAAGGCACCGCGGCGCCGCTTACTGTGCAGTGCAGCAAGGAGGAGGGGAAAGCATGGCCTATTGGCTGTTGAAGTCGGAGCCGGACGTGTTCGGCTGGCCGGACCAGGTGGCGCACGGGGTGGAGCCGTGGACAGGGGTGCGGAGCCACCAGGCAAAGGGGAACCTGGCGGCGATGAAGAATGGCGACCAGGCGTTCTTCTATCACTCCAACATCGGCAAGGAGATCGTCGGCGTCGTGGAGGTTGTGCGCGAGGCGTATCCGGACCCGACGGACGAGAAGTGGGTGTGCGTGGACGTGCGCGCGGGCACGCCCCTGAAGCGGCCCGTGACGCTCGCGGAGTGCAAGGCCGACCCGGCGCTGGCGGGCATGGCGCTGGTGAAGTATTCGCGTCTGTCGGTCGCGCCCGTAACGGCGGCGGAATGGAAGCACATCAATGGGTTGAGCCGTAAGAAGGCGCCTGCTGGCGTGGCGAAGCCGCGGGCTGTAGGGTCCGGAAAAACGGAGACGCCCTGATGGCCGACGCGCTCTATCCCGTGCTGCCCGAGATTGCGGCGCACACCAGCCTCACGGCCGCGCAGCACGCCGAGTGGACGGCGGCGGCGAAGGCGGACCCGGCCGGCTACTGGCTCGGGCTGGCGAGGCGGATCGACTGGATGACACCGCCCACGGTGGCGCAGCAGGGCGAGTTCACCGGCGAGGCGCGCGTGACCTGGTATGAGGACGGGGTGCTGAACGCGTCGGCCAATTGCCTCGACCGGCACCTGGCGACCCGAGGCGACCAGGTGGCGATCATCTGGGAGGGGGACGACCCGGGCGAGACACGCAGCGTGACGTATCGCGCGCTGCACGAGCAGGTGTGCCGGTTCAGCAACGTGCTGCTGGGGCTGGGGGTGCAGAAAGGCGACCGGGTGACGCTCTATCTGCCGATGGTGGTCGAGGCGGCGGTGGCGATGCTGGCGTGCGCGCGGGTGGGCGCGGTGCATGCCATCGTGTTCGGGGGCTTCTCGCCGGACAGCCTGGCGCAGCGGATGACGGATTGCGACAGCACGGTGCTGATCACGTCCGACGAGGGGCGGCGGGGCGGGCGCCGGGTGGCGCTGAAGACGAACGCGGACCTGGCGCTCGCGCAGTGCCCGGGGGTGAAGGCCGTCGTCGTCGTGGAGGTCACAGGCGCCAGCGTGCCCATGCAAGCCGGGCGGGACCATTCCTACGCGGCGTTGATGGCGCAGGCCTCGCCCGAGTGCGCGCCTGCGAAGATGGCCGCCGAGGACCCCCTGTTCATCCTGTACACGTCCGGCAGCACCGGCAAGCCGAAGGGGGCGCTGCACACGACGGGTGGCTACATGGTCTGGGCCAGCTTCACGCACCAGCACGTGTTCGACTACCAGCCCGGCGAAATTTACTGGTGCACGGCGGATGTGGGCTGGGTGACGGGGCACACCTACATCGTCTATGGCCCACTCGCGAACGGGGCGACCACGCTGATGTTCGAGGGGGTGCCGAACTACCCGGATAGTTCGCGCTTCTGGCAGGTGGTCGACAAGCACCAGGTCAACATCTTCTATACTGCGCCGACGGCCATCCGCTCCCTGATGCGGGAGGGCGACGGCCCGGTGAACGCCACGTCGCGCAAGAGTTTGCGGGTGCTCGGCAGCGTGGGGGAGCCGATCAACCCCGAGGCGTGGAACTGGTATCACCAGGTGGTGGGCGACGGACGGTGCCCGATCGTGGACACGTGGTGGCAGACGGAGACGGGCGGGATATTGATCTCGCCGACGCCGGGTGCTGTGGCGCTGAAGCCGGGGTCGGCGACGCTGCCGCTGCCGGGCATCCTGCCGGTGCTGGTGGATGGCGAGGGCCACCGGCTCGAGGGCGTCGTCGAGGGCATGCTGTGCATCGAGCGGAGCTGGCCGGGGCAGATGCGGACGGTCTATCGGGACCATGAGCGGTTCGTGCAGACGTATTTCAGCACGTTCCCGGGCCTGTATTTCACGGGCGACGGGGCGCGGCGGGATGCGGACGGCTATTGGTGGATCACGGGCCGCGTGGACGACGTGATCAACGTGAGCGGGCACCGGATGGGCACGGCCGAGGTGGAGAGTGCGCTGGTGGCGCACCCCAAGGTGGCGGAGGCGGCCGTGGTCGGCTTCCCGCACGACATCAAGGGGCAGGGCATCTACGCCTACGTGACGTTGGTGAGCGGCGAGGAACCGACCGAGGCGCTGCGGAAGGAGCTGGTGGCCTGGGTGCGGCGAGAGATCGGGCCGATCGCGAGCCCGGACGCAATCCAGTGGGCGCCGGGGCTGCCGAAGACCCGCTCGGGCAAGATCATGCGGCGGATCCTGCGCAAGATCGCGGCCAACGAGACGGAGGGGTTGGGCGACACGAGCACCTTGGCGGATCCGGGGGTGGTGACGGAGCTGGTGGCGAACCGGGTGGGGTAGGGCGGCCCTGGCCGGAGCCGCCCGTGCCGGTCAGCCTGCCATGCGGCGCCGGGCGAAGCCGATACCGGCCAGGCCTGCCGCAACGAGCGCCAGGCTGCCCGGCTCCGGCACTGGCGTAACGGCGAAGGACAGGCTGAACACGTCCGTGTTGGCCGAGAGCCCACTCGTGAACGTGTAGCCGGCGGCGGTGGTGAGGCCATTGAACCCAGCGAGTTCGGCGAAGTTGCGGCTGACGACGCCGTTCTGGGCCGTCCGCAGGTCGTTGTTGCCGATGGTGAGGAACGCAGCGGCGGTCGGGTCGAAGGTTTCGGACCCGGCGTCCCAGATGTCTCGCGCCTTCTGCCCGATGCTGGTGATGAGGAGGTTCCCCGCGGAGTTGAGCACGCGAAACTCCGTGGGCGAGTCGTTGCCGATGAAGAAGTCGTTGCTGGGCAGGGCCATGGCGGCAAAGGTGAAGAACGGGTTGAGCACGGAATCGACGCGTATGGTGAAGCTGGCGATGGTGCCGGGGACGAGCACGCCGCCCACGGTGCCGAGCGTGGCGGTTGGGTCTGCGGCGGCGAAGGCGGGGAACCAGGCGCTGCCGCTGCCGCCTTCGGCGATGGAGATGATGGGGGCGGTGGCGGCCTGGCCGGTGTTGAAGGCGTCGAACGTGCCCGCATTGAAGCCGAATCGCAGGGGCGCGAAGGCTACGCCGTTGGCAGCCGCCAGATTGCGTGCGGTTATGGTGACGTCGACGATGGCGGCATGGGCGGCGGCGGACAGGGCTGTCGTGGCGGCAAGGGCGGCGAGAAAGGTGCGAAGGCGGCGCATGGGCGTCTCCTGGACAGTGCGGGATGGACGAGGGTGCTGGCCCGGCGCGCGGTCGTCCCCGCAGCGCCACACCGTCTTCGCCACGGCAACCTCCGAACGTTACGCGGCTGGGGCGTGCATTTCGAAAATATCGCGCTGTAACCCTGGGGTCCTCGAGACCGAAGAGGGTCGGTCCCGGAGGTTCCATGTCCCATCCCGCTCGACTTGCTGCCGCCTTGCCGCTCATCTTGGCCCTGCTGCTGGGAGGTGCCGCAGCCCGGGCGGAGGAGATGATTGCCGTCCGGAGCGCGGCGCCGGTGGCCGACAGCATCGAGCGGCTGCGGACGGTGGCCGTTGCGGCCGGTTTCGCCGTGGTGGCGCGGGTGGACCATGCGAAGGCCGCGGCGTCGGTTGGCCTTGCGTTGCGGCCTACGGAGGCGCTGATCTTCGGCAATCCGCGGGGCGGCACGCCGCTGATGCAATGCGACCAGCGGATAGGCTTGGACCTGCCGCTGCGGGCCTTGGCGTGGCAGGACGAGGGCGGGCAGGTGTGGCTGGGCATGACGGACCCGAAGGCCTTGCGGGTGCGCTATGGGCTCGGCGCCACCTGCGACGGGCCGCTCGGCGCGATGGAGGCGGGGGTGCGGCGGCTGCTGGAGAGGGCGACGGCGCGCTGACTCGTGCCGAGCGCGCTCGCCGCGACCCCTCCCCCGGCCCCTCCCGCAAGGGGAGGGGGGACGATTCTTGCTACAGCGCGCCGCCGCGCCGCCCCGCCATCGCGCCCAGGCGCAGGCGGAGGGCGTTCAGCTTGATGAAGCCCTGAGCGTCGAACTGGTCGTAGGCGCCCTGGTCGTCCTCGAAGGTCACGGTCTTCATCGAGTAGAGGCTGTTTGGGGATTCGCGGCCGATGACGCTCACGTTGCCCTTGTAGAGCTTGAGGCGGACCCGCCCGCTCACGCTGGCCTGGCTTGCGTCTATTGCGGCCTGGAGCATGCGGCGTTCGGGGCTGAACCAGAGGCCGTTGTAGATGAGGCTCGCGTAGCGCGGCATCAGCTCGTCCTTGAGGTGTGCGGCCTCGCGGTCCAGCGTGATGCTCTCGATGGCGCGGTGGGCGGCGAGCAGGATGGTGCCGCCGGGCGTCTCGTAGACGCCGCGGGACTTCATGCCGACGAAGCGGTTCTCGACAAGGTCGAGCCGGCCGATGCCGTTGTCGCGGCCGAGCTCGTTCAGCTTGGTGAGCAGGGTGGCGGGCGAGAGGGGGGCGCCGTCGATGGCGGTCGGGTCGCCGCGCTCGAAGTCGATCGTGATGATTGTGGCGCGGTCCGGCGCGTCCTCGGGGCGGATGGTGCGCTGGTAGACGAGCTCGGGGGCTTCGTCGGCCGGGTCCTCGAGGACCTTGCCTTCGGAGCTGCTGTGCAGGAGGTTCGCGTCCACGCTGAAGGGGGCATCGCCACGCTTGTCGCGGGCGATGGGGATCTGGTTGGCCTCGGCGAACTCCAGCAGCCGGGTGCGGCTGGTCAGGTCCCACTCGCGCCAGGGGGCGATCACGGTCACGTCCGGCTTCAGCGCGTAGTAGCTCAGCTCGAAGCGGACCTGGTCGTTGCCCTTGCCGGTGGCGCCGTGGCTGACGGCGTCCGCGCCGACCATCTCGGCGATCTCGATCTGGCGTTGCGCGATGAGGGGCCGGGCGATGCTGGTGCCGAGGAGGTATTGCCCTTCGTACAGGGCGTTGGCGCGGAACATCGGGAAGACGAAGTCCTTCACGAAGGTCTCGCGCAGGTCGTCGACGAAGATCTCCTTCACGCCGAACATCTCGGCCTTGCGGCGGGCGGGCTCGAGCTCCTCGCCTTGGCCGAGGTCGGCGGTGAAGGTCACGACCTCGCATTTGTACGTGGTCTGCAGCCAGCGGAGGATCACGCTGGTGTCGAGGCCGCCGGAATAGGCGAGCACCACTTTCTTGACGTCCTTGGTCTTCGGGCTCGGCATCGCTGGTCCTGAGAGGTTCGGGCTCGGCTCGGTATCCCCCACGCACCGGGCGGGGGCAAGCCCGTTAGGTCCGTCTTAGCAGTCTGCGCCTACAAGCGCCGTGACGCCCTCCTTGCGCGAGACGCTCCCCATGCCCGCACCCGTGCTTCGGCTCCAGACGGCCAGCCTCTATGCCTCGAACGACGCCTCCTGGTTCACCGGGTCGGGGGGCCCTTGGGGATGGAGCCCGTTCACCGGGCAGTTCGGGGGCGTGGTGAGCAGCGCCGGGCTGGCAGCGCAGCCATTCGACGACGTGCTGAACGACGTGTCGCCCGGTGACGAGGTCTCGTTCGTGATCGCGGTGCAGACGCTGGGCGGTGCGGCCTACGGCGTGCGGCTGCGCAACGCGATGCCGGCCGGGTTCGTGCTGCCTGCGTCGGGGGCTGATGTGAGCGTGGCGAACGGGGCGGGCACGGCACTGGCCTGGAGCGGGGACCTGTTCGGGACGGGAGGCCTCACGATCGGGGCACCGCTCGCGGCCTACGATGCGGATACGGGGCGGAACGTGGCGCTGGTGACGTTCACGCTGCAGGCCGGCGCGTCGCTGCCGGGGCCGTATGCGCGGGTGCAGGGCACGGCCGAGCTGCTCGCGGCGGCGGCGAGCCCCGGGGGGCCGAACGTGGCCGACCCGGCGTCGGCGCAGACCATCGTGGTCTCGAGTGCGCCCGCCGCGGTGGTGGTCCCGGACACCGACCCGTCGGCGGTCGGGGTGGACCAGGTGATCGGGTTCACGGCGACCGTGACGTTGCCGGTGGGCACCCTCGGGTCGCTCACGCTCGTGCCGATGGTGCCGGCCGGGCTGCGGGTGGTGGGCGCGAAGCTGCTGGGGGTGGGCGGCGGCCTGTCGGTGGCGGGCACGCCTGTGGTGGGAGCGGACGGCGTAGTGTCGTTCGGCACCATCCGGCGCGCGGTTGCCGCGGGGGACGCGACGGTGACCGTGCATTTCGACATCCGGGCCGGCATGCAGGGGGGCGAGGCGAGCCTGCGCGTGGCTGTGGGCGGGAAGGACCAGGCGGGCGGGTATTGGAGCACGGCGGTGTCGACGGTGCTGAACGTGGTGGCGCCGCCTGCGCCGCCGTTGCTGGGCGGCATCCAGGCGGCGCAGCGTGGCACGACGAGCATGGTGCTGCACCCGTTCGGCGGCCTCGAGCTGGCGTCCGTGGCGCCTGGGGCGGGGACGCTCGCGGTCTCGCTGATCGACCCGGCGGCCGGGCGGCTCGCGGCGGTGGCGGGCGGGAGCGTGGAGGCGGGGGGTGCGCTGTTCGTGGCCAGCGGCACGTTGGCGGAGCTGCAGGCGGCGGCGCGCTCCATGAGTTTTTCGCCGGCGCCCGGGCGGACCGGGGCGGCGCAGCTGGCGGTCACCCTGATCGACGGCGCGGGCGGGACGGTGCAGGACCGGAGCACGTTCATCGACGTCCAGGCCTCGGTGGACCCCGGCCAGGCGCAGCATTTCGACCCGGACCCCGGCTCGTCGTTCCTGACCGCCACCGCTGACGGGCAGCGGACGGTGGCGATGGGCGAACTGTATGGCGGGCCGGTCGACTACCTGAAGGGCCAGTTCATCTACGACGGGTCCGACCCGGTGGTGATCGTGGCGCAGTCGCCGAACGTGTTCGTGAAGAGCTTCGTCGGCAACGCGGCCGTGGCGCTGCAGGCGGGGCGCAACGTGGTGGACGCGGGCAAGGGCTCCAATTTCCTGGTGGGCGGCACGGGGGACGACGTGTTCTTCCTCGATGGCCGATCCAAGCAGGAGACGTGGAACACCATCGTTGGATTCAACCAGGGCGACATGGCGACGCTGTTCGGCTTCGTGCCCGGCGTGTCGCGCATGTGGTGGGAGGATCGGGCGGGCGCCGCCGGGTTCGAGGGGCGGACGCTGCGGGCGGATTTGGGCGGGACGGGGGCGCTCAATGCCAGCCTCACCTTTGCAGGGTTGGCGCCGGCCGACACGGACCGCTTCACGATCACGACGGGGCGGGTGGGGGACGCGGACTACATGCTGCTCCAGGCGTAAAGCGTTTCCTGGTTTGAGCGGGAGTGGGCGTAAACGAGCTGTTCACAACTTCCCGCGAACGGCCACAACTCCCCCCCGGCTGTTGCGCTTGAGTCGCGAACCCGGGGCGTGGCATGCCGCGCGCCTGGGGCGAAGCGATCCAGGAGACAGCCATGAACGCCATTATGAAGTCGGGCGCCGTCGCAGCGACGATCGTGTTGGGCCTCGGCGCCGCAGCCGCGGTCGCGCAGACGAGCCCGGGCACCAACAACACAAGCTCCGGCATGTCCCAGGGCACGACCCTCGGAACCACCTCGGGCACGACGCCGGGGACATCGATGAACAGCTCCTCGGGCGCGCCCAGCACCAACAGCAGTGCCGCGGCGAACGGTGGAAACCGCACCGTGGGGACCAGCGCCACGGGCCAGACGACGACGGGCACGGGCACGACGGGCGCGTCCACCGCGCCGACCACCGGGCTTTCCACGGGTGCCACCAGCAGCACCGCGAACGGGGCGCCGAACACCGGTTCGCACCAGAGCGGGGCGAGCTTCAGTTCCGGCGCTGCCGGCACCACGCAGGGCTTGGGTGCCGGCAGCACGCCGGCCCCGCGCAGCGATGCGGCGCCGGCCGCCGTGACGACAACGTCGGCGCCGTCGCGCACCTACGCTGCCCCGGTTGCCGGGGCGAATAGCTTCACCGAGGTCCAGGCGCGCGCCCGGATGCAGGAGCGTGGGTTCGGCGAGATCGCAGACCTCAAGAAGGACGACAAGGGTGTCTGGCGCGGCATGGCAATGAAGGACGGCAAGTCGCAGTCCGTGTCGCTCGACTACCAGGGCAACGTCGTCGCGCAGTGACGCCACGTGAGCGGCACATTGCGACGAACGCCTGAAGCATAACGAGAAGGGAATATAAACATGAGCACCGTCATCACGCGACTTTTCGACACGTACGAGCACGCCAGCATCGCCGTGACGGCGCTGGAGTCCCAGGGGATCCCGCACGCCGACATCAGCCTCGTCGCCAACAATGCCGACGAACGGTACAGCAACGTGGTCCCGGCACAGCAGACTGCCGAGACGGCCTCGACCGGCGCGGGCGCGGGTGCGACGCTGGGCACGATGCTGGGCGGCGGCGCCGGGCTGCTGGCGGGGTTGGGCATGCTGGCCATTCCGGGCGTAGGCCCGGTCGTGGCGGCCGGCTGGCTGGTGGCGACGGCGCTCGGCGCTGGCGTCGGCGCAGCTTCGGGCGGCCTGTTGGGCAGCCTGGTCGGCGCGGGCGTGTCCGAGACGGACGCCCACGTGTATGCCGAGGGTGTGCGCCGCGGCGGCACGCTGGTGACGGTGCGGGCCGAAGAAGGTCAGCGCGCGATGATCGAGCGCGTGCTCGACGGCCACAGCGCCGTGGATGCGTCGACGCGGGGCGAGCAGTATCGCTCTGAGGGCTGGAGCAAGTTCGACGAGGCGGCCCCGGCCTACACGGCGGGCGGCACGGCGATGGCCGGCGACGTAGTCACGGGCACACGCCCTGTCGGGACCGACCCGGCGCGTGTCACAACGGGCACGCCGATCCTCTAATCGGCGACACTACGCAGACGGCACGGCGGGCGGCGCAGCAATGCGCCGCCCTTCGCTTTTTTGGCACGTGTCCCATATCCGACCTGCACTGGAGGGCTCGCCCTGGTAGTTCCACACGTCAATCGGATCGCGACGGCGGTCCCGGCCAACGACGTCCATGATGCCTTCATCGGGTTCGCCCGGGACACCCTGACCAACCCGCGGCACCGCAAGCTGTTCGACCGCATGGCCGAGCGGTCGGGTGTGGAGCACCGCTTCTCGCACCTGGTGCCCGCCGAAGGCGGGGGGGCGGCGCTGGACGAGGGCGGCTTCTACAGCCGGGGCGCATTCCCGACCACGGCGGCACGCATGCGGATGTATGAGCGGCACGCGACCGACCTGGCCGTCGAGGCCGTCGAGCGGCTCGGGCCCGGTGCTGTCACGCATGTGGTGGTGGCGAGCTGCACCGGGTTCACGGCGCCGGGGCTCGACCAGTTGCTGATCGAACGACTGGGCCTGGGGCCGAACGTGCAGCGGACCTTGGTGGGGTTCATGGGCTGTTACGCGGCCGTGCCGGCGCTTCGCATCGCGCACCAGGCGGTGTTGGCGGACCCGGCAGCCCGCGTGCTGGTGGTCGCGCTCGAGCTGTGCACGCTGCACCTGCAGGAGAGCCAGGACATCGAGACGGTGCTGTCGTTCCTGATCTTCGGGGATGGTGCGGCGGCGGCGCTGGTGACGGCGGAGCCGCATGGCCTGGCCCTGCACGGGTTCCACGCGGCGACCATCCCGGACACCCAAGGCATGATCACGTGGCGGATCGGGGACCAGGGGTTCGACATGCACCTTTCCGGGAAGGTGCCGGGCGCGATCGCCACGGCGCTGCGGGCGGAGGCGGACCGCAACGATGGCGGCGGCATCCTGGCCGGGCAGGAGCCGGAGGATGTCGCTCTCTGGGCGGTACATGCCGGGGGTCGGACGGTGCTGGATGCCGTGGAGCAGGGTCTGCGGCTGCCGGAGCGGGCGCTGGCCCATAGCAGGGCGGTACTGCGGGAGGTGGGCAACGTGAGCTCGGCGACGCTGGGTTTCGTGCTGGAGCGGATGCTGAAGGGCACGGAGACGGGACAGGGCGTGGCTCTCGCGTTCGGGCCCGGGCTGTGCGCGGAAAGCTTCCGGTTCAGCCGCGTCTAGCGTGGCCAGCGTGAGACAGCGCAGTGCCGAACCGGAGCTGATGGACGGCGCGAACGTGTCGGCGGCCGAGATGGCGGCATGCCTCGCGGATTTGGCCGTCGTGAATACCGTGACGTTGGCGCGGCTGCCGACGGTGGCCTTCATGCGGGCGGCGGCGCGCCGGGCGAAGGGGCGGACCCTGCGGGTCGTGGACGTGGCTTGTGGCGAGGGCGACATGCTGCGGCGGCTGCATCGCTGGGGGCGGCGGTCCGGGGTGCCGCTGGAGCTCGAGGGGATCGACCTGAGCGCCTCCGGCATCGAAGCGGCGCGGGCGGCGAGCGCGGGGCTGCCAATCGGGTTCCGGGTGGCGGACGCGTTGGCGCCGGGGGCGTTCGAGGGAGCGGATGTGGTGCTCAGCTCGCTGTTTACGCATCACCTGGCGGAGGACCAGTTGGTGGCGTTCCTGCGGGCGATGGAGGCCGAGGCGCGACTCGGATGGTTCGTGAACGACCTGCATCGGCATGCTGTGGCGTACTACGGATTCCGGGTGCTGAGCCGGGCGGCGGGGTGGCACAGGTTCGTGCAGCATGATGGGCCGGTGAGTGTGGCGCGGAGTTTCGTGAGGGCGGACTGGGCGCGGATGCTCGAGGCTGCCGGGGTTGCGGAGGTGGCGCGGGTGCGATGGCACGTGCCGTTCCGCTGGTGCGTGGGGCGGCTGCGGGGCCAGGTGCCATGAGCGTGCTGATCGCAGGTGGCGGCGTGGCCGGGGCGGCGGCAGCGTGCGCCTTGGGCGCGGGGGCGACGCTCCTCGAGCGGGAGCCGGGGGCGCACGACAAGGTCTGCGGGGAGTTCGTGAGCTGGGAGGCGCAGGCGGAGCTGGCCTCGCTCGGGGTGGATCTGCGGGCGCTCGGAGGGGCGCCGATCGGACGGGTGCGGCTGGTCCATGGAGACCGGGTGGCCGAGAGCGCGCTGCCCGGCGTGGGGCTGGGCCTCACGCGGCGGCGGTTGGACGAAGCGTTGCTGGCGCAGGCGGAGGCGGCAGGGTCGAGGGTGTTGCGCGGGCATGCGGTGCGGCGGGTGGTCCCAGGCGGGCTCGAGGTGGATGGCCCTGCTTTCAACGGACGTGGGCGGCTAGAGGCGGACCGGGTGTTGCTCGCAACGGGCAAGCATGACCTGCGCGGGTGGCGGCGGCCTGCGGACGGGCCGGCGCTGGTGGGGCTCAAGATGTATTTCTCGCTGGCTGCCGTGGAACGGGAGGCGCTGGAGGGAGCCGTGGAGGTAGTGCTGTTCCCGGGCGGGTATGCCGGGCTGCAGCTGGTGGAGGGGGGCTTGGCCAATCTTTGCCTGCTCATCACGGAGCCGGCCTTCGCCGAGGCCGGGCGGGGCTGGGCAGGGGTGGTGCGGCACATGGAGCGCCACAGCCCGCATCTCGCGCGGCGGCTGGCCGGGGCGGAGGCGCAGCTTGCACGGCCGGTCGCCATCGCGCGCGTGCCGTATGGGTTCGTGCATCGCCCGGCGGCGGACGACCTGCCCGGCGTGTTCCGGCTCGGCGACCAGGTGGGCGTCATCCCGAGCTTCAGCGGGGACGGAATGGCGATCGCGCTGCATTCGGCGCTGGCGGCGGTGGGTGCGGCGGATGCGCCGGCCTATCACGCGGCCATGCGGCGCCGGCTCGGGCCGCAAGTAGGGCGGGCGATGGCGTTGCACCGGGCGGGGCTGGCCCGGCCGGCGTGGGTGGCCGCGGCGGCGCGGGCCTGGCCGGGGGCGATGGCGTGGGTGGCGCGGCTGACGCGGGTGGCGTGAAGCGGCGTTCTCCGGTCCGCACCTCATGCATGGAGCCCTCCATCGCGAGTGGCGCGCGGCGTTCCATGGCCATTCAGGGCAGGCCGATCGGCCCCTGCGCCACGCCTGCGGCTCGCGACGACGTACTACGGTCGAGGTGCGTCCGTACACGCACCCCTCATCAGGGCGCTCCCGCAGGTGCGGAAGAAACGAACGACGCGATGGTCGCGAGCAGCCGCTCGGGTTCGTCCTGGCGGACGGAATGGGCGCTGTTCTCGAAGATCAGGAGCTGGCTGCCCGGGATGCGGCGGTGGATGTCCTCGCTGAACGCCGGTGGGCAGATCCAGTCATGGCGGCCCGCGATGATGAGGGTCGGGGCCTCGATCAGCGCGAGCTCGGGGCGGAGGTCCATGCTGCGGAGGGTCCCGCTGGGGCCGAAGGCGCGGTTGAGGGGTTCGGGGGCGGGTTCGCTGCGGTTGCGACGGGTGGCGTTCTGGGCCGGGTCATGAGTTCGGGCATAGAGGGGGCCCATGACGTCGTAGTAGTTGCGGAGCTCGTCGGGGGTCCGGAACGCGCCGGCCCACAAGGTTTCGCAGACGGCCTGCTGCTCCGGGGTGCCGTGTGTGCGCACGTATTCGGCTGCGGCGTCGATGAAGCCGTGGTGGGCGGCGGTGACCACCAGGATGAGGTGTGAGACGGACGCCGGGTAACGGGCGGCGTGGGCCATGGCGACCATGCCGCCGTAGCTGGTGCCGATGCTGACGATGGGGCCGAGGCCCAGGTGGTTTCGGAGCGCCTCCATGTCGGCCACGTTCTCGTCGAGCGTGTAGAGGGCCGGATTGCCGCGGGCGGAGCGGCCCTGGCCACGGTGGTCGAAATAGACGAGCTGCATGGTGTCGGCGAGGGGGGAGAAGGCGGGCTTGAAGCCGGAGTGGTCGCCGCCCGGGCCGCCATGGATGATCATGGCAGCGGGGCGTTCGCGCATGGTGGAGCCGTCGGGGACGAGGCCTAGGCCTTCGATGTCGAAGTAGATCTCGGTGCCGCGGAGGGTCGCGCGCATGGTTCAATCTCCCGATGGCGTAGAATGACGCTTCGTGTCTCGGGTTGGGAAGGGTTCGCGCGTGGAAGACCCTCGCCCCGGCCCTCTCCCGGGGGATGGGGGGAGCAGTCTATTCTGCGGCCATGGTGGCCTGGGTGCGGTTCATCAGCTTCTGCCAGGTGGACAGCGCCTGTGCGACGACCTGGTCCATGTTGTAGTATTTGTATGTGGCGAGGCGGCCGACGAAGGTTACGTCGTCGGTGGCGTCGGCCAGGGCCTGGTAGCGGCGGTAGAGATCGGCGTTCTCGGGGCGGGGGACTGGGTAGTAGGGATCCCCTTCGGCGGTGGGGTATTCGCGGCAGAGACTCGTCTGCGCGTGGACCTGGCCGGTGAGGTGCTTGAATTCGGTGGTGCGGGTGTAGGGCACGGCCGGGTCGGGCTCGTTCACGACGCCGACGGGAAGGGCCTGCGCGACCTCGAGGGTTTCGTGCTCGAAGCGTAGGCTGCGGTAGGGGAGGCGGCCGTGGCGGTGGCCGAAATACTCATCGACCGGACCGGTGAACACCATGTGCGGCGAGCGGCTGCCAACGTCCTGCCACTCCGTTTCCAGCGCCACCTCGATGTTGGGATGGTGGAGCATGCGGCGGAACATCGCAGTGTAGCCGTCGCGCGGCATGGCCTGGAACCGGTCGGTGAAATAGCGGTCATCGTCGTTGGTGCGGGTTGGGACGCGGGCGGTCACGGACTTGTCGAGCTCGCTGGGGTCGAGGCCCCATTGCTTGCGGGTGTAGCCCTGGAAGAAGGCTTCGTAGAGCTCGCGGCCCACGGCGCCGAGCACGACGTCCGCCGAGGTGCGGACGGGCACGCGGGACACGGCACGGGCACCGAGGAAGGCGGCGACCTCGGCTTCGGCCAGGTCCACGCCGAAGAAGCGGTTGACGGTGGTGCGGTTGATCGGGATCGGCAGGAGCTGGCATCCGGCGAAGGTGGGAACGCGGGCGAGGACACGGTGCTCGTAGGGGCGCCAGGCGGTGAAGCGGCTGAGATAGTCCATCACCGCTTCCGAGTTGGTGTGGAATATGTGCGGGCCGTAAGGGTGGATGAGAATGCCGGCTGCGTCGGGCGCGTCATGGGCGTTGCCGCCGATATGGGGGCGCCGATCGACCAGGAGCACGCGGCGCCCACTGCCAGCGGCGAGGCGCTCGGCCAGCACCGACCCGGCGAACCCGGCGCCGACCACCACGTGGTCGTACTCGGCGCGGCGGAGGATGCCCGGCGCGCGGCGGGTGGCGTGGACCTGGGCGTGCATGCGGGACCAGATACTGTCCCAGCCCATGGCGGCGATGGCGCGGTCGGCCTCCGGGCGCCAGGTCTCGGGCAGTGGGCGTTGGGCGAGGGCGGCGTCGATCCCGGCCGCGAACGCCTGGGCGTCGGCCGCGATGTGGACGGCCTGCAGCCCGCCATAGGTGGCGACCACGTCGGCGATGGGGGTGGACACGACGGCCAGGCCGGCGGCGAGGTATTCGGGGGTCTTGGTGGGGCTGATGTATCGGGTGGCTTGGTTCAGCGCGAAGGGCATCATCGCCGCGTCCCAATGCGCGCAGGTGGCGGGCAGCTCCGCGTAGGCGCGGGAGCCGAGCCAGTGGAGGTTGGGCGCCTGGGGCAGGTCCGCCGGGTCGATCTTGGCAACGGGGCCGACGAGGATGAAGTGCACCTCGGGCCGGAGGGCGGCGGCCTCGGCGAGGAGCGTGGTGTCGAGCCGCTCGTCGATCACGCCATAGAAGCCCACGCGGGGATGCGGGATGGCGGCATGGTCCGCAGGCTCGGGGAGGATGGTGCGGGCTGGGGCGAAATGGGAGGTGTCGACGCCGCTTGGCATGGCATGAACGTTGCGATGGAGCGTGCGCTTGGCTTCGTAGAGGCTGTGGCCCCCGGTGAACACCACGGCGGCGCGGGCCATGAGGGCGCGCTCGCGCGCGGGAAGGCCGGGATCGGCGTAGCGGAAGGCCGAAAGCTCGTCCATGCAGTCATAGACGGTCGGGTTGCCCACGAGGTGTTCGGTCCAGTCGAGGGCGTGCGGGGTATAGTACCACAGGATAGGGCGCTCAATCCGGTTCCCGATCATCAGCTCGGCCAGGATCATTCGCATGCCTGCGAGATAGCCCTCGGGGTCGACCCCGTGCGGAAGCTGGGGCACCACCACCACCACCCCCTCTGGCGTGGTGCGGGTGACGGCGTGCGGGCGGATGCCATGGTGCCATTCGGCATCCTCGATGTACCACACGCGGATGCTGCGGGCTGCCCGGACGAGAAGGTGCTGTGGGCGCTGGAAGACGAAGTCCCAGCGCAGGTGGGAGAAGCACAGCAGGTCTTGTCCGGCCATCGTTGGTCCTTCTGCAGCATTGGGCCTCGGTCCAGGCGGCAACGGGCGAGGCTGACGTAAGTTCATTCAGACGGTGACGGTTCTGCGACGGACGCGGAAACTCGGCTACGAGGCCGTCGTTCAGGCCCTCATGCTTGACCGATCGATGATGCCTGCCACCGCCCCGGAAACTCCGGGGTCCCCGAAGCTCGACCCGCGGGCGGCAGCCAAAGCGGCGAGGCTGCGTTACGTGCACCACCAAAAACCCGGCCTCCGGCGTGAGCGGGACGGGGACCATTGGCGCTTCTACAAGCCCGACGGCACGGAGGTGACGGCCGAGGAGGACGTCGCGCGCATCAGGAAGCTCGCCATCCCACCGGCCTACACCGACGTGTGGATTTGCCCGGACCCGAGGGGCCACCTGCAGGCGGTGGGGCGGGATGCGCGGGGGCGGAAACAGTATCGCTACCACCCGCGGTGGCGCCAGGTGCGCGACGAATCGAAGTATTCGAAGATGCTCGTGTTCGGGCGCGTGCTTCCGGTCATCCGGGCGCAGGTGCAGGTGGATCTGGGGCTGCATGGGCTGCCCAAGCGCAAGGTGGTCGCGGCCATCGTGGCGCTGCTCGAGAAGACCATGATGCGCGTGGGCAACGAGGAGTATGCGAAGCAGAACCAGAGCTACGGCCTGACGACGCTGAAGGACCAGCATGCGATCGTTCGGGGCAAGCACCTGACGTTCGATTTCCGGGGCAAGCACGGGATCAACCATCACATAGACCTCGACGACCGGCGGCTGGCGCAGGTCGTCAAGCGCTGCCGGGACCTGGACGGGCAGGACCTGTTCCAGTTCGTCGGGGAAGACGGGCACCAGCACCATGTGACGAGCGACGACGTGAACCAATACCTCCACGAGGTAACGGGCGAGGATGTCACCGCGAAGGACTTCCGCACCTGGGCGGCGACGACGCTGGCTGCTGTCACGCTTTCGAGCCTCGAGGCGTTCGACAGCACGGCGAAGGCCAAGAAGAATCTTCTGCACGCGGTGGAGCACGTGGCGAAAAGCCTGGGGAACACGCCGGCGATCTGCCGCAAGTGCTATATCCACCCGGCTGTTTTCGAGGGCTACCTGGATGGCAGCCTGCTCGAGGGGCTGCGCGCGCGGGCCGACGAGATGGTTGAGACTGGGGTTGCGGAAGAGGGGGCGCCTCGGCTGACCGCGGAGGAGATGGCGATCACGGCGTATCTCGCGCGGCGGCTGGGGGAGGCGGTGGCGGACCCGGCGCATAAGGGGCTGAAGCCTTAACGATCCGGCCCGGGGCGGCTCCTGTTCGTGCCGGCGCCGACCCCTCTCCCGCAAGGCGAGGGGCGGTTGCGCTTCTCCTGGCCTCCGCCATGATACGGCGGACGAGGGGGAGGCCGGATGCAGGGTGCGGTGCAGGTTTCGGTGGCGCGCGGGGTGATGGCGGTGTTGCTGGACCGGCCTGCCGTGCTGAACAGCTTCGACGACGCCATGCACGCCGGGCTCCGGGCGGCGCTGGGCCGGGCGGCGGCAGAGGCGGGGGTGCGGGCGGTGCTGCTGCACGGGGCCGGGCAGGGGTTCTGCGCCGGGGCGGATCTGGGCGATGTCGGGCCGGGGCAGGACCTGGGCGCGGATCTAGAGAACAAGTTCAACCCGCTGGTGCGGCTGATCCGGGGTTTGCCGAAGCCCGTCGTGTGTGCGGTGCATGGCGTGGCGGCCGGGGCGGGGGCGAACATCGCGCTCGCGTGCGACATCGTGGTCGCGGGGGAGGGGGCGCGGTTCATCCAGGCCTTCGTCAAGATCGGGCTGCTGCCGGATGCGGGGGGCACGTGGACGCTGCCGCGGCTGGTGGGCGATGCGCGGGCGCGGGCCATGGCGCTGCTGGGGGATGCGGTGAGCGGGGCGGAGGCGGCGGCCTGGGGGATGGTGTGGCGGGCGGTGCCGGACGAGCGGGTGCTCGAGGAGGCGCAGGCGATCGCGGCGCGGCTGGCGGGGATGCCGGCCGGGGCGCTGGCGGCGATCAAGCGGGCCTTCGCCGTTTCTGGGGCACACACGCTCGAGCAGCAGCTGGACCATGAGCGGGATGCTCAACGCGCGCTGGGTGGCACGGCAGATTTCCGGGAGGGGGTGCATGCCTTCCTCGAGAAGCGGTCGCCGCACTTCGAGGGCGCCCCCGAATGACGCCGGACGAGATTGCGCGCGCTTCGGCGCGGGCGATGTGGGACGGGGACCGGGCGAGCGCCGGGCTGGGGATGGTGCTGGAGGCGGTGGGGCCGGGCACCGCGACGCTGTCCATGGCCGTGCGGGGCGACATGGTCAACGGGCACGGCACCTGCCATGGCGGGTTCATCTTCTGCCTGGCCGACAGCGCGTTCGCGTTTGCCTGCAACAGCTCCGGCGAGGGCGCGGTGGCGGCGCAGTGCCACGTGGCTTTCCTGCGGCCGGTGCGGGACGGGGAGCTTCTCGTGGCGACGGCGCTGGTGCGGCATAGCGAGGGGCGGAGCGGGATCACGGACGTGACGATCCGGGTCGGGAACGCGGTGGTGGCGGAGTTCCGGGGGCATTCGCGCACCGTGGGGCATCGCTGGGTGGCCGATGCGCCCTGACCTCTCGCCGCGCCCGGGCGAGTTGGAGCCGATCGAGACGGCGAGCCGGGACGAGATCGGGGCGCTGCAGCTCCAGCGGATGCGGGGTGCGCTGGCCCGGGCGCAGGCGGTGCCGCACTACGCCCGGGCGTTTGCGGCGGCCGGGGTGGATGCGGGGGACATGCGGCATCTGGACGACCTGGTGCGCTTCCCGTTCACCACGAAAGCGGATTTGCGCGACAACTACCCGTTCGGGATGTTCGCCGTGCCGCGGGAGCGGGTTGCGCGGATCCATGCCAGCAGCGGCACCACGGGGCGGCCGACGGTGGTGGGCTACACGCAGGCCGACCTGGACGTTTGGGCCGGGCTGATGGCGCGGAGCCTGCGGGCGGCCGGCGCCCGGCCCGGGATGCGGGTGCACAACGCCTATGGCTACGGGCTGTTCACCGGGGGGCTGGGCGCGCATGCCGGGGCCGAGCGGCTGGGCTGCACCGTGATCCCGATCAGCGGCGGGCAGACCGAGCGCCAGGTGCAGCTGATCCGGGATTTCGAGCCGGACGTCATCCTGGTGACGCCGAGCTACATGCTGGCGATCCTGGACGCGTTCCGCGCGGCCGGGCTCGACCCGGCGGCCACCAGCCTCAAGGTGGGCGTGTTCGGCGCGGAGCCCTGGACGAACGCGATGCGGGGCGAGATCGAGGCGGCCTTCGCCATGCATGCGGTGGACATCTACGGCCTGTCCGAGGTGATGGGCCCCGGCGTCGCGCAGGAATGCGTGGAGACGAAGGACGGGCTGCACCTGTGGGAGGACCATTTCTACCCGGAGGTGATCGACCCGGCGACGGGCCGCGTGCTGCCTGACGGGGAAGAGGGCGAGCTGGTGCTGACCACGCTCACGAAAGAGGCGATGCCGGTGATCCGCTACCGGACGCGGGACCTGACGCGGCTGATGCCGGGCACGGCGCGAAGCATGCGGCGGATGGTGAAGGTGACGGGCCGGAGCGACGACATGATGATCGTGCGCGGGGTGAACGTGTTCCCGACGCAGGTGGAGGAGCTGGTGCTTGGGGAGCCGGAGCTGTCCGGGCACTACCAGATCGAGCTGTCCCGCGAGGGGCGGATGGACATGATGCTGGTGCGGGTGGAGGCGCGGCCGGAGAGTTTTGGCCTCGTGGACGGGGCCGGGCTGGCGCGGCTGATCAAGGACCGGATCGGGGTGACGGCGGTTGTGGAGGTGGTGGCGCCCGGAGGGGTCGAGCGGTCGTTGGGCAAGGCGCGGCGGGTGATCGACCGTAGGCCGCCGCTTTTGGCATAGCTGGGGCATGGTGCTTGCATGGCTCTACGCGGATCGAAGCGGGGGGCATGATGCGCGGATGGATGTTGGGGCTGCTGGTGGCCGGTTCATCGACGATGGGGCCGGCGTGGGCGCAGTCCCAGGCGACCGGGCCTACGCTGGCGGCGGTGAAGGCGCGGGGCATGCTGGAGTGCACGGCCGGGCTCGGGGTGGTGGGCTTCGGGCTTTACGACAAGCAGGGCGTGTTCCAGGGGCTGGATGCCGACACGTGCCGGGCCATTGCGGCGGCGGTGCTGGGGGAGCCCAAGGTGCGGTTCACGGCCGTCAGCAGCCCGCAGCGGCTGACGGTCCTGCAGACGGGCCAGGTGGACGTGACGGTGACGACGCTGACCTGGACCCTGTCGCGCGAGGCGATGAACGGGACGGAGTTCGCGTTCGTGAACTTCTACGACGGGCAGAGCTTCCTGGTGCGGAAGGCAAGCGGCGTGAAGGTGGCGACGGACCTGAAGGGGGCTGCGGTCTGCACCACCCAGGGCAGCACGAGCGAGCTGAACCTGGCCGACTGGTCGCGGACCAACAACGCGAACATCCGGGCCGTGGTGTTCGAGCGGGCGCCGGACGGCATGGCGGCTTATGAGGCGGGGCGGTGCGACGCCTACAGCACGGATGCCGGGCAGCTGGCCGCGAACCGGACGGCGCTGCAGGTGCCGGACGACCACATCGTGCTCAGCGAGCGCATCAGCAAGGAGCCGGTGGGCCCTGCGGTGCGCAAGGGCGACGAGCAGTGGCTGGACATCGTGAAGTGGACGGGGTTCGCGCTGGTGAACGCCGAGGAGCTCGGGGTGACGCAGGCGAACGTGGACGAGATGCTGAAGAGCCCGAGCCCGGCGGTGCAGCGGCTGCTGGGCGTGCAGGGGGACCTCGGGCCGATGCTCGGCCTCGACAAGCGCTGGGCCTACAACATGATCAAGGCGGTCGGGAATTACGGCGAGATCTACGAGCGCGCGTTCGGCGGCGTGGGGCTGCCGCGCGGGGTGAACCGGCTGTGGAACCAGGGGGGGATCATGTACGCGCCGCCGTTGCGGTAGGGCGTTCGCAATCGGGGTTCGTGCGAGCCGTCCCCCTCTCCCGACCTTCTTAGCAAGGGAGGGGGTAAGGCCGCCTAAATGCCTGTGAGCAGGCCCTTGTAGACGACGGGGCCGGTGGGGAGGCGTGTTGGGGAGCCGCCTTGTGGCTCCTGGCTCACGAGCAGGGTGGTGCCGGGTGGCACCGCGTTCGGCGAGGGGGCGAGCTGGAGGCGGCCGGTGGCGGGCAGCAGGCCGAGGCTTTCGGGCACGGTGGCGCCGGGGCGGACGGCCCAGAGCTCGAGCGAGCGGCCCAAGGGGATGTCCGGCGTGCCGGTGGCGAGGATGGTGGCCGCGCCGTTGGGCTCGAGCCGGATGAGGAAGATCGTGCCCGGGCCATCGATGGCCGAGAGCGCGGCCAGCTGCACGGGGGGCGGGGCGGGGCGGGCGAGGAGCGCCAGGGCCAGGGAGGCGGCGACTGCGCTGGCGCCGATCGTGGCCAGGCGCCAAGGGTTGCGAGGGCGGCGCGGGCTTTGGATGACGCTCTCGATGCCGCTGGCCAGGGCCAGGCGCTGCCACAGCACGGGCGGGGGTGGCACCGTTGGGCTGAGCTCGGCGAGTGGCGCGAGCCGGCGCTCCCACGAGGCGATGCTGGTGGCGAGAGCCGCCTCCAGCGCGGCCCGTGCCTGGACCGTGGCGCGCTCCTTCGGAGACAAGGTGCCGAGCACGTATTCTGCCGCCAGCAGGTCGTCGTCTGGCGCTTCGTCTGGCGCGTCGTCGGGCCGGGTGGCGGTCGGGTCGCTCATGTCGCTCCCCTTTCAAGGCAGCCGCGCAAAATGATGAGTGCGCGGCGGATGCTGGACTTCACGGTCCCAAGCGGTTGACGCAGGCGGGCTGCGACCTCGGCATGTGTGAGGCCTTCGACGAAGGCGAGCAGCACGAGGGCTCGGCGTTCAGGCTCGACTTCGCCCAGGCAGCGGTGCAGCGCCTGGCCTGCTTCGTCGTCCTGCAAGCGCTCGAGCGGCAGCTTGTCCGGGTCGATCGGCTCGGGCGCATCGTCGGCTGGCTGCACCTCCCGGCGGGTGCGGGCCATGGTGTCGAGCGCGCGGTAGCGGACCAGGCTCACGAGCCAGGCCTTGCCCGCACCGAGTGACGGATCGAACCGGGCGGCGTTGCGCCAGACCTGGAGCAGCGCGTCGTGCACCGCATCGGAGGCGCGGGCCGGGTCTCGGGTGATGCGGAGCGCGACGCCGTAGAGGAGCGCGCCATGCAGGTCGTAGAGGCGCCGGAAGGCGGGGCCGTCGGCTGTGGCGCAGCGAGCGAGAAGCATGGCGGTCTCGTCATCCGCTGGGGCGGCCGGGTCTGTCATGACGCGTGTATGGCGGCAGACCCGGCCGTTGGTAAGAGGGGAAGTGCTTACGAGGGCAGGAGCACCTTATCGACGACGTGGATCACGCCATTGCTCTGGCGCACGTCGGCGATGGTGACGTGGGACATCGTGCCCTTGGCGTCGTTGATGGTCACCACGTTGCCGATCTGGCTGAAGGTGAGCGTCTCGCCCGCGACCGTCTTCATCGTGGCCTTGCCGCCGCCCGCCTTGATGGCGGCCGCGATGCCGGCGGCGTCGTGGATGCCGGGCACGACGTGGAAGGTGAGGACCTTCGTCAGCATGGCCTTGTTCTCGGGCTTCAGCAGCGTGTCCACGGTGCCGGCGGGAAGGCCGGCGAATGCGGCGTTGGTGGGCGCGAACACGGTGAACGGGCCGGGGCCCGAGAGGGTCTCGACCAGCCCGGCAGCCTTGACGGCGGCGACGAGGGTCGTGTGGTCCTTCGAGTTGACGGCGTTCTCGATGATGTTCTTCGTCGGGTACATCGGGGAGCCGCCGACGACGGGCTGGGCAAAGGCAGCGGGGGCCAGGGCCGGGGCTGCGAAGGCCAGGGCGGCGGCGAGCAGGGCGTTGCGGAACGTGCTGGTCATTCGTGTTGCTCCTGAAAGGTGTGGCTCGCTGACGTCCACATGGTCCTTACGGGCTGGCTTGCGCTTTGGATGCAGGGGAGGTCTGCCCTTGCCCCGGCGGCGCGGTTCGGCTTTAGCGGGCGCATGCTTCTCGTTCGCACCGTATTGTTCTCCGCCCGCCATGCGCGGCTCGTGCTGCTGGCCGCAGCGATGCTCGTTGCAGCCTGCCTGTGGCTCGCCACAACGCGGCTTGCGGTGACGACGGATGTGGACCAGCTGTTCGCCTCGAGCCTGCCGTGGAAGCAGCGGGAGGGGGAGCTGAAGCGGCTGCTGCCGCAGTTCAACGACCTGCTGGTGGCGGTCGTCGACGGCGACAGCCCGGAGGCAGCCGAGGCGGTGGCGGCCGGGCTCGCAGACGCGCTGGCGTCGGACCCGCATGTGAAGAGCGTGCGGCGGCCGGATGCGTCGCCCTTCTTCAACAAGAACGGCCTGCTGTTCCTCGAGACCCCGGCGCTGCAGGGGTTGCTGGACCAGACGATCGACGCGCAGCCCTTCCTGGGACAGCTGGTGGGTGACCCATCGGCACGTGGGCTGTTCGCGGCGCTGGCGCTGGTGGGGATGGGGGTGGAGCGGGGGCAGGCCGATCTCGGGCCGTTCACGGCGAGCCTGCGCGGGTTCGATGCGGCGCTGCGCTCCGCGCTGGAGGGCAGGCCGGCGCCGCTCTCGTGGCAGCGGCTGCTGGCGGGGCCGGTGTCGGAGCTCGGGGGCAAGTTCCGCTTCGTGCTGGTGCAGCCGGTGCTGGATTTCGGTGCGCTGCAGCCGGGGGCGGCGGCCACGGCGGCGTTGCGGGCGGCGGCGGCGCGGCAGGAGTTCGTGGCGGCCGGGCAGGCGCGGGTGCGCGTCACGGGGTCGGTGGCGCTGGCCGACGAGGAGTTTGCGACCGTGGCGCAGGGGGCCGCGGCGGGGCTGGTGGGGAGCACGCTGCTGGTGATCGTCTGGCTCACCTTCGCGGTGCGGAGCTGGCGGTTGATCGTGCCGATCGTGCTGACGTTGCTGGTGGGGCTGCTGGCCACGACGGGCTTCGCGTCGTTGACGGTGAGCCCGCTGAACCTGATCTCGGTTGCGTTCGCGATCCTGTTCGTGGGGATTGCGGTGGATTTCGCGATCCAGTTCAGCGTGCGTTTCCGCGAGATGCAGGGGGAGGGTGGGCTGGAGGCGGCGCTGGCGGCAACCGGGCGGCAGTCGGGCCCGCAGATCCTGGTTGCGGCGGCAGCGACGGCGGCGGGGTTCCTGGCGTTCGTGCCGACCGACTTCGTGGGTGTTGCGGAGCTGGGGCTGATCGCGGGGGTGGGCATGCTGATCGCGTTCGTGTGTACCATGACGGTGCTGCCGGCTGCGATTGCCTTGCTCTACAGGCCGGGGGCGGCGGTGCGGGAGGTGGGGTTCCGCTGGGCGGCGCCGCTGGACCGGGCGGCTGCGCGGGGGCGGCTCGGGGTGCTCGGGGTGTTCATGCTCCTGGCGGCGGTGGGAGCGGCTGCGATGCCGCGGCTGCAGTTCGACAGCGACCCGCTGCACACGAAGGACCCGTCGACGGAGGCAATGCGGACCCTGGCCGAGCTGGTGGCGAACCCGCTGACGGACCCTTACACGATCGACATCCTGGCCGCGGACGGTGCTGCGGCGCGGGTGCTGGCGCGGCAGGTGCAGGGGCTGCCGCTCGTGGGCCAGGTGGTGACGCTCTCGAGCTTCGTGCCGGACGACCAGGCGACGAAGCTGGCGCTGGTGGCCGACGCGGCCAGCCTGCTGGGGCCGACGCTCGCGCCGCGTGCGCCGCCGGCCCCGGTGACGGCGGCCGACCTGCGGTTGGCGGCCCGGGCGGCCTCGACGCAGCTCGCGCGGGCGGTGCCGCGATTGCCGGCGGACCACCCGCTGGCGGCGGTGGCGGCGAGCGTGCGGCAGCTCGAGGCGGCGCCGGATGCGGTGCTGTTGGCCGCCGACCGGGCGCTGACGCGGTTCCTGCCGCAGCAGATCGACCGGTTGCGGCTGGCGCTCGAGGCGGGGCCTGTGGTGGAGGCCAGCGTGCCGCCTGAGATCCGGCGGGACTGGGTGCTCCCCGACGGCCGGTGGCGGGTGCAGGTGAGCGCGGTTCCGGCGGCGGGCATGGGCGGCGAGGGGGCGGCCGGGCTGCGGCGGTTCGCGGACGGGGTGCGCGCGACGGTGCCCGATGCGGGCGGGAGTGCGGTCACGATCATCGAGACGGCGAACACCATCGTCGACGCGTTCACGCGCGCGGCTCTGGGCGCGGTGTTGGCCATCATGGTGATCCTGGCCTTGGCGCTGCGGCGGGTGATGGACGTTCTGCTGGTGCTGGCGCCGTTGCTGCTGTCTGGGTTGCTCACGGTGCTGGCCTCGGTGCTGCTGCCGCTGCCGCTCAACTTTGCCAACGTGATCGCGCTGCCGCTGCTGCTGGGGGTTGGGGTGTCGTTCAACATCTATTTCGTGATGAACTGGCGCGCAGGCCAGGTGCGTCCGCTCGGGTCCGCCACGGCGCGCGCGGTGGTGTTTAGCGCGCTGACGACGGCAACGGCGTTCGGCTCGTTGGCGCTGTCGGCACATCCGGGCACCTCGAGCATGGGGGCGCTGCTGCTGCTCAGCCTGGGATGCACGCTTTTGGCGAGCCTCGTATTCGTTCCGGCGCTTCTCGCCACAATGTCGCCGCAGGGCTGTGCCAATAACGATGTGTCACGCGTTTGAGGGTCGGCACCATGCCGGTGGTTCGCACATTCTTGAT